>VBWA01000008.1 GCA_006218025.1 Rhodocyclaceae bacterium | reverse complement strand
GTCGAGCCAGCAACAGATGGTGGGCATGGATCAGGTGGCGCTGGCGATGGACAACATCAAGCAGGCCAGCATGCAGAACGTCGCCGGCGCCAAACAGGCGGAAGTCGCCGCCCAGCAACTGCATGAACTGGGGCAGCGACTCGGTTCCCTGATCGGGAGCCGGGCCGCCTGATCCGGCGGGCGGAACGAAAGCATGGCCCACGACAACTTCCTGATAAAACTTCTCGCGACCTTCCGGGTCGAGGCGGACGAACACCTCAGGGCGCTATCCACGGGCCTCCTGGAACTCGAGAAAGCGCCGGCGGGCGGGAAGCAGGCAGACATCGTCGAGAAAATCTTTCGCGAGACGCACAGCCTGAAGGGCGCTGCCCGGGCCGTGAATCTTACGGAGATCGAGTCGGTGTGCCAGGCACTGGAGAGCGTATTTGCCGCGTTGAAGCGCAAGGAGATCGCCGTCTCGCCGGCGCTCTGCGACCTCTTGCACCAGGCGGCGGATACTCTCAACCTGCTCCTTGCCGCGGATCCGACGACAAAACCGGCGACCGTGCCGCTGATACGCCGGCTCGAAGATGCACTCAGGGCCCCGGCGTCCGTGCGCGAGGATCCGCCACCGCCGGTTATCCCGGCACAAGCGGAGAGTGCGCCGCCCCAGTCCGTTGCGGCTGCCGACATGCGGATTGCGCCCGCGGCTCCCGGCCTTCTGTCCGAAACGGTCAGAATATCCGTGACCAAGCTCAACTCGGTGATGCGGCAGAGCGAGGAACTGCTTGTGCCGCGCCTGGCGGCGGGCCAGCGCGTCAGGGAACTGCGCGAGACAAGCGCGATGCTCGCGGACTGGAAAAAGCAATGGGCCGGCATCCGGCCGGCCCTGCGGGCGATGGAGCGTTCGGCGGCACACGCCGGCAGGGAAAACGGAACCGCCAAGATGCAGCAGGCATTTGCGCGGCTGTTCGACTACCTGGATGCGGAGAGTCTTTTCGCGAAAACGCTCGAGGCCCGGTTGGCCCGGCTGGGCAAGTCCGCCGAGCACGATCATCGCGCACTGGCCGGAATGGTGGACGGCCTCTTGCTCGACGTGAAGGAAATGCATCTGCTGCCGTTTTCCTCGCTGCTCGAAGTCTTTCCGCGATTCGTGCGCGAGCTTGCACGCGATCAGGGCAAACTCGTGGAACTGGCGATCCATGGCGGCGAACTCGAGATCGACCGGCGCATTCTCGAAGAAATGAAGGATGCGCTGATTCACATGATCCGCAACTGCATCGATCATGGCATTGAAATCCCGGCGGTGCGCGAGCGGAAACAAAAACCTCCGCGCGGCACGATCACGCTGGCGATTTCGCAGCAGGACAGCGGCAAGGTCGAGGTGCTCGTCGCCGATGACGGCGCCGGCATTGACGCCGGGCAGGTCAAGGCGGCGGCCCTCAAACTCGGCCTGGTATCCGCCGAAGAGGCGGCTCGGCTCGGCGAGCACGAGGCCTTGATGTTCGCCTTTCAGTCCGGAATTTCCACCAGCCCGATCATCACCGACGTCTCGGGGCGGGGGCTGGGGCTTGCCATCGTGCGCGAAAAAGTCGAGCGGCTGGGCGGCGCCGTTACGATCGAGTCGCACCCCGCTGTCGGCACGACTTTCCGGATCGTCCTGCCGCTGTCACTGGCCAATTTCCGCGGCGTCCTCGTCGGCGCCGGCGGGCAGTTTTTCGTTATCCCCGCGGTCAGCGTCGAGCGCGTGGTGCGCGTGGCGGACACGGACATCCGGACCGTGGAAAACCGGGAAGCGATTTCCCTCGACGGACAGGTGGTCTCCCTGGCACGGCTTGGCGACGTGCTGGGGCTGCCAGCGAAAGCCACGGCGGAACAGTCTGCCAGCAACACGGCCATCGTGCTCGGCCTGGGGCTCGCGCGCATCGCGTTTCAGGTGGACGAGGTTCTTGGGGAACAGGAAGTGCTGGTAAAACCGCTCGGCCCGCAGCTCGCGCGCGTGCGCAACGTCGCCGGCGCGAGCGTGCTGGGGACGGGACAGGTAGTGCCCGTGCTGAACGTGCCCGATTTGATGAAATCGGCCGTGAGGCTTGCAACGGCGCCGCCGCGTGCGGCCGGCATGCCCGTGCCGTCCGCGGAAACAAGGATGCGGTCCATCCTGGTGGTGGAGGACTCGATCACCTCCCGCGCGCTGCTCAAGAACATCCTGGAGTCGGCGGGTTACGCCGTCACCACCGCCGTGGACGGGATTGACGCCTATACGGCGCTCAAGACCGCGGCGTTCGACCTCGTTGTCTCCGATGTGGAAATGCCGCGCATGGACGGTTTCGACCTGACGGCAAAAGTGCGTTCCGACAAGCAGCTCGCGGAACTGCCGATCGTGCTGGTCACGGCGCTCGATTCGCGCGAGCATCGCGAGCGCGGCATCGACGTCGGCGCCAATGCCTATATCGTCAAGAGCAGCTTCGACCAGAGCAACCTGCTGGAAGTGATCCGGAGGCTGTTATGAAGTTCGTTTCGGTTTCTCTGCGTACCCGCTTCGCCTTGGGCCTGGGCGCCGTGCTGCTGCCGTTTCTGGTGGTTGTAGTCGTCGGCCAGTTCTACCTGCTGCTGCGACTGACGGCGCCGCTTGAAGGCATCGTGCGCGAACTCACCGAGGAAATGGAACCCGTGATACGCATGCAGATGCTGCTGCTTCAAGCCACCATGCCGATCAACCGCTACCTGATCCACGGCGATCCGGATGAGCGCCGGCAGTTCGTGCAACTGCGCCAACGGGTGGAGCGGACTTTCGAGGAGATTTCCTCCGAGCGCTTCACGCTGGCGGAGGAGCGCGCGTTGGTCGGGTCCGCGCGCGCGGAATGGGCACAGGCACAACGCCTGGGCGAACAGTTGCTGCACCTGCCCGATCCGGTGGGTAACGCGGCGGCGGCACGCGACATGAGGCGGTTCGATACGCACATCGAGCGGGCCATGTCCGCGCTCGATGAGGCGCACGGTCAATTCCACCAAGTGATCGAACGGAATCTCGCACAGATCCGCGTCAGCCACACCCGCGCCCTATGGGCGGTCTTTGCCGCCTTCGCGGTGACCGCTGCGGCGTCCCTGTTCACCGGCGTGGCGTTGGCGCGTTCCGTCACCAATCCGGTGGACACCTTGCGACAGGGCGCGGCGCGTCTGGCGGAAGGCAAACTGTCGCACCGGGTGGTCATCCATCGCAATGACGAACTGGGCGAGCTGGCCGCGGCCTTCAACACGATGGCCGGGCGTCTCGAAGCGGACCAGGCTGCGCTCAAGCAGCTCGCCACGCACGACGGCCTCACCGGACTCTACAACCACCATACCTTCTACGTGCTGCTCGGAGACGAGCTCGCACGCGCGCAACGCTTCAAACGGTCGCTCTCGCTGCTGCTGCTCGACATCGACGACTTCAAGCGCGTCAATGACACACACGGACACCTGGCGGGGGATGCCATTCTCAAGGGACTGAGCGAACTGCTGGGCCGCCAAGCGCGCGCCATGGATCGCGTGTGCCGCTACGGCGGCGAGGAGATCGCCGTCATCCTGCCGGAGGCCGATCTTGACGCCGCCGCCAGTTTCGCCGAGCGCCTGCGCGCGACGGTGGCGGCACAGCCGTTCGATGCCGGCGCACCGCTACGCATTACCGTCAGCATCGGGGTCGCATCCTGGCCGGCGCACGCGAATAACGCGCAGGCGCTGGTCGCGGCTGCCGACGCGGCGATGTATGCGGCCAAACGACGCGGCAGAAACCTCGTAATACGCTACGAACCGGCGCTCGACCAACCGGCGACCCCCGGGATGAACGTGGACGAAAAATTGCGCGGATCACCGCTCCGGAAAACACCATGAGGCCATTGCCATGATCAACGTCCTGGTAGTGGAAGATTCGCCGGTGGTGCGTGAATTCCTCATTCACATTCTCAGCGCGGATCCCGGCATCCGGATCGCCGGCACGGCGCAGGACGGCGAGGCGGCGCTCGAAGCCGTGCGTCGCCATCGGCCCGATGTGATCACGATGGACATTCACATGCCGAAACTGAATGGCGTGGAAGCCACGCGCCGGATCATGGAAACGGAGCCGACGCCCATCATTGTCGTCAGCGGCAGCGAGGATCCCCGGGAGGTAACGACCACATTCGATGCGATGGAGGCGGGTGCGCTGGCGGTGCTGCGTCGCCCGGCGGGCATCGGTCATCCGGACCACGAGGCCACGGCCCGCGAATTGGTGCAGACGGTGAAGCTGATGTCGGAGGTGAAGGTGGTGCGACGCTGGCCGAGAGCGCGGCGCACGGAAGCGGCCCCGCGCTCTGCGGAGATGGGACCTGCGCGCGAGCCGGCGCAGGTGCGGATTGTCGCCCTCGGTGCCTCGACCGGCGGGCCGCCGGTATTGCACACCATTTTGGCGGGATTGCCAAAGGATTTTCCGGCGCCGCTGGTGATCGTGCAGCACATGGCGCCCGGCTTTACGCGAGGCTTCGTCGAGTGGCTGGCGCAGTCGTCCGGCCTGCCCGTCCATGTCGCCACGCATGGCGAACCCGTCTTGCCCGGCCACGTTTATGTGGCTCCCGACGAATTCCAGATGAAGGTGGCGCACGGAGGAAAGATTGCCCTGACCCAGGACGCACCCGAGAATGGGCTGCGTCCTTCCGTTTCCTGTTTGTTTCGCTCGATCGCCGAGGTTTACGGCGGCGATGCCGTTGCCGGCCTGCTCACCGGCATGGGACGCGACGGCGCCGAGGAGTTGCGGCAATTGAAAGAAAAGGGCGCGGTTACCTTTGCCCAGGACAAGGACAGCTCCGTGGTCCATGGCATGCCGGGCGAAGCCATCAGGCTCGACGCGGCGATGCTGGTGCTGCCGCCGGAGAAAATCGCCGCAGTGCTGACGAATCTGGCGAACCGCCGAAGCAAAAAAGGAGCGTAATCCATGAATTCCAGAAAGACCCGGAGCAACGGCATCGAAATCCTCATCGCCGAGGACAGTCCGACCCAGGCGGAAAAACTGCGGTACCTGCTCGAGAAGCACGGCTATGCGGTGGTGACTGCGCCCGACGGCAAGCAAGCCCTGGCGGCGGTCCAGCGGCGCAAGCCGGCGCTGGTGATCAGCGACATCGTGATGCCCGAGATGAACGGCTATGAACTGTGCAAGGCGATCAAGTCCGACGAGGCCTTGCGGGAGACTCCGGTCATCCTGGTGACTACCCTGTCGGACGTCATGGACATCATGCAGGGGCTGGAGTGCGGCGCCGACAACTTCATCCGCAAGCCCTACGAGGAGAAATACCTGCTCGCCCGCGTCGATTACCTGCTGATGAACCAGGAAATGCGCAAGAGCCAGAAGATGCAGATGGGAATGGAAATCCATCTCGGCGGACAAAAACATTTCATCACCGCCGAACGGCAGCAGATCGTGGATCTGCTGATCTCCGTCTATGAAGAGGCGGTACACATCAGCGAGGAGCTCAGGGCGCGCCAGCGCGACCTGGCCGAATCGAACCGCTCCCTGACCGGCCTCTACCACGTCGCGGAAGGGCTGAACCGCGCGGTGAGCGAGCGGGAGGTGTGCGAGAAGGCGCTGGAGCATGCGCAGGAGTTGCCGGGGGTGAGGGCGGGATGGATTTCCCTGTGGGAGGACGGCGCCTTCCGGACTGCGGCGGCGCGCAATCTGCCGCCGGCATTGCTGACGGCAGGCGCAATGGAGGGTATCTGCGAATGCCGGCGGCGCTTTCTCGCGGGCGAGCTGGATCACGTCACGAATATCCTGGAGTGCGAGCGCTTGCAGGCTGCCACGGGCGATACGAATGGCTTGCGCTACCACGCCAGTGTGCCCTTGTGGATCGGCGAGCGCATGTTGGGGATCATGAATCTGGTGGGCGAGGATCAGGGTCTGTTCAAGGACGGTGAGCTGGAAATACTTTATGGAGTCGGGCACCAGGTGGGCATCGCGCTGGAGCGCGCCCGGCTGCACGAGGGCCTGGAGCAATTGGTGGAGGAGCGCACTGCAGCATTGCGCGCGAGCGAGGCGCGTTTGCGCACCATCATCGAGGCGGAACCGGAGTGCGTGAAAATCGTGGACGTGGAGGGGCGGATCGTGCAGATGAATGCTGCGGGACTCGCCATGCTCGAGGCGGACAGTCTCGAGCAGGTTCTGGGGGGCAAGATTGCCGAGTTTGTGGTTCTCGCGCAGCGCGAGGCCTATCGCGCCTTTGAAGCCAGCGTGCTGGACGGAAAGAGCGCGGCCTTCGAGTTTGAGATTGCCGGGTTGAAGGGCGCGCACCTCTGGCTGGACACCCACGCCGTGCCGCTTCCCGAGCAGCAGAATGGCCACCCGCAAATGCTGGCGATCACCCGCGACGTCACCGAGCGCAAGCATGCGGAAGAGGCATTGCGTGATTCTCGCGAAAGCTTGCATCGCCTGCTCAATTCAATGGTTGAAGGTGCTTATGGGGTGGACACCAATGGCTACTGCACCTTCGTCAATCGGGCCTTCTTGCAAATACTGGGTTACCAGGACGTCAATGAACTGCTTGGCAAACACATACACGAACTCATCCATCATTCTCATGCCGACGGCAGTCCATATCCAGCAAGCGAATGCAGAATGTATCGCGCTTATCAGGACCATCAATCAATCAATGTTTCCGATGAGGTATTTTGGCGTAGGGACGGTGTTGCGATTCCGGTTGAATACTGGTCACACCCCATCGTGACTGACGATGCGGTGATAGGTGCAATAGCCACCTTTTTCGATATCACCCGGCGCAAGGAGAACGAAGCGAGGATCGCGCGCCTCAACCGGATTTTTAGTGTGCTCAGCGGCATCAACACGGCCATCGTGCGCATCCGCGATCGGCAGCAACTTTTCGAGGAGGCATGCCGCATCGCGGTGGAGCACGGCAAGTTCGTGTTCGCCTGGATCGGCACGTTTGATGCAGACACGCAACAGGTTACACCGGTCGCCAGGGCAGGTCATGAAGACGGATATCTGGATCAGGTCAATTTGACCGTCGTAGAGGGTGCTCCCGGAAACTGTTACCTGACGGCGGAGGCAATAACCCAGGCGAAGCCGGTGATCTGCAACGACATCGCCGCGGACGATCGCATCGGGAATTTGGACAAGCAAGCGTTGATGCGCGGCTATCGTTCCCTGGCGGTGTTCCCGCTCGTCGTGGAAAGCCGGCCGGTCGGCGTGTTCGTGCTCTATGCGCCGGAAACCGGTGTTTTCGATGACGAGGAAATGCGGCTGCTGAGCGAGATGGCCGGCGATGTTTCATTCGCCCTGGATCACCTCGAAAAAGAGGAACGCCTCAACTATCTGGCATTTTTCGATGCGATTACCGGCCTGTCGAACCGTACGCTGTTTTTGGATCGGGCAGGTCAACAAATCCATGCCATGCGCAAGGAGGAAAAGACGTTTTCCGTGATCCTGCTTGACCTTGATCGCTTCAGCGGCGTCAATGATACTTTCGGCCGGCAGGCCGGGGATGACTTGCTGCGTCAGATTGCAACGCGGCTAAAAGAGATGCTCGATGAAACGTATATCCTGGCCAGGTCTTCGGCTGATAATTTCAGCATCGCCACGCGGGGAGGCGATGAAGACCAGGACATCGCCCATCTCCTGGGGAGTATTTTGTCCAACATACAGGATCAGCCATTCCTGGTTGGCGGGCAGAATCTGCGCATTACGGCCAGGGCAGGGATAGCGGCCTACCCGGCCGACGGCGAGGACATCGAGACGCTTTTGCGCAATGCCGAGGCGGCGCTGAAAAAGGCCAAGCTTTCCGGCGACAAGTACCTGTTCTACGCTCCCGAGTTCAATGCCCGCGTCGCCGAGAAGCTGTCGCTCGAAAACAAGCTGCGCCGGGCCCTGGAGCAGGAGCAGCTGGTGTTGCATTACCAGCCCAAGGTCGATCTCATGAGCGGGCAGATTTGCGGGCTCGAGGCGTTGCTGCGCTGGAACGATCCCGAGACCGGCCTGGTGCCGCCGGTGAAATTCATTCCTTTGCTCGAAGAAACCGGGATGATCCTGGAGGCGGGCCGCTGGGCGTTGACGCAGGCGGTATCCGATTCCAGGGCATGGCAGGCCAAGGGCCTGCGCGCACCGCGGATTGCCGTCAATGTTTCGCCGATCCAGCTGCAGCAGAAAGATTTTGTCAGCATAGTGGCGAGTGTAATAAGCGGCGCCGGAGACGCGGCGGTCGAACTGGAGCTGGAGATTACCGAGAGCCTGATCATGCAGGACATAGAGGCCAATATCCAGAAGCTCAGGGCGATTCGGGAAATAGGCATCGAGGTCGCAATCGACGATTTCGGCACCGGCTACTCCTCGCTCAGCTACATCGCCAAGCTGCCGGTCAATACCCTGAAGATCGACCGGGCGTTCGTCGTGAACATGACCAGCAGCTCCGACGATCTGAGCATCGTCTCCACCATCATTTCCCTGGCCCATTCCCTGAATCTGCGGGTGGTCGCGGAGGGCGTCGAAACCGAGGCGCAGGCGAACCTGCTGCGGCTGCTCAAATGCAACGAAATGCAGGGATTCCTGTTCAGTCCGGGCGTTCCGGCGGAGCAGATCGAAACGATTCTGCGCGAGAAAAAGTCGCTGTCGACCTGATGGCGGGAGCCTGAATGGGTGCGTCGCTGCCGAAAGATCCAGCGTGCCGCCGACGTTTATGAAGCGCTTCTTGAGCGTGGGTAGGTGAATTCCTGCGGCAACTTGGTGCACGAAGGTGCCCGCATCCTTCCCCGCAATCCAACACGACGGGAAAGTTTTGGCATAAGATGGCGGCGTTTTGGGTGCCTTGCCCTATTGACTTGGGGCGGGTGAAACGGGAAGCCGGTGACGCTGGGCAACCAGTCATTCCGGCGCAGCCCCCGCTGCTGTAAGCCTGACGACTCCGCAACCGCCACTGTGCAAGGCATGGGAAGGCTCGGAGAAGATCGACGGCAAGCCAGAAGACCGGCCCGAACACTTGGCGTTGAACCCCGGGGTGCGGGCGAAGGCTGGCGAACGCCTCATGGTTCCGCCAGAAATCCTTGAGCTTCACGGGTCCAACGATTGGTTGAATTGGATTGTCAAGGAGTTCAAACATGCATATCGAACCGGGCGTCGTCGACGGCGCAAAAATCATCCTCAGTTATGGCACGGCCGCGGTCGCTGCCGGGGCCACCGTCAAGGCGGGCGCCGATTTTGTTCGCGAAAACGGGCTTGGCGCCCTGCTGACGCGCAGCGCGCTGGCCGCGCTGATGGTCTTCTGTTTCTTCGAGGTGTTCTTGCACTACCCGGTCGGCGTCTCGGAAGTGCACCTGATCCTGGGCACCACGCTCTTTTTGTTTTTCGGCCTGGCGCCGGCGGCCATCGGGCTGGCCGGCGGCCTGCTGGTTCAGGGCCTGTTCTTCGCCGCCGCCGACCTGCCTCAGTACGCGATCAACCTGACCACCCTGCTGGCGCCGATCTTCGTCATGGGCGTGCTGGCGAAAAAGATCATTCCCGCGCACACCGCCTACGTCGACCTTTCCTACGGCCAGACGCTCAAGCTCTCGGCGGCCTATCAGGGCGGCATCATCGCCTGGGTGGCGTTCTGGGCGTTCTATGGACAAGGGTTCGGCGCCGAGAACCTGGCGAATGTCGCTTCTTTCGGCGGTGCCTACCTGCTCGTCATCATTGCCGAGCCGCTGATCGATCTGGCCGTGCTGGCGGGAGCCAAGTCCCTGCACGCCCTCAAGCGTTCCGCCGCTGTCGACAAACGCTTGTACAACTCCGTTGCAGCTTGAGTTTGGCGGCGTGCCGGGCCGGGTCTGGTTCGTCGGCGCGGGACCGGGCGATCCGGACCTGATCACGGTCAAGGGCCGCGATCTGCTCGCCCAGGCCGGCGCCATCCTGTTCGCCGGCTCCCTGGTTGATCGGGCAGCGATGCGTTTCGCTCCATCAGGCTGTGTCATTCGCGACTCCAAGGACATGACGCTGGAGGAGATGACGGCCTGGCTGATCGAGCAGTGCGGGCGGTTCGAGACCGTCGTGCGCCTGCAGACGGGCGATCCCGGTTTGTACGGGGCACTGATCGAAATGACACGGCCGTTGACAGCCACCGGCATCGAGTGGCAAGTCGTGCCGGGGGTGTCGTCGGCCATGGCGGCAGCGGCGGCGGCGGCGGAGACGCTGACCCTGCCCGAAGTGACGCAGACGGTGATTCTGACCCGCGTCGCCGGGCGTACGCCGATGCCGCCGGGGGAGGACCTGGAGTCGCTCGCTGCCCACAAGACCACGCTGTGCATCTTTCTCTCCATCACGCTGCTGCATGAAGTGCAGAAGGCGCTGCTCGCGGCCGGCTGGGACGAGAATGCACCCATCCTCGTGGTGCAAAAGGCGAGCTGGCCGGGCGCGGAAAAGATCATTCGCGGCACCCTCGCCGACATCAAGAGGAAATGCCAGGCCGAGAAGATCGGCAGCCAGGCCATGATCATCGCCAGCCCGACGCTGGGCGCAGCCGATTGGCCCGACCTCGCCCGTTCGAAGCTTTACGATCCCACGTTCACCCACCGTTTTCGCAAGGCCGCCGCCAATGAATGAATCGACAACACTCCTGCTGGTCGGCCACGGCTCGCGCAACCAGGAAGGCAACAAGGAAATTCAGCATTTTGCTGCCGAGTGGCGCCAGCGACACGCCGACTGGCGCATCGAAGTCTGCTTCATCGAACATGCCGACGTGCTGCTCGCCGAGGGCATGGACCGCGCCGCCAAGGGCGCGAAGCGCGTCCTCGTGCTGCCTTTCATTCTCAACGCCGCCGGTCACGTCAAGATGGAACTGCCGGCGGCCCTGGATGCGGTGCGGGCGCGCCACCCGCAAGTCGAATTCTTGGTCGCCCGCCACCTCGGCATGGGGCGCGAAATTCTTGCCGTGCTGCAAGGTCAGCTTGATCGCCTGATGAAATCGCTGGCCATGCCCGACCCGCAAACCACCGGCATGATCCTGCTCGGCAGGGGGTCGTCAGATGCCGGCACCAACGGCGAACTGGCGAAGATGGCGCGCTGGATTTTCGAGGACAACGAGCATGATCTGGTCGACCTCGCCTTCACCAGCATCACCTGGCCGCGGCTGGAAACCGTGGTGCAGCGCCAGGCGCGGTTGGGTATGACGCAGGTCTGCATTGTGCCGGTGTATCTGTTCACCGGCGTCCTCATGGAGCGCATCAAGGCCCAGGTCGAGCGCCTCAAGACGCAATACCCGTGCATCGCCTTCGCCCTGGGCACGCATTTCGGTTTCGACAAGGGCATATTCGACCTGCTCGATGCCAAGGTCGCCGGCCACGAGCTGCCCGAAGGTGGTCTGCTCGAATGCGACGGCTGCAAGTATCGCGCAGCCGCCGAGGCCGAACACCTGCACGACCACAGCCACACGACCACCGGTGCTTGCGGGCACGCGCACGAACACCGCCACCACCAACACCACGATAACGTCCACCTCCACGTTCCCGCCTGAAGCCATGACCGCCAACATCGTCACCGAACAGCTCACCGCCGCCGGCCGCGCCATCGAGCACGACTCCTTCGCCATCATCGATGCCGAGGCCGGCCCGCACGCCTACACCGTCGAGCAGTGGCCGCTGGTGCGGCGCATGATCCACGCCAATGCCGATTTCGAGTTCAACGGCCTCACCGCCTTCCATCCGCGGGCGTTGGCCGCCGGCCTGGCCGCCGTACTCAAAAAAGGCACGCCGGTCGTCGCCGACGTCGAGATGATCTGCGTCGGCCTCTCGGCGCCGCGCCTCAAGTACTTCGGCATGCGTACGCACCATTACATTTCCGACGCCGACGTCATCGAGCAGGCCAAGGCGGAGAACAGCACCCGCGCCGTGCAGGCGATGCGCAAGGCAATGCGCGAGGGAAAGCTCGACGGCGCCATCGTCGGCATCGGCAATGCGCCGACGGCGCTGATCGAACTGGTGCGCCTGATCCGCGAGGAGGGCGTGCGTCCGGCGCTGGTCGTCGGCATGCCGGTGGGATTCGTGTCGGCTGCCGAGTCGAAGGAACTGCTGATGACGCTGAGCGACACGCCGTGGATCTCGATACGCGGCCGCAAGGGTGGTTCGACGCTGGTCGTCGCCGCAATTCATGCCCTGCTGGCCTTGGCGGAGGCCGAGCAGAAACGTGGATGAATCCGACGATTCCGCCGACGTGCCCAGGATTCGCAAGGGCGACGCCAAGCGCAACCGCGGCAACCGCACTGGCTTCACCACCGGCGCCTGCTCGGCGGCGGCGGCGCGCGCGGCGACACTGGGGCTGGTTTGCGGCGAGGTGCCGCAAAGCGTGGTGTGCCGGTTGCCGATGGGCAAGGACGTTACCTTCGCCGTGGAGGACGGCCGCATCGACGGCGAAGGCGCGGCACGTATTGCCCACGCCGTCATCGTCAAGGACGCGGGCGATGACCCGGACGCCACTCACGGCGCGCACATGACCGCCGACGTGCGCCTGTTGCCGCATCGTGCCGGCGAGATCGCGCTGCTCGGTGGAATCGGCGTCGGCACGGTGACCAAGCCCGGCCTCGGTCTAGAAGTAGGCAGCCCGGCGATCAACCCGGTGCCCAGCCGCAACATCCGCGAGAACGTGCGCGTGGCGGCCGGCGAGCTGCTCGGGCACGACGGCCTCGAAGTCACCCTTTCGGTGCCGGGCGGCGACGAGATGGCGAAAAAGACGCTCAATGCCCGGCTCGGCATCCTCGGCGGCATCTCCATCCTGGGTACCACCGGCATCGTGCGGCCCTATTCCACAGCGGCCTTCCGCGCCAGCGTAGTGCAGGCGATCGATGTCGCCGCGAACCAGGGCCAGACCCGCGTGGTCCTCACCACCGGCGGGCGCACCGAAAAATTTGCCATGCGCCAGTTGCCCGAACTCGACGAGTCCTGCTTTGTGCAGATGGGCGACTTCGTCAAGGCCGCCTTCCAGTCCGCAATCCGCACGAAAATGCAGGAGATCACCGTCGGCGCCATGGTCGGCAAGCTGACCAAGATGAGCCAGGGTCTGGCCGTCACCCACGCCTGGAAGGCCGAGGTCGATCGCGACATCCTCGCCGAGTCAGCGCAGGAAGTCGGCGCCCCACCCGATCTGGTCGAGGAAATCCGCGCGGCCGAGACGGCGCGCTTTGCTGCAGAACGTCTCGCCCTGCTGGGCCTGACAGTCGACTACCACCGTGCGCTGGCAAAGAAGGCCATCCGCAGCCTAAAGTCCTGCTATCCCGGCGACTACCGCCTCGCGATCCTCGTCTGCGATTTCGAAGGCGAGTTCATCGTCCGCGTCGAAGAAGATGAAGCCCTCTGAACCATTGAATACCTGCGCCCTGATCGGCATCCTCGACGACGGCTGGGATGGCCTGTCGGACGCCGCGCGCCGCCGTCTCGCCAGCGCCGACTTTGTCATCGGTGCCGGCCGCACGCTGGATCTGATTCGAGAGCACGTACCGGCAAGTACCACGTTGAAGGACATGAAGGGCGCGCTGACGCAGACGCCGGCGTGGATCGAGGCGGCGATGGAGGTCGGCCAGCGCGTCGCCATGATCGCCACCGGCGATCCGCTGTGTCACGGCATCGCCGGCTTTCTCGCCGGCAAGCTCGGTGCCGGGAAGATCGAAATCCTGCCCGCGCCGACGACATTGCAACTGGCCTTCGCCCGCTTCAGGAAGCCCTGGCAGGACGTAAAAATCGTTTCCTGCCACAGCGCCGATGCCGGCGAATGGCACGTCGGCGCCACGCCCGAACATGGCCTGTACCAGGCGATGCGAGCCATTGCCCGGCACCCGCAGGTGGCGCTGTTCACCGGCCCCGACAACAACCCCGCGCGGCTGGCGCGCGCTCTCGTCACCGCCGGCTACGGCGAGGACGTGCGGCTGTCGGTGGCCAGCCGCCTGTTGCTGCCCGACGAACAATTGTTCCCCGATCTCGCGCCCGCCGCTGCCGCGACAATGGAGTTCCCCGATCCCAACGTGGTGCTGATCGAGCGCGCGCCCCTTTCGTCCACTGGGCGCGCGCCGGCCTTCGGCCTGGAAGACCTCGAATACATCCAGCGCACACCGGAGAAGGGCCTCATCACCAAGCAGGAAGCGCGCGCCGTGTCGCTGGCCAAGCTGCGTCTGGCGGCGGACGCCGTCGTCTGGGACATCGGCGCCGGCTCCGGCTCGGTCGGCCTCGAAGCGGCCCGCCTCGCCCCCCTGGGCCACATCTGGGCCATCGAAAAGAACGCAGGCGACGCCGCCAACGCCCGCGCCAACGCGGCCCGCTTTCGCATCACCAACTACACGCTGGTCGAAGGCAAGGCGCCCGCCCATCTCGACACCTGGCCGGACCCGGACGCCGTGTTCATCGGCGGCTCCGGTGGCGAGCTCGACGAGCTGATCCGCCTGATCCTCGGCCGCCTCAAACCGCAGGGTCGCCTGGTGATGAACTTCGTCACCATCGAAAATCTCGCCACCGCCACGGCCACGCTCTCCGCCATCGGCGCGACATGGGATGTCGTGCAACTGCAAGCCAGCCGCTCCCAGCCCATCCTCGACATGCACCGGCTGGCCGCGCAGAACCCCGTCTGGATAGTCACCGCAATCAAGCAAGCCTCCCCGAAGGAAGCGACATGACGCATGGCAAACCCCACGGCAAACTGATCGGCGCCTCGCTCGGCCCCGGCGACCCGGAACTCATCACCCGCCGCGCCTGGGCAGTGCTGCAATCCGGTGCGCGCTGGCTCTACCCGGTGAAAAAAGCGGAAGAAAATTCCTACGCGCTGTCCATCGTCGAGCGTGGCGGCATCGCCGTGCCTCAGGATGCCGAGGAACTGGTGTTCCCGATGACACGCGACGCCGAAATTCTGACCAAGGCCTGGGCACGCGCGGCGACGCGCACTGTCGAGCTGCTCGCCGAGGGGCGCGACCTCGTGTTCCTGGTCGAGGGCGATGCCTCGACCTTCGCCACCTTCGGCCACCTCGCCCGCGTCGTGCGCGAACTGGCGCCCGAGGTCGAGGTGGAAACGATACCGGGGGTCAGCTCCTTCGCCGCCGCCGCCGCCGCGAGCGGCATCACGCTGGCCGAGGAGGATGAGACCCTCGCCGTGATTCCTGCCGCCTACGGCGTCGACATCATCGATCAGCTGCTCGACGAGTTCGACACCCTAGTGCTGCTAAAGGTGAAGCCACTGGTCGACGAAGTCATCGAGTTGCTGGAGCACCGGGACTTGCTGGCCACCACCTGCTTCATCGAAAAGGTCGGCGCGCCCGACGAGCGCGTGGTGCGCGACGTCGCCAGCCTCAGGGGCGAGAAGGTCAGCTACCTGTCGCTGATGCTGGTGCAGAACCCCAAGCGGGTGCGCGGCGAGCTGCGGCGCGGCTGCCGCAAACGCAAGGAAGCCAGGGAACAGGAGCGCACACCCGCATGAAAATCGCCGTCGTTTCCATCACCCGCCACGGCATCGCGCTGGCCGGCAAGGTCGTCGCCGTGCTGCCCGGCGCCCAGCTTTTTGCCCCGGACAAATTCAAGGCCGAGGCCGAAATCGCCGCACCCGGGGCTGCCCACACCTATGTCGGCAAGGTCGGCGACCAGGTGCCGGTGCTGTTCGCCGCCTTCGATGGCATCGTCGCCATCGTCTCGCTCGGCGCCGTGGTGCGCCTGATCGCGCCGCATCTGCACAACAAGGAGACCGACCCGGCCGTGGTGGTGGTCGATGAGGCGGGCAAGTTCGCCATTCCCGTGCTTTCCGGCCACCTCGGCGGCGCCAACGCGCTGGCCGGGCATCTCGCCACCGCACTCGGCGCCACGCCGGTGCTGACCACCGCATCGGATGCGCGTCAGACGCTGGCGGTGGACCTGCTCGGCCGCGAACTCGGCTGGACCTTCGAGGCCACGCACGACGAGGTCGTTCGAGCCAGCGCCGCCGTGGTGAACGACGAACCGGTCGCCTTGGTGCAGGAGGCCGGCAACGAAGACTGGTGGGTCAATCACGCCAACGGCCGCAGCGGACCGCTGCCAGCGAACCTGCAACGCTTCTCCCGTCTCGAAGACGTGGTCCCCGAAGAATTCGGCGCCGTGCTGTGGATCAGCGCGCGCGAAATGCCATCCGCGTTCGTCGCGCCGCTCGCCGGCAAACGCATCGTGTATCGTCCGGCAACAAACACATGAGAATCGCCCTAGGCTTGGGCTGCGATCGCGGCACGCCGACCGAAACCATCGCCCATGCCGTAGACGAAGCGCTGGCCGCCTGCGGCGCCGGCACGGGCGATGTTGCCGCTGTCGCCAGTATTGACCTCAAGGCGGACGAGGCCGGGCTGCTCAGCTTCGCGCAAGTGCGTGGCTGGCAGATCCGCTTCTATCCGGCGGCTGAACTCGCCGCTGTCGAGGTGCACAATCCATCAGAGACCGTGCGCAAGCACACCGGCACGCCCTCGGTGTCCGAGGCCGCCGCGCTGCTCGCCGCCGGCGCTGACAAGACCCAACTCATCATCGAAAAGCACAAGAAGCGCGGCCCCGATGGGCGCAACGCCACCGTTTCCATTGCAAGGATCCCCCAATGACCCAACAGAAAACCGGCAAGATCATGCTCGTCGGCCTCGGCCCGGGCAGCAACGAACACCTGACCTATCGCGCCCGCGCCGCCATCGCCGAGGCCGACACGGTCATCGGCTATGTCACCTACATCCGTCTTGTCGCCGACCTGGTGGAGGGCAAGGAAGTCATCAAGAAGTCGATGACCGAGGAACTCGACCGCGCCATCGAGGCGCTCGACCGCGCCCGCCAGGGGAAGAAGGTGGCGCTGGTGTCGTCGGGCGATGCCGGTGTCTACGGCATGGCCGGACCGACCTTCGAAGTCCTGTTCCAGGCCGGCTGGACACCGGACTCGGACATCGAGGTGGAAATCATTCCCGGCGCCTCGGCGCTCAATACTTGTGCCGCGCTGGTCGGCGCGCCGCTGACTCACGACTTCTGCGCCATTTCGCTGTCCGACCTGCTGACACCGTGGCCGGTGATCGCGCGCCGCCTCGATGCCACCGCCATGTCCGATTTCGTCGTCGCCCTCTACAACCCCAAAAGCGGACGGCGCACGCGGCAGATCGTCGAGGCGCAGCGCCTGTTCCTGCGTCATCGCCGCCCCGACACGCCGGTAGCCATCGTCAAGTCGGCCTACCGCAAGAAGCAGCGCATCGAGTTCACCACGCTGGAGAAAATGTCCGAGTGCGACATCGGCATGCTGACCACGGTACTGATCGGCAACTCCAACACCTTCGTCAAGCATGGCCTCATGGTCACGCCGCGCGGCTATGCCAACAAGTATGACGTCGATGGCGGTACGGGCAGCAACACCAAGACCGGTGAGCAGCCCGGCCGCTCGCTGTCCACCGGCCTCAACGGCTGGATCGCCACGGTACAGGCCAGCGGCAAGAGCGCTGCGGAACTCGCGCGCGAGTACCGGCTGCCCGAGGACTACATCCAGTCCGTGCTCGACGAGCCGCCGGGCGCGGCAGCGGACGAGGACGAGGTCGAAGAAGCCGAAGCATGAGTGTCCCCGACAACGCACGCAACGAGCGCCATGCTGTACGCATGCAGCGCAAGAAGGACGTGGTGGATGGCAAGATCGCCGCCGCCGCGACCGAGCGCGGCGTGCTGCTGGTCAACACCGGCAACGGCAAGGGCAAGTCCTCGGCGGCCTTCGGCGTCGTCGCGCGCGCGCTCGGCCACGGCATGCGCGTAGCTGTCGTCCAGTTCGTCAAGGCGCGCAAAGACACCGGCGAGGAGACGGTGCTCGGCCGCCTGCCCGGGATCAGTTGGCATGTGATGGGCGAAGGTTTCACCTGGGAGACGCAGGATGCCGCGCGCGATGCCGCCGCCGCCCGCGCCGCATGGGAAGTCGCCGCCGCTTACCTGCGCGATCCCGCCGTCAATCTCGTCGTGCTTGACGAACTCACTTACGCCTTCAAGTACCAGTGGCTGCCGCTCGACGAGGTGCTTGCCGCGCTGGCTGCGCGTCCGCCAATGCAGCACGCCATCGTTACCGGCCGCGCGGCGCCCGCGGCGCTGATCGAGGCGGCCGACACCGTGACTGACATGACCATGGTCAAGCATGCCTTCAAGGCCGGCGTGAAGGCCATGCCGGGGATGGAATGGTGAGTTCATCCAGTTGTCCAGCATTGCTTATAGCCGCGCCGGCCTCGGGGCAGGGCAAGACCACGGTCACGGCCGCGCTGGCGCGGCTGCATGTGCGGCAAGGGCGGCGCGTCCGGGTCTTCAAGTGCGGCCCCGACTTTCTCGACCCGCAGATCCACGCCCTGGCCTCCGGTGCGCCCTGCGAGAACATCGACTTTCGCATGTGCGGCGAGGCCGATGCGCGCTGGCGCCTGAATCGTGCAGCCGCCGAGGCCGACCTGATTCTGGTCGAAGGCGTCATGGGCCTGCACGACGGCGCGCCGAACTCGGCCGAACTCGCGCGCCGCCTCGGCCTGCCCATCCTGCTGGTGATCGATGCCGCCGCCATGGCCGGCTCCTTCGGCGCCGTCGCCTGGGGTCTTAAAAATTACGGCGAGGGCGCGAACATCACCCACGTGCTCGCCAACCGCACCGGCAGCAAGCACCATGCCGAACTCGTGCAGAAGACCCTGCCGCCCGACATCGTGTGGGCCGGCCACCTGCCGCGCGATGCCGCCTGCGCGCTGCCGGAGCGCCATCTCGGCCTGCTGCCGGCGGGCGAGATCGCCGACCTCGACGCCCGCATCGAGCGCATGGCCGACGCGCTGGCCGACACACCCGCCGCCGCGTTGCCGCCCGCCGCGGAATTCGCCGTATCGCCAGCGCCAACTTTTGAAGCGAAGCTCGCCGGCAAAACCATCGCCGTCGCTCGCGACGCCGCCTTCTGCTTCCTCTATCCCGCCAATCTCGAATGCCTGGCGGCGCTGGGCGCGCGGCTTATATTCTTCTCGCCGCTGGTCGATACGCGTCTTCCCGCCTGCGATGCCGTCTGGCTGCCTGGCGGCTATCCGGAGCTGCATGCCGACACCATCGCCGCCAACACTACCATGGCCGCCGCCCTCGCCGCGCATGTCGATGCCGGCAAGCCGCTGTTGGCGGAATGCGGCGGCATGATGGCCTGCTTCGAAAATCTGATCACCGTCGACGGCGCGTCGCATGCCGCTTTCGGCCTGCTGCCCGGAACGACGCGGATGCAGGCGAAGCTCGCCGGCCTCGGCATGCTCGCCGCCGAACTGCCCGAGGGACGCCTCACCGGCCACACCTTCCATTACTCGACCACCGAGACCGCGCTCGAGCCCCTGGCCGAGGCGGTCAAGCCCAACGGGCGTGGCAGCGAGCCGATCTATCGCCATCATCGGCTCACGGCGAGCTACATGCATTGCTACTTTCCCTCCAACCCGGAGGGTGTTGCGCGACTGTTCTGGTAGCGCGTTATTTCTTGACGGGTCTCATCTTGTCGGCGAGAATCCACACCGACATCAGCATCCAGGAACACGGTGCAAATCCGTGGCGGGCCCGCCGCTGTAATCGGGGACGGATGCCGCAGGGCCGCTCATATGCAAAGAATGGGGCGGTCGGCCACTGCCGGGAAACGTTCCGGCGGGAAGGCGCGGCTGATCCGGTCGATCCGAAAGCCAGAAGACCTGCTGATTCACGTTCGAGAAGCCAATGGCAAGGGTTTCGTCGTCGCGCTTGGCAGCGTGGCGGCGAAACCTTTTTTCTTTTCCGGAACCGAGGAGAGCCTTCATGTCGACCATGACAAGCAGCACCGCACCGCAGCAGGACAAAACCGTCGCACAACCCGCCACGCCGCAGACGTCTTCCCAGCGGACACCCCTGCCCGCCGTCATCGCCAGCCGCCAGCGCTGCGACGCCGACGGCGTCGGCCTGTCGCACTACATCCTGATGGACCGGAAGCCGGCCCAATGAGCGCCGGCGCTGTCGCCGGCCGCCATGTCAACGGCGGCGGTAGCCCGTCCCTGCTGCCGCTCGACATCGGCCATGCCGACTACCTCGCGCTGACCGACCCAGCCACCGCCTTCTGGGCGCTGGTGCGCAAGGATCGACTGGCCGAGACGCTGTCCGGCGGGCCGCTGCTCGACGCCTATCGCGAACGCGCCACCGAATTCGCGCGCGAATTGCACGGCCTGCGCTTCGAACTCAAACCCTCGGCCGTGTATGTGAACCCGACCGAGCGCTGCAACCTCGACTGCACCTACTGCTACATCCCGCGCACGATGCGGCGCGACGGCGAACACATGACCGCCGACCGGCTGCTCGCGGCGCTGGAGCGTCTTAAGGCCTACTTCGCGACGGTCATGCCGGCCGGACGCAAGCCGCGCATCATCTTCCACGGCGCCGAGCCGCTGATGAACCGCGATGCGCTGTTCGCCGCCATCGACGCCTACGGCGACGACTACGTTTTCGGCGTACAGACCAATGCCACGCTGCTCGACGACAGCACGCTGCGCTTTCTCACCGAGCGTCGCGTCAGCATCGGCCTGTCGCTCGACGGGCCGCTGGCTGAAATCACCGACGCCACGCGCCTGACCTTCGGCGGCAGGAGCGTGCATGACAAGGTGCTGGCCGCGATGGACGCGCTGCGCGGCTACGACGCCTGGAGCGTGATTGCCACCTGTACGTCGAAGAATATCGACCAGCTCGTGCCGCTGGTCGAACTGTTCCATGCCCGCCAAGTGCCGACCTGCATGCTCAACGCCGTGCGCTGCACTCTCCCCGGTGCGCGTAGCGTGAAGCCCGCCGACGACGCGCTGGCGGCGCACTTCATCGCCGCCGTCGAGCGCAGCCACGCGCTCTTCTGCGAGAGCGGGCGCAAGCTGGTGGTGGCCAATTTCGCCAACATCCTGCTGGCGATCCTGGCACCCACGGCTCGGCGGCTTATGTGCGACATCTCACCCTGCGGCGGCGGCCGCGCTTTCTTCGCACTGGCGCCCGACGGTGGCCTCTTCCCGTGTAGCGAATTCATCGGCCTGCCCGCCTTCGAGGGCGGCAACCTGTTCCGCGATTCGATCGACGACGTCCTCGCCAGCCCCGCCTTCGCCAAGGTGACCGGGCGCGACGTGGATAAGTTCGCGCCCTGCTCGACGTGCGCGATCCGCCATTTCTGCGGCGCACCCTGCCCGGCCGAAGCGCATGAGATGAACGGCGGCATGGCGCGGATCGGCGCCTTCTGCGGCTTCTACGAGGAGCAGGTGCGCTACGCGCTGCGCCTGATCGCCGACGGCAGGGCCGGCGACTTTCTCTGGGACGGATGGGACGAGGGCGTTGAAACAAGTTTCCAGGTGACCCTGCAATGAGTTCCGCGCGTTACTCCGATACCGAAATTGCCGCCATCGAGCGTGTGATTAGGGAGCGGCGCGACATGCGCCACTTCCTGCCCGACCCGCTGCCCGATGGCCTATTGGAGCGACTGGTGGAAGCCGCCCATCTCGCGCCCTCGGTGGGTTTCATGCAGCCCTGGCGCTTTCTGCGTATCACCGACCGAACGCTGCGAAACTGCATTCACGCCCAGGTGGACGCCGAGCGCGTCGCCACGGCCGCCGCCCTGCCTTCGCGCAACGAGGAATTCCTGCAGGTGAAGATCGAGGGCATCCTCGACTGCGCCGAGGTGCTGGTGGTCAGCCTGATGCCGGGGCGGGAAGCGCATATCGTCGGCCGCCGCACCCTGCCGGAAATGGACCTGGCCTCGGCTGCCTGCGCCATTCAGAACATGTGGCTGCTCGCCCGCGCCGAAGGCGTCGGGCTCGGCTGGGTGTCTTTCTTCGACCCGGACAGTCTGGCCGCCCTGCTGGGAATACCGGCGGGTGCACGACCCGTCGCCATCCTGTGCATCGGCCGGGTGCCGGCCTTCTATCCGCGTCCGATGTTCGAGGATGCCGGCTGGGGTGCGCGGCTTCCGCTCAAGGACGTGCTGTTCGAGAATACCTGGAAAGTCGGCGCTGGCGGGACGCCAACGGCCTACTGACTGGGTCGGCCGCGCGTGATTTCGATCTGTGCGCACGCCGCAATGAGAAGGCACGAACGTTTCATGCGATCTCCTTAAAACACTGGAAGCCGTCACTGACGGTTTGCTCGGGCTTTGTGCGTGGCAGGCCGGGGCGACCATTCGGCTTGTGGCGGCTACTGGCGTGTTCGACTACGGCGTTTTCGATCGAAGTGCAGGAGCGCCACGAATCCCGCCAGAGAATTCAGGAGAAATAATTCAGGCCGCCGCAACCCGGTTCCGCTAGGCCGAACCGTGCTTATCCGGTTAGCTCCCAAGCCTACTACCTGTAGTGGGCCGTAATTTTTTGGGCGAATTCAAGTCTGAAGTGCAACAGCGTTATGACGAGAGTGTAGCTGCTTCATGAAGACCTCGTGAGGCGTTTTGAAGCCGAGGCATTTTCTGGGACGGTGATTGAGGCGGTGCATGGCGAAGGCGACTTGGTCAGGGGTAATGGAATCGAAGTACATCTTCTTTGGAAAGAACTGGCGAATCAGGCCGTTCATATTCTCGTTCGCGCCGCGTTCCCAGGAAGCATAGGGATGAGCGAAGAAGAAGTCTGCGTCGAGCTCTTCGGCGATACGCTCATGCTGGGCAAACTCCTTGCCGTTGTCAGTCGTCAGCGTGTGAACACGGGCTGCAAAAGGCGTCAGCAAGGAGACCATGGCGTCCGAAACAGCTTGCGCGGTCTTGAACGGTACATGCGCGATCAGGGAGTAGCGGGACGTGCGCTCGTTAATCGTGACCAGCGCCTGCTTCTGTCCGGCGCCGATGACCAGATTCGCCTCCCAATCGCCGAAGCGGCCACGCTCGGCCACGATGGCAGGGCGCAAATCGATGGAGACTTGGTTGGGGATGGTGCCGCGTCGCTCACGGCCGCCATAACGCTTTCGCCGGGCCTTCTGGCAGCGCAGGGTGCGGTGCAGCGTGCCACCGGCTCGCTTGTCGGCGTAGATACGCTGGTAGATGCTTTCGTGGCTGACGGTGGTCTGTCCATTGACTTTGAGGTAGCCGGAGACTTGCTCCGGACTCCACGTCTCGCCAAGTTTGGCGTCAACCATGGCCCATGTTTCGGCCGTAACGCGAGGGCCGTTCTCACAGGCCCGTATGCGGGCCTGTGAGAACTCATGCGCTTGCTTGGGCCGATAGCCGCGCTCTCCGCGATTACGCTTCATCTGCCGGCCAATGCTCGATTTGTGGCGGTTCATTACGCGGGCTATGTCGCTTCTGTCATGTCCGGCTTTGGCAAGGATGGCAATCTGGTACCGTTCGTCTTGGGTGAGATGTGTGTATTTCATTCCGGGCAACTTTGACTTGGCGGTCGAGGGGCTCGGATGCTAGCGCATCTCGCCCACCCAATCCGTTAATCAGAGTTGCACTTCGAATTTGAACTCGCGCCACGTCATAGCGATTGCAGTACCACAACAATAAAATTGATGCCGGCCTGCTCGGTAAAATCGTGCTCGCACGCTTTCTGGAGTTGCCGCTGCGGACTGTTGACCGTCTCGTGATCCAGACGGAGTCTTCCACCGGGTTTACCTTTCTGCGCCCTTGGGTGACCGTGGGTCAATTGGAAGGCACGCAGGTGGCGCATGATGCGGCCGACATTCCCCAAAACCAAGCATCCCAGATACTGGGAGAGGTTCGCGAGGCGGGGGACCGGAGCCTGATGTTCCTCTACTACCGCGACAGCTACGCGCGGGAATACCGATTCGATGAGGAGGGTATGAACCTCATGACGTCCCGCCTGGACTTCCCGACAGAACTGGCGGGCGTATTGCGCAGGTTACGCCTCATCAACACCAGGAACCGGCTCACCCACGCACTGATGCAGGCAGTATTGGCATCGCAAGCGGCGTATCTGCATTCCGGGCAGGCCTTGGCGCTCTTGCCCCTGACCCAAGCGGAGATTTCCGCCCGGCTGCGGTCGGAGTCGAATCTTTCCGTGGTGGCGGATACGGGCCGGATCTCCCGGTTGGTGCGTGTATTGTCCATCGCGCTACCGAACGGCGAAGCGGTGCCGTTGGGCGGGCTTTTCCCGAAGCCGCGGCAAGTTCATTGTCATTTCGTGGATCATGTGATAAAAAGGGAAAAGGCATGGATGCTCCAAGGGATATTGTGGGAGCCGCTGACGGACGAGGCCATCGCTGCCATTCTCGAGCGCGAATACGGCATTAACTTGTTGCGGCGCACGGTGGCCAACATCCGGCACGACTTGGCGATTCCCGATTGCCGGAGTCGCAGTCAGCGCATGAATTATCTGGCGGCGACCGAGGGGTTTTCCGCACTGGTACCATTGACCCATCAAGCGCTGCGGACCGCGGTTCCGTCCCAGCCGGGGGTATACGAAATTCGGGCAGCCTTGGGCTCGCCCATGAGTGAGGTAAAAGAGGGATGGCTTGAGAAAAGCGCGTCGCCGGGGACGCACAGCGTAGTGTATATCGGCTCGACCAGGGATCTGCGCAAGCGTTTGGGAGATCACCTGCGCGGCAGTAGCGATAACGTTCTACTTTATAACCACCTCGCAGACGGTACCGCGCGGGTGCGATTTCGTCTGGTCAGCGAAGAATGGCGCTGGGCAGAGCGGGATTTGTACCGGGTGTTTTGCGAAACCTTCGGCACGTCGCCGTTGTGCAATCGCATGAGCCCGTGAGAAAGAGAGCTGCAGCGGAAGAGGACACACTGGAATCTGGCACAAGACATGAACAAGAATAAATAAAGGTTGGGGCATATCGTGGAAAAAATATTGCGCAAGCAAGCAAGCAAGCAAGCCTGACGTCCCCCTCGTCGTCTGCGGCCCCATAGCGGGAGCCGAACTATGAATCGCTCGGGCGAGGCCGTCGCCGCGCCGGCTCGGGCGATCAGGATCGACGCGCAAGAGATCACTCGGTGCAAGGCATTTCTGGAGTTCGACGAGACCGATGTCAGCTTGCTCACGGAGTTGCACGAGCGCTGGTGCAGTCCTTCCGCGTTCTGCGATATCTCGAAAATCATTCCACGAACAGTCTTTACAGTACGCGCGCGGCGGCTTCCTTTGCTAGCGGCCGTTTCACCTTCCGATTCTTTACCGCGCCCCTTGCCCTTGCTTTCAGGGACGTACTCGCACTCACATGGGCGGGGTCGATTCTCATGCTAAAAAGAATTCCCTTGCTCGCGAAAGTGAGCATCGCCCCCTTGGTGGCGGGACTCGTTTTACTGATCCTCCTTGCATGGCAAGCCCATGCCCTCGGTGAAATTGAACAGGATGCGGTGGCGATCAATCTGGCGGGCAGCGAACGGATGCGACTGTTCAAACTTGTCATATTGACGGAGCAATACACAGAGCACAGAGAACCAAAGGTACGGGCCTTGATTGACAAGGAGATGACGACCTTTGAGGCTATCCTGCATGGGCTTAAGCACGGGGACCCGCAGTATGACCTCAAGAGTGTGGGCGATCCGGAGCTCATCGCCTACCTTGATAAACGCGGGGATGAGTGGAATAAGACCATCAAGCCCCTGTTTCAGAATGTTCTCGCCGCATCGGCTTCCAATGAAACCCTCCGGACATTGAAAGATCACGTGGAAGCGTATGTGACGCGTATAGACACATTGATCGCCCTTCTTCAGGCTTATTCCGACAAAAAGATAGATGCACAGTTCCATCTGTTATGGATGTTCCTGTTGGCGAACATTGTCATCGGGCTGGGGAGCGTGATTTATATCCACCTGATTATTCTCAAACCAATAAAGATGTTCGCGGAGATGTCGAGGGCCATAGCCGCGGGAGACCTCTCAAGGGCGGTGCCGGTTTTGTCGGAAGACGAAATCGGAGAGCTGGCAAGCGACTTCAATGAGATGTCATCCCGCCTCAAGAATCATATTGAAGTCCTGCAAGAGAGAACCGTCGAACTGGAAGCCCAAAAAGCCCTGATCGAGACCGACCGGCGCACCATCCTCGGTCTCAAACGCTTCGCCGATAACATCATTGCGAGCCTGCCTGCGGGGTTGATCGTGGTGAACGACACCCTCAAGGTGCGGAGTGTCAACCGCTCCTTCCGCGAGATGTTCAGACTGAAAAACGGAGAAGACGTTTCCGGGCGCGAACTCGGAGACATCCTGCCGCTACCCGATCTGCGCCAACAAGCGCAAACCGTCCTCGCCAGCGGGATGGCCTTGCGCGGTATTGACGTCGCGCTAGGCGAAAAATGGCTGCGCCTCACCATCACTGGAATACGGCTTGCAGAAGAAGAAGAAGAAGAAGAAGAAGAAGTGCTGGTAGCCGTGGAGGACATCACCGAGCTTAAAGTCCAGGCGGCTCATATTGAACAACTCGCCTTTTATGATCCCCTGACCTGCCTGCCCAACCGGAGCCTGTTGCGGGACCGTGTGCAGCAGGTGCTGACCCACAGCACACGCCACAAGAATCATGGTGCCATCCTGTTCATTGATCTGGACAACTTCAAGACTCTTAACGATACCAGGGGTCACAACATCGGTGATCTGCTGCTGATTGAGGTCGCCAAACGTCTCCAGGATTGCGTGCGCAGCAGCGATACGGTCGCCCGCCTGGGTGGCGACGAGTTTGTCGTCGTTCTCGAGGAACTGAACGAAGACACCCAGCAAGCGGTAGCGCAAGCTCGGGGTATTGGGGAGAAGGTTCTTGCCACCCTTAACCAGCCTTTCAACCTCCAAGGGTTTGAACACTACAACTCCGCCAGTATCGGCATCAGTTTGTTCCGTGACAACGAGATTGGCATGGATGACCTGCTCAGGCACGCTGATACCGCGATGTACCAAGCCAAGACCTCTGGCCGCAACACCCTGCGCTTCTTCGATCCGGACATGCAGGCCTCGCTTGAAGCTCGTGCCACACTTGAAGCCGACCTGCGCCACGCACTTTCTCAGCAGCAATTCAATCTCTTCTACCAGATACAGGTGAACGCCGCTAACCACCCCAGCGGTGCCGAGGCATTGCTGCGCTGGCTGCATCCAGAACGCGGTCTGGTCTCGCCGCTGCAATTCATCCCCTTGGCGGAAGATACCGGGTTGATCCTGCCCATCGGGCAATGGGTGCTGGAAACCGCCTGCGTCCAGATCAAGGCATGGGAAGCAAGCCCGTTGGGATGCGCACTGCAACTCGCCGTCAACGTGAGCGCGCGCCAGTTTCACCAACCGGGCTTCGTCGAGCAAGTGCGCGAGGTGCTGATCAAGACCGGTGCCGCCCCGAACCGGCTCAAGCTCGAACTGACCGAAAGCGTGGTGCTGGAGAACATCAATGACACTATCGCCAAAATGCACGAACTGAAGCAGATCGGTGTGAGATTCTCCATGGACGATTTTGGTACAGGCTATTCATCGCTGTCTTACTTGACACAACTTCCGTTTGACCAACTGAAGATCGATCGGTCTTTTGTGCATAATATCGGCATAAAACCCACTGACGCAGTGATCGTGCAGACGATCATTGGCATGGGCAACAGCCTGGGAATGGAAGTAGTTGCGGAAGGAGTGGAAAACGAGGAGCAGCGCGACTTCCTTGAACGCAATGGCTGTCATGTGTACCAGGGTTACTTGTTTAGCAAACCCATGCCGATTAAAGAGTTTGAGGTGTTGATCCGTATGCCGAATTGATCGACTGATGAGGAAAACATCGCTCAAGGATACGCTTCCATCCATTCCTGGCGGCAACGGCCTCTCGAAGAATATCGATATATTCAGCCCCCTAAACACGCTCGTCCGGCGGCGTTGGCCCTTCGGCAAGTTCTGATAGGAGTCTGCTACGCGCTGAGCAGGTTTCGCCAAGCTCCAGAATGCGGCTATAGGCTTCGCAGGAATAGGCGAATGTTTCGCGCATGAAGCGAAAGAGATTCTTCGAGCCGTTAGACCAAAGTTCGGGCTAGGATTCGACGCCTACTTGCCACACTTGGCGCGCACCGTTTCCAGATGTGTACAAAGCTGCTCAGCGCCATCCAGGATACGAGGGGTGTGGCGCTGTACCAGGTCCGGCTGAATGAAATACAGGTTGTCCCTGGCTACCGCGGCGATGGTATGCCAGTGCGCAAGGAACGGATACGTACAGTCGTTGCATCAGATGGCAAGTCGGCCGGAGGAATCGCACCTCCGGCCTCTCACAGAACGGAGCGTGAACCTCTCGATTCACTCCGCTCCCATCAAGCAAACGCACCGACCATTCCTTTCTGCCAGTGCACGAAGAGATGCGGCTGTTTCTCGGAAAGTTGCTCAAGAAATCTGCTTGCCCGTATCTTGTGACGTTTCAACCGCCGGTACTTCCGCATCGCCCAAGCCACCAGGGTTTTGTTGAAATGCCTGAACACCGGATACATCGCCGACCGACAATACCTTCCGTAGTACTCCAGCCAACCCCTGAGGATCGGATTATGGAGCCGAGAAATATCGGCCAGACTCAGGTCCGTTCGGTTGCGGTAGTTCCGTTTGCGTATCGTTTCTCGCATCGCCTTGATCGCTTTGTTACTAACCGCCGGAGTGAAGCTGACAAACAAACTGTTTCGCTTGCTGTTCTTCACCACCCTTGGCCTAAAGGTATAGCCGAGGAAATCGAACCGAATCGTCGGATACGCCCCTTTGCGACTACCGTCTTTGCAATACACGATTTTGGTCTTCTCCGGATGCATCTGTAGCCCACATTGCGCAAACCTCGCATCGAGCGCCGCCTTGATGGCTTGCGCTTCCTGCTCGCTCCTGCAATGCACCAGACCATCATCCGCATACCGGCACCAGGGGTTGTCCGGATAGTGTTTCGTCATCCAGACATCAAACGTGTAGTGTAGAAACAAATTGGCCATCACCGGACTGACCACGCCGCCTTGAGGCGTCCCCCGGTTACGTTCCACCAAGGTGCCGTCTGCCAATTGCAGCGGGGCTGTCAGCCAGCGTTTGAGGTACAGCATGGCCCACTCACTTTTGACGTGCTTATCGAGCGCCTTGTGCAGCAGCGCATGGTCGATGTTGTCAAACAGGCCTTTGATGTCGAACTCCAGAACCCAGTCGTAATGCCAGCAGCGCTCCCGTGTCACGCCTACGGCATCCAACGCCGATCTTCCGGGTCGGTAGCCATAGGAGTCCGGCAAGAACACTGCCTCGATTTCAGGTTCTATCTCCTGCTTAACCACCATCTGTGCCACGCGATCCGCCACCGTCGGAACACCCAATATGCGTTCCCCGCCATTCTTCTTCGGAATGGCGACTGCTTTGACCGGCGGCGGAAAGTAGCTTCCCGAGGACATCCGGTTCCAGATCTTGTAGAGGTTATCCTTCAGATCCTTCTCGAAATCCGCGATAGTCTGCCGATCCACACCGGCCGCGCCCGCATTGACTTTGACCGCCTGATACGCTTCGTACACTCGCCATTTGTCTATGGCAAATGGTTTTGCTGCATTCATCCGCCTCCTCCTGTTGCCAGTTGGACGCCAAACGCAGCGGCTTGATCCGACCCCTTTGCTCCGGCCGCATTACCAGCCATCATCGCTCGTACAGGTCGGTCCGTCCCAGTGCTCCGCTTCGGTACTCTCGCCTCGTGGTTGCTGCCACTTGTGCTTCTCCCTTGACATCGGAACGACTGGTTCCCGCAGTTCCACACAGAAGCCCGAAACAGGTTCTCGCCCCCTATACGCCGGTCGCCGCTTGCCCAGTAGTCAGGTGCCCGGCAAGCTTGTCCCAGGAGATGGAAACGCCCCTGGTTTTGACGACAATTCTTTGGATTACGACGCGTCATCGAAGGTTCACTTTCGTTCGACTCCCTGATCCTTACCTGCCCGAGGTACAGCCCCGGCGCTTTGACCCCAACGCTCACCACCAACGGCTCTTGACCGCAGCAGCTTGGGGTGGTTTGAAGCCCGCTCCTGAAAGCCGACTTCGAGGGACCTACCCTCATCTTCCGTGTAGCTTGTACACAGTCAGTTAGCTCATGTTGAACTTCCTTTCCGTGTGCCTGCGGCACACTCTCCATTGACCAATGGCCGCAGCGAGACGCTGCCAGTCGGCTTCGCATGCCGGCAGGCCAACGCGCACCGCCGCGGGTTGTGCGAAATGGCGCAGCAGGATGCCCTGCCGTGCGAAAAATTCATGCAGTTGCCGCGCATCGTCGCGGGCCAGGTAACGGAACAGCGCGGTGCCGCTCGACTCGCCGAGACCCGCGGCGGCGAGCAGACCGTGCAGGCGCGCGCCGTCGCGCTGCAACCGTGCGCGCTGCGCTGCCTGCCACGCGCCGTCCGCCAGCGCCGCACGCGCCGCGTGGCGCGAGGGATGCGCGACCGCCCACGGCCCGATTGCTTCGGCCAGTGGCGCGAGGATGGCATCGGCGGCAAGCGCAAAACCGACGCGGGCGCCGGCCAGGCCGAAGAACTTGCCCAGCGAGCGCAGCACCACGACATTGGCCGCCGCGGCACTGCCGGCGACATCGGCGAGCGACTCGGATTTTTCCTCGGCATCGGCGAAGGCTTCATCGACGATCAGCCAGCCGCCGCGCGCTTCGAGTTGCCGCGCCAGGTCGAGCAGGCTGCGGCGCGAAAAACGCTGCCCGGCGGGATTGTTCGGATTGCCGATGACCACGGCATCGGCCGTGGCGGCCGCCTGCGGCAGATCGTCCGCGGCGCAGGCGCGCACGGTATGCCCTGCGCCGCGCCAGGCCGCGGCGTATTCCGCGTAGCTCGGCTCCAGCATCACGGCGCTGCCCGGCGCCCGCAGGCGCGGCAAGAGCTGGATCGCCGCCTGCGAACCGGGCAGCGGCAGCGCCTGTTGCGCGCCGTAACAGCGGCAGGCGATGGCGGCCAGTCCGTCCTCGTCTTCGGGCAGGCGCTGCCAGGCCGCGGCCGGAATCGGCGGCACCGGATAGGCGTAGGGCGCGACGCCGGTGGACAGGTCGAGCCAGTGCTCCGGCGCAATGCCGTAATGCTCGGCAGCGGCTAACAGGCGGCCGCCGTGCTCAAGCATGGCTAAGCATGGCCAAGCGCCGCCAGCAGGCCGGCGCAGGCCAGCCACAGCCACAGGCCGCGCTGCACCAGCGCCAGTGCGGCGTGGATATGCCCGCCCTGCGCCGTGTCGCCGGCGCCGACTCCTGGCCGCTGTTCCAGCTTGCCGTGATAAATCGCCGCGCCGCCGAGGCGCACCGCCAGCGCACCGGCGCCGGCCGCCAGCACCGGGCCGGCATTCGGGCTGCTCCAGCTTGCGGCCTGCCGGCGCCAGCAGGACCATGCATTGCGGGTATCGCCGAGCAGGGCGTAGGTCAGGGCGGTCAGGCGCGCCGGAACCAGATTCAGCAGATCGTCGATGCGCGCCGCGGCCCAGCCAAAATACAGGCGCCGCTGGTCGCGGTAGCCCCACATCGCGTCCAGCGTGTTGGCCAGCCGGTACAGCACCGCGCCGGCGCCGCCGGCCAGCAGGAACCAGAACAGGGTGCCGAACACGGCGTCATTGCCGTTTTCGAGTATCGATTCGACGGCGGCGCGGGCCACGCCCTCCTCGTCCAGCGCCGAGGTGTCGCGCGACACCAGCCAGCCGACATGGGTGCGCGCCGCCGCCAGATCGCCCACCGCCAGATCGCTCGCCACCTGCGCGCCATGCTGCTGCAGGCTGCGCGCACCGAGCGCGAGGTAGAGCAGCGCGACGTCGGCCAGCCAGCCCCAGGCCTGGCGCCCGAGCCAGGCCGCCGCCAGCACGGCAGGGATCACCAGCAGCAGCCAGCCGAGCAGGCCGCGCAGGCGATTGAACAGCGCATGGCCCGGCGCGCCGCGGCGCAAGGCCTGCTCGATCCCGTCGGCGCAACGGCCGAAGCCCACCAGCGGATGCCAGCGCCGCGGCTCGCCCAGCAGGCGGTCGAGGAAAGTGCCCGCCAGCGCGGCGGCAACGAGTGGCAGGAACGGCGGCATGGACGGCGAGATAAGCGGCGGCAGCAACGATGACAACTGCGGGGCCGACAGCGGGGGCATGGGATAATTGATCGATGAGAGACCCTGCATTTTAGCGATGAGCGGAGCCAAATCCCGACCGGCCCGCGCCCTCATGGTGCAGGGCTGCACCTCCGACGCCGGCAAGACCACGCTGGTCGCCGCGCTGTGCCGCATCCTCAGGCGCCGCGGCGTCAACGTGGCGCCCTTCAAGCCGCAGAACATGGCGCTGAATTCGGCCGTCACCGCCGACGGCGGCGAGATCGGCCGCGCCCAGGCGCTGCAGGCCATGGCCGCGGGCCTGGCGCCGCGCATCGACTTCAATCCGGTGCTGCTCAAACCCAGCACCGACCAGCGCGCTCAGGTGATCATCCACGGCAAGGCGATCGACACGCTGAATGCTCGCGACTACCACGACTACAAGCGCGTCGCGATGGGGGCGGTGATGGAAAGCTGGCAGCGGCTCGCGGCGGAATTCGACTGCGTGCTGGTGGAAGGCGCCGGCAGCCCGGCCGAGATCAATCTGCGCGACCGCGACATCGCCAATATGGGCTTCGCCGAAGCCGCCGACATCCCGGTGATCCTGGTCGCCGACATCGACCGCGGCGGCGTCTTCGCGCACCTGACCGGCACCCTCGACCTGCTCTCGGCGAGCGAACAGGCGCGCATCAAGGGCTTCGTCATCAACCGCTTTCGCGGCGACATCGGCCTGCTGCAAAACGGCCTCGACTGGCTCGAACAGCGCACCGGCAAACCGGTGCTGGGCGTGCTGCCCTACCTGCACGGCCTGATGCTCGACGCCGAGGATGCCGTCGCCACCGAAGTCATCCCCAAGACCGCGACCCGGCTCAAGGTAGTGGCGGTGGTCTATCCGCGCTGCTCCAACCACAACGACCTCGATCCGCTGCGCCTGCATCCCGAAGTCGATTTCGACTGGGTCGGTCCGGGGCAAGCCATACCGCCCTGCGACCTGCTGGTGCTGCCCGGTTCGAAAGCCGTACAGGCCGACCTGCACTGGCTGCGCGAGCAGGGATATGAGGCGGCAATTCAACGTCATCTGCGTTACGGCGGCAAGCTGGTCGGCATCTGCGGCGGTTTCCAGATGCTGGGCCAGCGCCTGCACGACCCGCTCGGACTCGAAGGTCCGCCCGGCAGCCAGCCCGGCCTCGGCCTGCTCGATTCCGAAACCTCGCTGGAACCGGAAAAGCAGTTGCGCAACGTCACCGGCAACCTGCTGCTGCCCGGTGCGCCGGCCATGGCCGGTTATGAAATCCACATGGGCGTCACCCGCGGCACGGCACTCGAGCACGCCGCGCTGCGCTTCGCCGACGGCCGCGCCGACGGCGCGCAGTCGGGCGACGGGCAAATCATCGGCAGCTACTGCCACGGACTGTTCGACCACCCGGAAGCCCTGCGCGGCCTGCTGGCCTGGGCCGGCATGAGCGCGCCGGTGCACGCCGACTTCGCGCTGCGCCGCGAAGCCGACCTCGAGCGCCTGGCCGACGCCACCGAAGCGGCGCTGGACTGGCAGGTGCTCGACCGCCTGATCGGCAACAATGCCGTAGCCGACTCGCCGACATTCGCGGCTACAGCGGCCTCGCATTCGGCGCCAGGCAATCCTTGAAGCCGGTCAAGCAACTGGATGCTTGAGTTCCAGCGGCAGCCCCGCCGCAACAAAGCTGACGCGCTGCGCGATGCGGGCGATCGACTGATTGAGGCGGCCGGCGTCGTCGACGTAGAGACGCGTCACGGCGCCCAGCGGCACGATGCCGAGGCCCACCTCGTTGCTGACCAGGATCACGCGGCCGGGCAGGTTCGGCAGGCAGTCGAGCAGCGCCGAAGTCTCGAAGGCCAGCAGCGGGCAATCCACTTTCTCGCCGGCCTCGGCCTGGCGCGCGGCGGCGCCGGCATAGAGCAGGTTGGTCAGCCACAGGGTCAGGCAATCCACCAGCAGGCAGCGGTCCGGCGCGGCGTGCGCGGTCAGCGCCGCGGCAAGGTGCAGAGGCTCTTCCAGCAGCGCCCAGTGCGGCGGCCGGCGCGACTGGTGGTGGGCGATGCGCCGCGCCATTTCCGCGTCGCCGGCCTGCGCCGTGGCAATGTAGCTCACGGCCAGGCCGGATTCCGCCGCGCGCCGTTCTGCCAACGCGCTCTTGCCCGAACGGGCGCCGCCAAGTATGAGTTCGATCATGGGCGGATTATTGCAGAAGGGATGATCTGGCCCCATAATTCGCGGCGATTCGGTGGAGGCACAGTGTGTTGCCTGGCCTCCAGGGAACACGGTGACAGGCTGATGCCTCATTCCGTGGCGGGCCCGCCGCTGTGGCCGGGGACGAAGGCTGCACGATGCCACTGGGCGAATTGCCCGGGAAGGCGCAGCCCAAGGACGATCCGGGAGCCAGAAGACCGACCGATGATTTTCATGAGCCCGTGGCGCGGGCTTTGTTTCGCGTTTGGACGCGCGAAGCAAGGCCGCGTTGCGTTTGAAAAAGGATGAATCGGATGCATTCCGTTGCCGCAGTTCCCCGTACCTTTCCCCGCTTCGAGATTGCCCCGCTGGATCGCGCCCTGAGCGCCGATCTGCAGCACAAGATCGACCAGAAGACCAAGCCCCTCGGCGCGCTCGGCCGCCTCGAAACCCTGGCCCTGCAACTCGGCCTGATCCAGCGCAGCCTGTCGCCGAAACTGGTCAATCCCTATGTGCTGGTCTGCGCCGGCGACCACGGCGCGGCCAAGGCCGGCGTCTCGGCCTTCCCGCAGGAAGTCACCTGGCAGATGGTGGAGAATTTCCTCGCCGGCGGCGCCGCGATCAACGTCTTCGCGCGCCAGTCCGGCATGACGCTGGTGGTGGCCGATGCCGGCGTGGCGCACAACTTCGGTGCGCGCGACGGGCTGGTCGATGCGAAAGTCGGCGCTGGCGGCACGGCGAATTATCTCGAGGGCGCGGCCATGAGCGAGGCCGAGTGCGCCACGGCGATGCATCACGGTGCCCGGCTGGTGCGCGAATTCACCGCCGCCGGCTGCAACGTGCTGGGCTTCGGCGAAATGGGCATCGGCAACACCGCCGCCGCCTCGCTGATCACGCATTGCATCACCGGCCTGGCGTTGGCCGATTGCGTGGGGCGCGGCACCGGACTCGACGACGCCGGGCTGGAGCGCAAGCGCGCACTGCTGGCGCAGGCGCTGTCCATCTGGCCGGAACGGCCCACCGCGGGCAAGGCGTCTGCCGACGATGCGCTGCGCGTCCTCGCCCGCTTCGGTGGCTATGAAATTGCCATGCTGGCCGGCGCCATGCTGGCCGCCGCGGAAGCGCGGATGACACTGCTGATCGACGGCTTCATCGTCACCAGTGCGTTGTTGGTGGCGCAGCAGGTGTCGCCCGCGGTGCTCGACTACTGCGTGTTCGCGCACTGCTCCAACGAGGCCGGCCACCGCCGCCAGCTCGACTGGCTGCAGGCGCAGCCGCTGCTCGACATCGGCCTGCGGCTGGGCGAAGGCACCGGCGCGGCGCTGGCCCTGCCACTGCTCAACGCCGCCTGTGCCTTCATGAACGAAATGGCGAGCTTCGAGTCGGCGGGGGTCAGCGAGAAATCCTGATGAAGCGCGAGCTGGAGTATTTCTTCGCCGCGCTGCGCTTTTTCACGCGCCTGCCGGTGCCGGCCTGGGTCGGCCATGCCCAGGACCAGCTCGACCATGCCGCACGCTACTTCCCGCTGATCGGCATACTCATCGGCGGCATCGGCGCCGGCGTCACCGAGCTGGCGGCGCTGACGCTGCCGCTCGGCGTCGCCGTGCTGCTCGGCATGGCGGCGACGATACTGGCCACCGGCGCCTTCCACGAGGACGGCTTCGCCGATTCCTGCGACGGCTTCGGCGGCGGTTGGGACAAGGCGCAGGTGCTGGCGATCATGAAGGATTCCCGCGTCGGCAGCTATGCGACGCTGGGCGTCGGCCTGATGCTGCTGACCAAGTGGAACGCGCTGACCGAGATCGATGTCGCCTTCGGTCCACCCTTCCTCGCCTTTGCACTGATTGCCGGCCACGCCGTATCGCGCCTGGCCTCGACCGTGCTGATCTTTTTCCTCGAATACGTGCGCGACGATGACAGCAGCCGCGCCAAACCACTGGCGCAGCGCATGGCGCCGGGCGAGCTGGCCGTCGCAGCGCTGTTCGGCCTGTTGCCCTGCCTGCTGTTACCGCTGGCCGACGTGCTGGTCGCGCTGGCTGCGGTAGTGCTGACCACCCTGCTCGCCGCGCGCTATTTCGTGCGCCGCATCGGCGGCTATACCGGCGACTGCCTCGGCGCGACGCAGCAGGTCGGCGAGCTGGCCTTCTACCTGGGGCTGCTGTGCAGCTTTGGCTGATCCGCCACCCGCCGCCGCAGGTCGCCGCCAGTGTCTGCTACGGCCGCACCGACTTGGCGCTGGCGGACGACGTCGCCGCCGCCGCGGCGCGCATCCGGCCGCAACTGCCGCCACACGGCCCGCTGTTCACCAGCCCGCTGCAGCGCTGCCGGCAACTGGCGGCGGCACTGCACCCGGCGCCGCAGAGCGACGAGCGCCTGCAGGAGATGCATTTCGGCGACTGGGAAATGACACCGTGGGCGCAGATCCAGCGCGAGGCGCTCGACGGCTGGGCCGCCGATCCGCTGGGCTACCGGCCGCCGCAGGGCGAATCCGTCACCGAGTTGCAGGCAAGGGTGTACGCCTTCGTCGCCGAAGTCCGAGGCGCAGGGCTGGAACGCGCCGTGCTGGTGACCCACGCCGGTGTGATGAAAGTCATCGTCGGCCTGGCGCAGGGAATGCTGCCGCAAAAATGGATGGCGCTCATGTTCGAGTACGAGCGCGTGATCCGCGTAGACATCGAATGTCCCTAAGACCGTTATTACTGCTTCGTTAGTTGGACTGTGTTAATAAATCTTTCAAGTTCTCTGCCGCAAAGGAGCCATCGAAACTGAGTTGTCAGGAAACCACCGGTGGCCTACCGCAGCACCCGGCCACGCTACAACATGGGGCACCACGCCCTTGTGGGGCGTGATGCCCCACAAGGGGTGATTCAAACGGTTTCGGAGGTTTCTTCCTCTTCCACCGCCGACGTATCGCCTTTCGATAGATCCAGGGCGGCGTCGATTTCTTTCTGACGGAAGGCCAGCCATGCCAGCCGATCCGCCTTGTCAAACTGCTTTGCAATCTCAGCCTTCAGGTCGCTCATCCGCTTCTCCGTCCGGGCGAGGTAGTCGCTATCTTCTGCGAGTCGCTCTTCCATTCGGTTCATCAGATTTTCGAGAACACGAATGAACCCATTGGGGTTGTCCGTATGCCCGGCCTCATGCTCCACGTTGCCGATGAGCACAAGACGCTTGCCAAAGTCACGTTTCACATGCGAGCGAATGGCCATCCGGAATCCGCCAAACAGCCCGATTACCCGGGTGTCGCCCGGCTTCACGACGCTGAACCGCAGCACCAGTTGCCTGGTGACTTCGGTACGGTCCGAATACCACGTACCGTCAATCTGCATGCGGAAGCTGTCTCCCGTCACGTTCTGACGGTTGGCAACATCGCCTTCCATGCCGGCGATCCGTTGCTGAATACACTCGATGCGGCCAGGCAATGCGGCCAGCTCCGACTTGTTTCTCCATTGCTGCTGTTCCCATTGAGATTTCAGGAGCGACAGCTTGGCAAGCTCGGTATCCACACCCGCCTTTTCCAGCACCAGGGGATTCCCTGACGCCAGTGCCTTCACCTCGGCGTATGACAACGCCGCCAGCTCCACATCCTCCGCGCTGCGCATTCCGGTGTTCCCCTGCATGACCTGGGCGATGAAACGCGCCTTGGTCTCAAGGGTCTGCCATATGTACGCATCGAAAGAGCCTTCCGTGACGTAGCGATGGATACGCACTTCCTCGTTCAGGTTGCCCTGGCGAATGATGCGACCTTCCCGCTGTTCCACGTCGGACGGACGCCACGGGGCGTCCAGATGATGGAGCGCCGCAAGACGGGTTTGGACGTTGGTACCGACCCCCATCTTTTGCGTGCTGCCCAGTACTACGCGCACACGCCCCTCTCGCACCGCCTTGAACAGTTCCTCCTTTTGGGAGTCACTGTCGTAGTCGTGAATAAAGGCAATATCTGCGACCGGCACTCCCATCTCGATGAGCTTCCTTCTCAGGTCCTGGTAGACGCTGAATCGCCCATCCTCAACGGGGGTGCTCAAATCACAAAATACGATCTGTGTCCCCCTGGTTGATGCGGTTTCCTTCCAGACCCCAAAAACCTTCTCGGCGCACTGGTTGGTCTTGCTTCCCTCATAGTCCTCGGCGAACGGATCTATCAGCCGCATGTCCAGCGCGGCCTTGCGACCATCGCCCGTCACCGCCAGCATGTTGTCCTGCTGAGGCGTTACCGTTCCATTCCTGATCGCTTCCGACCGCTCCACGAGGGTTTGGACGTAGGCTTTCAGTTCCGGGGTCGGCTTCGCCGTGGCCGTCTCCTTCAATGCGCGAGGTACCGGGAGTTTCAACATCTCCGCCGTGCGTATGTCCGCCACCTGCCCGAACATGGACATCAGTTCTGGAAGATTGACGAACCGCGCGAAGCGGGTATGCATCCGGTAGCCCCGGCCATCGGGCGCCAGTTCCAGCGCGGTCACCGACTCGCCGAAGTTGCCTGCCCAGGTATCGAACTGCTGAAGTCTGAACGCCGACAACGTATCGGGTTGCAGATACCGCTGCATCGTCCACATCTCCGCCATGCTGTTAGACACAGGCGTTCCAGTGGCAAACGCTACGCCGGCGCGGCCTTGATGCCTGGCCATGACACATCGCGTTTTTAGAAACATGTCGAAGGCCCGCTCGGAGTTGCTGTTGGGCAAACCCGCCACGCGCGTCATTTTGGTGAAGCGGTAGAGGTTCTTGAACAGATGCGCTTCATCAACGAAGAGCCAATCAATACCCAGCTCGTCGAACGTCAGCACGTCGTCCTTCTTCTCCCTGGCCGCAAGCTTTGTCAGCCTCGCCAGCCAGACCTTCTTCGCCCGCTCAAGCTCCTTGACGATCCTGTTGCCACGATTCTGGTTCGCGTCACGAATGGCCTGCTCAATCTCATCGATTTGCTTCTGGATGAAATCCTCGATGAACCCATCGCCGAGCTTGATCCGCTCGAACGACGAATGCGTAATGAGCACGCCATCCCAGTCGCCCGTGGCAATTCTGGACAAAAGGGTTCTGCGTTTATCCCCTTGCAGATCGTCCTTGCTCGCCATGAGGATGTTGGCCCCAGGGTAGGCGCGCAGGAACTCGGCCGCAAACTGCTCAAGCATGTGATTGGGCACGACGTAGCAGGGTTTTCCTGCGACACCGAGCCTTCTCAACTCCATGCCGGCACAGATCATGGTGAGGGTTTTTCCGGCCCCCACGACATGCGCCAGGAGCGTATTGCTCTTGCATGAGACGACTCGCCAGATGGCGTCACGCTGATGGTCATGCAACCGATATACCTGCGAAAAGCCAGGGAGCACCAGATGCTTTCCGTCATAGCGACGCTGCACAATGCAATTGAACTGGTCGTTGTAAAGCCGCACCAGCCGCGGTGTGCGCTCATCGTCAAGCCACAGCCACTCCTGGAATTTCTCCCTGAGTTCCTGAAGCTTCTCGCGCGCAGCAATCGTTTCCTTCTGATTCACGATCCGTTTGCTCCGATCATCCGGCGCTGGATCGGTAACCGTCGGCACCTGCTGATTGAGCGCCTGCTCAAACAGCGTCATCGCCCCAACCCGCTCCGTACCGTAGGTCTGCGTTGCTGCCACAGACCATCGGGCGGCGTGGTTCGGGTCGATCTGCCATGCACCGGCCGTCGCATTGAACTCGACGCGGTTTCCCTCGCATTCCATGATTTCATCCAGGAATGCCTGGTAGTCAGTTGCCGGTATCCAGACAGAGCCAATCCGTGCACCAATTTCATGCGGCGCCAGATCATCCGGAATGACAGCCCTTAACGCTTCCACGTTGGACGCAAACTTCCGTCCTGCATTTTCGGCAAACATCAACTTCTGGCGGACGTTGCCGGCGAGGTAGGTGTCCGCCGTCTCCCAGCTTCCCGAATCCGGGTTGAGGAAAATGGCTCCCACCTCTTGCAACTGGGGAATGAACTCGTACCCTGGTTGCCCAAGTAACGCTTCCATCCTCGCCACACTGACCCTCCCCGTCTGCTGGATTGAGGCAATCAGCGCTTCCTCGGGCGTTTCGCAACACTCGATCTGGCGCGCGGCCCCTACCGTTCGACGATGGAAGATGTCCATCTTTTCGGCGGTTTGAGTTTCCTCATCCCACCGTTCCAGGGACAACAGCAACGGGAGGTCCGGGTCGCCCCGAAACGCCAGCCTGTTGGCTTTGGCGTGGATATGGCCGCACTTTGCCGAAAAGGCATCGTAGGCCGCATTCAACACCACACGGTAGATCGCCAGCAGAGTATCGTCGTCCGTGCTGGCCTGTGCTGCCACCAACTTGCGGGCCGCATCACGAATCTCGATCATTCCCCTGATCCGTTCAACCGCCCTGGCCGACAACCTGCCTTCAACCACCAGCAACTCGTGGCCTTCAGACACAGCCACCTTGCCATCCACCAGCTTGTAAGCACCCGGTTTGACAAAGTTCCCGGCGAGCACGCGGACTTCTGCGCAGCCCTCCGAACGATCCCTCGTTTGTTCTACATCTCGATAGACCCCTTCGGGCAACAGAGCGACGCGCTCAAGCAGCGCCGCGCCGATGTCACCCTCGAAGGTGCAGGCATTCGCCTTGCCGTAGCCATTCTCGGCCAGGGTCAGCTTGCCTACGATCCATTCCGGGCGTTCCGCAAACCACTTGCACACGCGGACGTTACGCCACTGCCACGCGGGAATTTTCGCGTCTCTGGCAATATGGCTGCCGGGTATTTCTACCGGCCACTCTGCCCAGGCGTCACCGTTGCCGGCCTCGCCCTCCTTCAATTTCTGAAGAAAGACGATATCGGTCGTGACTTCCGTATTGGCGATCTTCTGGAATGCCTGAAGCGGAAGACGAATGGATCCGAGCAATCGCGCGCGGTTCGCCAGATACTTCCTGGCGGCCGTATCGGATTTGTCCAGCGTTCCGGCACTCGTGATGAATGCAACGAGACCTCCCGGCCTGACCACTTCAAGCGCACGCGCAAAAAAGTAGTCGTGGATCAGAAAGTCCCGAAACGGAACATGACGGGTCTCCGGTGTCTGGTAATTGCCGAACGGAACGTTCGAGATCACCAGATCGAAGAAGTCGGCCGGTAACTTGGCCACCTCGAACCCCTCATTCGCCACGCGAACCCCATGGTCTCCATACAGCGACGTGAGCAGTCGCGCAGAGAGTTGGTCGATCTCGACGGCCGTGACAGTCGACTTTTCTGCTAGCTCCCGTGGCATGGCCCCGAGAAAGTAGCCATTTCCGGCCGACGGCTCCAGGATGCGGCCACCGGTAAAACCCAGGCGGCGGACCGCTGCCCACATGGCATGGATGATTTCCAGCGACGTGTAGTGAGCGCTGTTGGTCGATGCGCGAGCACTTTCGTACTCGGCCTCGGCCAGCAAGGTCTGGAGTCGTTCGACACGGATCTTGCGGTTGCTTTCATCCTGATCCGGATTGAATGCCCAGGGAAGGCCTCCCCAACCGGTGTAGCGATTGAGAATGGTCCGCTCCTCGGTTGTCGGCCCCCTGCCCTCATCCTCCAGCTTTCGCAGAAGGACGATGGCGCTGCAGTTGGCCTCGAACTTGGTGACTTCTCCGGACAGACCATCGAAGTCGGATGCATTCAACCCTGGCCAAAAAGTCATGAAGCTCGACTGTCTGGCCTCCTTCGACGGGAAGGCAATAATTTCACCTTTCCATTCCTGGCCGGCGAACCCATCAACAGCAACGGGATCATCCTCGGGCGCGAAGCCTGGCAGCCACATGACTGCTTCGGCAATTCTTTTGAGTCTCATGAGTGTCTCCAAAAGATAAAACCCCTGGAGACACGTCTCCCCTTGCGGGGATGAGTGCCCGCAAGGGTTGGTTAAAGTCGTCACGGTGTTCCGTGACAACCGGCTGATTGCTGTTTATTTCAAGTCGCCAGCTGCGACCTATCACCCCATCGGATTACCCGACAGGAAGAATTCGGCTTACCGGGGCGAACTCACCGAGTGCGTCCGGGTAAGCCCCGTGCCGAGGCACGGGGGTTGGTCAGATGTTGTGAAAGCAGCGAACCTCGACGACCCACTCGCGACGCTTGATGCGCCTCGGCAGGCCGGCACGGGTTTGCAGGTGCCCACAACAGTCATGCTCGCAACGACAGGCTGTCGTGAATACATCCTGAAGCGCATTGATGATGTCGCCACTGGATAGACCACGCGGGGCGCGCACCGTGAAGATGCGCTCCCCGGCTTCGTCGTAACAAGCCTCCTGGTCACCGGGTGGGCGAACACGGCACTTGAGCATCACGAATTCTCCGATGAACTCGTGCGCGTCTTCCCCTTTCCAGCCATCGTTGAATTGAAACGTGAGGCGGCGATAGCCATCAAACCGGTTTCCCATGGCTAGGCCTCCGCGTCCATGATCGCCTCGATCGCGGCGTGAAGTCGCTCTACCGACTCGGGCGCCACATCCGCATCGTAGAAACCACGCTTATAGACGTCGACGACCTTGTCTTCTCCCCAAAGGGAAGGGACCGTCATGACTTCGTCGTCATCACAGCCTTCGACGTCGTAATCGAGCACCACGAATTCGAGTTCCACGTTCGCCGTGACGCCGGTTACCAGACCCCCTTCGAGCCCGATCACGCAGCGCACCGGCGTGCACAGATTGATGCGCTCGCACAGGGCATCGATACCGGTGGTATCCAGTGATATCCGGACATCGCCATCCGTCGCAATAGCGTGAATCGCATCGCACCGACTGGACGGTTCGCCCTGGCCGTTCTGCTGGTAGAAGCGCAGTGCGGCCAGGAGGGTGGCATGTTCGGCAGAATCGACCGAGATTATGTTTTGTGACATTGTCAGGCTCCAATAAAAAGGCGGAGCCATCGCCCCTTGCGGGGGTGAGTGGCCCGCATGGGTTTGAAATACTGCTGATGGTTGCTTCGTTTTCAGGCCATCGCTCTCGGTAATGCCGATCCGGCAGGTGATGCTTCGGCCCTGCAGGAACAGGCACTCTGCCTAGCTCCTGAAAAAGTCCGCATACCCGCCACCGCTCTGGAGAATCCCGAATCTGTAATTGGGATCCTCCAGTAGCCGGAGGTAATGTTCAGCATCCTTCCGCTGAAGCTCGGACAACCGGTTTCCTTTCAGAAGCTCGATCAGCCCTGCCTTGAACAGTTCCCGGTATGCGCCAGGCGTCGGTATGTGTTTCATCGTCCATCTCCCTTCGGAGCGTAGTCAATGACGCACTCTCCCGTCTTCTGGTTGTAGACCGACCCCCAGTACCCTTCACCGGCCCATTTCCGGGCAAGCTGGATAGCGCGGATTCGGCTTTGATTGACGACATCGCAAGCCGGAGTTCCCTCCATGCCCTCGTCGGTTCGCGGATCGCGAGTTGTCGCGACGGCATGGTAGGTTTGCTCGTCCACCGGAACGACGCCTGTATCGAGTTTCATTGTTGACCTCCAGAATGGTGAGAGGCCACTCCCCAACCGGGAAGTGGCCCCGGTTGGGAAAGGATTGCTTCAGATGCCGAGCGCCGCCCGCACCGCCTTTTTCCGCTGCGGATACGGCAGTCCCGAAGGACTGTTGATGCCGTAGTCGCGGCAGACCAGGATTCGCAGGCAGGCCAGGCGAGCAACTGCGGTGAAATGCCCTTTGTTCCGCGTCTTGTCCTTGAGCACGTCCTCCAGCCATTGCGATGACTGTTCGTTGGCTTGTCGGACGAGCCGGTAGAACATGGCGCGGCGAGTGGAGAGCAAAGTTCTCATGCCATCAGCCCTCCACGCGCAGGGTTGCAGTCGGTTTCGCAATTCCGGCGTTCTTCAGATACTCCAGAAGCCCGCCGGTATCGCGCCCGTGCCGCATGAAGCCGTCCTCGACAAGCCACAGACCGTCTTCACTCGGCCAGCCGGTGTTTCCGTCCTCATTCGAGAACGAAAACACCGTTCGGCCGTTCTGATTCTCGACGTGCGACTTGAACCACCCGCGCTCGTCGAGATCGACCACCTGAACCAGTTCCTGCCGGAAGGGCTTGAAGCTGCCTTTCAAAGCAGTCCCCTTTCGGCGAACGAAAGCGTCTTGTTCCCGGCCACGATGAAGTGGTCCAGAACCTTGACATCCACCAGTGCAAGCGCGGCCTTGAGGCTAGTCGTCAGCATTTCGTCCGCCCGCGACTGGTCGGCTTCTCCGCTCGGATGGTTATGAGCGAGTATCACCGCTGCCGCGTTGTGCACCAGCGCTCGCTTGACCACCTCCCGCGGGTAGACCGAGGTCTGGGTCAGCGTGCCGCGAAAGAGTTCTTCCGCGACAATCAACCGGTTCCGGGCATCCATCCACAGGCACATGAACACTTCATGCTCGTAGCCTCCGATCCGGCCACACAGGAATGTCGACGCCGCACTGGGCGAGGCCAGATTGATGCCCGTCCTGCTCATGTCTTCCTGCATTGCCCGGATGTAAAGCTCCTTCGCAGCGGCGATTTGCGGCTGCGCCTCGTAGGACGTCCGCTCTTCCCCTGCAATGAAGCTTGTCTGTCGTGCCGACCTGATCCCGAAGATTTCCGAGAGGGGACGTGTTGACAGGGCGCGACCCGCCGGGCCACAGAGAACCGCCAGCAAATCGGCATTGGTCATTTCAATGGTGCGCATTTCCATTTCATTTGCCTTTCAGGAAATGGGGCCGTGCGCATCCCCAGGGGGCGCATACGGCCCCTGAGGGAGTAAATATGGAAGCCGCCGAAGCCACTTCCATCTTTTAGAAACGTGCTGCCTGCCATCCATGCCAGACCTGAACATGGGAGGCGACACGCGAATTACTCATCGCGCATCGCCACCTCTTTCAAGGCCTGGGTACCCGCCTTGAGAATCTTGTCCGCTGCCGAAAACACCCGACGCGCCGACTTTTCCGGGAATTCCTTCCCATCGAGCCAGCTCTGGATGTAGCCCCGGCTTTCCTCCATGCCTGGCAACCCGAGGGTCGCGCAGCACAGGTAGGCCGTTGCCTCGGCTTCAGCCTCCTTGATGCATTTCGGCATCGTGGGGCCGTCGGCCATCACTCCCGTCTCGTCACCCGTGGCCGTGTGGCCAAGCAGGTGATGCGCAACTTCGTGGAAAAGTGTCTTCCATGGCATCGCGGCAACAGGATTGACAGCCACCTCGCGGACACCGCGCTTGGCATATCCTTGGCAGTTGCCGTCGATCATCTCGAACGGAACTTCCCGAATATCCAGCACGACAAGCGCTCTTGATTTATCCCACTCCGGCGTCCACACCTCCGGCTGGAAAACATCGCCTTCCGTCTGGTCGAGACTGAACCAGTTGCGCTTCATCAAAAAGATCATGTAAGCACCACCCGTCACCTCTTCCTGAGTGTGTTCGTCCTTGTCCTTTCTCTTGACCGTGACCGGCATGATGAGAGAAAGGGCCTTCTCGCCTTTCCTGACCTTTCGGCCCAGATTTTTCCAGCGATTGAAGCTGGCAATAGGGGCGAGAGGAAGACCACGCGCCGCCAGTTGAAATGCCGCAAGGATTGCGTTGCCGAGCGAGTAGTCGTGAAATACCGAGTACGCCTTTGACAGCGTTCCGGGCAGCGTCAGTACCTGTTGAAGCAGGGAGTTCCAGTCAGGCTTTTCCATGACCGGCCTCCCTGACTTCCTTGATCCACCAGTCCGATACACCGAGATACTTTCCGGTCACCGGGTGAACGTCGATCAAGTCGGCACTGGCTTGCCATCCGCGCGGAGCGCGGCAGGCACGAACATCGCCGCATCCATTGAACCGCCGCCAGCGTGTCGTTCCATCTTCATAGTGATACATGCTTGCCTCCAGACGAAAAAACCGCCGAAGGCACCAAGCCCGTCGCCGGGGTCAATGCCCCGGCGGGGTTGTGAATGACGATCAGTTGCCTGAGCGTCGTTGATTGCTGATTGTTTCGAGCGGCCAGCTACCGCCTATGACACCCCTGGATTACCCGGGAGCGACAATTTCGCTTTCCGCAGCGCACCTCGCGATGCGCTCTGGAAAGCCCGCCTTTCGGCGGACCCCGGATTCATGCGATTTCCTTCAGAAGGCCCTTCTCCACGAGCGCCTTGAGTTGTGCGCTGAGTATCAGGACCAGAAGCACCGATCCCTTGCAGAGAAGCACCCGTTTCCCGTCCGCGAGTTCTGCGACGGTTTGTGGTCCCAGGTACTGATATTTCATGATGCCCTCCTGTTACGAGGGATCTCCGACCCAATGCATCCGGGCAGGGTTGCAATATCGACCGGGCTGACGTCAGCATTCCTGTCCATGGCGTCACCGCCTTCACGCAACGCGACGCATGGCATGTTCAACGGATTGCAGGGAAGGAAAACCTGCCTTGCCATCGCGATTGAGGACATCGAGCCAGTCCAGTGACCTCTGACCGGCGGGAATCTCACCCGCAGGAACAATGGCACTGGCCTTGATACCCCGCTCCCAGAGCCTTTGTACCAGCCGCCTGGCGGATTCCTGACCATGCCCTCTTGGATGTTGCGCCGAGGGCCGATCCTTGTCGGCGAAGACCAGGATCTGACTCACGCCGGGTGGCGGGTAAAAGTTTTCCAGCAGATACGCATTGACCGCGCACCAGACCGGCATCTTCGTCCCTTCCATGACCGCGAGAGCCGTCTCCAGACCTTCTGCCACTGCCAGCACGGCGCCAGCCTCCACCAGTCGGATGACTCCGCCCGACAGCTTCCGCTGACTGGGATACCGCATCAGCTTCTTTGGTGACTCGACGGGGGCCTTGTAGCCGTCCGCCGTCAGGTAGGTACGGTGAATGGTGATGGCGTTGCCGCCGTGACCCTGCACCATGGCCAGCATCGCCGGAAACGTACCGATCTCCTTTCTGTCCTCGAAATACGCGAGCGATGAGTGAAGACGGAGTGTTTCCGGTTGTCGGATCGAGATACCTCTTCGAGCCAGATACAACCTGGCCGGTTCAGCATCGGAATGAGAGAGGGCGATCGACTCGTTCCAGACCCGGTTAAGCGCCTGGCGCGCCTTTTCGTCATCTTCGCCCTTTCGGGTCTGACGAGAAATGGTTCTCCCGCCAAACGGCCTGGCGATGATGCCGACACGCAGGTACTCGGCTACGGACTTCAGTGCTTCCCTGAAATCCATGCCGGACACCCACATCAGCGTGGCAAATCCATCGGGATGGACGCCACAGGTATTGCAGACGCCGCCTCCCGAATCATCCACGTCATTAAACACACGGTATCCGTCCTTGCCGCCGTGCACCGGGCAGGAAACGTGATGACCGACTCGATCAAGTGCGGGTTGAAGCTGTGGCGCAAGGGCCGAGAGAATCCCGCCCCAGCGGCCATGTGCAGCAGCCTTGACTTCCTTTGCTTCCATGATTGCCTCCATGAGTAGCCCGGACGGGGCCTGCCGAAATGCCCGCGCGAGGCACTTGGGAAGGCCCCGTCGCGGGCCGGTGAATTACCCACCGGCATAGAGGCACCCCGACCGGGGTAACTCCCCGGTGGGGTTGGTAATGTCAGGCGCTAAAAACAGTGCCTGAGCGCGAAGCCATCAGAATGGCCCGTCATCGAATGGTTGTGCCGCCTTGGGGTTTCCTTTCGGCACCGATCTGGCGTCAGAACCTTCCCTGGCCTTGCCACCGCCGCTGGGGAGCATCTTCATGCTCTCGACGACGATTTCGGTGGTGTAGCGAGTCTCGCCATCCTTGTCCCATGAACGGGTCTGGAGACGGCCATCGACATACACCAGCGAACCTTTCTTCAGATAGTCGCCCACAATCTCGGCGAGTTTTCCGAAGAACACGACACGGTGCCATTCCGTTTTTTCGTGCATCTCGCCATCCTTCTTCCAGCTTTCACTGGTGGCGATATTTGCGCGCGCAATGGCATCGCTGTCATTGCTGCGTCGAAGCTCGGGGTCAGCCCCCAGAAAACCGATCAATTGAACCTTGTTAAGCATGATGAACTCCTTGTGATGAAAAGGACGGTCACACCATGCCCCTGACGGGAGCATGACGATCCCGCCGGGTTGGTTGAAATACTCGACTACTGAGGCGCTTCCATGCACTCACCGGCCATGAACGCGACCCACTGGGCTGCCTTCGCCAAAGTTCTGAAGCTTGCGTGAGGACCGCCGTCGACAAACACCGAATAGGGGTCGTCGCCAACGCGCTTCGCGAGAATCTGCAACTGAGGCGCCTGATATTTCGGGTGCTCCCAGAGAACCTTCCGATCTGCCACATCCATCAGCCTGACGATCGCGTGATCGAGAATGCTGACACCCCATGACTCACCGTTTTGAAGAAGAATGGGGATCTTGAAAGTACCCGACGAGCGGCCGATTTTTCCCACCACGTCGTTTTCTTCCAGCCAGTCTTCGCCCCGCTCCACATCTCCGTAGAAGAGGCGAATCGCCTTGCCGCTCCTGCGGTACTGCTCCAGGATTCGGCGAACCTTGACGGGAGTGTCGAGATTGAACCAGGTCTCCTTGAGATTTGCCTTGGCAGCCTCGTTGATGGCGCGCTGAAAATCGGCGTACTGACCGATGGTTCCCTTTTCATCCTCGCGAATCTGGATCGAGAGATTCAGCCGCGCCACGAGTTGCTTCAATTGCTTGAAGACATGCTCGAAGCCCAGGGTTGAATACCCCTTGCCAGCGGAAACAACGAACAACTCCTGCTCGTGATTGATTACAACGTCCATTGCAACCTCCAGACGAAAAACCGCCGGAGGCGCTCGTTCCCTGCCGGGAGCTTGCGCCCCACGGCGGGGTTTTAATGGCAACCGGTTTCCCGATTGCAGCCAGATGCTGTTTGTTTCAGAAGGCCAGCTACCTTCATGTCCCGTTGGCATAGCCAGGGGAACAATTTTGAATAACTCGCTTTCCGCAGCACGGACCGCTCCATGCTCTGGAAAGCCCCGTGCCGAAGCACGGGGAGGGGTTTAGATCAGTCGGCCGATGGCTGCCTTGCATGTGCGGTATTCCCGCATCAAGGCCTCCAGTTCGGCTCCATCCAGATCACCTTCGGCGCGGACATAAATCTCGTCCAGCACTTCCGTGCTTGTTGCCTTGGCCATCTGTTCGTAGATCGCTTTCAGCCTGGCGCTGGGTTCCTGGCCGGAGGGGTCGGTAGCGATGGCAGACACGCCATCCACTTTCACCTTCTTTCCAGTTGCGTCAGCCACCTCAACCGGATCGCCACCCGGCCTGGATTGCCTGGCATCGCGGCCCGTCACCGGCTTGGCGTCTGCGATCTCGCCCGTCTCGTCGTCAATGATCGGTGCGTAGTTGCCCTCGATCACATCGGTCAAATTCAGGTTTTGCGCCTTGCCCTGCTCCGCAGCAGCATCCAGCGCCAGTGCAGAGGCCAGTTCGGGTGACTTGGGCAGGAATTTGCACAAGCGACGAATCGCTGTCTTCAGGCCCATCGCCGTAAAGTCGGAATCCCATACAGACTCCTTCTTGTATCGCTTGGCAGACTGATAGCCTCGCGAGTTATCGCGAATCTTTTCAACCTCCTTGCGCCCCATCGCCACAAACGTCCGACTTCCATCCTTGAACACCGCGACGGAATAGAAACCGGCGACCTCGCCACGCTCGTCGTCGGCGGCAGGAAAGCCGCCCAGCGTCGTCAATGGCTCGTGATCGAGACTGCGTTCCATGCCCAGCTTGAGGGTAAAAACGTCATTCACCCTGACTTCGTGAGCATAGATGTCCTGAACCAGTCCGGACTGTCGAGCGAGCTTCATCAGGCCCGTGTAGCCGGGGATCAGCTGGCACTGGTTGCCAAACGGCACCAGATGCGCTTCCCCCATGAGACCGACTTCCAGCCCCATCTGCGAAGACTGGATGACCGCGGCGAATACGCTGCGGGGATCACACTCTCCAAGCTTGGGTGTCATTCGGAATGCAGTAAGTGCAATGCGCGCCATGCGGTCCGGATTGATGTGCTTGGGCAGGGCGCGGGCAATTTCACCCTTGAACTGTTCCAGCATGGCCGGGAAACCTTTCGGTTGCTCAGCATCGTTGGGCGTGTTGCGATTGATGTTTCTCAAGGCTTGCAGTGACATGGTATTGACCTCCAATAAATAGAAAAGGCGGTCACACCACGCCCCTTGCGGGAACATGGCATTCCCGCCGGGTTGATTACTGCTGCTACTTCACCGTTTCAGACTATTCCTCGGTGCGAGGGCTTGCATAGCCTGAGGACGGAATTTCTGTCGGTTGCACATCGCATCTGCGGTTTCAATTTCCGAATCCACATAGCTATGCTTGACGCAGGCAAGGAGCAATCGGCGACTTTCCTTGAGCGCGCGTCTGCAACGAACAACTTCGGCTTCCGCCTGTTTGAGGGCATCCACCTTTGCTTCCACTCGGGCAGCGATCGACAGAATCGGATCCCCGACCTCGTAGAGATAAGGTGCGACCTTCTCGATTGGATTGCTCGGCATTTCAGCTCTCCAGATCAAAGTTCGCCGCCCAGCGTGGCAATTCGATCGTTTCGATCTCCCCGTTTGGCTGATACGCCGGCCAGCGGTTGTTCGCACGACACCATTGCAGGAGCTGAAGCGCACCGCGAAACTTGGCGCGCCCGACGTCGATGACCTCCTCGCTAGCCCGATAGACCGCTGCCGCTTGCGGAGCGTCCTTTTCGACGGCGATGAAGTAGAACGGGAGCGTCCTGCCCGTAATGGCCTTGACGCCGTCCTGATAGAACGCCGCCTGCAGGTCGTAACCGAGCGTGGCGATTGAACGAGCAAATCCCTCTGCCGAGGCATCGACGCAGGTTTTTACATCCACGATGCCGGTGACGATTCCTTCGGCCATTGCAAGCCAGTCCGGTCGGCACTTACATCCGAGCCCGGTCTCCGGATCACTCCAGAAGCCGGACATTTCAGCCATCCCGTTCGCCAGCAAACGCGAAGCGCCAATGTGACGAGAGATGCTTGCCTGAATGGACCGGATGGCCATCATCAGGGTGGGTGTCAGGATTTGCTTGCCGTCATATAACCTGGCAATTGCATCCTCCCGAAAGACAAATCTGGACTCGACGTCGGCCACCTTGATGGCGTCCTTGATCTCTTCCTTCTTCATCTTCCCGACCTTGATACCAAGTTCCGCAGCCGCCGCCTTGTAGTCATCGAGCGACTGCAACGAACCTTCGAGTTGCGACTCATCGAATACCGCATAGTCGGAAGCGAATGCGGCCGGCTCAAGAACCGCGGAGTGAACGGCCGTACCAAATGCCATTGCCGGGGTCGGCTCGGGCGGATGGGTGACGTATTCCTGAAAATGCGCCGGGGACCGCATGATCCGCACAAGGCTTGAATGCCCGACAGCGTCCTTGTTGCGGTGGTACTCCTCGGACGCCATCGACAGAAGGCCGACTTGAGTTTCTATAAGCATTTCTACCTCCAGAGGCAAGATTCCCGCTGAAGGCACTCATTCCCTGCCGGGAACATGCGTCCCTGGCGGGGTTGGTAATGACAGGCAGTTGCCTGACTGTCGCTAATGGCTGTTTGTTTCGAGCGGCCAGCTACCGCCTCTTGATGCTCCTGGTTACCCAGAAGCGACAATCTGGCTTTCCGCAGCACACCGCAGCACACCGCGCGATGAGTTCTGGAAAGCCCGCACCAAAGCGCGGGATAGGTGGATCACGCATCACGCAAACCACAATATCCGGTTTGCGTGATGCCTGACGATCAAGGGGTGAGACGCATCTTGACGACAGGTGCCAGTCGTCATCGCAGCCCCAGCGCGCGAACGATGGGGCGGCTGATGATGAAACCAGAAACGGCACACATCGCGAGTATCAGAAATATCATGGCTAGGCTCCTTGTCGGGTTGATGAATGAACCCCACACGAGTTGCCAGGCTTGATGCGCGCCCGTAACAACCCCGCAGGCCTAAGGACTCTCTTTCGAAAATCTTTAGGCCTGCGGGATTCCCACAGGCGAGGTTGGTGCTGGTTTAGCGCAGACCCAGCGCCCGAATGATCGGACGACTGATGACGAAGCCACTAATGCAGCACGCGATAAGAACGAGTTCCATGATGTCTCCTTGAAAAAGATGCGGAGACACCAGGCCCCAGGCGGGGAAAGTATCCCCGCATGGGTTTGAATCGCTTCAGAGTGTCGAGTTAGAGCACCACTTCAAACCGGGCTTCGGTTTCGGTGGGAGCAACAACTTGCGACTTTTTGACGGCCTTCTTTCTTTTGGCCGGCTTTTTCGGTTGGACGACGTCCAGCTTCGGCATCGGAATACCGCGCCGAATAAAGGCAGGTACGTCGTACTTCGACCAGTCCTCCTCGCCATCGTCATGACTGGCAAGCGAGGACGCGGACACGGATCGGTGCCATTCGGGGATCTTTTGCGCGCCGGGCCAGTGTTCAGGTGTGGCCACCGGCGGTGAAAATGCCAGGTGTCCGAACCTGCCAACAGCAAGCAGGAAAAGATGGACTGTCCCGATAAGCGATGCAACCAGAAGAACTTTTTCCATGATGCCTCCAGGTAAAAACCCCTGGAAACACCTTTCCCCATTGCGGGATGGGCATCCCGCAGGGGTTGATGAATACCGCCACGCACTGGCATGAACGGCACGTAAATGCTGATTGTTTCCAGCGGCCAGCTACCGCTTCATCGATGGCACTAGGCACAACGAATGTGGAGCCATTTTCACTGAGCCGTTTCTGATTTGCAACCGCCAGACGGTGCACTTTTGTGCGCTTTTCGCATTCGATTCCGGCGCCTGGTTTTGTAGCATGAGCCTATCTCACCAGGAGTTCATAGATGGCAACCAGGCCGCCCGCGTTCATTCCATCTGCGTCACACGACATCAGTCGGCCCTACTTCACGCAGAAGGTAAGACTTCATTCTCTTCATGCCCAGCAGGTGTTTGATCGGGGATTCGAGCTTTGCGCAAATGCAATTTTCTCTCTGTCAGTCGTGTTGCGTGTCATTGGCACTGACGAGCAGGCGCGCGAGGTAGAGACGATTGTTGATGATCGCCTGGACAAGATGTTCGAAGACATGCGTACCGAGGTGGCTCGACTTGAAAAGCTGGCCGATGCAAACGGTATCGAGTTTGCCGGCGTCACCTACTCGAACCCGAAGGAGCTTGAGGCCAGGATCACCTCTCCTCGCGCAGTCCGCTACATCGGACTCATCCGCGAGTTTGATGGATTGGTTGGAAAATTCGACACCCTTTGGTTATCGGGTTCGATCCCGGACGGAAACTATTCCAGCAGCCTGTATGAATGGAAGCGCCGCCTCTTGCGCATTGCCGGGGGCTTTCGCGGTCTGGCCAGTCGAGCGAGCATCGCCGCCCGAAAAAACACTAGCCGTGTAGCCGAGACTGATTCAGCATCCCCAGCCATTGCCGTAACCCCAACGGAAACGGAATCGCCTGTATCCGCTCTCGTTGCATAGGTGGACCTGAATCCGCACCAGGAGCGTGCGGTTTCCACCGTCGGCCACTGCACTGTTCTTGCATGTCCTGGCTCCGGTAAAACTCGCGTACTTTCCGAGCGAGCCATTTGGTTGCTTGCATCGCATGACAAGGGACGCTTGTGCGCCGTCACCTTCACTCGAGACGCGGCCGAGGAACTCAAGGCACGTATCCTTCCGTCCTGTGGTGCCGATGTTGCGCGGCGTCTCGCGGTGGGAACTTTTCACTCCATCGCACTCTCGCAGCTCAGGCGATTGCCACGTGGCCAGAAACCGAAGCGCCTGCTGTCAGATGGAGAAAGGATGGCGGTACTGCGCCGATGCATGGCCCAGCATCCGATCGAAGCGACGTTCGAGGATGTCGTCAAAAACATCGATAGTGCAAAGGCGAGGATCAGAACGCCACTCTTTGCGGACCCAGGCATCGAGGCGATCTATATCGCCTACCAGGACACGCTCGCATCCGAGGGCGCGATGGACTTCGCGGACATCGTGCTGTCGGCTGTCCAGAAAATCAAATCCGGCGAGTTGCTGACCCTGCCCATCCGCTGGCTGCTGGTCGACGAAGCTCAGGATATGGATGAAGTGCAGGTGGCATGGGTGAAAGCTCACGGCCTCGCCGGCATCGAGGTCACCCTGGTCGGGGATGATGATCAAAGTCTGTACGCCTTCCGGCATGCCATGGGGTATGCAGGTCTGATCGAGGTCACCGAGACCCTGGCATCGACTGAGACAACCCTGCCGCTGAATTACCGCTGCGCACCTAACATTCTGGATCATGCCGCAAAGCTGATCGCCCACAACAAGGAGCGAGCGCCGAAGCGCATAGAGGCGTTCAGGACATCCACAGGCGATATCCAGATAGTCAGAGCCTCTGACCGCTGGGATGAGGCCGATATTGTGGCGGACCGGATCAGGACGCTCGGCATCGACGCCGAATGGGGGATTCTCGGGCGAACCAATAGTCAGCTGGATCCAATCGAGATTTGCCTCAGCGGATCGGGTATCCCGTACAAACGTACCGGGGGCAAGAGGATATGGGACCGAAAACTCGGAAGCGCCTTTCTGGGTATCCAGCGTAGCGTGCTCGATGGTGGCTGGACAGGCGCCGCGAATGCACTGGCCTTTGCCGGGGTGGCCCCTGCCTACTTGAATTCACGCGAAGTTCAAGGTGAAGGTGATTGCATGCAGTACCTCACCAAGATCCTCGAATTGCGTGGCCCCGAAGGCGATCACCACCAGCGAGTGGCGGGATTGCTGGCCGGTTTCTCGTCATGGACCGAGCAAGCGAGAAAAGGCCGGGTTGAACTGGTGGTGCATGGAGTATCAGCCTGGCTTCTACCTCACTGCAAGAACGATCAGCAGGTTGCCATGCTGAATCGACTGGAGTCATCCGTCGCCAAACTGTCCGGATCACTGGGGCAGCGCTTGCGGTTCCTTACGACAGCCGACAACAAGCAGAAGTCAGCTGGAATCCATCTGATGACTCTCCATTCCTGCAAGGGGCTTGAGTTCGACAACGTGTGGATCATGGGCACCGAGGATGGAAATCTTCCGCATACCGATTCATCCGAAGAGGAAGAGCGCAGGCTGATGTACGTCGGCATGACTCGCGCAAAAAATCGCTTGATTCTCAGCAGTGCCATGGACGAGGGCGTTGAGTCGCGATTTCTGGAGGAAGCGGGCCTAATTTGAAATGCGCCCGGTCTGTGCGCTTTTGAGCCCCAGAAAAGCAGTACGGTCGGATTAGATTTACACGTCACAAGTTACTACTGGGCCGCACAATGATCGCCGTTCGCTACATGACCATCAAGCGCTTCGCGGATTGGTCGGGCTATACTCCGGACGCGATCCGCACCAAGGTGCGCGACGGCGTATGGCGCGAAGGATTGGAATTCAAGCGCGCCCCGGATGGCCGGGTGCTGATTGATGTCGAGGGGTACAACGAATGGGTGGAGAGCGCAAATTCGACGGTGTTCGGGCCAGCTCGAAGTCAACCATCGAAATCGACTTTTACTACCAGGGTGGCCGCTGCCGAGAGAGGATCAGGCTTGAGCCCAGCCCCGCTAACCTGAAGCGTGCGGCGCAACACCGAGCTGCAATCCTTCACGCCATTTCAACAGGCACATTCGACTATCTGACCACATTCCCCGATTCGTCCAAGGCCAAGCAGTTTGCCGCCCGCAGCGGCAAAGCGCTCACGGTAGAAAAGCACCTCGATACATGGCTCGCGGCAAAGAAACCGCAACTCAAGGCCAGCACCTGCAACGACTACCGCAAGACCATCGACGGGATCCTGATTCCGCAATTTGGTGATCGCCCGATCGCCGAATTGAAGCGCTCGGAAATCAAGACCTGGGCCGCCACCCTTGAAGCCGGCAACAAACGCATCGCCAACATCCTGAGCGTCTTCCGCGCTGCCCTACAGGAAGCCTTCGAAGACGAACTGATCGCCGCCAACCCGCTCGCTGGCTGGACCTATGAAAAAGCCGCCGCCCCCACCGACGCGCAGGACGACATCGACCCATTCACCCAGGAAGAACAGACCGCCATTCTGGCCAGGCTCGAAGGCCAGGCACGCAATCTGGTGCAGTTCGCCTTCTGGACCGGCCTGCGCACCTCCGAACTCGTCGCCCTCAACTGGGGCGACGTCGACTTCATCCGCGGCATCGTCCGCATCAGCAAAGCCTCGACGCAGGCCGCCAAGGATACCGTCGAGACCACCAAAACCCGCGCCGGCGTGCGCGATGTCAGACTGCTCGCCCCTGCGCTCGCCGCCCTCAAGGACCAGAAAGCCTTCACCTTCCTGAACGATGCCGAGATATTCCAGAACCCGCGCAACGGCAAGCGCTGGACCGGCGACCAGCCGATCCGCAAAACCATGTGGGCGCCGGCACTCAAGCGGGCCGGCATCCGCTACCGCTACCCCTACCAGACGCGCCACACCTACGCCAGCATGATGCTCTCGGCCGGCGAACACCCCATGTGGGTCGCCCAGCAGATGGGTCACAGCGATTGGGCCATGATCCGCAAGACCTACGGCCGCTGGATGCCGGACACCGAACTCGACTCCGGCGGCAAGGCCGTTTCGACATTCTGGGCCACGGACGCCGGTTCAATTCCCGAAGGAGGAATTGAACCGAAGTCAGCCAACATCTGACAAGTTTTCTGAGGCACTTGGTCAGCCTTTGGTCAGCATTTCAATCCGACCCGCATGGTTGAGCCAGGGTCGCGGGTTCAATTCCCGCCGCCTCCACCAACAAATTGAAGACCGGACTCACCTCCGGTCTTTTTTTGCCTCCCCGGTTCACGAACCTTGGGAGGCTTCATATATTCCCGTCCCCACCCCATAGTAGTTGTCGTAGATGTGGACTGATGCGGCGCAGGATGACGGCCAATCAGTCGAGGCGTGAAAGTCGGCGCTGGCGGCACGGCGAAGCGTTGATTGATATTGATGCGTGTGCCGTTACGCGATACAATGAGCCATGATCAAGACGTTCCGGCATAAGGGGCTGCAAGCCTTTTTCGAGAAAGGGACCAAGGCCGGCATTCAGACCGCCCACGCTCCGCGACTGGCCGCCATGCTGCGACGCCTGAACGAAACGACCAATGTCCAGGGGATGAGTCTGCCGGGCTGGGGCTTGCATCCGCTGAAGGGCCGAGAACTCAAGGGACATTACTCGGTGACGGTGAACGGTAACTGGCGCATGACCTTCACTTTTGACGGGACTGATGCCGTATTGGTGGATTATCAGGACTATCACTGAAAGGAATTTGACCATGAGCAGAATGCACAATCCGCCACACCCCGGCCTGACCCTGCGCGACGACGTGCTGCCGGCGCTGGGGCTTTCCGTGACCGAGGCCGCGCAACAATTGGCCGTGGCCCGCGTGACGCTTTCCCGCGTGCTGAATGGCCGCGCCGCTATCTCGCCTGAGATGGCGCTGCGCATTGAAGCATGGCTGGGCAAGGAACGCGGGGGCGAAGCCCGCCTGTGGCTGGCAGAACAAAGCGCCTACGATGTCTGGCAGGCAGAGCAGCGATTCAAGGCCGCGCCGATGCACGTTATCCCCGCGCCGATGGCGGCCTGACAGTTCAAGCAGCCGCAAAAGTAAAAAGGCCACTCCGAAGAGTGGCCTTTTTGCTTTTTACCTGGTGCCGGCAGTCGGAATCGAACTGACGACCTACCGCTTACAAGGCGGTTGCTCTACCAACTGAGCTATGCCGGCTACAAAGCGAATTATAACGGAGCCGATCCGCTATAAACTTCAACTTCGCCCTATCCGACGTCGCCCATGGTCGCCAGTTCGACTCCCCGTCAGCCTTTGAATCTGCTTGTGATCGCCGCATCCGACGAGGTCGTGACGCGCCTGCATCCTGTCTTTGCCGGGGCGGACAAGGTCTGTGAATTTCACCGCGTCGACACCCCGGCCGGGCTGCGCGAGGCCCTGCCCGAGCAGCCGTGGGACGCAGTGCTCTACATTCCGGGCCTTGCCTTGCTTTCGGTAAAAGCGGCGGTGCAGCAGATCGATACGGCCGGCTTCGACCTGCCGCTGATCGTCGTCGCCGGCCCCGACGACGAACGCGCCATGCAGCCGGCGATGAAGGCGGGGGCGCGCGACGTGATCGATGCGGACCGCCTGGAACGGCTGATTCCCGCCGTCGAGCGCGAAGTGCGCGAAGCCCGCCATCGCGCCGACCATCGCGCCGCGCTGGAAATGCTCAACGAGAGCCAGGCGCGTTTCGATGCGCTGGCATCCAACCTGCCGGGCATGCTGTTCCATTTGCGGCGCGATATCGAGGGCGGGTTTCGTTTTCTGTTCGTCAGCGAAGGCTGCCAGAAGCTCTTCGGCTTCAAGCAGCAGCACCTGCTGGCTTCGGCCAACAGGCTGTTCGATGCCTTCGACGTCGAAAAGGGAAAAAGTCTCGAAAACGCCTTGAGCAGGTCCGCCGCGAACGGCACGCTGCTCAATTGGGAAGGCCACACCCGCGGCCGTACCCGGCAAAAGTGGATCAACCTGCGGTCGACGCCGCATCGTTTCGATTCAGGGGTCGTCGAATGGCGTGGAATCGCCACCAATGTCACCGAGAGCAAGGAGAATGAATCCGAACTGCGCGCCTCGCGGCAGCAGCTTGCGGAGCTTTCGACTCACCTCGAAGCGGTCAAGGAAGAAGAGCGTGAACGGATCTCGCGCGACATCCACGATGAGCTCGGCTCCATTCTGGTTTTTCTGAAAATCGAAGCCGCGTACCTGGCCAGCAAGCTGCCGAAGGGCGCCGACCATTTGCGCGAGAAGGCCCACTCGATCGAACATCTGCTCGATCAGGCGATGAGCACGGCGAGCCGCGTCGCCCGTGAATTGCGCCCCGGCATTCTCAAGGAGTTCGGCCTGCCCGCCGCCATCGAATGCCAGGCGGAGGACTTCAGCCAGCGCTTCGGCATCCCGTGCCGGGTCCAGTGCGACGAAGATGCCATCGAGCCGGAACCGGATACTTCGCTGGCACTGTTCCGCATTGCCCAGGAGGCGCTGACCAATATCGCGAAACATGCGCACGCATCGCTGGTTGTCATGCGTTTGCGGCGCGAAAGCGGTAACATCCTGCTCGAGATCAGGGACAACGGACGCGGCATTTCGGAGGTGGATATGCAGAAGCCGAAATCCTTTGGTCTGCGCGGGATCCGCGAGCGGGTATTGAGCCTTGCCGGTGAGTTTTCCATCGGGCCGGCAGAACACGGCGGCACTCACATCATCCTGCGCGTTCCGGAACGCGCGGGTGTGGAACCTCCGAGCGAAGAGGAATTGCAGCGCAACCTGTTTTAACCATGGCCGATAAAATCCACGTTCTCATTGCCGATGACCATGCCATAGTGCGGCAGGGCCTGAAACAGATTCTTTCCGAAACCGAGGACTTGGTCGTGACCGGCGAGACCGACGATGGCGCCGAAGCCTTGCAGCTTGCCCGGCAACAGCCTTGGGACGTGTTTCTGCTCGACGTCTCGATGCCCAACCGGAATGGCATCGATACCCTCAAGGCGCTGAAGAAGGAATTCCCGCGCCTGCCGGTGCTGATTCTCAGCATGCATCCGGAAGAACAATACGCGGTGCGCGCCCTGAAGGCCGGTGCCTCGGGCTACCTCACCAAGCAGAGCGCGCCCGAGCTGCTGGTCACCGCGATTCGCCAGGTGGCCTCCGGCCAGAAATACCTGAGCCCGGCCGTCGCCCAGCAACTGGCGGAAGCGATATCCGACAATTCCGACAAATCGCCGCATGAACGGATCACCGATCGCGAATATCAGGTGCTGGTGCTTATTTCCACCGGCAATACGCTGACGCAGATCGCCGAAAAGCTCAACCTCGGCGTCGCCACCGTCAGCACCTACCGCGCCCGTCTGCTGGAAAAAATGGGCCTCAAGAGCACGGCGGAGCTGATTCGCTACGGCCTCGAGCACGGACTGGCGGAGTGACAGGAACCGAACTGGGCCGCACGCCGCCGTCCCGTTTGCCCCTCAGGAGGCGATATATCGCTCCATCTGCTCGATGATGAAGGTTTGCTCTGAAATCTTCGCCTTGACCAGATCGCCGATCGAGACGATGCCGAGAATATTCTCATGCTCGTCCAGTACCGGCAGATGACGGAAAAAGCGTTCGGTCATCAGCGCCAGGCCCTGCGAGACCTCCAGGTCCAGTGTCGCGATTCGCACCTTCTGGGACATTACTTCCCGCACCAGGGTTTCGCGCGGGTTGACGTCGAGCGCCAGCACCTTGTGCAGGCAGTCGCGTTCCGTGAAGATGCCGACCAGTTTGCCGCCGGCAACAACCATGACTGCACCTATATCGCGTTCCCGCATCAGGTCGATTGCGCTTTTTACCGTGTCGTCGGGTCCGACGGTGGTGATCGGCCGTGTCTTCCCGGCCAGGATTTGTTTGATCGTCGTCATGTCGTTCCTCCACACTGCGAATTGGTCGGGTGAATCAAGCCAGCATCGATGGATCGGCGCTGCAAGTGCGCGCGACCAAGTATCCTTGACCTCCACACCCCAGTCAATGCCGCTTTTTGACGGAACAGGGATTGGTGCGGGGAGTCTGGCGCATCGCGGGGCTGGTTGCCAAGAATCGGTTGCGCCAATACCATAGCGCCATGGAACCCATCGACGCGACTGCTACTCCCGAGATCCTGCAGGCCCGTCTGGTCGACTTGCGCACCGAGCATCGCGATCTCGACGACGCGATCAGCCGCCTGACGCTGACGCCGCCGGAAGACCAACTGATGCTGCGGCGCCTGAAGAAGCGAAAACTGCTGATCAAGGACCGCATCTCGGCGCTGGAGCGCTTGCTTGATCCCGATCCCGACGAATACGCCTGACAGGAACTCATGACTTACAACTTCGATACGCTCGCCCTGCATGCAGGCCAGGTGCCGGACGAAACCTTCGGTGCGCGGGCGACGCCGATCTACCTCACCACTTCGTTCGTTTTCAAGGATTCCGATCAGGCCGCCGCGCTGTTCAACATGGAGCGCGCCGGCCATGTTTATTCGCGCATCTCCAATCCGACCAACGCGGTGCTCGAAGAGCGCATCGCGGCGCTCGAAGGCGGCGTCGGGGCGATTGCGGTGGCCTCGGGCCAGGCGGCGATGCACCTGGCGATCGCCACGCTGATGGGCGCCGGCAGCCACATCGTGGCCAGCCGCTCGCTCTATGGCGGTTCGCACAACCTGCTCGACTACACGCTGCCGCGCTTCGGCATCACCACCACCTTCGTCGATCCGCGCGACCTCGACGCCTGGCGCACCGCGATCCGCGCCGAAACGCGCCTGCTGTTCGGCGAAACGCTGGGCAATCCGGGACTCGATGTGCTGGACATCCCGCGGGTGGCGGCGCTGGCCCATGAGCACGGCCTGCCGCTGATGGTGGACAGCACCTTCACCACGCCCTGGCTGATGCGCCCCTTCGATCACGGCGCCGACCTGATTTTTCATTCCGCCACCAAGTTTCTCGGCGGCCACGGCGTCGCCATCGGCGGCCTGCTGGTCGATGGCGGCAGCTTCGACTGGGACAAATCCGGGAAATTTCCGACGCTCACCGAGCCCTATGAAGGCTTCCACGGCATGGATTTCAGCGAGGAATCCACCGTGGCCGCCTTTCTGCTGCGGGCGCGCCGCGAGGGCCTGCGCGACTTCGGCGCCTGCATGAGCCCGATGACCGCCTTCCAGTTGCTGCAAGGCGTCGAGACCCTGCCGCTGCGCATGGAACGGCACATCGCCAACACGCGCCAGGCAGTTGCACATCTGGTGAAGCACGAAGCCGTGGCAGGCGTTGGTTATCCCGAATTGGACAACCACCCCGACCATGCGCTGGCGCAAAAACTGCTGCCGCGCGGTGCCGGGTCGGTCTTCAGCTTTACTCTCAAGGGAGGTCGCGCGGCGGGCCGCAAGTTTATCGAGGCCCTGCGGGTCTTCTCGCACCTGGCCAACGTCGGCGATGCCAAATCGCTGGTGATCCACCCGGCGTCCACCACCCATTTCCGCATGTCGGATGCGGCGCTGGTTGCCGCAGGCATCCACCCCGGCACCATCCGCCTGTCGATCGGCCTCGAAGATGCCGGCGACCTGATCGAAGACCTCAACCGTGGCCTCGCTGCCGCAGCGAAGGCGTAGTCGTGCAAATCGAGATCAACGGCCAGGCGGCATACGCCTACACCGGCGGCAAGCCTTTTGATGCAAGCCTGCCCTGCGTCGTGTTCATCCACGGCGCGCAGAACGACCACAGCGTCTGGGGCCTGCAAAGCCGCTGGTTCGCCCACCACGGCTTTGCCGTGCTGGCCGTGGATCTTCCCGGTCACGGCCGCAGCGCCGGCAGCCCACTGCCGTCGATCGAAGATCTGGCCGACTGGATCGAATTGCTGCTCGAGAGAGTCGGCGCTGGCGACACGGCAAACTTCGCGGCGAAAACCGTCTCGCTGGTCGGCCACAGCATGGGTTCGCTGACGGCGCTGGAATGCGCCTTCCGTCATCCGGCACGCATCGCCCGCATTGCCATGATCGGCACCGCCGTGCCGATGCCGGTATCCGACGTCCTGCTGGGCCCGGCGAAGGACAATGAACCCAAGGCGATCGCCATGATCAACAGCTGGTCGCATTCGCCGCGCGGCACCGTCGGTGGCAACACCGTGCCGGGCATGTGGATGCTGGGCGCTGCGCGCCGCCTCATGGAACGGCAGAAGCCCGGCGTGCTGCACAACGATCTGGCAGCCTGCAACGCTTACGGCCACGGCATGGAAGCCGCCGCTGCGCTGGCCTGTCCGGCGTTGATCATCAGCGGCAGCCGGGACATGATGACGCATCCCAAAGCCGCCGCCAAACTGGCCGCCGTAATCAAGGACGTCAGGAGCGTAAGCCTCGACGGCGCCGGTCATGCGCTGATGGCCGAGCAGCCCGATGCGGTGCTTGACGCCCTGCGCGCTTTCATAGTCTGACCAGCCGGAAACCACCATGGAAACTCCTCAGGAACAGCACCGCCCTTTTCCGGTAGTCCGCACCGGGCTGCCGCTGTCTGCGCCATTCGACTGGCTGCGGCGCGGTGCAGACGATCTCAGGGCCAGCGGCTTCGCCAGCCTGTTCTATGGCATCTGCTTTGCCCTCGGCGGCTTCCTGCTCTTCATGGCCTTCCGCCATGCCGTGCAACTGGTCACGGCCGTCACCGCCGGGTTCATGCTGGTCGGGCCGTTTCTTGCCATCGGCTTCTATGAACTCTCGCGCCGTCGCGAGACCGGCGAAGCGCTGAGCCTGCCGGCCACGCTGACGGTCTGGAAGCGGAACATCGGCTGCTTCGGCATCTACTCGATGATCCTGATCGTCATCTATCTGGTCTGGGCGCGCGCCTCGCTGGTGATCTTCGCCCTCTTCTATCAGGGCGGCATGCCGACCCTGGGAAGCTTCATGACGCAGATCCTGAAGTTCGACAACATCGAATTCCTGCTCGCCTATCTCGCCGTGGGCGGCATCTTCGCCGGGCTGGTGTTTGCAGTTTCGGTGGTTTCCATCCCGATGATGCTGGAGCGCAACCAGGATACGATCACCGCCATGCTGGCGAGCTTTCTGGCCCTGGTGCGCAACCTGCCGATGATGCTGATCTGGGGTGCGCTGGTCGTTCTGCTGACCCTCATCGGCATCGCCACCGCCTTCCTCGGCCTCATCATCACCATGCCGCTGGTTGGCCATGCCACCTGGCACGCCTACCGCGCATTGATCGAACCCCAAACTCCATGAACCACAGAAAAAACATCGCGCTGCTGGCCGCGGCGCAGGCCCTGCTGTTGACCAACGGCATCACGCTGGTCGCAATCAACGGCCTGCTCGGCCTGCAACTCGCCGCCGACAAGCGGTTGGCGACATTGCCCATCACGACGTATGTGATCGGCGGCGCGCTGGCGACCCTGCCGGCCGCCTTCTTCATGAAGCGTTACGGTCGCCGGGCCGGCTTCATGCTCGGCGCAGGCATCGGCATGCTCGGCGCGCTGATTTCCGCCTTCGCCGTCAGCATCGGCAGCTTCTGGCTGCTCTGCTTCGGCACCGTGTTTGCCGGGGTCTATAACGCCTTCGGCCAGCAATACCGCTTCGCCGCCGCCGATGCCGCACCGCTGGACTGGAAGGGCAAGGCCATCTCCTTCACCCTGGCCGGCGGCATCCTCGGCGGCGTAATCGGGCCGGAAGTCGGCAAGCTGACGCGCACGCTGCTGGAGCCGACCTACCTTGCCACCTATGGCGCGCTGATCGGCTTTGCCGCGCTGTCCATGCTGATTGCCAGCCGGCTGGACATCCCGCCCCTGTCGGCCAGCGAGCAAAAGGCCGTCGGCCGCCCGCTGCACCGGATCGCGCGCCAGCCCGCCTTCGTCGTCGCCGTGCTGGCCGCCGCCTGCGGCTATGGCGTGATGAACCTGCTGATGACGGCGACACCGCTGGCCATGGACATCTGCGGGCTTCCCTTTGCAAGCACCGCCTTCATCCTGCAATGGCATGTCATCGCGATGTTCGCGCCGTCGTTTTTCACGGGTGGACTGATCAAGCGCTTTGGAGTGCTGAACATCCTGATCGTCGGCGCGGCGTTGATGTTCGTCTGCATCGGCATTGCGCTCTCCGGCGTCACGCTGATGCATTTCTGGTGGGCGCTGGTGCTGCTGGGCGTGGGCTGGAACTTCCTGTTCATCGGCGGCACCACGCTGCTGACCGAGACCTATCGCCCCGAAGAAAAAGCCAAGGTGCAGGGCTCCAACGACTTCATCGTGCTCGGCGTGCAGGGCCTCACGTCGCTGTCGTCGGGCGTGCTGGTCACCAGCACCGGCTGGGCCAGCCTCAACACCTACGCCCTGCCCATCGTCGCCATGACGGCGCTGGCGACTGCGCTGCTGTGGCTGCATCGAAAGTCATCCCACTGATGAGCCGGCACATGAATCCGGTACTGCTCATCGTCACCGCCGTATTGGCGGCCTGCCTGTACCTGGTCGGGCTCGCGCTCGACCTGTTCTGGCTCAAGCTGCTGACCAAGCCATGGCTGGTGGTCGCGCTGGCCGTGGCGGTGTGGCGCCACGCCGGCAGCGGCGCCGGACGCCGCATCGCCTGGGGTTTGCTGGCGGGTGCCGTGGGCGATGTCTGCCTGGCGCTGCCCAATGCCTTCCTGCCCGGCATGATCGCCTTCGCCATCGGCCACGGCCTGTATGTCGCCGCCTTCCTGCAATGGAGCCGCACTCCTGGCCTGGCGCTGCTGGCGCCGGTCACGATCTTTGCCGGAACGGGGCTGTGGCTGATGCTGCCCGGCGCCGGCGCGCTGACGCTGCCGCTGGCGGTCTATGTGCTCGTCATCGGCGCGATGATCTGGCGCGCCGCCGCCTGCGCGCTGGAACCGCAAGCCGACGCCCTGATCCGCTGGGGCCCGCTGGCCGGCGCGATCCTGTTCGGCTTTTCCGACATGCTGATCGGCATCCACCGCTTCGCCCAGCCCCTGCCGGGTGCTGCGTTTGCCATCATCCTCACCTACTGGGCCGGACAAACGCTGTTCGCCGCGACTGCGATCAGGCGCAAGGCCTGACCGGCGTAGCGCATCGCCGTATCGCCAGCGCCGACTTTGGTCGGCGTCCCGGCAGCCCTGAAAGTCGGGCGGGGAATATGGTCTGCGCCAAGAGGCGACAGTCTGCATCTCGGCCACAACAGTCGTACTGTCCAATGCTGAAAGTCGGCGCTGGCGATACGGCGGCTATTTGGCCATTGCGGACAATGGTTCAGCTTGGACGAGCTACCGCTCCGTGCCCATAAGGGCCGCATGACAAACGGAATCTCACCGACTGCTCTGTGACTTGGATTCAACCGGTGGATGCAACACACTAGAAACTGCATATGCAGAAGGAGTGTTGCAAATGAAACAAAGGCCGAGGATTTATTACACGGAAAGTCAGAAGGCGCAGATGTGGGAGCGCTGGCAGAAAGGTGAGTCCCTCCAACAGATCGCACAGTTGTTTGATAGGAATCACTCGTCGGTACAGCGCATTCTGGCCGAGAGGGGTGGAATACGGCCGGCACCCCGGTGCCGCGCGAAAGTAGCGCTGACCTTGTCCGAACGTGAAGAGATATCCCGTGCGATGGTGGCGGGCCACTCGATGCGTTCGGTGGCAACGCGCCTGGGGCGGGCACCATCGACCATCAGCCGCGAGATCAATCGCAATGGTGGGCGAGGATGGTATCGCGCCAGTGGAGCAGACCAGGCGGCCTGGGATCGGGCAAGTCGCCCCAAGACATGTAAGTTGGCCGAGAATCGACAGTTGGCGAACATCGTGGCCGGTAAGCTCCAAGGGCAGTGGGCGCCGCAGCAGATTGCCGGGTGGCTGAAGCGTGCTTACCCTGAAGACGAGAACTATCACGTGTCACACGAGACCATCTATCGCAGCCTCTACATTCAAGCCCGTGGTGCCTTGAAGAAGGAGCTGTTGCAGCATTTGAGGCGGACACGAGCAATGCGCCGTTCGCGCCATCACACTCAGAAGATGGAAAATCACGGCAGGATCACTGACACCGTATCGATCAGCGAGCGTCCAGCCACAGTTGAAGATCGGGCGGTACCAGGACACTGGGAGGGGGATCTGCTGTTCGGAGACAACACCAGCCAGATTGCGACTCTCGTCGAACGGCATACACGCTATGTAATGCTGGTGAAGGTCGCCGGCAAGGATACCGAAACGGTCATCAGCGCCTTGATCAAGAATGCACGCAAGTTGCCACAGGAACTATTCAAATCACTCACGTGGGATCGAGGCAAGGAAATGGCCGGCCACAAGCGCTTCACGTTGGCGACTGACATCAAGGTCTACTTCTGCGATCCACATAGTCCTTGGCAACGCGGGTCTAACGAAAATACGAATGGGCTATTGCGGCAGTATTTCCCCAAGGGCATAGACATCTCGGGCTACTCGCAAGTACAACTAAATGCCGTAGCCAGGAAACTGAATGGGCGCCCAAGGAAAACACTAAACTACGAAACACCCGCTGAACGATTCAGCCAATCTGTTGCATCCACCGGTTGAATCCAAGGATGTATAGGAGTCGGTCGTGAAAATAATGCAACGGGCAGTTCGTTGGTCAGCCCGGCAGTGCATCGGTTATCTGGCAGGCGCAGACATACCTACCCATTGGCGCGCTTTGATATCCTCGAAATTAGGATCGCTCGCTTCTGATAGATCGTCAATTCCTTGAAGGCGATAGTCTTGTTACATACCCGGCTCAAACGGGGACTCGTGTCTTCCCGGTATTTGCTCCGGGATTCCTGCCATGCAGCTGAACATGCAAGGTAGGCCAATTTGTCCTGCGTATCGACAAGGCAATACCAGTGTTCTCGGGTCGGCAGGAGCAAGACCGTATCTTGTGTCGCCAGTTGATCGAAGTTGCTGCGCCAAGTCAGGTGATTCTTGGTCTCCACCACGTACTTGGATTTCGGATCAAGTCTGCAAATGCATTCGTACGCCAGCAGTTCCTGCAAATCTGGATTGTCGTCAGTTTTTGCTGTCCCGATGCAACCATCCAGAAAATCGCCAGCGTTTAGGAATGAAATCATTTTCGACCAGCGTTTCTGCGGAACTCTCTCATTCGTCCGATTTGTGAGGCAGAGCATTGCATTCGCGATAGCGTAAAGAAAGCACGCGCCATCCAAATGGCCTTGTCCAAGTATTCGGTAAGAATCTCTAGCCATGCGAACTCCTTAGGAACTCTCTTGGGTGATGCTGACTGGTCACTTCGTCACTGTGATTGTCATGTCGGTGTTCCTGTCAAAGAGTCGTGATTGGTCGGTTTCGAGTGTTCCCGTCAAGACTGTTTTCGGTAGGTTCCTTCTGCGCTCACGTTCATGCCAAATCCGCATATTCCTTCCTGCGTTACCGCAACAGCGTTGCCTGCAATGCGAAAGGTCAGCAGGCAGTCCAATTCAGCATTCTGATACGTATAGGCGTTGCCTGCGACCACCAGCGAACCGTCGGCTTCCCCCGTATTTCCGGTGGGACCAATTGCAAACAAAGAAATCCCCAGTTGTCCGTTGCCCTGCCGCCGAATATCCAGTGTGCTGCCACCCTGGCTTGCGTAGCGCCCGACAATATCAGTCCGATCTGCAACGGCACCACCTGCACTCGCGTTCGCGGGCAATTCGACAGATGATTTTGATGACGATACGCCGCTGACGGGCGCATTGAGTGCGAAGCGCACCTTGTCGAAGCCGCGCCCCGGTGTCCAGTGCAGCGGCGCGTTCGCGGCGGCGGTCGGAATCTTGTACACCACATAGCCCGACTTTTCCGTCATCGGATTGATGCTGCCGACAGGCGACTCTAGTCCGAGCACCGTTTCGCTTCGGTCAAACTTCAGCATCTTGCCATCCAGTTCCACCAGCAGATCGCCGGAGGTGTAGAAGCGGCTCTCGTTGTCCACGCAACGCACCAGCACGTCGAGTATCACGAAAACTGTTCCCGGTGTTGCCCTTTCTTCGCCGAATCCCCGTCCCAGCGTCTCGGCAAAACGCACGCCGCGCACCGTGACGTCGAACTGGCCTGAATGGGCGGTCTGCCCCACTTGGGCAATCTGCACGCCAGGGGCTGCGGCGGCGGATTCCGATGCGCTCTCTTTTGACCCGAATACCTGACCGCCGATCAGCGCTGCGGCGAGAACCGGTGCGACCACCGCAGCAGCCATGCCTTTCCAGCGACCGGCTGTAACAAGCTGCTGACCGTCTTCCGCCTTCTTCATCCCAAGCCACACCATCACGGCGGCAATCAACGCCAGAGCCATCAGGATCGCCACCAGTGTGCCGCCCAATACCATGCCGGCGATGGCCGAAAGGGCAAGCCCCGTCGCCCCGGCGCGTGGCGCAGCGAACGCTATGGCGCCATACACCACGACCAGCAGCGAAAACAGGATGCCACCCCAGCCCATGCCGACCACCATGCTTGCGCCACCGGTGGCAAAAGCCGCGCCCAGCCCGCCCATAAACAGTGTCACCACGCCCGCCAGCAATCCCAGCAGCCCGGCAATGATGGCAAGAATTCCGCCCGCCTTGATCATGATTCGCTCCCTTGAATTTGAATGAGCCCTTGCAAAGTGGGCGAAGGGAGTGTGCGGGGAGCTTGCGACGATTAGCGTCGTTTAGCGACAGGCGGGGTATCGCCGTCTCACCAGCGCCGACTATTATCGGAACTGCACTGTCGTCTGCTTTTCGTAGTGACAATGCGTCGGGATAACGTCGTGCCGTACCGTGAACCAACTGTGAGCACGAACGAAACCTAGCGCGCTGGTCGATGCGAACTCTCTGTGAGTTCCTAGAGCCGGGATTCTGCGGGGTAGAATCAATACGTCTAACAACGAACAGGAAATTGAGATCGGAGAGACGGCGAGCTGTGCATACTTTTCAAGTACAACATTTCCGGATTTTTTGCTATGAAGATTCCTACTGAGGCGCTCGGTTTGGCTGGTGAGTATGCTGTCGCGGCAGATCTATGCAGACGCGGTGTTTATTGCCAACTGACTCTTGGAAATAGAAAGAAGACAGACATCCTTGTCGTAGCAAAAGATCAGGTGTTTAAAGTTTCGGTGAAGTCTAAGCAGGGTGGATCATGGGCTAGAGTTACCGGTATCTGGGAGGATGGTGACCTTCTTGTATTCGTTGACTATGCGGGCAAGGACAAGGCGGAGCCCCCGGCTTCGCCGGATTTCTATGTACTTGATGTCTCGGCGTGGAAGAAACTGGTTGCTAGGAAATCGAAAGACGATCCGAGGGCGAAAATCGACGCCGAAAACACCTTGGTATGGGCAGCCTCACCGGGCAAAAAGAACGGGTGGCGTGGTTGTGAGATTTTAGTTAAAGAGGTCGAAAAGTTCAAAAACAAATGGCCCGATTTCAAACCCGATTGAGCAAGGGCCAGTCGTGACACGGACTTCATTTCTTTGGCCGCGAAAATCAATTCTCTCTTTTTACACGGGAAGAGGGTGGTGCCTCTATAGTTCGTCCGCCAGAAAACTCGATCTGGCAGATACGTTAATGCTGAATTGGCATTTCTCTTCTAGGACGGTCTACTTTGGATTAGTGACTGCCGATCCGCATTTTGTTCGGTGGGATAACGATACGCTTGTGTCAATGGAAAAGATGATTCGATATGACCTTGGATTTGATGACTACGCCGCGTCGATTAAGCGTATATCCCAAGATATCAACATACCCTGCACTGAAGAGTTTAGGTGGAAGCTTGTAATTCGCGCACGCTAATATGGTCGAATTGCCTTGTCAAAGTCGGGTATGACAATCCGCATTATCCATTGAGTCTTGGCTAGGTCTTCGGATCCGCTCACGACTTCGATCTGAACTTTCCCATGCGCCGCGACAATGCAGCGCCAGCTTTCCCACTGGCGGATCAATTCGACAAGTGGATAGCCCATCAGTAGGCACTCGGCATCATTCGATGGCTCTGCACGCTTTCGCCCGACCATCCGAGTCAGTGCCTCCTCGACAAAACTGACATAGCAGGGGAATGGCCAGATGTATTCCGGATCGGTTTCGATACCAGGAAGCAGCGCAACAAGGCGGTCGGAGAGCACTTGGGTTGCCTCGCCGTAGCCCTGCGCACACAGGCCACGAAACAGGTATTCCAAGACGAGCTGCCGGTCTCGACTGATCCCGACAGCGGTTCGATAGGATTCGTGTTCTTCCAGTCCCGTGTTGATCCAGAGTTTTCGCAGCAAGCCCCATTCTTCCGGCGTCTGCGGGCCATCCAGTGGATGCAGTACGTCTATTGCCCAGAACAGTTCGATTGGGCACTTAACCCATGCCTCGGTCACCGTCTCCGAAGCGACATTTTCTAGACGGTCGACGGCTGCCGGGCTCACGCCGACGATGCCGGCGATGGCATTGGCGACAGGCTCGCTGCGGTCGATGGCGGCGTTGATAGCGAGCAAGGTTGGGTTTTCATTCGAGCGAGCAAGTGCCAAAGCGATCACCGGATATCGCGCCGCCAGGTTGTGGCGCACCTTCTGCATGATCACATGAGTGGCCGCGCACCATTCAAGAATCTCTGCTTTCATGGTTTCTTGAGAGGCATGTCAGCCGCCGCCTATCGATACCGGGTATTGCTTGATCCAGCGCACCGCCTCATCGAAATCCGGCAGCACTTTGCGCAGAATGTCCTTGGGATTTGGCAAAGGCGGAACGGTCGGGGCCGAGCACTTCTGAACCACCATCAGACCGCGCCAGACTTCCCATTGCCGCACCTGCTCTTCGGCGAGATAGCGCATAAGCAGGTATTCCGCCCGCGTCGGGCCGGAGCCGATGGGCTCGATAAAGTATTCGCGGTCTTCGGCTTTGAAGGTCTGCAAGCCGTAGGCCACATCGACCAAGCAGGATTCAATGAAGATCACGTAGTCGATGAATTGGAGACCCGGAAATCCCTCCTGCCCGCTGACGAGCCGGTTGGCGAGTCCGTGGCATTGAGGCTGGTAACCAATGAGACAAAGTCCGCGAAACAGATGTTCCAGCACAAACATGCGCCGATGTGAATTTGGAACTGGCGCCAGATAGGCCGGGCATTGATGAAGGCCGACGATCATCCAGTAGCGATGAAATACCGCCCAATCATAGTGGGTGCGGGGTCGGGCGGTCGGGTCAACGATATTCAGGGCTCGAAGCAGTTCTACCGGATGCCGGCACCAGCCTTCTCCGAGTATTTCCACATCGGCATCCTTCAGTAAGGAAGCAGCGGCTCGGCTGATGCCGAGCAGTTCGGGAAGTGTTTCGTCGGGACGTTCGCGACGCTGAATGGCCGCCATGATTGCCGCGTCAACTGTCTTATTGCTGGGTTTTGTCAGCGCCGGAGCGAGAAACGGATAGGCGTTGGCGAGTGATTCGCGCTGCTGGTGTATCCAGGGATTTTGCCCGGTCAGCCAGATCGCAATTTCGTAGCGGATGTCGTTTTCCATATCCATGTGGCACAGGATACGAAGGAGATACGACAAGGGCTGTCGTTTTCTGTCAGCCGAGGTAGCGAGGCGTTAAGGGGAAAAGTGGCTCAGTCGCTGTAATAGTCCTTCAGATTATCCGCCATGTCCCGAAACTCTTTGCGCAGGGCGACTGGTTTGAGTATTGCTACGTCATCACCAAAGCTCTTGAGCCAGAGGCGCAGTTCCATCGTATCGGGCACGGTACCGCGCAGCAGGATATTGTCTTCATCGCTGTCGCGAATCGTCTGGTCTTCCGAAATGGGCGATTCTTGCAGATGAATGGCAACACGCCGGCAGAACTCGGCTTCCAGCTTTATCGGGCGGGGGTTGAGCGGAATGCCAAACTCCCCCTCGGCAATGTAGCCGTCAATGGAAAAGCCTTTCGGTCGCTGCGCCGGATCATTCAGCAGTTCAGCGGAACGCATGCGGTGCAAGGCAAGCTGGCGAGGGTCACTGTAGCCGTCATACACGCAGACGAGATACACGACACCATCGCGCACTACCAATGCCAGAGGCGAGACGATGCTAGGGGGTTGTTCGTCGATGTCGGCCTTGTCTGAGTTCTTGCTGTAGATGATGCTCAATTTGCAGTCCTGCAATACAGCTTGGTAGACGGCTGCCTGGACCTCGGGCTTGATGACTGGAACTTTCAGCGGCAAGCCGCGCGGCAGCACCCGAATCTTGTTGGGCCATTTGGAGAGGCCATTGCCATGCTCATCGAGAACGCCGTGGGCGGTATCGAACCAGGGACGAAGAGATTCCAGGGTACTGGCCGGCAACACGGAATGAAGGTGCGCTTCGGCCATATGGAACGCCAGTGCGGCCTGCGGCTCCAGCCCTGGGATGTCGAACTGACCTGCATTCGGCAACCAACCCCACCCCTGTGGCTTGTGTTGATCTGAGGCAAGCGGCATCACTTCGGAAAGAGTGTTGAGGTCGCGCTGAATCGTACGCAAATCTACGTTGAATCCCGCATTGGCCAAGCGGGCGATCAATTCGCTTGTGCCGATAACTCGCGGCAATCTTGGAATCGCCCGCAGCATGGTCCATTGACGTTGTAGGGTGCTGCTGGCTTTTTTCTTCGACTTGCGTGGCATTTGGCGCCCTCCGAACGTGAATGAGTTCAGTCTGCCACGACTATACGACGCCGGCTGTCGCTTAAGACCGATCAAGCGTCGTAGCGCATTCGCTTATGAATGTCGGCTGTCGAGTGCCGACCGGACGGCCCGCATGGCAACTTCCTCGCCACGTCACCGTCTCTTCATGGCCGCACCGAGACATAGAGAGAATGGTCATCGATGGCCGCTTCGGCCGAGAAGCAACCGGCGCCACAATTCGTCGCGAACCACCCTGCTCACCGTGTCACCAGCGCCGACTTTTACCGCCTCTCTGCCGTGGCGCCCGCCACGGGCCAGCCGGTTTGCTCTTGGACAGCAGCCGGGGACGATAGAATGACTGCCTTTTCGCCACCGACTGCGGCGATATTTCAATGCGCCTGACCGAACTCAAACTCCCCCTCGACCACAGCGAAAGCGACCTGCACAACACGATTCTCAAGCGCCTGGGCATTGCGGCGGATGAACTCGTCGGCTATTCGATCTTCCGCCGCAGTCATGACGCCAGAAAACCTTCGGCCATCGTTTTCATCTACACGCTGGATGTCGAGGTAAAGAACGAAAAGGCCCTGCTGGCGCGGTTGCGAGGCGACCGGCATGTCGGCCCGACGCCGGACACGGCCTATCACTTCGTCGCCAAGGCGCCGCAAGTGCCACCGATGCCGCGGCCGATCGTGATCGGCACCGGCCCCTGCGGGCTGTTCGCCGGGCTGATCCTGGCGCAGATGGGCTTTCGCCCGATCATCCTCGAGCGCGGCAAGGCGGTGCGCGAGCGCACACAGGACACTTGGGGCCTGTGGCGCAAGGGACAGCTGAATCCGGAATCCAACGTCCAGTTCGGCGAAGGCGGTGCCGGCACGTTTTCCGACGGCAAGCTCTACAGCCAGATCAAGGACCCCGCTTACCGTGGGCGCAAGGTACTGACCGAATTCGTCAAGGCCGGCGCACCGCCGGAAATCCTCTACGTTGCCAAGCCGCACATCGGCACTTTCAAGCTGGTGACGATGGTCGAGAACATGCGTGCCGGGATCGAATCGCTGGGCGGCGAGATCCGCTTCGGCAGCCGCGTCGAGGACATCGACATCGAGCACGGGCAGGTGCGCGGCCTGCGCCTGGCCGGCGGCGAATATCTCGCCGCGACGCACATCGTGCTGGCGGTCGGCCACAGTGCGCGCGACACCTTTGCGATGCTCCATGCGCGCGGCGTGCATATCGAGGCCAAGCCGTTTTCGATCGGCGTGCGCATCGAGCATCCGCAGTCCCTGATCGATCGCGCCCGCTTCGGCAAGAACGCCGGCAATCCGCTGCTCGGCGCGGCGGATTACAAGCTGGTGCACCACTGCAACAACGGCCGCTCGGCCTACAGTTTCTGCATGTGCCCGGGCGGCACCGTGGTGGCCGCCACCTCGGAGCCGGGCCGCGTCGTCACCAACGGCATGAGCCAGTATTCGCGCAACGAACGCAACGCCAACAGCGCGCTGGTGGTCGGCGTCACGCCTGCAGACTATCCCGGAGGCCAAGGTGACAATAGCGATCCGCTCGCCGGCATCGCGTTTCAGCGCCACTGGGAAAGCCTTGCCTTCGAAGCCGGCGGCGGCAACTACAACGCGCCGGCGCAGCGCGTCGGCGACTTCCTCGCCGGCAGGCCCTCGACCACGCTCGGCTCGGTAGTGCCGTCCTATACGCCCGGCGTGCAGCCGACCGATCTGGCAAGGTGCCTGCCGGATTACGTGGTCGCCGCGCTGCGAGAGTCGCTACCGGCCTTCGGCCGCGAGATCGCCGGCTTCGCGATGGATGATGCGCTGCTGACGGGGGTCGAAACGCGCACCTCGTCGCCGATCCGCATCACGCGCGACGATGAGTTCCAGAGCCTCAACACGCGCGGCCTGTTTCCCGCCGGCGAAGGCGCCGGCTATGCGGGAGGCATTCTCTCGGCGGCGGTCGACGGCATCAAGGTCGCCGAAGCCGTGGCCTTGAGCCTGACTGCGCAGAAGACTTCATAGCCACTCCAGTTCCCAGCGCACGCAGGGATCCAGCGCCGCCACCGCGCGGGCAGCGAAGGCTTGCAGGGCCTCGCGGTCGGCGGCATCGCGCCCCATCAACCAGCCCCCCAGTGGGCCCTGCGGGTGGAAGTTCCATTCGGTGGGCGCAACGATGAAGTAGTCCGCAATCCGCTCGCCATCGAGCACGATCTCGTGCATCAGCAGGCCGCGTGCGGTTTCGACCAGTGCGCGTCCGCTTCCGACGCTCAATTGCGCCGCGCTCGCCGTACCACCAGCGCCGACTTTCTCGGTGCCGCTTGCCCAGTCGCGCAATTCCTCAAGGCGTGCCAGCCAGCGCGCGGCGAATGCCGTCGCGGTAGTTCCTGCACTGTTGTTCTGCCTGGCGATGGCGCCGGTTTCGGCCGCCGCGCCCTGCCAGTGCGGCATCCGGCAAAAATCGGCATCCAGCCGCGGCCAGCAGTCCAGCGACGCCCGTGCATCCAGCAACGGCAGCAGGCGCGGCGCGGGCTCGCTGACGTCTTCCATGGTTGCCAAACGCCGGCGCAGCGCACCGATGCGCGCATCGTTCAGCAGCGCCGCCAGTTCGTCGCGCTGCCCGCTGCTTGCCCATCGCGCCGCCGCCACGAGCTCCTCGCGCAGCGCAACCTCGCCCAGCAGCACGGGAAGGTCGAGCAGCCAGCGCCACAAATGCTCGCGCAGGGCTTCGCGCTGAATCGCGGAATCCAGCTGCGCCGGAACTTCCGTGCCGCGTGCGGCCGCCAGGGCCAGCGCGGCGGCACGCCCCTGCGCCTGGCCGCACAAGGCGAACAGCAGGGGCACCAGGCGCACCGCATCGTCGGCCGGGCGGCCCCGCAAGTAAGACGCGACGGCCGGACGTTCGCTGGCGACGCTGACGCTGCTGATCCGGCCATCGGCGCTGCCAATTCGCAGGCGGACGCATCCGGCGTCGATGCCGGCCGTCATTTCTTTGCCTGCGGCAGGCGCAGGCTGAACAGGGCGCCGCCCTTGGGATGATTGCTCACCGTGAGCTTGCCGCCGTGGCGCTCGACGATGCCGTAGCTGATCGCCAGGCCGAGACCGGTGCCGCGCCCGACGGGCTTGGTGGTGAAGAAAGGGTCGAACAGCTTGTCGAGGTTTTCGGCAGGAATGCCGGGGCCGCTGTCGCGGAACTCGATGACGGCCTCGCCTTCTTCGACCCGTCCGGATATCTCCAGCCGCCGCTCGCGCGCATTCTCGGTGGCGTCCGCCGCGTTCTGCACCAGATTCATGACCACCTGCTGCAACTGCCCGGGCGAGCCGATGACTTCCAGCGATTCGGGAAGGTCGAGGTGCACCGCGAACTGGTCGGCCGTGGCCTTGCACACCCACTGCACGGCGCGCTCGACCACTTCGACCAGATCGAAGGGCTGCCGCTCGTCGCGATCGGTTGCCGAGAAGCGCTTGAGGGCGTCGACGATATCTCGGGTGCGCTCCGCGCCTTCCACCGTGCCGTCGATCAGCGATGGCAGGTCGTCGAGCAGGCGGTCGATGCGCAACTCGCGGCGCAGGGCTTCGCGTTCTTCTCGCGGCATGTCGCCATGAATCGCGGCAAGGTAGCGCGCGAGGCGCTCGGCATAGCGTTTCATCGCCACCGTATTGCCATAGACGAAGCTGATCGGATTGTTCAGCTCGTGCGCCACGCCGGCCACGAGACGCCCCAGCGAGGCCATCTTCTCGGAATGGATCAGTTGCTGCTGGGTGGTCTTGAGGTCCTCGTGGGCGCGGCGCAGCGCCTGGTAGGCGCGCCGCAGCTCGCCCACCGGGCGGCCGGTGATTACGAGGCCCAGCATCTTGCCGACGCCGTTGTAGCGCGGCGTGCAGTTGAGCGATACCGGGATGGCGCTGCCATTGACCGCCTTGAGCTGCATCTCGATGTCGTCCACGGCGTGACTGCTCTGATCGGAAAGCAGGCGCCCGGCCTGCTCGCGCGACTCCTCGTCGGCGAAAAGATCGAATATCGTCCGCCCGTACAGCGATGCCGCATCGACGCCGAGCAGCGAGGCCAGCGCCTCGTTGACGCTCTCGATGACCCCGGCCCGGCTGCAGACGATCAGCAGGTCGGACATCGAAGTCAGCACCGAGGAAATGAACTGCTGGGTATCTTCCAGGGTCGCGTTCTTCTCCTCCAGCGCGACTTCGTACTGGAGCAGGTCGTTATAGACCTCGTCCATCTTGCGAATCACGTCGAGCCAGATGCCGTCCTCGGCCGAAGCGCCTGCCGCGGCAGCGAGCATCTCCACGGTCCGCACCGAACGCGGCTCCGCCGATTCGTCGCCCGATGGCGCGCCGGACCGGTCGGGCTGTGCAGCGGAACGGGATTCTTCGCTCATCGGTGAAATGTACCCTACCCTGCCCGCACAAGGCTAGTGCCCTTGCGCCGACTCGCGATCATCCTTCCGGCATTGCGGCCAGGGCTCCGAGCGGCGAGAATAGCCCGGTCCAACACCACCGAGCCCTTCCATGCCCGCTCACCGCATCCAACAAGCCTCGTGGCTCCTCGCCGCCGTGGCGCTGATCCTGCTACTCAAACTGCATCTGCTGCCGGCACTGCTGGCGGGCCTGCTGGTGTACGAACTGGTGCACTTGACCGCCCCGCTGCTGGAAAGCCGGCTATCCGGCTTGCGGGCGAAACAGACGGCCGTGGCCTTCCTCGCCGCGATTGTCGTGGGCGCCACGGTACTGGCCACGGTACTGGCCATTGCCTTCGTCAGGAGCGATTCGGGCAGCCTCCCCGCGCTCGCACAGAAGATGGCGGAAATCCTCGAGAACTCCCGCCACTCCCTGCCGGACTGGCTGGTCGGCGCCCTGCCCGACAGCGTCGAAGGCACCAAGACTGCCGCCGTACTGTGGCTGCGCGAACACGCAGGCCAGATGCAGACAATCGGCAGGGAAGCCGTCGTCGTCATGGCGCATGTGCTGATCGGCCTCGTCATCGGCGCCCTGCTCGCGCTGCGCGAAGTCGGTGGCCAGCGGATCACGCAGCCGCTGGCTGCGGCGCTGACCGAGCGTGCGCGCCGTCTGGCCGAAGCGTTTCGTCGCATCGTCTTCGCCCAGGTGCGCATTTCGGCCATCAATACCGTCTTCACCGCGCTCTACCTTGCCGTGCTGCTGCCCCTGCTCGGCATCCATCTGCCGCTGACAAAAACCATGATCGCCCTGACCTTCGTCGTCGGCCTGCTGCCGGTGATCGGCAATCTGGTCTCGAATACGGTGATTGTCATTGTCAGCCTCGCCCATTCGCCGCAAGTCGCCATGGGCTCGCTGGCCTTCCTGGTCGTGGTGCACAAGTTCGAATATTTCCTCAACGCGCGCATCGTCGGCGCGCGCATCTCGGCGCAGTCATGGGAACTGCTGCTGGCCATGCTGGTCATGGAAGCCGCCTTCGGCCTGCCGGGCGTCGTCGCCGCGCCGGTTTATTACGCCTACCTCAAGCAGGAACTGATCGACGCCGGGCTGGTTTAAGCGAGCGGACGATAGACCTTTTGGAATCGCGCGTTTTCCACGACCCCGAAGTCGCCCGGCGCGTATTGCAGCACCCAGTCCTGCGCCAGACCTTGCAGCACGTCGCCGCCGGAGGATCGGGCGAGCGTGAAGCCTTCGGCCATCTGCCTTGCCAGCACGGGCACGGGCCTGGACCGGTAATGTCCGTCCTCGCCGGCCTTGACGGGCACCACGGGGAGGTACTTGGCATCGAAGCGACTGCGCGAAACGCTCCACCGGTCGCCGGTCGAACCGGTGATCAGTGCATCGCCCGCCTGAAAGCGATTGGGTCCTTCGCGGCTGATCAGTTCGCCATCAGCTCTGGCAAAAACGACCTCGACGACTTCGTCTTTGACGAAAAGCGCGGCCGAGGCGTCGCTGGCCAGATCGATATTCTTGAGTTCAAGCATGGCGGGACCGAGAAAAGATTGACGTCGAAGTTTCTCACAATCGTCACCGGCAATGAAACCTGCTGCCCGTGCACTGGAAAACAAGGGCGTCGGGGACCCGAGTGCAATTTAGGTTAGGCTGATCGCATGGACCTGCTCGATCTTCTCGGACTCATGCTGCTGGCCGCCACCGGCTGGCTGTGGCTCGACAGCCTCAAGGCACGCGAGACGGCCGTGGCGGCAGCCAAGGCTGCCTGCAACGCGGAGCATCTGCTGCTGCTCGACGACACCGTTGCCATCCAGCGGCTCAGCCTGGGCAGGGATGGCGACGGCGCCATGCGCATCCGTCGCATCTATGATTTCGAGTACAGCGATACCGGCAACGATCGCACTGCCGGCAGCATCGCCATGCTCGGCAGCCGGGTGCTCGTGATCACCCTGAACCTGCCGGACACCCCGGAGGAAAACGTGATCCGGGGTCCCTGGAGCTGATTTCCGCCGCAATGACGCAGGCGTCGGCGGCGAGTATGATCGGACAGTCTGGAAGTTCTTACCCTTGAAGTCATCACCGTTCCTTCTCCCGGGGAAACCATCATGATCGAACAAGTCATGAACGACCCAACGGCCGGTCAGATTTTCATCATCTTCGTCTACCGGCTCTTCTTTGTATTCGGAATCATCGCCTTCGCTGTCGGCGTCGGGCTTATCGTCAACCACGCGCGGACACGCCGGTTTTGCGACTACATGAACCGCTGGGTATCCACGCGACCCGCCACAAAATGGCTTGCGATATCACAGGACACTGCGGCGGCAGAGCATCGCTTTCGCTATTCGATTGGCGCAGTTTCGATTCTATTGGCGGGATTTTCGGTTTTTGTGCTGATTGCGCAAATCGATGCTGAGCGGGTTGCCGCGGCAATTCCCCTGAATGTCCCGCGTGCCTTTGAAGTCTTGATGATTGAAAGCGTGCGCAGGATCCTGATCGCAGGCGGTCTGTTTGCGATTGCAGTCGGCCTCATGCTGATTTTCTTCCCGAAGGCCTTGCGTGCGATCGAAACGCGTGCAAATCGCTGGTACTCCACTCGCACCCTTGTTCGCAACGGAGATCGCATGCACGTGGGCTTTGACCAGTGGCTTGACGGAAATCCACGAGTGGCGGGCTGGATAATCACGTCGGGAGCCCTTATCGTCGTGGTGAATTTCGGAATCCTGCTGCTCAGGCTGACCTGATCTCCACATATTCGCCAGGGGCGGCGTGCTTGCCCGCACGCCGCGCGACGCTGGCTCCGCTCGAAAAGCGAATGCTTCTTTCCGGAACTTCGATGGCTCGGCTGGCCACCGTGCTCGCCTCCATACCCATCCTGCTCGGCGGCTGCGTCTATATGCCGGAGACGACCGTCGTATATGACCCGGAGTGTGGAGTTTACGAGCGGAAGATGACTCTCGAGGCTTACCAGGTCGGTTCCCTGATGGGATGTCGTGACGAAAGCTGTGTCACTACGCTTGTCGTCATGGGTGTCGCATCGGCCGCTTCGGCGATTATTTCCGGCAGCGTGATGGTGGTGGAGAATGTCGCGTCCTGGCTTGAAAAGAAGGGGCGTTGCCTGAACCCGGGGCAAATCCCGTCAACTCGATGATTCCCCGAACGCGGTAGCGACCGCCCCAGCCCTGCCGGCTCGCCACCCGGGTCGGTTCCGTTCCTGCCAATAGTCGGCGCTGGCGAGACGGCGCTGCGTGTCCCACCAGGGGATACCGTCTGCCTTCCGTTGGGTGGCAGACATATAATTCGCGACCAACCCGCAACCTGCATTCCATGAAGTCCCTGCTGTCCCTGCCCGCACTGCCCAAACCGGGCCAACGCCTCGATCTGCCGCCCCTGGCTGCCTCCGCCGATGCCCTGGCGCTGGCGCAGCTCGCCCAGCCCGGTCGACTGCTGGCCGTGGTGACTGCCAGCCCGCTCGAAGCCCAGCGCCTCGCGGAAGAAATCGCCTGGTTCGCGCCCGATCTGCGGGTGCATCTGCTGCCGGACTGGGAAACCCTGCCCTACGACAACTTCTCGCCGCACCAGGACCTGATCTCGGAGCGGCTGGCGACCCTGTATGCGGTCTCGCGCGGCGAATGCGAAGTGCTGATCGCGGCGGCCTCGACCGCGATCACGCGCCTGGCGCCGCCCGCCTTTCTGGCCGGCCACACCTTCTTCATGAAGAAGGGCGAGCGGCTGAACCTCGACAAGCTGCGTACCCAGCTGACGGTCGCCGGCTACCAGCATGTGACCCAGGTCGTTGCCGCCGGCGAATACAGCGTGCGCGGCGGGCTGGTCGACCTGTTCCCGATGGGCACGCAACTGCCCTACCGCATCGAGCTGTTCGACGACGAAGTCGAAACCATCCGCAGCTTCGACGTCGATAGCCAGCGCACGCTCTATCCGGTGCCGGAAATCCGGCTGCTGCCGGCGCGCGAGTTCCCCGCCGGCGACGCCGGCCGCACCATGTTCCGCCAGCGCTTCCGCGAAGCCTTCGAGGGCGACGCCTCGCGCATCGGCCTCTACAAAGATGTCTCCAACGGCATCCTGCCTGCCGGCATCGAGTACTACCTGCCGCTGTTTTTCGACGCCACTGCGACGCTGTTCGACTACCTGCCGCAGGACGCAACACTGCTGCTGCACGGCGACGTCGCCGGCGCAATCGCCGAGTTCTGGACCGACCTGCAAGGCCGCTACAAGATGCTCGGCGGCGACCGCTCGCGCCCGGTGCTGCCACCGACCGAGCTGTTTCTGCGCGACGAGGAATTCTTCGTCGCCGCCAAGCTGCTGCCGCAATTGATTGCAAGAGTCGGCGCCGGTGCTACGGCGACCTTGCCTGCGCTGGCGGTCAACCGCAAGGCCGACGATCCGCTGGCGGCCCTGCGCGGCTTTCTCGGCTTGCATGGCGGCCGCGTCTTGCTGCTGGCCGAATCGCCGGGGCGACGCCAGACGCTGGCCGACTACCTCGCCGAATATGGCCTCTTGCCGGCATCCTGCGCCGATTTCGCCGGCTTCCTTGCTGACGAATCGCGCTTCATGCTCGGCGTCGGCCCGCTCTCCGGCGGCTTCCTGCTCGACGGTTTTGCCATCGTTACGGAAAACGAGCTGTACGCCGCCACGGCCCGTCCGCGCGGACGCCGCTCCGACGCGCGCCGCGCCAATCTCGAAGGCTGGCTGCGCGACCTGTCCGAGCTGAAGGTGGGCGACCCTGTGGTGCATGAGAGCCACGGCATCGGCCGCTATCTGGGCCTGCTGCACATGGATTTCGGCGAGGGCGACACCGAGTTCCTCCACCTCGAATATGCCGATGGCGCCAAGCTCTACGTGCCCGTCGCACAATTACAGGTGATCTCGCGCTACAGCGGCGCCGACCCTGAGGCCATCCAACTGCACACGCTCGGCTCGGGCCAGTGGGAAAAGGCCAAGAAGAAAGCCGCGGAACAGGTGCATGACACCGCCGCCGAGCTGCTGCACCTCTACGCCCAGCGCGCCCTGCGCGAGGGCCACAAGTTCAGCTTCAAGCAGCACGACCTGGAGGCCTTCGCCGACGGTTTCGGCTTCGAGGAAACGCCCGACCAGCAGACCGCGATCAATGCGGTGATCGAGGACATGAAGTCGGGCAAGCCGATGGATCGCCTGGTCTGCGGCGATGTCGGTTTCGGCAAGACCGAAGTCGCGATGCGCGCCGCCTTCGTCGCGGTGGCCGACGGCAAGCAGGTCGCGATCCTCTGTCCGACCACGCTGCTGGCCGAGCAGCATTACCAGAACTTCAGCGACCGCTTTGCCAATTGGCCGATCAAGATCGCCGAGATTTCGCGCTTCAAGTCGGCGAAAGAGCAGGACGAGGCCGTCGCACTGCTGGGTCAGGGCAGGATCGACATACTGATCGGCACCCACCGCCTGCTGCAGAAGGATGTGAAATTCGATCGCCTCGGCCTCATCATCATCGACGAAGAACACCGCTTCGGCGTGCGCCAGAAGGAGGCGCTGAAGGCGCTGCGGGCACAGGTCGATGTGCTGACCCTGACCGCGACACCGATCCCGCGCACCCTGGGACTGTCGCTGGAAGGCCTGCGCGATTTTTCGGTGATCGCGACGCCGCCGCAGAAGCGCCTGGCGATCAAGACCTTCGTCACCAAGTGGTCCAACGGCCAGGTGCGCGAAGCCTGCCTGCGCGAGTTCAAGCGCGGCGGCCAGGTCTATTTCCTGCACAACGAAGTCGACACCATCGAGAACATGAAGGAGCGGCTGCAAACCCTGCTGCCCGAGGCGCGCATGGTGATCGGCCATGGCCAGCTGCCGGAGCGCGAACTGGAGCGCGTGATGCGCGAATTCACCCAGCAGAAGCACAACCTGCTGCTGTGCTCGACCATCATCGAGACCGGCATCGACAACCCGCATGCCAACACCATCGTCATCAATCGCGCCGACAAGTTCGGCCTGGCGCAACTGCACCAGTTGCGTGGCCGCGTCGGGCGCAGCCATCACCAGGCCTACGCCTACCTGCTGACCCACGAAGACGCCAAGCCGACGGCGCAGGCCAAGCGCCGCCTCGAAGCCATTCAGGCCATGGAAGAGCTCGGCTCCGGCTTCTTCCTCGCCATGCACGACCTCGAAATCCGCGGCGCCGGCGAAGTGCTCGGTGAATCGCAAAGCGGCGAGATCCACGAGATCGGCTTCGCCATGTACACCAACATGCTCAATGCCGCGGTGAAGGCGTTAAAGGCCGGCGAGAAGGTACCCGACCTGACCCAGCCGCTGTCGATCACCTCGGAAATCAACCTGCGCGTGCCGGCGCTGCTGACCAACGACTACTGCCCCGACGTGCATGAACGCCTGACGCTCTACAAGCGCCTGGCCAACTGCGACAGCGAGGACGACCTGCGCGCCATGCAGGAAGAACTGATCGACCGCTACGGCGAAATGCCGGTGCAGACCCAGGCCCTGCTGGAAACCCACCGCCTGCGCCTGGCCGGCCGCGCGCTGGGCCTGGCCAAGCTGGATGCGGGCCCCGCCGCGATACAATTGCAGTTTGTGCCCAACCCTCCGATAGACCCCGCGAAAATCATCCGACTGCTCCAGAGCGACCGCAGCTTCAAGCTGGCGGGACAGGACAAGCTGCTCTGGCAGAAACCGAGCGCGAACCTGAAGGAACGCGTTGGCGCGGTAAAAGAACTCTTCAACAAGTTGAAACCCTGATGCAGATCACTGAAAACCTCAATATCGAAGCCTTCGAGCCGATGCCCACGCCGGAGGAGATTCATGCCCGCGTGCCGCTCTCGGATACCGCCGCAGAGTCGGTGCTGACGGGACGGCGAACGCTGGAACGCATCCTCGACGGAACCGATCCACGCGTCTTCGTCGTTGTCGGTCCCTGCTCGATCCACGATCCGGTCGCCGGCCTTGATTACGCGCGGCGCCTGAAGAAGCTGGCGGACGAAGTCGCCGACACCCTGGTGCTGGTGATGCGGGTGTATTTCGAAAAGCCGCGCACCGCGACAGGCTGGAAGGGCTACATCAACGATCCGCGCATGGACGATTCCTTCCACATCGAGGAAGGCATGCAGAAGGCACGCGAATTCCTGCTGGCCGTGAATGAAATCGGGCTGCCGGCCGGCACCGAAGCCCTGGACCCGATCGCCCCGCAATACCTCGGCGACCTCATCGCGTGGGCGGCGATCGGCGCGCGCACCTCGGAATCGCAAACTCATCGCGAGATGTCGTCCGGCCTCTCCGCCCCGGTCGGCTTCAAGAACGGCACCGATGGCTCGCTCGACGCCGCGGTCAACGCGATCATTTCCGCTGCCAGCCCGCACAGCTTTCTCGGCATCAACATGCAGGGCCGTTCCAGCGTGGTGCGCACGGCGGGCAACCGCTACGGCCACCTGGTGCTGCGCGGCGGCGGCGGGCGTCCGAACTACGACACGGTCAGCGTCGCGCTGGCCGAGACCGCGCTGGCCAAGGCCGGCCTGCCGCACAACATCGTCGTCGATTGCTCCCATGCCAACAGCTACAAGAAGCCGGACCTGCAGCCGCTGGTCATGCAGGACTGCGTGAACCAGATTCGCGCCCAGCGCAATTCCGGCCATCGTTCGATCGTCGGCCTCATGATCGAAAGCTTCATCGAGGCGGGTAATCAGCCGATTCCCGAGGATCTGTCGCAGCTGAAATACGGCTGCTCGGTCACCGATGCCTGCGTCGACTGGCCGACCACCGAAAAAATGATCCGCGACGCCGCTGCCGCGCTGCGCGGCTCGCTCGCCAACGTCAACCCCGCCTGAGAGTCCCCATGAGTCTGATTCAAGCTTTCCGTGGGCTGCGCCCCGCCGCCGGCCAGGCGGGCGCTGTTGCGGCACCGCCCTACGATGTGCTTTCCAGCGACGAAGCACGCCAACGTGCGGCAGGCAAACCCTGGTCATTCCTGCACATCTCCAAGCCGGAAATCGATCTGCCGCGCGAGGTCGATCCCTACGCTCCCGAGGTCTATGCCAAGGCCGCCGAAAACCTGCGGAAAATGCTTGCCGCCGGCGTGCTGGTGCGTGATGACGCGCCCTGCTACTACGCCTATCGCCTGACCATGCCCGGCAACGATGGTGACCGCGACCACGTCCAGACCGGCCTGGTGGCTGCCGCGAACGTTGCCGATTACGACAGCAACCGCATCCGCAAGCACGAATTCACGCGGCCCGACAAGGAAGATGATCGCGTGCGCCAGATCGAGGCGCTCAACGCGCAGACTGGACCGGTGCTGCTCGCCTATCCCGCCTCAGCCACGGCCGACGCCCTGATCGACGCCATCGCGCAGGGCGTTCCGGCGGCCGACGTCACCGCCGACGACGGCATCCGCCACCAGATATGGGTCTTGCAGGATGCGGCAAAGATCGCCGCGATAACGCAGACCTTCGATGCCCTGTCGGCGCTGTATATCGCCGACGGCCATCACCGCTCCGCCGCCGCCTCGCGCGTGGCCGCGGCGCGCCATCAGCAGGGACGACAGTCGCCGGCCGACTCCTTCCTGTCGGTGATTTTTCCTCATCACCAAATGAAGATCATGGACTACAACCGGGTGGTCAAGGACTTGCACGGCCTCGACGAGTCGGCGCTGGTGACACGCCTCGGCACCGCCTTCACGGTCGAAGACAGCGCGCAGCGCGTGCATCCGGCCCGCCCCGGCGAGTTCGGCATGTACCTCGCCGGACGCTGGCGCAAGCTCACGATCAAGCCCGAACTGATCCCCGACGACCCGGTGGAAAGCCTCGACGTCTCGCTGCTGTCGAATCATCTGCTGGGCCCGCTGCTGGGCATCGCCGACCTGCGCCGCGACAAGCGCATCGATTTTGTCGGCGGCATCCGCGGCCTGGCCGAACTGGAAAAGCGCGTCGATTCCGGCGAGATGGCGGTGGCATTCGCGCTGCATCCGACGCGCATGGATCAACTCATGGCCGTGGCCGACAGCAACAACGTGATGCCACCGAAGTCGACCTGGTTCGAACCCAAGCTGGCTGATGGCCTCGTATCCCACGTGCTGGACTGAGAACTCGTGAATAAATCTACTGCGCTTCCGGTAGCTGCGCTCCGGCCGCACCCCGCTGCGGCCCGCTCGCTACGATTTCTTCGCGAGTTCTGAGGCAGTTTCAACGCACAATCCCACTAGGGGATACCGTCCGCCGCGAGGACGCAGCGGACATAAAACAAAAAGGGCAACCCGCGGGTTGCCCTTATGACTGAAGTGCGCCTTCTTACTTCTTCTTGGCGGCGGGCTTCTTGGCAGCAGCAGGCTTCTTCGCAGCCGGTGCCTTCTTGGCGGGGGCCTTTTTGGCCACCGGCTTCTTGCCGGCAACAGCGGCCTTGAGGCCGGCGCCTGCGGAGAACTTAGGCACTGCCTTGGCGGCAATCTTCAGGGGAGCGCCCGTCTTCGGATTCTTGCCGGTGCGTGCGGCGCGGTTCACGGACTTGAAGGTGCCAAATCCGATCAGGGCAACCGGATTGCCTTTGGAAATTACAGAGGTGATAACTTCGGTCAGTGCATCGATGGCTTTGTTGACGGCTGCCTTGGAAAGCTCGGCACGCTCAGCCACTGCTTCAATCAGTTCGCTCTTGTTCATCGAATTCCCCTTCGGTTTGAAAAAACGCATTGTTCCACTAATTCCGCGCAAGTTGCAAGCCCTGCGCAGGCCTTTGTGAAAAAACTGTTGCGCCGAGCCAGCGCCGCGCGCGCTCGGGTTTCCGACGACAGCCCTATGGCGGCCGCGATCAAAGACCCTTCACCGCATAAACCGCCGGCAGGTTGCGCCACGCACCCTTGACGTCCATACCGAAGCCGAAGACGTAGCGATTCGGCAGGTGCACCCCGACAAAATCGGCGGCGATCGGCTTGCTGCGGCCGAGATTCTTGTCGGCGAACACGGCGCTCAGCACCTCGCTCGCGCCCTGCTCGCGCAGGCGCTGGGTGATCGCGGCCAGGGTCACGCCCTCGTCGAGGATGTCATCCACCACCAGCACGACGCGGCCGGCGACATCGGAACGCGGCTCGACGATCCAGGCCAGTTGCCCGCCGGTGGTGACGTCGCCGTAGCGCGTGACATGCAGGTAATCGAAATCCAGCGGAAAGGCGAGCTGCGTCAGCAGCTGGCCGGTGAATACCACCGCGCCGCCCATCACTGCCAGCACCAGCGGGTTGGCGTCGCGCAGGCGCGCCGTGATCTCGGCGGCGACGCGCCGTACCGCCAGCGCCGACTCTTCGGCCGAGCAGACCAGATCGGCCTCCTCGAAAATCTTCCAAGCCTCCTGCGGGTTCATTTTATATCCCCGGCAGAGTGCCGGGGATGGTATCCATCGGACATCGCCCTCAGCAGGGCGGCAAACTCCTTGCCGACTTCGGGGTGGCGTAGACCGAAGGCCACGGTCGCCGCGAGGTAGCCCAGCTTGGAGCCGCAATCGTAGCGCGTGCCTTTGTAGCGATAGGCCAGTACCTGCTCTTCGGCCAGCAGCGCGGCGATGCCGTCGGTAAGCTGGATCTCGCCGCCCGAGCCCTTGCCGATGTTGGCCAGGTGATGAAAGATGCGCGGCGTCAAAATGTAGCGCCCGACCACGGCCAGCGTCGACGGCGCCTCCTCGGGCTTGGGCTTTTCGACGATGCGCAGGATCTGTTCCAGCGATTCGGTCATCGGCTTCGACTCGACGATGCCGTAGCTGCGGGTGTCCTCGCGCGGCACCTGCTGCACGCCGATCACCGAGCTGCCATAGTGGTCATAGACATCCACCATCTGCTTCATGACGCATGGCCCAGGCCCAGGGCCTCAGGCTGGCGGATGTAGATGCAGTTGATGTTCTTCGGGATCATGTTGCGCACGAATTCCAGCAGCTCGGTCTTGCCGCGGTGCTCGAGTTCGCTTTCCAGCTCGTAGGCCTTGTCGAAATGATCCTCGATGGCGCGCTTGGAACGGCCGGTGACGAAGATCATGTCGGTGATACCGGCCGCGACCGCCTCCTCCACCGCGTACTGGATCAGCGGCTTGTCCACGATGGGCATCATTTCCTTCGGACTGGCCTTGGTCGCCGGCAGGAAGCGGGTGCCGAGACCGGCGACGGGGAATACGGCTTTGGTGACCTTCTTCATTTCTTGTTCCTTGGCTTGGAATCGATACTGGCGGTGAAGCCGATGCCGCGCCGGGCAGGCGCCGGAGGATTCATCAGTTGTCGAATGGCGTCGATCAGGCCGGCGATGGCCTGGTCATGGCTGGACAGCTTGCGTTCCATTTGATCGAGCTTGGCGGATATGTCCTTGTGGGCGGAAAGCATTTCCCGAATCTGGACGAAGGCGCGCACCACCAGCAAACTGACTTCGACGGCACGAGACGACTTGAGCACATTGCCCAGCATCAGGGCGCCATGCTCGGTAAAGGCGTAGGGCAGCGATGGGGAAAATTTCAGTCGTCCGAGGTGGTCGCAATTTGCGACCACCTCGGCTTTCTCTTCCTCATTCAGTTGAAACATGAAGTCTTCAGGAAAGCGATCGGCATTCCGCTTTACCTGCTCATTCAAACGCTTGGTTGTGACGCCATACAGTTCCGCCAGATCGGCATCCAGCATCACCCGTTGACCGCGCAACAACAGAATCCGACTAGCTACGGTTTCCGGAATGATAGTGCTCATGACAAAATCAACTCTCTGAATTGTGTCTCGTCCAGAATGCTAACGCCCAAGGCCTGCGCCTTGTCGAGCTTGGAACCGGCTTCCGCGCCGGCCACCACGTAATCGGTCTTCTTCGACACCGAGCCGGCGACCTTGCCGCCCAGCGCCTCGATCATGTCCTTCGCCTCGTCGCGCGTCAGCGTCGGCAGCGTGCCGGTGAGGACGAAGGTCTTGCCGGCGATCGGCGAGTTTGCCACCGCCGACGGCGCGCCGTCGGGCCAGTTCACCCCTGCCGCGCGCAGCTGCTCGATCACCTCGACGTTGTGCGGCTCGGCAAAAAAACGCGCAATCGACGCCGCGACAATCGGGCCGACATCGGGCACCTGCTGCAGGCGGTCGACGTCGGCGTTCATCACGGCGTCGAGATTGCCGAAGTGGCGGGCCAGATCCTTCGCCGTCGCCTCGCCCACATTGCGGATGCCGAGCGCAAAAATGAACCGCGCCAGCGTCGTCGTCTTGCTCTTCTCGATCGCGGCGAGGATATTCCCTGCGGATTTTTCAGCCATGCGCTCCAGGTTGGCCATGGCCAGCAAGCCGAGCTTGTAGAGGTCGGCCGGCGTCTTGACGATGGCATTGTCGACCAGTTGCTCCACCAGCTTGTCGCCCAGGCCCTCGATGTCCATCGCGCGGCGGCTGGCAAAATGCAGCAGCGCTCCCTTGCGTTGCGCCGGGCAGAACAGGCCTCCCGTGCAGCGGGCGATTGCCTCGTCCTCGGGCCGCTCCACCGCCGAGCGGCAAACCGGGCAGGTCTTCGGCAACGCGAACGGCGGATGCAGCGGCTCGCCGCCAAACAGGTCTTTCATCGGTCGCCGCTCCATAACCACCGACACTACCTCGGGGATCACGTCGCCGGCACGGCGCACGATCACCGTATCGCCGATGCGCACATCCTTGCGCCGCGCCTCGCCCTCGTTGTGCAGCGTGGCATTCGTCACCGTGACGCCGCCGACGAATACCGGCGCCAGCCGCGCCACCGGCGTGATGGCCCCGGTACGGCCGACCTGCAGTTCGATCGCCTCGACCGTGGTCAGCGCCTCTTCGGCCGGATATTTGTGCGCCACGGCCCAACGCGGTTCACGCGTGACGAATCCAAGCTGCTGTTGCAGCGCCAGGGAATTCACCTTGTACACGACGCCGTCGATGTCGAATGGCAGCGCGTCGCGCGCCTCGCGGATACGGGCATGGAAACCGATCAGACCGTCGGCGCCCTGCACCACCGCGCGATGCTCGCAAACCGGCAGGCCGCATGCTGCCAGCGCATCGAGCACCGCGCCATGCGTCGCCGGCAATTCCCAGCCCCGAGTTTCGCCGAGACCGTAGGCATAGAAGGACAGTGGCCGCTCGGCGGCCATGGCCGGATCGAGCTGGCGGATGCTGCCCGCCGCGCCGTTGCGCGGATTGACCAGGGTCGCCCGTCCCTGCGCTCGCTGCTTCTCGTTGTAGCGCTCGAAATCCGGCCGGCTCATGAAGACCTCGCCGCGCACTTCCAGCACCGGCGGCGCACAGTCATGCAGGCGCAGGGGGATGCGATGCACGGTGCGGATGTTCTGCGTCACGTCCTCGCCGGTCTCGCCGTCGCCCCGTGTCGCGGCCTGCACCAGCACGCCGTGTTCATAGCGCAGGTTGATGGCGAGGCCGTCGAACTTGAGTTCGGCGGCATACTCGATGGCGGCATCGGCTTCGCTCAAACCCAGTTCGCGCCGCACCCTGGCGTCGAAGGCGCGCGCGCCCGTCGGCTCGGTGTCCGTTTCGGTGCGGATCGACAGCATCGGCACGGCATGGCGCACCGGGAAAAATTCCGACAGCGGCTTGGCGCCGACCCGCTGCGTCGGCGAATCAGTCCTGATCAACTGCGGGTATTCGGTCTCCAGCGCCTGCAGCTCGCGGAAGAGCCTGTCGTACTCGGCGTCGGGAATCGTCGGCGCGTCGAGCACATAGTAGGCGTGGTTGTGTCTTTCGATTTCGCGGCGCAAGGCCGCCACGCGTGCTGCCGCGTCCATCGCTATCTCAGAGCTTGTGACATGAGGATAGCGAGCACCGCCCAATCCCCGATCCGGCACGCGCAGTAGATTTATTCATTGGCTCTCAGGAGAAGAGGCGCAGCGCCCTGATACTGCCGGGGACGATGCTGCCGTCGCGCATGCGTTGCTGCAGTTCGGCCGTCTTGGCGCGAATCGCCTCGATCATGGCGTCGGCCAGCGGCGCGCGCTGCGCATCGACCAATACTCCGCCCAGCGCGGCCGCGAGTTGCCGCGCGATCGCCAGCATGCGGTCGAAGGCCAGCGCCCCGTCGGTCACGCGCGGCACATCCATGCTCAGGGTCAGGCCATGGGTTGCCAGCGACTTGATCGACTCGGCCTCGAGCCGCTCCGCGCCGAGATTGGCCACGGTGAACAATTCGCCGCCAGCTTCGTCGCGGGCGCGGAACACACCATCGGTTTCCAGGACCAGACCGGCCGCTTCCGCCACGCCGCGCAGCTTGGTGCCGGCGAATACTCCTCCGGTGGCTTCGACGACATGCAGCACGAACTGGATGTCCACCGCGGCACAGAATTCATCGAGCGAGGCGGCACGCATCACGATTTCGCCGCGCGAAGGCAGTTCCAGGGTCGCCGCGGTCTGCTGCGCGACCTGCTGCACGCCGTCGAAGAAGCGCGCCAGTTCGCCGTCCGAAACCGGCCCGCGACGATCGACCAGCTGCAGCGCGACCGCCCATTCGCGGTAACGCCCAGTATCGTGGGCATCGACCTGCTTCCAGCTACCCTCGGCATCGTCCCTGGCCAGCCAGTGCAGCGGCTTGCTCAGTTCCGCCGCCCATGCCTTCTGCATGGCCTGGACGGCAGGCGCCGGCACCGGATCGGCCGCAGCCAGATGCAGCACGCAATCCGCCACGGCATCGGCGCACTCGGCCGACAGCGGCGGTCCGAATTCCTCCTGCGCCAATGGCAGGTCGACGACTGGCTCCGCAGCATCGGCGGTATCGCCAAAGTGCGGCTCCCGCCATTCTCCAGGTTCTCCCGGGATAGCCGCCGTCGGCGCAGCGGCCGCGGCTGCCTCCTCCCCATCCAGCAGTGCGTCGCCCTGCCCGCCCTTGAATATCCGGTCGGCGGTCTTGCGGTGCTGGCGGTCCTGCCAGACGTTGTAGCCCCAGACCAGGGCCACTCCCGCCGCGCCGGCGCCGATCAGGGCAATTTGCAGTTCGCTGATTGCCATGTTCAAGCCACCTTCTGATCGTCGGCGAGGCGCAGCGCCTCTTCGATGTCGACCTCCACCACGCGCGACACGCCCTGTTCCTGCATGGTCACTCCGATCAGCTGCTGGGCCATTTCCATGGCGATCTTGTTGTGCGAGATGAAAACGAACTGGGTTTGCACCGACATGCGCTTGACCATGTCGCAGAAACGCACGGTGTTCGAGTCGTCGAGCGGCGCATCGACCTCGTCGAGCATGCAGAACGGCGCCGGGTTCAACTGGAACAGCGCGAACACCAGGGCAATTGCGGTCAGCGCCTTTTCACCGCCGGAGAGCAGATGGATCGTGGTGTTCTTCTTGCCCGGCGGCTGCGCCATGATCTGGATGCCGGCATCGAGAATCTCGTCGCCGGTCAGTATCAGCCGCGCTTCGCCGCCGCCGAACAGCTGCGGAAACAGCGTGCCGAAATGCGTGTTGACCGTGTTGTAGGTCTCCTGTAGCTGCTCGCGCGTTTCGCGGTCGATGCGCCGAATGGCGTCTTCCAGCGTGCCGATGGCCTCGGCCAGGTCGGTCGATTGCGCGTCGAGGAAACCCTTGCGCTCGGAGGCCGTGGCGAGCTCTTCCAGCGCGGCCAGATTTACCGGGCCGAGCGTCTCGATCTCTGCCGTGAGCCGCGCAATTTCCCCTTGCAGGACGCTGTCCTTGAGCCGGTCTGCGCCGCCGGCGGCGAGCTCTTCGGCAAAGGGCGCTTCATCTTCTTCGCTGACGACATGCACTTCGGCCAGCCGTTCGCGGAATTGCTCTTCGTTGATCTGGGCGGCCTGCGCCTTGAGCCGGAGGTCGTTGATCTTGTCGCGCAGCGGAACGATGCCTTGCTCCAGCTTCATGCGCTGTTCGTCGAGGCTGCGCAGTTCGCCGGCGGCCGTTTCGAGCACATTTCGCCGTTCCGCCAGCGCCGACTCCTTGCCCTGCTTCGCATCCAGCGCGGTGTGCAACTGTTCCTGCAACACGGTGTCGCTGATGCCGGCCACTTCGGTGCGTGCGGCGCGGGTCTCGCCTTCGACGCGCTGCAGCTGGCTGGCCGCGGTCGCCGCGGCGCGGGCGTTGTCTTCGAGCTTCGACAGGCATTCGCGTTCGGAGAAGCCGGCCTCCTGGGCTTCGCGACCGAGCTGGATTTCGAGCGCCCTGGCTTCGCGCAGCGCCGCATCCTTCAAGCGATGGATTTCGAGCGCCTGTTCGAGGCGCTCCCGCACTTCGCCGAGCCGCTCGCGCTGCAATTCGCCCTCGGTTTCGGCGCGCTCGCGCCGCGCCTGTTCGGTTTCGTCCTGACGCTGCAGCTCGGCCAGGTCGCGATCGATTTGCGCCGAGCGTTCCTCGAAGCGGGCCTGGGCCTGGGAAAGCTTCAGCGCCTCGACCTGCGCCGCATGGAAGGCCTGCTGCGCCTCCTGCATAGTGCGCCGCCCCGCGCTGAGCTGGCCCTGGCTGTCGGCCAGATGCTGCTCGGCCGCACGCTGAATTTCGCGTGCCGCATCCTCGGCGTCGGCACGTGCCGTCAGCAGGCCGGCCAGTTCGTCGATCTCGCGCTGGCGTTCAATGACGCCGTGGGTCTTCGCATCCGGCACATACAGCGTGAGGCCGGCGGGGGTCAGCAAATGGCCGGCACGCGAGACGCGCTGGCCCGCGGCCAGCGGCAATTCGGTCGCCAGATCGTCGGCAACGGAGACGCCGGCCAGCCATTCATCGAGCACGCCCGACCAGCGCGAATCGTCGCAGCGCACCTTGCTGCGCAGCGAATCCTGTCCGGTCAGACTATTCGAGCGTAGCGAGCCACCGTCACCCCCTTCCTCGGGAAGGGGGCCGGGGGGTAGGTCGTTCGCATGGCGATCTTTGAGCGCAAGCGAAATGATCGCGGGGGGCGGCGAGGCAAGCGCGGCACGCACGGTGTCGGCATCGGCAGTCAGCGCGGAGAAGCGCTCGCGCAGCACGGCTTCGACCGCGGTTTCCCAGCCGGCCTCGACCTGGATCGCCTGCCACAGCGGCTTGGCATCGGCCAGATGGCGCGCCTTGAGCCAGTCGCCGATCTCGCCGCTTTGCGCCACCCTCGCCTGCAAATGCGCCAGCGCATCATGGCGGGCGCGGGTCTCGGTCAGGCTGCGATGGGCGGCCTGCAGGGCTTCGCGCGCCGTGCGCAGCTGCGCCTCGGCCGTCGGTATGACCGCTTGCAGTGCCGCCAGGCGCTCCTGGGCCAGCGCCAGCGCCTCTTCGGCGCGCTGCTCGTTTTCCTGTGACGCGGCGAGCAATGCCGGATCGGGTGCGCCGAGCGCCTGCCGGTCCTGCTCCAATCGACTGCGGCGCTGTGCGAGGTTTTCCAGTGCGCGCTGGGCGTGTCCCTTGTCGGCCTCGGCCAGGCGCAATGCCTGCTCGGCTTCGCTCAAACTGCGACGCGCTTCGGTGACATCGCCTCCGGCGGCCTGTACGGCATCCTCGGCATCGGGCAGCCGCGCGGCGGCTTCCTCGTGGCGGGCCGTGGCGGTGGCGGACCGGGTGCGCGAATTCTCCAGCAGCAGATTCCAGCGCGCTTCGTCCTCCGCCAACTGGCTTTGCTGCGCCTGCCAGTGGGCTTGCTCGGCGTCCAACTGGCCGAGGCGCGCTTCCAGGCGCGCGCGCGAATCGCGCAAATGACCGATTTCGGATTCGAGACGGCTGACTTCGGTATTGGCCGCGAACATCTCGGCCTGCGCCGCGTGCAAGGCGTCCGAAGCGGAATAATGGCTCTCGCGCGCATGCTCGACACGCGCTTCGATCTCGCGCAACTGTGCAGTTTCGCCCTCGACGCGATTGACCGCCTCCTCGACCTGGCGCGCCAGGCGCTGGGCGTCGTGCTGCGCGTCGTTGCGCTTCTTCAGCCACAGCAGCGTCTGCTTGTGCGCCATCTGCTGATGCAGATCACGGTACTGTTGCGCCACCGTCGCCTGCGACTGCAAGTGGTTGACCTGAACTTCGAGCTCGTTGCGGATGTCATCGACGCGGGCGATGTTCTCGCGCGCATCCTCGAGGCGGTGCTCGGTTTCCTTGCGCCGTTCCTTGTACTTGGTGACGCCGGCCGCCTCTTCGAGGAAGAAGCGCAGCTCCTCGGGCTTGGCTTCGACGATGCGCGAGATCATGCCCTGGCCGATGATGGCGTAGGCGCGCGGCCCGAGGCCGGTGCCGAGGAACAGATCGATCACGTCGCGGCGGCGCACGTGAAGATTGTTGATGTAGTAGCTCGAATTGCCTTCGCGGTCGAGCAGGCGCTTCACCGTGATTTCGGTGTACTGGCTCCACTGGCCGGCGGCACGGCCCTCGGCGTTGTCGAAGAACAGCTCGACGCTGGCGCGGCTGACTTCCTTGCGGTTGCCCGAGCCCTTGAAGATCACGTCCTGAATCGACTCGCCGCGCAGCTCGGAGGCCTTGGATTCGCCCAGCACCCAGCGCACGGCGTCGATGATGTTCGACTTGCCGCAGCCGTTGGGGCCGACCACGCCCGCCAACTGGCCGGGAAACAGCACGGTAGTGGGCTCAACAAAAGACTTGAAGCCCGAAAGTTTCAGCTTGTTTAGACGCACTTGGGATGAACCGGAAAGATGATGTCAAAGGTACAGCTCTGGAGCCGGGCCATTATAATCTGTCCCGACCCTTTACCCGCAGGCACACAGCATGCCGAAGCCAGCCATTCCGACCCGCGCCAAGGCGCTGGAAACCTTCCCCAACCCAGCGCCGCACAGGGATTACCAGATCCACATGGAAATCCCCGAATTCACCTGCCTCTGTCCCAAGACCGGGCAGCCGGATTTTGCCGTGCTGACGCTCGATTACATCGCCGACAAGGTCTGCGTCGAGCTCAAAAGCCTCAAGCTCTACATCTGGAGTTTCCGCGACGAAGGACATTTCCACGAGGATGTCACCAACCGCATCCTCGACGACCTGGTCAAGGCCACGCGGCCGCGCTTCATGCGCCTGACCGCGCGCTTCTATGTGCGCGGCGGCATCTTCACCAACGTGGTCGCGGAACACCGCAAGAAGGGCTGGAAGCCCGCGGCGAAGATCGAACTCGCGGAGTTTTCGCCGCAGTCGAACACGCGCGGCTGAGGCGGATGACCCATCCGCGGCCAATCCTGCCGCATCAATTTTCCGGCGCCTGCCGGATCATGTCCCGCAGCGTAGTCAGCGCCGCAGGATAGTCGAAGTTCGCCAGCTGTCGTTCCAGTTGCAGCGCCGCCGAGCCGAGCGTTGCCTGCAGCAGAGGCCGATTGGCCTCGAACAGATCGCCCGCCGCGGTATCGTCATGCGCCAGCAGGGGTTCCATCTGCCTGAGCACTGCGCGTGCACGGCCGAGGTCGGCCGCCACCTGTGTGCCGCCCCCATCAGTTGCCGGCCCGGGCAATCGCGCAAGGACCTCGTCCAGCGCAAGCTGCTCGTTCTGCAAGGCATCCAGCAACGCCGGTGCGATCGGCGCCGCGTCGCGCAAGGTCCGCTCGATCGCCGCGGCCGCCGCCTGCAGGCGAGTGACGCCCAGGCTCCCGGCCGCCCCCTTGAGCGCGTGCGCCCGTTGCCTTGCGGCATCGATCCGGCCCGCCGCAAGCTCGTCGCGCAGGTGCTGCGCATCCTCGCGGTGGCCCTCCGCGAGGTGCCGCAGCAGCCCCAGGTAGGCAGCCGCATCGCCGCGCAGGGCCGCGAGCCCCTGCGCCACGTCGAGCCCGTCAAAATCGGCCAGCGGCTGCGGCAGGCTTTGCCCGCCGCCCGCTGCGGTAGGGGGCGTAGCGAGCGCAAAGCGCGCGGCGTCGGCCGCCGGCGCGTCGCCCATGCCGGCCGTCGCTACCGACAACCATAGCAGCAGTGTCTTGTAGAGCGCGCCGGGGTCAACCGGCTTGGTGATGAAGTCGTTCATGCCCGCCGTTTCACAGGCGTGGCGGTCTTCGTCGAAGGCGTTGGCCGTCATCGCCAGGATCGGTTTTGTCTCCCAGCCCGGCAGTGCGCGGATGGCGCGGGTGGCTTCGAGGCCATCCATGTCGGGCATCTGCATGTCCATCAGGATCAGGTCGTAGGCGGTCGCACGCGCCTTTTCCACGGCTTCGCGGCCGTCGACCGCCGTGTCCACCGCGAGGCCCGCGCCGTGCAGCAGTTCCAGCGCGACTTCGCGGTTGATCGGATTGTCCTCCGCCAGCAGCAGCCTTGCGCCGCTGTGGTGGCGCCGTAATTGCGTTTCGGCGCGTTCCATGTCCGTGGCCGGCGATTCGGTGGGCATGATGCCGTGACCGCGTTGCAGGCGGGCCGTAAACCAGAAGCAGCTGCCCGTCCCCGGCGTGCTGTCAGCGCCGACTTCTCCGCCCATCATCTGCGCCAAACGCCGCACGATGACCAAGCCAAGCCCGGTGCCGCCGTACTTGCGCGTAATCGATGCGTCGGCCTGCTCGAAGGGCCGGAACAGCCGGACCATCTGCTCGGGTGAGATGCCAAGGCCGGTATCCTCGACCTCGAAGCGCACCAGGATCTCGTCGCCTCTTTCGTGCAGCAGGAGGGCGCGCAGAGTGATGGTACCGCGTTCGGTGAACTTGACGGCGTTGCCGGCATAGTTGAGCAGCGCCTGGCGCAGGCGCGTTGCGTCGCCCTTCAGCCACGGGGGAACGGCATCGCGGTCGAGCTCGATCCGCAGTCCCTTGTCCCGCGCCGATTGGCTGATGATCGAGGCGACATTGTCGAGCACGGCCGAGAGGTGGAAGTCGGTGCGCTCCAGCTGCAGCCGGCCGGCCTCGATCTTGGACAGGTCGAGGATGTCGTTGATGATCGCCAGCAGGTGCTGTCCGGCGCCGTCGACCTTGTCCAGCCGCACGGCCTGTTGCGGTGTCGCCCCGGCGCGCCGCAGCAAATGGGTAAGGCCGATGATGGCGTTCAGCGGCGTGCGGATCTCGTGGCTCATGTTGGCCAGGAAGCTGCTCTTGGCCAGGTTGGCGGCCTCCGCCTGCCGTCGTGCGGCAACCAGTTCCGTCGTGCGGCTCTCGACCAGAAGCTCGAGATGGTGGCGGTGCCGGTCCAGCTCGACGCCGAGGCGCTTCTTCTCGGTGATGTCTTCCTTCACCGCCACGTAGTGGCTGACCGACCCGTCTGGCCGGCGCAGCTGCGTGATGATGGCGAACTCGATGTATTCGCTGCCGTCCTTGCGCTTGTTGTGAAACTCGCCCTTCCATGGCCTGCCCTGGCTCAGCGCCTCCCACATGGCAGCGTGGGTCTCCTTGGGCGTCTTGCCCGAGTGCAGCATGCGCGGGTTCCGGCCGATAACCTCCTCGCGGCCGTAGCCCGTCGCCGCGATGAAGGCCTCGTTGACATACTCGATCTCGGCATCGACGTTGGTGATGACAATGCTTTCCGGGCTCTGTTCCACGGCCTGGGCCAGTTTGCGCAGCTGCTCCTCGGTGGTTTTGCGCTCGGTGATGTCCATCCGCACACCGCGCATGCGGGTGGCTCTGCCGTTTTCGTCGCGTTCCACGGCCTTGCCGAGAACGGCAACCCATCGCCAGGATCCGTCGGCGCGGCGCATCCGCGCCTCGTACTGGTAGGGACCATCGCCTCCGCCTTGAATGCGGCCGATTTTCTCGGCGACGTTCTGCCGGTCGTCGGGATGGATTCTATCCAGCCAGACCGCGCGGTCGGCGGGTCCCGCTTCGGGTTCGTATCCCAGCATGGTGAAATACGTCGGCGACGCGTACCAGAGATCGCGCTCGATGTCCCAGTCCCAGATACCAATCTGTGTGGCTTCCAGCGCCACGCTCAAGCGCTCCTCGCTCTCGCGCAGCGCTGTGTCCGCCCGGCGCTGGCGCACGATGCGCCAGATCGCATTGGCGAGCAGCCGAACCGTCTCCATGTCGAGGTCTGTGTAGGGTTTCGGCTTGTTGCCCGCCGACACAATCATGCGCACCAGCCCGCCCTCTGTCACCGGCACGCTGATCAGGCGCCGCAGCTGGGGAAAGTCCGCGGGAAGGCCGGGCTTGTCGGCGGCAGCGACGCAGTCGTTGAACACCACAGGTGTCCTCTGGCGCAGCGCCTCGGCCCACGGGCCGGCCTGGCTGATCGGGCAGTTGCCGTCAAAATCGTCCCGGCACGCCAGCTCCGGCGAAATACACGTGCAGGCCACGAGTTGGAGCGCCTTCTGATCTTCGCTGACAAAATGGATGAAGGCGATACCGCTGTCGCTGAGCTGCTCGACCAGTTCCTGCCCGTAGCGCATGAATGCGCGCTCGTCCATCGCCTCTGCCGCGTCGGGCAGGACCAGCAAAGCTTCGGCGCGACTGGCGTCAAGTACCAGGCTGGCTTCATTTTTTCTTCGCTCGGTGATGTCGATAAAGGTGCAGATTGCCCCGGTCACCTCGCCGTTGCTCAGAATGGGACTCGACCAGTACTCCACGGGGATTGCGGTTCCGTCCTTGCGCCAGAACACCTCGTCGGCAATATGCGTGGCTTGCCCGGCAATATAAGCGCGGTACATTTTGCATTCGCCCGACGGGTAGGCGCTGCCGTCGGGACGAGAGTGATGAACGAGTTCGTGGATATGCTTGCCCAGCACTTCGTCAGCGTTCGCGTAACCCAGCATTTCGAGGAAGGCTCGATTGACGAAACTGCAGTTGCCGCGGGTGTCCGTCCCGTAGGCTCCTTCCGCCATCGAATCAAGCAGCAGGCGCAAACTCTGGCGAGAATCCTGCAGATCCGCCAGGGCCGCCTCGGCCCGGATCCGGGCGGCGACGGCGTCTTCCATCAGGTTCAGTGCCGCCAGCCGGGCCTGGCGCTGGACTTCGAAAGCGGCGGCCTGACCCTCGCGCAATGCCGCTTCGGCCGCCAGGCGGGCACAATGATCCCTGGCCTCGTCGACTGCGCGCCGGACGGCCGTGGGCAGGCGGACCAGATGGTCCTTGAGAATGAAGTCCTTCAGGCCCAGCCGCAGCAGCTCCACCGCCGTTTCCTCGCCGACGCTGCCGGACACCATGACCACCGGCAGAGTGGGCCAGCGCGCCTGGATGCGTTGCAGGGTCGCGCGAAAATCCATTCCCGGCACGCTGTAGTCGGACAGTACCAGGTCCCATTCGGTCTGCAACGCGGCCTCCAGCTCGGCATCGCTGGCGATGTGCCGGCATTCGGCTGCAAGGCCGTGCTGACTCAGGCATCTCTCCACCAGCAGGAAGTCCGCGGGGACGTCTTCGATGACGAGGATTTTCAGCGGACTGTCCATTGCCGACTCATCGTTTCGGCGGTGGTTCGTTGGTGGCCAGCCAGTAGACACCCAGTCGTGCCACGGTCTCGGCAAACTCGGCAAAGGCGAGCGGCTTTCTGACGAAGCTGTTGGCACCTCTCTCGTAGCTTTTCAGGCGATCCTTGTGCTCGTCGGACGAGGTCAGGATCACCACCGGCAGTAAGCGGGTACGCGGGTCGGCGCGCAGGCGCGCCAGCACTTCCAGCCCCGACAGGCGCGGCAGGCCGATGTCGAGCAGCACCACGGCCGGCAGCTCCGTCCCGGCTCGGGCGACGAATTCGCCTTCGCCGAACAGGTAGTCGACCGCTTGCTGGCCGTCACGCACGACATCCACTTCGTTGGCGAGGTTGATCTTCTTGAGCACGCGCAGGATCAGCATTTCGTCCTGCGGATTGTCTTCGACGAGCAGAATGGATCTGGCTTTCATGATGTCTCCTCCGGAGTCCCGGTCGGCAGCGTGAAACAGAACGTTGCGCCGGCACCGGGCGCCGCCACGGCCCTGATCTCGCCCCCGTGACGGTGAACAATGCGTTGCACGGTGGCCAGCCCGATGCCGATGCCCGGGAACTCTTCCTGACGATGCAGACGGTGGAAGGGCCGGAACAACTGATCGGCATGGGCCATGTCGAAACCGGCTCCGTTGTCGGCAACGCAGATACCGCGCTGGCCATCGACTTCGCCCGAGAACACGCGGATTGCCGGTGCGTCGGTCTTGCCGGTGTATTTCCAGGCGTTGCCCAGCAGATTGCGCAGCATCATTTCAATCATGCGCGCGTCGCCCGTGGCGCGCAGACCGGCTTCCACCTGCCGGGCGATCTGTCGCGCCGGTTCGCCGCGCGCCAGTTCTTCGAGCAGCCGTGTCGCCAGCGCCGAGAAATCGATGACATCCCGCCGCAGCTCGCCGCGAGTGCTGCGCGAAAGAACGAGGATGCCATCGATCATCTCGCCCATCTTGAGGCTGGCGAGGTCGATCTGGCCAAGATAGATCTTCGCCTCGCCTTGCAGCTGGCTGCCGTAATCTTCAATCAGTGCCTGCGAAAAGCCGCTCATGGCCCTTAGCGGCGCGCGCAGGTCGTGCGAGACGGCAAAGGCGAAGCTTTCCAGTTCGGTGTTGGCGGCACTCAGCTCGGCAGTGCGCTCGATCACGCGCCGCTCCAGGTCGGCATTGAGGCGGCGCAGCTCTTCCAGCGTGCGCCTGCGCTCCGTGACCAGCCCGCCCACCCGCGCCAGAAGCTCCTCCACGGCGAAAGGCTTGTTGACATACTGCTGGATACCCAACTTGAGCAGGCGTACGCGCAACTCGTCGTCAGCCCTGGCGGTGAGCATGACGATGGGCACGCCTTCCATGCCGGGTTCGCGGCGCAGCGCCGTCACCATTTCGTCGCCGTTCATCACCGGCATCATCACGTCGGCGAGTATCAGGTCGGGATGCAGCGCGAGCGCCTGTTCCATGCCATCGCGGCCATCGAAGGCGCAGGCTACGCGGTAGCTCGGACGCAGGGCGGTGGCAATGAATTCGTTCATGTCTGCATTGTCCTCGACCACCAGCACCAGCGGCACATTGGCCCCGGCCGCTGGTGCCGCGTCCGGGGTCGCGATCGCCGGGCGCACCTCCAGTTCCTCGATGGCCTGGCGCTCGATCACTTCATCGAATGGTAGCGAAGCGCCAAGCGTCGTGCCGATTGGCGCCGTCAACGGCAGGCGTACCGAAACCAGCGCACCGCCATCCGGGGCCTCGCTCAGGCTCACCGTGCCGCCGTGCAGTTCGACGAAGTCCTTGACGATGGACAGACCCAGGCCGGTTCCGCCATGGCGCCGCGGCGCGTCGGCCTCGCCCTGGCAGAAGCGCTCGAATACCGTCTCGCGCAACGCCGCAGGCACGCCGGGGCCGTTGTCCAGCACTTCGATCAACGCGTGGCCGTCGTCTTGCGACAGGCGCAGGGCGATGGCGCCACCGTCGGGCGTGAACTTGAAGGCGTTGGAGAGGAGGTTGAGCAGCACGCGTTGCAGCTTTTCGCTGTCCGCCTCGGCCATCAGCGTCTCCAGGACGGTCACGCGGTAGTCGATACGACGTTCCGCGGCCAACGATTCGAAGTGGCTGGCCATCGCCCGCGCGAGGCGGGCGAGATCGAGCCGCGACCACGCCAGCGTCATGCGGCCGGCCTCGATCTTGGCGGCGTCGAGCAGGTCGGTGACATGGCGATAAAGCAGGCGCGCATTGCGCAGCATGATCTCGGTCTCGCGGCGCTCCGTCTCCGAAGAGTCGGCGCTGGCGGGACGGCGCAGGCGCTGCTCCAGCGGCGCGAGAATGAGGGTGAGCGGCGTGCGCAGCTCGTGGCTGACATTGGCGAAGAACTGGCTCTTCAGCTTGTCCAGTTCCAGTGTCTGCTGGTAGAGCTGGGTGATCTTCTCCTTGCCCGCTTCGGCATCTGCCAGCGCCTCGTCGGTACCTTGCATCGCCTGCTTGAGGCGTTCGAAGACGAAGGCGAAGAGGCCACCCATGACAACGAACACCACGATGGAAAACGCGGAGGCGGGATTGTCCAGTGCGAAGGAGAAAGCCGGCGGTATGAAGATATACCAGACCAGCAGCGTGCTGATGACCGTCGCCGCGAGACCGCCGACCAGACCGCCGATCCATGCGCTGAAAAACGCGGCGGGGAAAAACAGGAACCAGACGTAGGGCATGAGTGTGTCCCACAACACCCATTGCACGGCGCAGGCCATGAAGGGCAGCGCGATGGACAGGGCCAGACGCGCGTTCATGGCGCCTCGCCTGCCTTCGGCTCCGCCGCCGGGTTGTCGAGAAACGACAGGGCATGGGGCGGCTTCTGTCCGAGCTGCTGCGACAAGGCATTCACCTGCCGCTTGAGCCCGATCATCTCCAGCTCACGTCCGACCGCGACGCGGTTGAAGCGCTCCAGTTCCTCGATGTTCTGGCGCAAAACCATTTCGGCCTGCTGACGATCGGTGATATCACGGGAGATGCCGAACATGCCGATGACTTTGCCGGCGTCGTCGTGCATCGGCCCCTTGGTGGTCAGGTGGGTCCGCCGCCCTTCCGGCGTGACAAGAGTCTCCTCGAAGCTGATGACGCGATTTTCCGCCATGACCCGGCGGTTGTCGGCGATAAGCTGTCTGGCCAACTCGGGCGGGAATATGGCCATTTCGTCGCGGCCGAGAACGTCCTCGGGACGCTTGCCCGTGATGCGCGCCGCCGCCCCGTTGAACACAAGAAACCGGTCATCGACGTCCTTGGCGAAAATCGCATCGGTGGAACTCTCGGCGATGGCATCGAGCAGCTGCAACGCGCGCGCCTTTCCCGTCTGCGCTTCAATCTCGCGCAGAGACACGGCCAGGGCCTGGTCCAGCCGGCGCCGTATGAAGCCAAAGAGCAGCAGGGATGTCACGGCGACAAACAGCCATCCCTTCATGGTGCTGGCCAGGATAAGCTGAGCCGGATCGCTGAATAGCCAGCCGAGCGCTTTGTCGGAGAGCAGTATCCAGAGCCCAGCTAACACGGCATAGGCAAACACCAGCCGCATCGCGACGGCTCCAGTTGCCTGTATTCCGTTGGATGCCGTTGACGGCTTGGTTGGCACAGGGTCCATGGCCGGGATTTCGTCAGGTTTCCGGATGTCGCGACTTAGCCGCCGTCTCGATAGCGCTCGGCGATGGCGACGAAATCGTCGAAGCCGGCGAGAAAGACATCGGCCACGTCGGGATCGAAGTGCTTGCCGCGCCCCGCAACGATGATCTCGTGAGCCTCGGCATAGGACATCGCGGGCTTGTAGACGCGCACCGAGATCACCGCGTCGAAAACGTCGGCCAAGGCCATCAGGCGGGCGGCGACGGGAATGGCGTCGCCTGCCAGGGCGTCGGGATAGCCGCTGCCATCCCATTTCTCGTGATGCCAGCGGGCGATCTCCTTGGCCACCGAAAGAAACTCCAAGGGCATTTCAATGTCTCGCTCGGCCTGCTCGATGGCATCGCTGCCCTGCCTGGCGTGGGTCTGCATGATGACCCATTCATCGGCTGTGAGCTTGCCCGGTTTGAGCAGGATGTGATCGGGAATACCGACCTTGCCGATGTCGTGCAAGGGCGCGGAGCGGGCCAGCAGATCGATGTAACGCTCGCTCATCGTGGCGGCGAAACGCGGATGCTGCCGCAGCCCGATGGCGAGTTGCTGCACATAGCCCTGGGTGCGCAAAATGTGGCCGCCGGTTTCCGGGTCGCGCGTTTCGGCCAGATGCGCCAGCGCCCGGATACTGACCCGCTGGGTAAGATCGTTTTCGGTCATGCGCCGGACAACCTCGGCTTCGAGGGTGGCGTTCTGATCCTTCAGCCAGTCGCGCGCCTGCTTTGCTTCGAGCTGGGTGCGTACCCGGGCTTGCACCACGGCCGGCTTGATCGGCTTGGTGATGTAATCCGCGGCGCCGAGTTGCAGGCCGCGCTCCTCGTCTTCCGTCTCGGCCAGCGCAGTGAGAAAAACAACCGGGATGTCGCGTGTGGCGGGGTTCTCTCGCAGCCGCTCCAGCACCGCATAGCCATCCATCGCCGGCATCATCACGTCCAGCAGCACCAGATCCGGCCGGGGCTCGCTCGCCGCCGCCCGCAAGGCACTTGCTCCCGAGTTGGCCGCGCGCACCAGATATTGCGGCCGCAGCAGACTGGTCAGGAGAAACAGATTTGTCGGCTCGTCGTCGACGATGAGAATCGTTGCAGCGGCCATGGCTACATATTCCCTACAAGCAACAGAGCGAATTATACATCAAGATGACATATATATACCATCGCCATGATACAAAACCTTGTTTCGATCAGCGACTCTTGCTACTCCGGAATAATCCCCGTACGCCAAGAGCTGCGTGTCGGCTTTCGCTATCCGCTTCACCGGGGGCGCCGCCACGCCCAAGCTCGCCGGCACGCTATTGCATATTAGCCGCTAGCGCTCGATTTGCAAGAGTCGGCGCCGGCGGCACGGCGACGGTCAGCGCGCCGTTGCCAGATGCAGAGCCAGCCCGATGAAAATTGCCGCGGCACAGCGGTCGAGCCAGACCGCAAGCTTGGGCTGCCGCTGCAGGCGCGCGCCGATGCTGCCGGCGAACCAGCCGAGGCTGCCGAAAATCACCACGGTCTGCGCCGCGAACAGGGCGCCCAGCAGCAGCATCTGCGGCCATACCGCGCCGCGCGTCTGATCGACGAACTGCGGCAGGAAGGCGATGAAGAACAAAGCCACTTTGGGATTGATGACATTGGCGATGAAACCGCGACGCAGGTGCACCCCGATCGGTTCCGCGGCACCCGCATCGATCTGCACCAGCGCCATTTTCCCGGCATGCCGCCAAGCCATCAGGCCGATATAGACCAGATAGGCGGCGCCGGCCATTTTCAGCGTCGTGAACGTGGCCTCCGAGGCCAGCACCACGGCGCCGATGCCCAGCGTCGCCCACAGCGTATGCGTGAAGCAACCGAGTGCGCAGCCGAGGCCGAAGCCGATGCCTGCGGTGCGGCCGCGGCTGATGCCCACCGACAGCACCATCAGGTTGTCCGGCCCCGGTGCGATGGTGACCAGCGCGGAGGCGGCAAGGAAGGCGAGCAGGATTTCCGGCGAGATCATGTGGTTACCGATTGACGCAGGCGTCCGGCACGCAGCAGCAGCCAGACGCAGAGGGCGAGCAGTATCGCAGATTCGCCGAGCAGCGTGGCCGGAGCGCCGGCCAGCGCGGCGATGCTGCCGGCAATCAGCCCGCCGAAGGCATCAAGGCCGAAACGGATGCTGGAGAAGAATGAAACCACCCGGCCGCGCAGGCGATCGGGGGCGATGGTCTGCAGCACCGTGTTGATGCCGACGTTGGCGCCCGAAATGCCGAAGCCCAGCGCCGCCAGCGCCGGCAAGGCGATTGCGAGCTGCGCCGTGAGCGGAAACACGACCAGCGCGAGCGCCGCCAGTACCACGCAGAAAATCGCCAGATTCAGGCTGCCTCGCACCGAATGGCGCGTCGCCAGCACCAGCGTCGCGACGAAGGCGCCGCAACCGACAGCGCCCCACAGCAGCCCCAGGGTGCGCGCATCGCCATGGAACACCTCCTTGGCGAATACCGGCAGCAGCACGGCATAGGCCGATGCGGTGAAATTGAGCAGGGCCAGGACTATAAGCAAGGTGCGTATCGGCCAGGTGTCGATGGCATAGCGCACCCCCTCCTTGAAGACATGGCCGACGCTGCCGCTGGACTTCGCGTTCGCCGCCATACGCATCGCAGCGATGCCCCACAGCAATGCCAGGTAGGAAAAAGCATTGAGCAGGAAGCAGGCCGCCTCGGACATGAAACCCAGCATCAGCCCCGCGATCGGCGGGCCGATGAAGCGGCCGAGGTTGAACAGCATCGCATTCAGCGCCAGCGCATTCGGCAGGTCTTCGCGGCCGCCGACCATGGCCGGAATCAACGATTGGCGCAGCGGCGTGTCGAAGGCGTTGAGCACGCCAAGGGACAGCGACATCAGGATGATCAGCGTCGGCCCGATCAGTTCGAACCAGGTCAGCGCGGCCAGCGCACTTGCCTGAATGAAGAGCAGAACCTGCACCTGCATCAGCAGCCGGCGCCGGTCGTGGCGGTCGATCCACGCCCCGGCCAGCGGCCCAACCACGAGGATCGGCGCCAGTGCGGCGAAGGCCGAGAGCCCCAGCAGCGCCGCCGATCCGGTCAGCCGATACACCAGCCAGGCCAGTGCGACCTGCTGGATCCATGAACCGAGGATGGAAACGCCTTGACCGAAAAAATACATCCGGAACGGGCGATGACCCAGCGCCCGCATCGAGGCGGGAAGTTTCATCGCTTGGTTACTGCGCGCTCACCGGCGAATCACAGGCCGGCCATCGCCAGGTACTTGATCTCCAGATATTCCTCGATGCCGTGCTTCGAGCCCTCGCGCCCCAGCCCCGATTGCTTGACGCCGCCGAAGGGTGCGACCTCGTTCGAAATCATTCCCGAGTTGATGCCGACCATGCCGTAGTCGAGCGCCTCGCCGACGCGCCAGGCGCGGGCAATGTCGCGAGAATAGAAATAGGCGGCGAGGCCGAACTCGGTATCGTTGGCCATGCGCACGGCCTCGGCTTCGTCCTTGAAGCTGAAAATCGGCGCCACCGGGCCGAAGATTTCCTCGCGCGCCAGACGCATCGCCGGCGTTGCGCCGGACAACACGGTCGGCTCGAAGAAGGTGCCACCGCGCGCGTGGCGCTTGCCGCCGCACAGGACGCGCGCGCCCTTCGCCACGGCGTCGGCCAGCAGTTCCTCGACCTTGGCCAGCCCCGCGCCGTCGATCAGCGGGCCTTGCGTCACGCCGTCCTCCAGCCCGTTGCCGACCTTGAGCCCGGCCACCGCGGCGGCGAGCTTCTGCGCGAAGGCTTCCTGCACTCCCTCCTGCACCAGGAAGCGGTTGGCGCAAACGCAGGTCTGCCCCGCATTGCGATATTTCGAAAGCATCGCGCCGGCCACCGCCGCATCGAGATCGGCGTCGTCGAAAACGATGAAGGGCGCATTGCCGCCGAGTTCCAGCGACATCTTCTTGATGGTCGGCGCGCACTGGGCCATCAGCAGCCGGCCGACCTCGGTCGAGCCGGTGAAGGACAGCTTCAGCACCTTCGGATTCGAGGTGAGCTCACCGCCGATGGCGACGGGTTCACCCGTCACGATGTTGAGCACGCCGGGCGGGATGCCCGCCTGCTGCCCCAGCCAGGCCAGCGCCAGGGCGGAGAGCGGCGTCTGCTCGGCCGGCTTGACCACCATGGTGCAGCCGGCGGCAAGCGCCGGGGCGACCTTGCGCGTGATCATCGCCGCCGGGAAGTTCCACGGCGTGATCGCGGCGCAGACGCCGACCGGCTGCTTCAGCACGATCAGGCGGCGGTCGGCCGTCGGCGAGGGAATCACTTCGCCATACACGCGCCGCGCTTCCTCGGCGAACCACTCGATGAAGGAGGCCGCGTAGGCGATTTCGCCTCGCGCTTCGGTCAGAGGCTTGCCTTGCTCCAGCGTCATCAGCTGCGCCAGGTCTTCCTGGTTCGCCATCATCAGTTCGAACCAGCGGCGCAGGATCTTCGCCCGCTCCGCCGCCGTCTTCGCCCGCCACGGATGGAAAGCCGCCTGCGCCGCATCGATCGCGCGGCGCGTCTCGGCCGCGCCGAAACTCGGCACCGAGCCGACCAGATCGCCGTTGGCCGGGTTGCGGACTTCGAGGCTGGCGTCGGTGGCGGCCAGCCATTCGCCATCGATCAGGCAGGTATTGCGCAGGAGTTCGGGGTTCTTCATGGAGTGCTTTCTATTCTAGGTTTTGGGACAGAGCCGGATTCTGCCGCATTGCACCGGGAAACGGGTCCCGCTTCATGGTCCGCAATCGCCGTACCACCAGCGCCGACTTTTGGCCGCCCGGTTGCGAATTCAGGAAGCCGCGCCGGAATCGGGCTTGGCGTCGCGGAACGAGGCCGCCAGCTTGACCGCCGCATTGCGCAGCACCGTGGTGTCGCCGCCGACAGCGACGAAGCTCGCGCCAAGGCTGCGGTAGTGCCGGGCCAGATCCGGCTCGGTGACGAATACGCCGGCGGCCTTGCCGGAAGCCACGATGCGAACGAGCGCATCCTCGATCGCGGCCCCGACCTCCGGATGCGCGGAATCGCCCAAATGTCCGAGCGAGGCCGCGAGATCGGCCGGGCCGATGAAAACGCCATCGACCCCTGCCACGGCCAGTATGGCGTCGAGATTATCCAGCCCCTGCCGCGTTTCGACCTGGACCACCAGGCAGACCTCGCCGTTGGCGTGCCTGACATAGTCCTTGATGCCTGTCCAGCGCGCGGCGCGCGACAGCGAAGCGGCGACGCCGCGGATGCCTTCGGGCGGATAGCGCACGGCGCGCACCAGTTCCTGCGCCTGCGCGGCGTTGTCGACCAGCGGCACCAGCAGCGTCTGCGCCCCGGCGTCGAGATACTGCTTGATCAGCGTCGCGTCGTGGCTTGTCGGCCGCACCAGCATTTGCACCGGATAGGGCGTCGCCGCCTGCAGTTGCATCATCACGCTGGCGGGATTGTTCGGCGTGTGTTCGGCATCGATCACCAGCCAGTCGAAACCGGTCCCGGCGAGGATTTCCATGCTGACGGGATTGCGCAGGCCGACGAAGAGGCCGACCTGCCACTGCCCCTCGCGCAGCCTTTGCTTGAAGATGTTTTTCGGCATGTCCATGACGGCTTCACTCCAGGCCAAGACCCTGATCCCAGTAAGGTTCGGGGCCGAGGCGCGTTGCAAGAAAATCGACGAAGGCGCGCACGCGCTGCGGCACGAAACGGTTGCCGGGAAACACGGCGCACATGTCCAGCATCGGGGCCGGGAATTCCTTCAGGATCGGTACCAGCTGGCCCTGACGGATTGCGTCGGCGGCGATGAAGGTAGGCTGATAGGCAATCCCCATGCCCTGAATGGCAGCTTCCTGCAGGACACTGCCGTTGTTGGCGGTGAGCGGCCCGCTGATTTCGACCGAATGCGGCACCCCGTCGATGATGAAGGACCAGCTCGAGCGCGAGGTCAGCGAATAGGCGAGGCAGGCCCGCTGCGTCAGTTCGTCCGGGTGCCTGGGCTCGCCATGCAGCCGCAGGTAGTTCGGGGAAGCCACGACCACCGAGCGGCAGCTCGTGAGGCGCCGTGCCACGGTGGTTTCGGGCAGTCGGTCGGTGATGCGCAAGGCGAAATCCATGCCTTCTTCGATCAGGTTCACGCGCCGGTCATTGAAGTCGAGGTCGATGTGGATGTCGGGATGGGCCCGGGAAAACTCCAGGATCAGCGGCGTCAGGTGCAGCAGGCCGAAAGTCAGGGGCACGCTGGTGCGTATCGTGCCTTGCAGGGTTTGCCGCTCGCCGGCCAGATCCCCCTCGGCCTCATCGATGCGGTCGAGAATGTCGCGACACTGCTCGAGATAGGTCGCGCCGGCCGAGGTTAGCGAAAGCCGGCGCGTGCTGCGGGCGATCAGCTTGACCCCGAGATGCGCTTCCAGCGCGGCAATCTGGCGCGTAATCGCCGAGCGTGCGACATTCATCTGGTCCGCCACGGCGGTAAAGCTTCCGGCCTCGGCCACTCGTACAAACGTCTGCATTGCGGTCAATCGGTCCATGGACGCGCGGCTCCGTCAGAATTTTCCCGTCTTTGATCATTGTATGGGGAACGCTGTCATACAATCCCACTCGAAGTGACTTTCAATGGAGATATTCATGAAGCGACTCATCACCCTGCTGTTTGTTGCCCTTGTATCCTCGTTAGCCATGTCCGGCCTGGGCTTCGCTGCAGAACCGCAAACCGGCCGCGACTTCAAACCGATCACTCCGCCGCTGCCCAGCACCAAGGGAAAAATCGAGGTCATCGAATTCTTCTCCTACGGCTGCCCGCATTGCAGCGACTTCCATCCCTTCGTCAGCCAGTGGGCGGCGAAGCTGCCGAAGGACGTGAGCTTCCGCCGCGTCCCGGTCAGCTTCAATCGTCCCGAGTGGGCACGTCTTGCCAGGATCTACTACGCGCTGGAAGCCACCGGCGACCTGGCGAAACTCGACGCCGCCGTGTTCATCGCCATTCATGAGCAGCGTGTCGCCTTCAGGACCGACGAAGCCGCGGTGACGTGGGCGGCCAGCAAGGGCGCCGACGGCAAGAAATTCGGCGATGCGCTGGCCTCGTTTTCGATGCAGAGCAAGGTACAGCGCGGCGATCAGGAAGCCACCGCTTCCCGTATTGCAGGCGTCCCGGCGCTGGTGGTGGACGGCAAGTTCCTGGTCAACAACGAGGCGGCAGGCAACTTCGAAGAACTGCTGAAGCTCACCGACGCCGTCATCGCCAAGGCGCGTCAGGAACGCAAGTAGTCCATGCCTCTGCTGCGCCTGCTATTCACGCCGCGCGGCCTGTTCGCTGCCACAGGCCTTGCCGCCCTTGGCCTGGTTGTCGGGGGCGTGTTCCTGGCACAAACCATGAATCTCGCCGCCTGCCCGCTGTGCGTCCTGCAACGCATGCTCTACCTGTTGCTGGCGATCGAGGCGATTGCGGCGTGGCTGCTGGCCGGGGCAACAACGTCACGGCGTGCTGCGGCGGTTGTCATGGCGGCAACCACGCTGACTGGGGTCTGGATCGCGGCCTATCAGACCTGGCTGCAGCGCTTCGCCAAAGGCGTGAGTTGCACGGCCGACCAACCATGGTGGGAGGCATTCGTGAATTGGGCCGGCAGCCAGTGGCCGCTCATGTTCGAGGCCAGCGGCCTGTGCTCGGAGGCCGGCTGGAAATTCCTCGGCCTGTCGATCGCCGAGTGGTCGCTGATCGCCTTCACCTCGATGACGATAGCGATGCTGATAGCACTGCTGCGCAGAAACTAGCCGGACTCGCCGCTGCGCCGCTGGCGAAGCGACAGTCTTGCAATGTCAGGGCGCTTCGGGGCGATGCATCAGTGCTGTGGCCTCGCTGACAGTCAGGTACTTCCAGGGCAGCGGAATCAGCCCGGGCACCTTGCCCATGTACCTGCGATAGGTCTCTCCGTAGATGGCAAGCAGCTTGCCTTCCTCCAGTTTCGAGCCGACGACAAAATAGGCAGTTATCATCAGCGCTGAAACCAGCAGCGGCCCGTTCATGTCGCGGGTCCAGATCAGGACCAGTCCGATGCAATACCAGGGATGCCGAACAAAGCGATGCAGGGTTGAAACGGTGAAGCTCTCCGGCTGATCGTTGCCTTGCGCGCTCAGTTGGCGCAGTCCGAGAAACTCGCCCATGTCATAACTGCGGCCCGAGACAAGAAGGCACAGGATTGCCGCCAGCGCCACGCCGTTGCTCAGCCAGGCCCAGGCGCCCCGCCATTGCCAGAGCCAGTCGCTCTCGACGCCATAGACCAGCCAGAGCACCGGGATCAGCGTGACGGTGGACACGACATTGAACACGATCCGGTAGCTGCGCATGAATTGCGGCCAGCGGCCAGCGACCCAGGCCTTGACGCTCAGCGCCGCCAGCACGGAATGCAAGACGAAATAGCCGAGCCAGGCCAGGGCGATTGCAGCCAGTCTCATGACGATGCGAAACTCTCAGCCCGCCTTCTGTCCGATCATGCGGCGGTAGAGCGCCAGCGATTCGCCGACAATCCCGCGCCTGAAGGCCAGCACGCAGATCACGAAAATCGCGCCCATGATCACCGTGACCAGGGAGCCCACCTTGTCGGCGAGCTCATTTTGCAGGGTGACGATCACCGTCGCTCCCACGACGGGGCCGAACACCGTGCCCATGCCACCCAGCAAGGTCATCAGCACCACTTCGCCCGAGGTGTGCCAGTGGGCGTCGGTCAGCGTGGCGAACTTGAACACCACCGTCTTGGTCGCGCCGGCAAGCCCTGCAAGCCCGGCCGAGAGCACGAAGGCCAGCAGCTTGTATTTCGCCACGTCGTAGCCCAGTGAAATTGCGCGCGGTTCGTTCTCGCGGATCGCCTTCAGGATCTGGCCGAAGGGCGAATGGATGGTGCGCTGGATCAGCCAGAAGGAGCCGGCAAAGATTGCCAGCACCAGGTAATAGAGGTTGATGTCAACGCTCAGATCGAGGCCGAACAGGGTGCCGCGCGGCACGCCCTGCAAGCCGTCCTCGCCGCCAGTGAAGGGCGCCTGCAGGAAGAGGAAGTACACCATCTGCGCCAGTGCGAGGGTCACCATCGCGAAGTAGATGCCCTGGCGACGAATGGCCAGGCTGCCGATCACCCAGCCCAGCGCGGCGGCGGCAACGGTGCCGGCGAGCAGACCGACCAGGGTCGGCAGTTCCCATACCTTCAGGGCATGCCCCGTGACATAAGCGGCGCCGCCGAGAAACACCGCGTGACCGAAAGACAAGAGGCCCGTATAGCCCAGCAGCAGATTGAAGGCACAGGCGAACAGCGCAAAGCACAGCACCTTCATCACCAGTATCGGATAGATGAACATCGGCGCGGCCAGCAGCAGAGCGAGGCCGAGCAAGTAGGCAATCGTGACGCGCCGGCTCATTTCTCTCTCCCGAACAGGCCCGCCGGGCGGAACATGAGAACCACCGCCATGATCATGAATACCACGGTCGCGCTGGCCTCGGGCCAGAATACCTTGGTCATGCCTTCGATGATGCCGAGCCCGAGACCGGTGACCACCGAGCCGAGAATCGAGCCCATGCCGCCGATCACCACGACGGCAAACACCACGATGATCAGGTTGGAGCCCATCAGCGGGCCGACCTGGGAAGCCGGAGCGGCCAGCACGCCGGCAAATCCGGCGAGACCAACGCCGAAGCCGTAGGTCAGCATCACCATCAGCGGCACGTTGATGCCGAAGGCCTGCGTCAACTTGGGGTTTTCGGTAGCGGCACGCAGGTAGGCGCCGAGTCGCGTCTTCTCGATCACGTACCAGGTGGCAAGGCATACCGTCAATGAGGCGACGATAATCCATGCGCGGTACTTGGGCAGGAACATGAAGCCCAGATTGAATGCGCCGGCGAACTCCTCGGGAATCGAATAGGGCTGACCGGCGACGCCGTAGAGGTCGCGGAACAGGCCCTCGATCATCAGCGCCAGGCCGAAGGTCAGCAGCAGGCCGTAGAGATGGTCGAGCTTGTACAGCCACTGCAGCATCAGTCGCTCGATGGCGATGCCGATCAGTCCGACGCAGATCGGCGCCAGCACCAGCATCCACCAGTAGCCGATGCCGAGATACTCGAGGCCGATCCACGCCAGCATGGCGCCCGTCATGTAGAGGGCGCCATGAGCGAAGTTGATGATGTTCAGCATGCCGAAGATCACGGCAAGCCCGAGACTCAGAACGGCATAGAAGGACCCGTTGACCAGCCCGAGCATGAGCTGGCCGAACAGGGCCTGTATCGGTACACCGAAAATCTCCGTCATGCGAACATCACTCCTGGATTGCTAGCCGCGATCTACTTCTTGACTGCGGGACAACGCGACAGCGCCATAGGCTGGAAGGCCTCCTCGGCGGGAATCACCTTTTTTATGTTGTAGTAGTCCCACGGCTCCTTCGATTCGCCAGGCTTCTTGACCTCGACCAGATACATGTCATGGACCATGCGACCGTCCTCGCGAATCCTGCCGCCCTTGGCGAAGGCATCGTTGATCGGCGTCTCCCGCATCTTCTTCATCACCGTCGCCGTATCGTCGGTGCCGGTCGCGTGCACCGCCTTCAGATAGGTGGTGATGGCCGAATAGGCTCCTGCGTGCAGCATCGACGGCATCTTCTTGTGCTTGCTGAAGAAGCGGCGGCTCCAGTCGCGGGTTTCGCTGTTCAGGTTCCAGTAGAAACCTTCGGTGAACATCATGCCCTGCGTTGCCTGCAGGCCAACGGCATGTATGTCGATAATGGTCGTCAGCAATCCGACGACGGACTGGTTCTTGGTCAATCCGAACTCATTGGCCGCCTTGATCGAGTTGATGGTGTCGCCACCGGCGTTAGCCAGTGCTACTACCTTCGCCTTGGAAGCCTGCGCCTGGAGCAGGAAAGAAGAGAAATCAGAGGCATTGAGCGGATGGCGAACCCCGCCCAGAACCTTGCCACCGTTCGCCAGGACGACGGCAGTGGCGTCCTTCTCCAGTGAATGGCCAAAAGCATAGTCGGCGGTCAGGAAGAACCAGCTGTCCTTGCCCTGTTTGATCATCACGGAAACAGGACCATTCGCCAGTGCATACGTGTCATACACGTAGTGCACCACGTTTTTCGGTGCGCAATCTTCGTTGGTCAGGCGCGTCGATGCGGCGCCGGCGTTGATCATGATCTTGTTCTTTTCGGTGGTGACCTTCGCCACCGCGATGGCCACACCGGAATTCAGCACGTCGGTGACCATGTCCACGCCTTGCGTGTCATACCATTCGCGCACCTTGTTGGAACCCACATCGGCCTTGTTCTGGTGATCGGCGGAGACCACTTCGATCTTGAATTTCGGCTTGAACTGCGCCTTGAAATCCTCGATGGCCATTTCGGCCGCTACGACCGACCCCTTGCCGCCCAGATCAGCGTATACACCGGACATGTCGGTCAGCACGCCAATCTTGACCACGTCACCGGAAATCTTTCCCGCCTGTGCCAGCGCGGTTCCTGCCACTGGCACGAGCATAGTGGAAAGGGCCAGGGCCAACAGTTTACGTTTCATCATGGTGTCTCCTCCTTGGTAAAAATTGACGGGGTCGGAAGGCTCAGACCCCGAGGTACTCCTGCAACAGACTCTGCTTTTCCAATATTTCGTGCTGTGCGATTTCCTCCATGACCTGCCCGTGCTCGACAATGAACATGCGGTCGGCCAGCGGCGCTGCGAAGCGGAAGTTCTGCTCCACCAGGATGATCGTGTAGTCGCGCTCCTTGAGCATCCTGATGACTTCGCCCAGCTTTTGCACGATCACCGGCGCCAGCCCCTCCGAGACTTCGTCGAGCAGCAGCAGCTTGGCCCCGGTGCGCAGGATGCGCGCCATCGCCAGCATCTGCTGCTCGCCGCCGGAAAGCCGCGTGCCCTGGCTGTTGCGCCGCTCCTTGAGGTTGGGGAACATCGTGTAGAGTTCATCGAGGCTCAGGCCGCCGCTGCCGACCTGGGGCGGCAGCAGCAGGTTCTCCTCGCAGCTGAGGCTGGCATAGATGCCGCGTTCCTCGGGGCAGTAGCCGACGCCGAGTTGGGCGATCCGGTGCGAAGGCATATTGATGACTTCGCGACCGTTGAGCATGATGGATCCGGTGCGCCTGCCGGTCAGGCCGAGGATGGCGCGCAGCGTGGTGGTACGCCCTGCTCCATTGCGGCCCAGGAGCGAGATGCACTCGCCGCGCCGCACCGTGAAATCCATGCCGTGCAGCACATGCGATTCACCGTAGAAGGCGTGCAGGTCGGATACGCGGAGGAACTCGGTCGCGCTCATCCGGCGCCCCCCGAATTCGAGCGAAGCGAGCCGTGGTCATCCCCTTCCCCGGGAAGGGGGCCGGGGGGACGGTCGTCATTGGCGGGAATTGAAGCCAGGCCACTGGCTTCAGTTCCCATGTAGGCCTCGATCACCAGGGGGTTGGCGGCGACCTCGGCATAGGGGCCTTCGGCCAGCACCGATCCCCGCGCGAGCACGGTCAGGGTGTCCGAAATTCCCGCGACCACCTTCATGTTGTGTTCCACCATGAGGATGGTGCGGTTGGCCGAAACCTGCTTGATCAGTTCCATCACGCGGTGCACGTCTTCATGGCCCATCCCCTGGGTGGGCTCATCGAGCAGCATGAGTTCGGGGTCGAGCGCCAGGGTGGTGGCGATTTCCAGTGCCCGTTTGCGTCCGTAAGGCATTTCCACGGTCACCATGTCGGCATAGCCAGCCAGGTCGACCGCGGTCAGCAATTCCATGGCGCGATCGTTGAGCTGATTCAGGCCGCGGTCGGACTTCCAGAAATGGAAGCTGGTCCCCAGCTTGCGCTGCAGCGCAATGCGCACGTTTTCCAGCACCGTGAGATGGGGAAACACCGCAGAAATCTGAAAGGAACGGACAATGCCGCGGCGGGCAATCTTCTGCGGCGCTTCGCGGGTGATGTCGATGCCATTGAAGCGGATCTGCCCACGCGTGGGCTCGAGGAATTTGGTCAGCAGATTGAAGCACGTCGTCTTGCCCGCCCCGTTGGGGCCGATCAAGGCATGAATGTGGCCGCGCCTGACTTTGAGGTTCACATCATTGACCGCTACGAAGCCGCGGAATTCCTTGACGAGACCGCTAGTCTCAAGAATGCAATCTTCTGCCATCAAGCTCTTTTCAAATTATCAGGGCGCCGACGATCAGCGCCTCCGTCCCTGTTGCGGCTGATTATGCGGTGGGCCTTGCGTTTGCGCAAGAGATTGAGAATACAAATGTTGAGGCTGCAACTCTCCGGCGTGCCGCGCTTCGATCCGCGCTGGAATTCTGTCTGTTGCGGTAGACTGGAATTCCTTGAAAAGGAGGAATTGTCATGATCCGACGTGCCGCCATAAGCCTGCTAGGCGCAGCTGCCCTCGCCCTTGCCGCCACACCGCTCCACGCGGAAGGCCCGGGCGGCGACATGAAAGCGAAACAGCAGGAACGGGAAGCCAGGCAGGAGCAGATGAAAAAGGAAATGCGCCAGATGGAGGACAAGCAGCGCCAGGAGCAGCGCGATCTGGAAGACCGCCATCACAAGGAGCGCAAATCGCTGCATGAAAAACATGAACAGGAACGCAATGCACTGCGGCAGAAAATGGCGCCCAAGTAAGCTTCCTGCGAGACGGCCATGATCCCGACGCGCCTGCTTTCCATTGCCTTCACCGCTCTGTCCCTGGTTGCGGCGTCCGCGGCTTGGGCACAACCGGTCGTTCCGGGATCGATTGCGTTTTGCCTGTACGAGATACCCCTGGACGACGCCGGCAAGAGGCGCTGGATCAATCTGGGCATCGTCCAGTATGTCGAGGCGACGCAAACCGAGGTAAGAATCTTCTATGGCGCCGGAAGCCTGGGCAGCGGTCACGAGGCCAGGGTCGCCGTCACCAGCATGGAAGCTGCTTTGCTCGTGCTGGAAAAAATGCGCCGAGTGGCCACCGCCTGCCGCTGACAAGGCAGCCCGTTCAGCCGTGCTGCGCCGCGTCGCGCCCGCGCCGCTCGTCGATGCCGAGCAGCAGAAACAGGCCGGCGACAAAATAGAGCCCGGTAACGGCCAGAGCCAGGCGGTGATTGCCGCCGGAAAGCCATGTCGTGAGGCCATAAGTCATCGGGCCGGCGATGGCGGCCAGCTTCATGGCCAGGCCCCAGAGCCCGAAAAATTCGGCTCGCCGTTGCCGCGGCGCGAACAGACCCACCAGGGCGCGCGACGCCGACTGGCTGGAGCCCAGGCACAGCCCGGCGATATTGGCCGCCACCCAGAACTGCTCGCGACTGTCCGAACTCAGGGCGATGACGGTCATCAGGAGCCAGCCCGCCAGCGTCAAGGCGATGGTACGCACATGACCGAGCCGATCCTGCAGGTAGCCGAAGGCGAAGGCGCCGATGGCGGCCGTGCCATTGACCACGAAGAACAGCTTGATGTTGTCTTCCGCGGTGAATCCGATCGCCTCCTGCGCGTAGATGGCCGCCAGGGAAATGGCCGCGATGACGCCGGATTGATAGAACAGCAGGCAGACCATGAAGCGCGCCATGTCGGGAAATGCCTTCGCCTCGCGCGCGGTGGTCAGCAGCCGTTGCGCCAGCGCGGAAAATTCGGTCGCGACCTTTGCCACCGGGCTCGCCTGCACCCGCTCGCGCAGCAGCAGGAAAGTCGGCGCTGACGCCACGGCGAAAAAGGCGGCCGTTATCAGCATGGCGACCGGCACGAAGCTGTCCGCCCCTTCGCCGCGCCCCTTGGCGGCAACGATCCAGGCCAGACAGAGACCGAGACAGGCCATGCCGCCCAGATAACCCCAGCTCCAGCCCCAACCGGACACCTTGCCCAGATCTTCCTCGCCCGCGAGTTCCGGCAGAAAGGCGGCGATGATGTTTTCGCCGCTGCCGAAGAAGAAACTGGCGATCACCACCAGGGTCATCGCCAACAGGACGTCGCCGGGGCCGACCCAGAACAGGGCGGCCGTGGCCGCCACGCAGCCGACCGTGGTCACGACCAGCAGCTTCTTCTTGGCGCCGTGGCGATCGGCGTAAGCGCCGACGCTGGCGGCGGTGAGCAGGATCGCAATACTCGCGATGGCCTGTGTCGTGGTCCAGGCCAGCGTCGCCCAGGCTGCGCCACCGGCCACCACGGCGACGAAATAGGCATTGAAGATGGCCGTCACCACCGTTGTCGTGTAGGCCGAGTTGGCGAAGTCGTACATCGCCCAGGCCCAGACCTCGCGCCCCCTGACGCCGTCGGCAAGAATCTGTCTGGTCACGGGACGCTCCGCTCCATATCCGGTTCGCCGCAGTGCTTGAGGATTTCCCGCCGCGCCGCATCGCGCAGCCGCAAGGCGGCCTGCCAGCCCTCGCCGGCCACGGCGATCGGTGCGCAGACGGTGACGCGCACCGCGCCGCGCCGGGGAAGCATGGATTCGTCGCGCAGGATTTCGCGGGTTCCGGCAAGGACCACCGGCGTCACGGCCAGTCCATTCTGCACGGCGATCTGGAAGGCCCCGAGGCGGAAAGGCCGCAAGCCCGGCTGACGGGTGAAGGTACCCTCGGCGAAGAAGAACAGGGGCCGCGTTGCATCGCCCTGCGCCAGGCGGCGCACATCATCGACGCCCTGCCGCGCATCGAAGCGCTCGACGAAGACCGCTCCGAGGTGGCGCAGCAGCGGACCGGCAAATGGATGCGCGGCCAGTTCCTGCTTGGCCACAAAAGTGACGGGCATAGGCAGCGCCGCCGCCAGCACGATGCTATCGACATAGCTGGCATGGTTGGCGACGAACACTCCCGACCCCGAATGCGCATGCGCGAGGCCTTCGACCTGCAGGCGAATGCCGCACAGGCGCACGCAGGTGCGCGCGATCGCGCCGACGAAGCGCCAGCGCCGCTCGATGCCCGGCAGCAGCAGGATGCCCGCCACGGCAGGCAGCAGCAGCAGGCCATAGACACACCAGGCATAGCCGCCGTAGAGCAGTTCCACGCCGCGGCGCAGGGCGGCCACGCAAGCCTGCCAAAAGCCGGCCAGGCTCAGCCGCACGACTTGCAGCCAGAGCGCGCGGCCGCCGGCGTCGAATCCCTCGCCGCAATAAACATCCCGCGTCGCCGAGCGCCGGATCTTGCCGCTGGACGTCTTCAGCACAGCGTGTGGCGGTGCCAGCACCACATCATCGGGCGGCGTGCCGAGCAGATCGACCGTCAGGCCATTGACGCGCCGGATCAGCTCCTGCCGCGCCGCCGCGCCGGTCTCGCGGCTTTCGGCCACCACCACCAGCTTCTCGGTGCCCTGCCCCGCCGCCGCCACACCGAACACGGCGACGCAGCCGCGACGCACGCCGGGAATCGCGCCGACCGCTTCTTCCAGTTCGTAGGGATAGAGATTGCGCCCGCCGCGGATGATCGTGTCCTTGATCCGCCCGGTGATGACGATGTCACCTTCGGCGAGATAGGCGAGATCGCCCGAATCGAGCCAACCGTCGCGGATCAGCTTCGCGCTGGCCTCCGCGTTGCGGTAGTAGCCGCGCGTTGCCGACGGGCCGCGGAACTCGAGACGGCCGACGCGGCGCGGCGGCAGTTCGACGCCGGCCTCATCGACGATGCGCACCTCGTGGCCCGGCAGCGGCCGGCCGCAGGCCACCATGCTCAGTACATGAATGTCATCGATGGCGGCCGGCACCGCCTCACCAGAGGCCAGCGGCTCGCGCTGCACGCGATCGATCAGCGGCCCGCGCCCCGGCGGCGACACCGCGAGCCCGACCGAACATTCGGCCAGGCCATAGACCGGCGCCAACGCTGCGGCGCGAAAACCATAGGGATGGAACGCCGCGGCAAAGCGCGCCAGCGTCTCGGCGGCCACCGGCTCGGCGCCGTTGGCAGCGTAGCGCCACGAACTCAGGTCGAGACCTTGCAGCCGGGCCGGATCGAGATGGCGCAGGCAGAGTTCGAAAGCGAAGTTCGGCGCGGCGGTGAGCGTGCCCCGATGCTGATGGATGGCCCACAGCCAGCGTTCGGGGCGCGCCAGAAAATCCAGAGGCGACATCAGCACCAGCGGACTGGCGTGGTAGAGACTGCCCAGCCAGGCGCCGATCAGGCCCATGTCGTGATACAGCGGCAGCCAGCTGACGACCACATCCGATGCACTCCACTCAACAGCCTGCCCCCAGGCGCGGATGTTGGCCAGCAGGTTGCCGTGATCGAGCGTCACTCCCTTGGGATTGCCGGTGGAGCCGGAGGTGTATTGCAGCAGCGCGACGTCATCGGCATGGCCGCGATGATCGTCGGCCGGTGCCGCCGACTTTCCCGATGCGCGCAATTCATCCGGCGTCGTCACCTCGCGCAAGCTCGGTACCAGACCGGAGAGAATCCGCGCCACCAGCCGCGCCGCATCGAAGCTGATCAGCGCAGCGGCTTCGCAGTTCTGCAGGATGCCGGCCTGGCGGCACAGATGGTCCTCGATCTGGCCTGGCCGCGTCGGCGGGTAGATCGGCACCGGCACGGCACCAGCGAGCAGGATGCCGTAGAAGCTGTGGAAGAATTCCAGCCCCGTCGGCAGCATCAGGGCCACGCACTGGCCGGGGACAATGCCTATCCGGCGCAGGCCTGCGGCGACCTGCCGTGCCGTCGCCAGCAATTGCCCGTAGTCGAGCGTGTCGGTTTCCGTCGCGCTGCGCTGAAACAGGACATGCGGCCGCTGCGGATGGCGGCGGGCATGCCATTGCAATACCTCCACCAGCGTGACGGCGCTGTCCGGGCTGCCTTCCCCGACAGGCTCCGGCGCCTGCCAGGGCGTCCCGGCGCTGGCGCCTTCCACTGGCGTTGCCCCCGCCGCGAGGGCCGCGAGCAAGTCGCGCGACGTTTCGGCCGAGCCCAGCACCTCGTCGCTCAGGCGGACACTGAAGGCCTGCTCGATGCGCGCCAGCAGCTCCACGCGCGCCAGGCTGTCGAGCCCCAGATCCCGCTCCAGCGAGCTGTCGAGCCCTGCCTTCGAGCGCCCGGCAGGGCGCACTTCGGCCACCAGCCGATCTACGATGGACAGCAGTTGTGCGGCTTGATCGAGTTCTGAATTTGGCGCCATGACCCTACACGCTCATGCGGCGCCGTACCGCCAGCGCCGACTTTCAACAGCCCTTCCATTCCGGCTTGCGCTTCTGCATGAAGGCATCGATGCCTTCCGTCGCATCGTCAGTCATCATGTTGCAGGCCATGGTCTCGACCGCCAGCTGGTAGGCGCCGTCGAGCCCCATCTCGATCTGCTTGTAGAACATCTGCTTGCCCATGCCGACCGCGACAGCCGACTTGGCGCAGATCGAATCGGTCAGCTTTTTCACTTCAGCATCGAGCTGATCGAGCGGCACCACGCGATTGATCAGGCCGCGGCGCTGCGCTTCGGCGGCGTCGATGAAATCGCCGGTGAGCAGCATTTCCATTGCCTGTTTGCGGCCCATGGCGCGACCCAGCGCGACCGAAGGTGTGGAGCAAAAGAGGCCGACGTTGATGCCGGAGACCGCGAATCGCGCCCCTTCCGCCGCCACCGCCAGATCGCACATGGCCACCAACTGGCAGCCGGCCGCCGTGGCGATGCCGTGGATGCGCGCGATCACCGGCTGCGGCATTTCGACGATGGTCATCATGAGCTTGCCGCAAGCTTTGAACAGCTTCTGCATGTAGGCCTTGCTGTGATTGGCGCGCATCTGCTTGAGGTCATGACCGGCGCAAAAGGCCTTGCCGGCACCGGCAATGACCACGGCGCGCACCGACTGATCCGCGGCAATGGCATTCAGCGCCGCCTGCAATTCGCTGAGCATTTCTTCCGACAGCGAGTTGAACTGCGCCGGACGGTTGAGCGTCAGGGTCGCGACGCCATCGCTGTCTTCGCGCAACAGGATGGGCAAAGTGGATTCGGGTGCATTCATGGCGCTGTCTCCTTGCTTTGTTCGATGGGCTCAGACGGACTCATTGTGCCGCAGAGCGGCCTTGCAGTACCAGCTTGTGATTTCCCGTGCCCCACAGCGGCAGGTCGCGCACGGCAGTCCATGGTCCGACGAAGCCGCGATACTCTGGCGCGAGTACCAGTCCGGACTGGCCGCTGGAATGCATCACGCTCGAATTGGCGGCGTCCTTCAAGTCGTAGATGGCGCGCAGGCTGGCGGCGTGTTCGTTGAGATAGGGCTCGTCGCCCTTGAGGTGATAGCGGGCGACGTTGATGGTGTAGTTGTCGCCGCCGGTCGCGGTGCGCAGCTCGAACCAGGGCGCCAGCGCCTTGACCCTGGAAAACGGCCGATGCTCCGAGCGCGCCTGGTGCACTGCGCCCCACTGCCAGCTGACCATATCCGGCCCCAACCTTTGCTGCAATTCGTCGAGTGCGCGATCGAGCGAACGACTGACGAGTCGTTCGCAGGTCTCTGCCGCCGGCGTGGTCTTGTCGTCGCACCACCAGGGATCGTTGCGTTCGAGCACGCCTTCGAGCGCGGCACGAAAATCACTGCGTCCGACCTGGCGCAGGTAGGCTTCATCGCCGCCCATTTCGTCGGCGAACACGGCGCGCGTCAGCTCCCTGGCCCAGGCGGCGAAGATCAGCGGCGCGACATCGGTGGCGCGCATTTCGCCATCGAAGGCGGCCAACCGCTGCAGGGCGGCGGCACCCAGCGCATGCGCCGGTTTGGCCTGGCGCAGCCAGGGCAGCAGGCGCTGCGCGGCCAGCGACAGGACGTCGGTCTGTATCTGGCGCAGACTTTCCTTGTCGTGCTTGGGCCGCGCCTTCAGCAGGGCTTCGATTCGCTGCTGGCGATACGGCGCCGCCCATTCGCTGGTGATGTAATGCGGATAGTCGGCGTCGGTGATACGGTGATTGGCGGTCGCGATCCAGCCGCGCGCCGGATTGATCTCGCGCGGCGTCTTGCCCGCATCGAGGAAGCCGACCCAGTCGTAGCGCGCCTCCCAGCCCGGCGCCGGGACGAGGCCGCGCAGATCGTTGTCCTTGCTGCGCAGCGGCACGCGGCCGGCGGCGATGAAGCCTATGCCGCCGTCGACATCGGCCACCACCATGTTCTGCATCGGCGCCTTGTACTTTTCGGCGCCGCGGATGAATTCCGCGACAGATCGAGCGCCACTGAGCGCCAGCCCGGCATCGATGCTGCCGGCATCGGCGTCGAGCGCGGTCCAGCGCAGCGCCAACGCGTACGCAGGTCCGCTGGCCGCGCCGCCGAGGCCGGCGACGACCGCCGTGCCGGCATCCGAAATCACCGGGCCGTGGCGTGTGGCGCGCACCGTGAGGCTGACATCCGCCTGCCCCTTGACGCGGATGGTCTCGTTGAAGGACTGGAATGCCGCCCAGCCGTCCGGCGTGCGGTAGCGCGATGCGTCGTCCGCCTTGATCTGCTCCAGATAGACGTCCTGCACATCGGGGTTGGTGTTGGTGAAGCCCCAGGCGATGCGCTCGTTTTGGCCCAGCACCACCATCGGCAAGCCCGGCATGGTGGCACCGGCCACCTTGAAGCCCGGCGCTTCGAGCCGCGCGAAATACCACAGCGCGGGCGCCGTCAGCTTGAGATGCGGATCGTTGGCCAGCAAGGGCTTGCCCGACACGGTATGGGAACCGGCAAGCACCCAGTTGTTGGAACCGACGCCTTCGATGCCCGATTCGGGCGCGTCGAGCAAAGCCTGCTTGCCCAACTCGCCACTGACGTTCAATTGCCGATACAGCGCTGCATAGTCGCGTGTCGGCTGCGGCTTTTCTCCAGGATAGGGCGCCACCAACTGATTGATGCGCTCCACCGGCAACGTCAGCGCGAGGCGCATGCGCAGCAGTTCGTTGGTCCAGTTGCCGCCAAGGTCCCAGGCCATCATGATGCCCCAGGCCAGCGTGTCTTCCGGCGTCCACGGCTCCGGCTGCAGGCCGAGGATGAGGAACTCGGGAGGCCGCGCCCGCATGTGGCCGACAACGAAGGCATTGATGCCCGCCGTGTAGGCCAGCACCGCGGCGCGCGCGTCACCGTCGAGCTGATTCCATTGCGCCGCCGCCGCACGGCGCACACCAAGCGCGCGCAGGAACTTGTCATTGTCCAGCGCCCCCGGACCGAAGGCCTCGGCCAGGCGTCCGGAACCGATGCGGCGATGCGTTTCGAGCTGCCACAGCCTGTCCTGCGCATGGACGAAGCCCAGCCCGAACAGCACGGCATCGCGATTCGCGCCACGCACGGTCGGAATGCCGACTTCATCGCGCTCAATGCTGACTTCGCCGACCAGGCCGGCGACTCCAATCCCGCCCTCGGTCACCGGCGCGACGACCCGCCACCAAATCACGCCGACCAGCACGGCCAGACCCAGCGCGGCCAGCAACAGTCCGGCAATCCGTGGCAGCCAGTTCTTCATCGCCTGCCGCCTATTCGAACGAGGTGGCCGACCTGGCCTTCTGGCGCAGCACGAATTTCTGGATCTTTCCGGTGGAGGTTTTCGGCAAGGCCTCGAAAATAAAATGCTTCGGTACCTTGAAACGCGCCATGCGCTCGCGGCAGAACTCGGTCAGTTCTTCCGCCGTCACGCGAGAACCTTCACGCAGTTCGATGAAGGCGCAGGGCACTTCGCCCCATTTCGCGTCGGGCGTCGCGACCACGGCCGCCCCCATCACCGCCGGGTGCCGATACAGCGTGTCCTCGACCTCGATCGAGGAAATGTTCTCGCCCCCGGAAATGATCACGTCCTTGCTGCGATCCTTGATCTTGATGTAGCCGTCGGGCTGCATCACGGCCAGGTCGCCGGTGTGGTACCAGCCGCCATGAAAGGCCTCTGCGGTCGCCTGCGGATTCTTCAGGTAGCCCTTCATCACGATGTTGCCGCGGAACATGATCTCGCCCATGGTCTGGTCGTCCCAGGGCACCGGCTGCATGGTTTCCGGGTCCATCACCGTGATCCCTTCCTGGCAGTGGTAGCGCACGCCCTGGCGTCCGTTGAGGCGCACCTGCTCGTCCAGCGGCAGATCGAGCCACTCCTCGTGCTTGGCGCAGACGGCTGCCGGTCCATAGGTTTCGGTCAGGCCATAGACGTGGGTGATGTTGAAGCCGATCTGGCCCATGCCTTCGATCACCGCCGCCGGCGGGGGTGCTGCGGCGACCAGCGCCGAGACCTTGTGGTCGATGCCCTCGCGCCACGCCGCCGGCGCGCTGATCAGCATCGAATGCACGATCGGCGCACCGCAGTAATGGCTGACCTTGTGCTCGCGGATGGCATCGAGAATCAGCTTCGCATCGACGCGGCGCAGGCAGACATTGGTGCCGGAATTGGCCGCCACGGTCCACGGGAAGCACCAGCCGTTGCAGTGGAACATCGGCAGCGTCCACAGATACACCGATTGCGGCGGCATGCCCCAGGAAACGATGTTGGACAGCGCGTTGAGATAGGCGCCGCGATGGTGATAGACGACGCCCTTGGGGTTGCCCGTGGTGCCCGAGGTGTAGTTCAGCGAAATCGCCTCCCACTCGTCGCCCGGCGTCTTCCAGACGTAATCGGGATTGCCGCCGGCGAGGAAGGCCTCGTAGTCGACGCTGCCGACGCGCTCGCCGGGGCCGGTGTACTCGGGATCATCGACATCGATGACGAGTATTTCGCGGCCCAGTTCCGCCAGCGCCTTCTTCACCATCGGCGAATATTCGCGGTCGGTGATCAGCGCCCTGGCCTCGCCATGGTTGAGCATGAATGCGATCGACTCGGCATCGAGGCGCGTGTTCATCGTGTTGAGCACGGCGCCGCACATCGGCACGCCGAAATGGCATTCGAACATCTCCGGCGTGTTGTTGAGCATCGCCGCCACCGTATCGCCAGCGCCGACTCCTTGCGCCGCCAGCGCGGACGCCAGGCGCCGACTGCGCTCGTACGCCTGGCCCCAGGTGAAGCGGCGACTGCCGTGGATCGTCGCGACGCGCTCGGGATAGATGTAGGCCGACCGCTCGATGAAGGTGAGCGGCGTCAGCGGTACGTAGTTGGCCGGATTCTTGTCCAGTCCGGTGGCGTAAGGATTGCCCATGGAACGTCCCTCCAAATGTGCGTCAGTGATTGCGGCAGCGCTCAACAATAGCAGGCTTCTCGCGAACAATTTGGTCCAGCCAGGCCCCGAGATCGCCAGCCAGCGCCTGCACCGCATCGCGCGTCGCTGCAACGCCCCCGCGCGCATCCGCGGCCGGTGCCGGCTTGTGAATCAGGAAAGCCCGCCTCGAAAGAATTTCTGCGCCGCGCGCGGGAGTCAGTAGCGCACGCACTTCGAGTACCGACTGGCTCGTTTGCGGATCGTCGAAGCGCTGTTCCAGCTCGTCCAGAACCAATTGCAAGCGGCAGCCGACGCCGTTGAAATCGGGCTGACCAAAGACGATGCGGCGTTTCAGGAAGGCTTCGAGCAACTCGGCAGGAGCTGCGGCCCAGCGACTTTCCGTAAAGCTCTGGCGGCGCAAGGGTTCGGCATAGGCGAGACGGAAATGCATGGCCGGCCCGGAGAGCCACGAAGCGGCCTGCACATCGACCGCCGCAATCGGCATGCGCGATCCCGGCCCCGCCTCTTTCACTTTGGCGGCCAGATTCCCGAAATCGTAGCGGGCCGCCTCTGTGGTCCGCACATTGCCGCCGCACGCGGCCAACAGCATGCCCGCAAGAATTGCGATTGGCCACTTGCTCATCGTTCTCCTCCCTGTTTGATCGGTGCAGAAAAGCCTGTTTCGCCGGGGCCGGGCGCGGCTGCCCCGCGGCCGAAAATCAGCATCTGCGGGTTGCTTTCAAGCCCGTCGAGAACACGTGAAAGCTGCCGTGAATTGGTTGCCAGCTCTCGCATCAAGGCATTCGCGCGCGGCAGCATGCCCGTCGTCAGTTCATCACCTGCACTGCTGGTCAGCTGGTCGAAGCGGCGCGACAGGACGCTCATCGACTTCACCAGTTCGCGCATTTCGGCGGTCAGCGGCGCGCTCTCGCCCGCCGTCTTTTCGACATGCGCCAGGATCTGCTGCAAGCTGCGCAGGTTGCTCTCGGAAAGCGCCTCGCGCATGGAGGCAAGGATGACGGGCATCTCGCGCAGGCCATCGGATGCCACGGCCACGTTCTCCAGGGTGCGGGAAAGATTCTGCACGTTCTTCTCGTCCAGCACCTTGCCCAGACGCAGCGAGGCCGCGCTGATCTGATCGACGATGTCGCCCGCCTTCTCGCCCAGCGTGTCGAACAGCGTCGGCCGCAGCGCAATGCGCGCCGGCTCGCCGCCTTTCCCCACCAGTGCCTCGCTCGACGTGCCGTCGTCTTCGATCTGCACGTAGGCCAGGCCGGTAACGCCCTGGTAGCCGAGGTGGGCGCTGCTTCCCCGGGTCAGCTTGAAGCGGTTATCGACCGTGATGCGCACCAGGATCACGCGCGGATCTGCTTCGTCCGGCTCGATGGCTGCCACCTTGCCGGCGCGGATGCCGCGATAACGCACCTGTGCCTGGGCGTTGAGCCCGGTCACGTTGCGACGGGTTTCAAGGATGTAGGTCGTCGTCGACTCGTCGCTCTGCCCCAGCCACCAGATGGCTACGGCGGCGGCAATGGCGAACAGGATCGTGAAAATGCCGGCGGCCAGTGCGTGGGATCGGTTTTCCATGGTTCGGCCTTAGAGTCTATTTCGATGGGAATCATGCCCCGCGCCGGCTGGCGTTGGGATGCGATGCGAGGCGGAGGGAGTACGGCATGGTTCCTCCATGCAAGCGACCGACAACGTGGCAGCGCGCCCAACGCCAGCCGGCCCTTCGGGTTGAAACCAGGATCGGCGTCTGCGGCGTTGCAGCGCTTGCCAATGGAGCAACCATTGGCCGCGCACTGCGCCTTGCATCCATCCGATCCTGGTCTCAACGCGGGGCATGATTCCCATCGAAATAGACTCTCAATGTTGCACGGCCACGAGCCCTGAATTCTGCAGGGCCCGCACGCTGCGCTCGGAAAGGAAGAAGTTGCGGATGAAGGGATGGTCGATCTGAATGATTTCGTCCGTCGTGCCATAGGCGAGGATGTGCTGCTCGGCCAGCACGGCGATGCGCGTCGACAGTGCCGCCAGCGTATCGAGGTCGTGGGTAACCAGCATCACGGTGAGGCCGAGTTCTTCGCTCAGCATGCGGATCAGGCGCACGAAGCTGTCGGAACGGTCCGGATCGAGCCCGGCGGTGGGCTCGTCGAGCAGCAGCAGCTCCGGTTCGAGCGCCAGCGCGCGCGCCAGTGCGACCCGTTTGACCATGCCGCCGGAAAGCTCGGCCGGCATCAGCTTCCCATGATGCGGCAGCAGTTCGACCATGGACAGCTTGAGCATCACCAGATCGTGAATGGCCCCTTCGTCATAGCGCTTCAGCTCACGCAAGGGGAAAGCGATGTTGTCGAACACGTTGAATGCCGAAAACAGCGCCCCGTGCTGGAACAGCACTCCAAAGCGCTGCCGCAAGGAGCGTTCGCGCGCCACCCCGCCGCCGAACAGGGGCTCGCCGAAGATCTCTATGCTGCCCTTGTCGGGGATGAGGAGACCGATGATCATTCGCAGCAGCGTGGTCTTGCCGCTTCCGGAACCGCCCACCAGCGAAACCAGCTCGCCGCGCTGGATATCAAGATCAAGGCCCTTGTGGATCCAGATGTCGCCGAATCGGGTGGAGAGATCGCGAATGCGGATGACAGGGGCGGTCATTGTGCGGTGCTCATACCGGCGGCAAACCAACGCTGCGTGTGGCGATCGCAAACAAGGCGTCGAGAATGATGACCACCGTGATCGCCGAGACCACCGATGCCGTGGTGTTGCTCGACAGGCTTTCGGTGTTGGGTCGCACCCTGAGGCCAAAATGGCAGGCCACCAGGGCAATGAACGCGCCGAAAACCGCGCCCTTGACCAGCCCGATCCACAGGTTCGCCGCCGGCACGACGCGTGGCAAGGTCTGGAAGAAGAAGCCGTAGGAAATGTCGAGCTGCACCTGTGCCGAAACCATGCCGCCGATCAGCGCGATCGCCGTGCTCCACAAGACCAGCAGCGGCAAGGCAATGGTCAGTGCCACCACCTTGGGGAAGACCAGCCGCAGCCCGCGCGGCACGCCCATCGTCGCCAGCGCGTCGATCTCCTCGGTGACGCGCATCACGCCCAGTTGCGCCGTCATCGCAGAACCCGATCGCCCCGCGACCAGGATCGCGACCAGCACCGGCCCGAGTTCCCGCACGATGCCGAGGCCGATGATATTGACGATGAAAATATCCGCCCCGAACTGTTTCAGCTGCAGCGCCGACAGGTAGGAAAGCACGACACCGATCAGAAAGCCGACCAGAGCGGTGACCGGCATTGCGCGCACCCCGCTCTTGTACAGATTGGCCGAAATCTCGCGGCTTGGCAGGTCGGCCGGGGTGCGCAGGACATGCATGAGATTCAGGCCAAATTGCCCGATCAGGGCGACAAAATCGACCAAATGGCGACCGACGCCGATCGCTGCCGAGCCGATCACCATCACGCCATGCAAGGGGGAACGCGGCACGACCGCAGCCCGCGGCTCATGATCGGCGGCATCGATGCGCTCGAAGACGCGCCAATGCTCCGGCTTGATCGACAAGTCGGCCGGCATGGCCCGGCCCCAGGCGCGCCAGACCAATATGGCGCCGGCGCTGTCGATCGCCTCCATATCCAGGCAGTCCCAACTGCTGGCCGGGTCCGCCACGCGACTCAGTTCATCCGCCAGGTCCACAACCCGCTGCGAGGTGGTCGCCAGTGTCCACCGTCCGGAAAGCCTGACGACGCGTCCGTCTTCGCGAACGATCACTTCAATGCGCGCGACGGACATCAGGCGGGTGCTTGCGCTGGCAGCAGGAGAGACTTCCGATTATAGCCACGTCATGTACCGCAACATCAGGCATCGCGATGAATCCGCAGTTCGCTGCCGATGCCGGACCATTGCTGCGCCTCGTCGTCCAGCGCCGCGGCGGTCAAAGGCAGGGCATCGAGTCCTTCAGCGCCCAGTTTCACCTGGAAGCCGTTGCGGGTGAATGCCGCGGAACGCGGTGGCAGGGGCTGGTCGTCGCGCGATCGATGCAGCAGGACCGCGGTTCGCAGACAGAAGATCAGCGTCCATTCCGGGGCTTCTCCACGCAAGGGTTGGGCGCGCTCCAGTTTGCCGCGATGCGCCAGAACCAGCCTTGACAGGCGAGCCTGATCGCGCCGGGAAAATCCCGGCATGTCGGCGTTGGCAATGATGTAGGCGCTGTGCTTGTGATAACTCGAGTGCGCCACGGAAATTCCGACCTCGTGCAGGCGCGCCGCCCACACCAGGAATTGCGCATCCGGATGTTCCGCCTCATGGCTCGCGGGGACCAACTGATTGAGCAGACCGAGTGCCGTATGGGCAACGCGCGCCGCCTGCCTGCGGTCCACTTCATAGCGCTGCATGAAGCGATTCACCGTCGCCTCGCGCAGATCGTCATGGTGATAGCGGCCCAACTGGTCATAAAGCACGCCAAGACGCAGGGCGCCTTCCGAAAAAGCCATGCGCTCGAGACCGAACTCCTTGAAGATCGCAGACATGATCGCCAGGCCCCCGGGCAGCACCGGAATCCGGTCGGCGCGCAGGCCCTGCAGTTTCATGCGCGAAGCCTCGCCAGCATGCAGGAGTTCGTTGCGCAGCTTCTCCAGCCCCTCGCGGGTCAGGCCATGATCGGAAAAACCGTTCAGTTCCAGCAAATCGACAATCGCCTTGGCCGTACCGGACGAACCGATCGCCTCATCCCATCCCGTTTCGCGATAGGCGTGCACGATGGTCTGCAACTCGCGCCGCGCAGCAAGCTCCGCTTCCTTGAACGAGCGCTTGTCGACGCGCCCTTCCGGAAAGAATCGCAGGCTGAAGCTGACGCAGCCCATGTAGAGCGATTCGAGGTGGATCGGGTCGATGTTCTGGCCGATGATGAATTCGGTGGAACCGCCGCCGATATCGACGACCAATTGACGCGTCTGCGGATTGGCCAGGGTGTGGGCAACGCCGAGATAGATCAGCCGCGCTTCTTCACGTCCGGCAATCACTTCGATAGGGAAACCCAGCGCAGCCTCGGCCTTCTCCAGGAACTGAGAGGCGTTTTTCGCCACGCGCAGCGTGTTGGTCGCCACCGCGCGCACAGCCCCCTGGTCGAAATCACGCAGGCGCTCGGCAAAACGCGACAGCGCCGCCACCCCGCGATGCTGGGCCGCAGCGTCGAGCCGCTTGTCGGCAGTCAGGCCGGCAGCCAGTCTTACCGGCTCCTTGAGTCCGTCGAGAGGGTAGATCTGGTTGGCCACAATCCGCCCCACCTGGAGGCGAAAGCTGTTGGAGCCGAGATCGACTGCGGCGATCAGTTCATAGGCCATCGTTAGATTCTACCTCCTGCCCCGGCTTTGATTCGTGTCATGATGCGGCAACAAAATTGACACATAATTATCCGTTTCGAATGATCTGAAAGCCCTCATGCAGCCCTTGCGCCGATTTCCCGCCGAGCAATTCCTTAACCGCGAACTTTCCCTGCTCGCCTTCAACCGCCGCGTTCTCGCCCAGGCCGCCGACAACCGGGTACCTTTGCTGGAGCGACTGCGCTTTCTGTGCATCGTTTCCTCCAACCTCGACGAGTTCTTCGAAATCCGCGTCGCCGGCCTCAAGGAGCAGCTCAAGCTGGGCAGCCATGCCGCCGGCGCCGACGGGATGCCGCCGCTGGACGTCTTCCGCCGCGTCACGGATCAGGCGCATCAGCTGATCGCCGAACAATACGCGCTGCTCAATGGCGAGATACTCCCGGAACTCGAGAAACAGGGCATCGCCTTTTTTCGGCGCAGCCTGTGGAACGAAAAGCAGCGCGCCTGGATACGCGAGTTCTTCCACAAGGAAGTCATGCCGGTGCTGACCCCGATCGGACTCGATCCATCCCATCCCTTCCCGCGCGTGCTGAACAAGAGCCTCAACTTCGCGGTTGAACTGGAAGGAACGGATGCCTTCGGCCGCAGTTCTGGCGCCGCCATCGTTCAGGCGCCGCGCGCCCTGCCGCGAGTGATCCAACTGCCGAAGGAACTGTGCGGGCTCGACTACGGATTTGTCTTTCTGTCATCGGTGCTGCACGCATGCGTGGGCGAACTCTTCACGGGCATGAACGTTCTCGGCTGCTACCAGTTCCGCGTCACGCGAAATTCGGATCTGTTCGTCGATGACGAGGAAGTGAAGAACCTGCGCATTGCGCTGCAGGGCGAACTGCCGCAGCGCCACTTTGGTGATGCCGTGCGCCTGGAAGTGGCCGACAACTGTTCCGAGATCATGACCGACTTCCTGCTGCAGCAGTTCGACCTGGGGCGCAGCGACCTCTATCGCGTGCCGGGCATCGTCAACCTGGTGCGCCTGATGTCGGTGCCCGATCAGGTGGATCGTCCCGATCTGACGTATGCGCCCTTCCAGCCAGGCCTGCCCAAGGTACTGACCAAGCGTTACGACATCTTCGCCAGCATCCGCAAGGAAGACATCCTGATGCATCACCCGTTCCAGTCCTTCACCCCGGTGATCCAGCTGTTGCAGCAGGCGGCGGACGACCCGCAGGTGGTGGCGATCAAGATGACCGTCTATCGCACGGGTACCGATTCGGTGCTGATGGAACATCTGCTGCGCGCTGCCGAAAAGGGCAAGGAAGTCACGGTGGTGGTGGAACTGATGGCGCGCTTCGACGAGGAAGCCAATCTGTCCATCGCATCGCGGCTGGAAGAGGTCGGGGCGCATGTGGTGTATGGCGTGGTCGGCTACAAGACCCACGCCAAAATGCTGATGGTATTGCGCCGCGAAGATAGCGGCTATCGCCGCTACATCCACCTTGGCACCGGCAACTATCATCCGCGCACCACGCGTTTCTACACGGATTTCGGCCTGCTGACCTCCAATCCGGAAATCGGCGACGACGTCAATGAAGTATTCAAGCAGCTCACAGGACTGGGCAAGGCCGGCGCGCTGAAGCACTTGTGGCAGGCGCCGTTCTTCCTCCATCCGAAGATGCTGGCGGCGATTCACGGCGAGATCGAGGCCGCCCGGGCCGGAAAGCCGGCGCGCATCATCGCCAAGATGAACTCCCTGCTCGAACCGGAGATCATCACGGCCTTGTATGAAGCCAGCGAGGCAGGCGTCACCATCGACCTGATCGTCCGCGGTGTCTGTTCGCTGCGCCCGGGAGTGAAGGGCCTCTCCGAAAACATCCGGGTGCGTTCAGTGATCGGGCGCTTCCTCGAGCATCACCGCATTTTCTATTTCCACGCCAACGGCAAGCAGAACATCTACCTTTCGAGCGCCGACTGGATGGAGCGCAATTTCTTCCGCCGCATCGAAATCAGCTTCCCGGTACTGGAACCGAAGCTCAAGCGGCGGGTGCTCAAGGAAGGGCTCAAGCCCTACCTCGCCGACAACTGTCAGGCCTGGGAAATGAACGCCAGCGGCGAATACCGCATGAAGCCGACGCGACGCAGCCGCATCTGCGCCCAGGAACTGCTGCTCGCCGACATGGCGGTCGGCGCGATCAACGTAGCGTAAAGCGCGTCAGGACATTGGCCATGCTCTCGGCCATGTCCGCGCCGAACTGCTTGGCGAACTTCTCGGCGAAGTTCTGCCTGACGCTGAAATCCCGCACGTCGCTCGCCTTGAAAACGTCGCGCGCGACGCTGTCGACCGTGCCGTAACCGTCGGCCAGACCCAGTTCGATGCTCCTGGCGCCGCTCCACATCAGGCCTGAAAACATCTCGGGCGTTTCCTTGAGCCGCTTGCCGCGGCCCTTGCGCACGACATCGATGAATTGCTGGTGAACCTCGTTCAGCATCTGCCTGGCATGATCCTTGTGCTGCTCGTTCTGCGGCGAAAAAGGATCGAGAAAGCCCTTGCTCTCTCCTGCGGTCAACAGCCGGCGTTCCACTCCCAGCTTCTCCATGGTGCCGGTAAAACCGAAGCCATCCATCAGCACACCGATGGAGCCGACGATGCTGGCCTTGTCCACAAAGATCTTGTCCGCCGCCACCGCAACGTAATAGCCGCCCGAAGCGCAGACATCTTCCACGACGACATGAAGCGGAATCGCCGGATGCGCGGCACGCAAGCGCAGGATTTCGTCGTTGATGATCCCGGACTGGACCGGGCTGCCGCCCGGGCTGTTGATACGCAGGATCACCCCTGCGGTATGCTTGTCCTCGAAAGCCGCCTGCAGGCCGCTGATCACATGCTCGGCGTTGGCATCGCCCTTGGACTTGATGACCCCGTTGAGATTCACCAGCGCCGTGAATTTTGCACCATCGGCGAGCTTGTCCGCCTGCCCCCAGTCGACCACCAGGCCGAGAATCGCCGCCAGATAGGCGAAGCCGAGCAGCTTGAAAAAGATGCCCCAACGGCGACCCCGCCGCTGCTCGGCAACGGCTTCAAGCGCAAGCTTCTCCAGAACCTTGCGTTCCCACTGCGTATCTTCGCTATCCGACACTTTCCCTGCCTTCCTCGATCAAAAAAACCTGTCCGCCATCCTCGACCACAGTCACGGGGTTGAGCCCCTTGCCATTGCAGCGCCCACCGATGCAGCGTCCCGAATCCGGCGCATAGAGCGCGCCGTGCGTAGCGCAAATTAAGTATAAACCTGAATGATCGAAGAACTGGCCCGGTTGCCAGTCCAGTTCGACCGACAGATGGGCGCATCGGTTCAGGTAGGCATGAACCCGCCCGCCAAACCGCACCGCGAAGGCTGGCTCGCAGACGCCCTGGCGATCCAGCGTGAAGCGCACGCCGGGTCCGCCCTCGGCCAGATCCTCGCTCGCGCAGATCGGGTGCGGGTTCAAGCCTGCCGCCGCAGCCACGCCGCCAGTTGCGCCACATCGGCCGCACAGTAGAGAGGGGCTTCAGCTTCCAGCGTCTCGCGCGGATGGGCGCCGTAGGCCACGCCAAGCGCCGCGACGCCGGCATTCCTCGCCATCAGCAGATCGTGGGTGGTGTCGCCGATCATCAGGGTTGCATCAGGCGCCACGCCGAACTCCGCCATCAGTTCCTCGAGCATCTGCGGATGCGGCTTGGAATGGCACTCGTCGGCGCAGCGCGAAGCCTGGAAGCGCGATCCGAGCCCGCTGACCTCGAAGGCCCGGTCCAGCCCCTTGCGCGTCTTGCCCGTCGCCACCGCCAGATGGTGGCCGGCCGCCGCCAACTCGTCGATCAGCGCCTCGGCGCCATCGAACAGCAGCAGATCCTGATCGCGCGACATGTAGTGCTGCCGGTAGCGCAGCGCAACGTCCTGGTAGCGCTCCGCGGGCAGGTCCGGCAAGGCGTGGCGCAAGGCATCGATCAGGCCGAGGCCGATGATGTGATGCGCGCGCTCGTCGGATGGCGGAGGAATGCCGAGGTCGCGTGCCGCCGCCTGGATGCTGGCGACGATGGCGCCGGTCGAATCCATCAGCGTGCCGTCCCAGTCGAAGACGATCAGTTCAAAACGTTTGCCCATAATCCCTCTTTTAGTTTCGGCCGCTTCGCTTAACGTCGATGAGGCCGACGTTAGCCTGCACTGAAACTTCTGTTTTCATTTCTATCCAGTTTTTCGGTAAAGCTGCGCAATTCATCCGGCAGCGGCGATTCGAGGACCAAAGGCGCCCCGGACAGCGGATGCGGCAGCGCAAGCTTCGCCGCATGCAGGAACATGCGGCCGAGCCCGGTCTTCTGCAAGGCCTTGTTCAGTGGGAAATCGCCATATTTGTCGTCGCCGGCGATCGGAAAGCCCAGATGCGAAAGGTGCACGCGAATCTGGTGAGTTCGCCCCGTCTTCAGTTCCACCTCGACCAGGCTGAAGTTTTCCCAGCGTGCCACCAGCCGCACGATCGAATGCGATGCCTTGCCCTCGGGATTGACGCTGACCCGTCGTTCGCCTTCCGCCGTCAGGTACTTGTGCAAGGGCAGGCGGACATGCTGCAACTCGTTTTGCCAGCGGCCCTTGACCAGCGCCAGATAACGTTTGGCGATGGCACCATCGCGGAACATGTCGTGCAGTTTGGTCAGCGCCACACGCTTTTTGGCCACCACCAGGAGGCCCGAGGTATCCCGATCCAGCCGGTGCGCGAGCTCGAGAAGCTTCGCCTGCGGCCGTGCCCGGCGCAGCTGCTCGATCACCCCGAAGGAAACCCCGCTGCCGCCGTGGACCGCCACGCCCGCGGGCTTGTCGATCACGATGAGCGCCTCATCTTCGAACGCGATGTTGAAATCTCTTGCTGGAACAGCAGCTTGCGACGGCCGTTCGGCAGTTCGCATGGGCGGTACCCGGACCCGGTCACCCAGCTTGAGCCGATACTCGGCAGGCACCCGTCCCTTGTTCACCCGCACCTCGCCGCTGCGCACGATGCGATAGATGTGGCTCTTCGGCACGCCCTTGGCGATGCGTAGCAGGAAGTTGTCCAGGCGCTGGCCTTCGGACTCCTCGCCGACCTCAAGCCATGTAACCGAATCTTTGCTTAAGTCCTTCATTTGCAATATACTGATCGCTTGGTTAGCCGTCCCGTGACGGTGTGCCCGGCGGCCCGAAGTGGCGTCGGTGGCACGGATCCCGGGGTGTTGTTGCCGTCATTGCAGCGTCGCTTGTCAGCGATCGAATGCATGGAGGCAACAAGGACGCGAAAGCAGCAGAAGACAACCGCCGGAATTAACAAACCGACCGGTAGCGCGACCAGCCGACCACAGGGTGTTTCGCTCGCCCGAAAGAGCGATACTACTTGATTGCGCGCACTACACGCACAGAATTGGGCACAGATTGCCGGACGCTGACTTGAGTCAGCGGCCGCCTTACCGAAGACAAGTCATCAACCCCGTTTGCCACGTTAAACCACAGGCACCATGAACCCGCCGAACCAACCGCAAACCCGAGGCACACCGCCCGCGTCCTGACGCCCGCAGTGTGCGACTTGTCGTGCCCGCCTGCCAGTAAATGCGCGCGGGAGCACACATGAAACGCATGCTTTTCAATGCGACGCAAGCTGAGGAACTCCGCGTCGCGATCGTTGATGGTCAGAAACTGATTGACCTCGACATCGAATCAGCCAACAAGGAACAACGCAAGAGCAACATCTACAAGGCCGTCATCACCCGCATCGAGCCCAGTCTCGAAGCCGCCTTCGTGGACTATGGCGCCGAGCGTCACGGCTTCCTGCCGTTCAAGGAAATTTCCCGCACCTATTTCAAGCCCGGCGTCGACGCCGGCAAGGCGCGCATCCAGGACGTCCTCAGCAACGGCCAGGAACTCATCGTCCAGGTCGAGAAGGACGAGCGCGGCAACAAGGGCGCGGCGCTGACCACCTACGTCTCGCTGGCTGGCCGCTACCTCGTGCTGATGCCCAACAATCCGCGCGGCGGCGGCGTTTCGCGCCGTGTCGAAGGCGAGGACCGCCAGGAACTGCGCGAGATCATGGATCAGCTGATCGTTCCCAACGGCACCAGCCTGATCGCCCGCACCGCAGGCATCGGCCGTTCGCTGGAAGAACTGCAGTGGGACCTGAACTACCTGCTGCAACTGTGGACCGCCATCGATGGCGCCGCCAAGGCACAGAACGGCGCCTTCCTGATCTATCAGGAATCCAGCCTCGTCATCCGCGCCATCCGCGACTACTTCCATTCCGAGATCGGCGAAATCCTGATCGACACCGACGACATCTTCGAACAGGCGCAGCAGTTCATGGCGCATGTGATGCCGGGCACGGTCAATCGCGTCAAGCGCTACCACGACGACGTGCCGCTGTTCTCGCGTTTCCAGATCGAGCACCAGATCGAATCGGCCTACTCGCGCCAGGTCACGCTGCCCTCCGGCGGCGCCATCGTCATCGACCATACCGAAGCCCTGGTCTCGGTCGACGTCAACTCGGGCCGCGCCACCAAGGGCAGCGACATCGAGGAAACGGCGCTGCGCACCAATTGCGAAGCCGCCGACGAAATCGCCCGCCAGCTGCGCCTGCGCGACCTCGGCGGCCTGATCGTGATCGACTTCATCGACATGGAATCGGCCAAGAACCAGCGCGAAGTCGAAAATCGCCTGCGCGATGCCCTGCACTTCGACCGCGCCCGTGTCCAGACCGGCAAGATCAGCCGCTTCGGCCTGCTCGAACTGTCGCGCCAGCGCCTGCGTCCGGCGCTCGCCGAAACCAGCTACATCACCTGCCCGCGCTGCACCGGCACCGGCCACATCCGCAGCACCGAATCCGCCGCGCTGCACATCCTGCGCATCCTCGAAGAGGAAGCCATGAAGGAAAACACCGGCGCGCTGCACTGCCAGGTGCCGGTGGATGTCGCCACCTTCCTGCTCAACGAAAAGCGCGTCGACATCTCCCGCATCGAGATGCGTCACCGCGTCAATCTGGTGATCGTGCCCAACCGCCACCTCGAAACGCCGGCGCATGAAATCGTTCGTCTGCGCCATGACCAGCTGAATGCCGAGGGCGTCGTCCTTGCCAGCTACCAGATGGCCGAAAAGCCTGTCGAGGAAGCCTATCAGCCGCCCTCCACGCAAACCGAAGCAAAGCCTGTGCGAATTGAAGCCGCCGTGAAGGGCATCACGCCCGACCAGCCGGCGCCGATCGTCGAGCCGAAGGCCGCTCCGGTCGTGGCCCAGCCCGCTGCGGCACCCAAGCGCGGATTTTTCGCCAGCATTGCTGCCTTCTTCATGGGCGAACCGCAGGCGACGGCGCCTGCGCCCAGCGAAGCGAAAACCGACAAGCCGCCGCGCCGCGAGGGCGGACGCGACCGCAACCGTGAGGGCAATCGTGAAGGTGGCCGCGGCGGACGCGACCGCAACAGTCGCCGCGAAGGCGGCGACCGCAAGGAAAGAGGCGAGCAGGCGCCACGCCCCCAGGGCAAGCGCGACGAGACCCAGGCCGAAGGCGGCAGCCGTCGCCAGCGCGATGGTCGCAACGAACCGCGCGAGCCCAGGGAAGCGAAGGAACCGCGTGAGCCGAGGGAGGTTCGCGAGCCGCGTGAACCGCGTCCGCCGCGCGAGCCGAAGGAAGCCCGTGAGCCCAGAGAGCCGAGAGAACCTCGTCCGCCCCGTGGCGATGCAAACGCCGTGCAAGGCGCCGTGTCGCCAGCGCCGTCCGCAGGGGATACCGCCTCTGGCGTCGCCAGAGGCATAACTTCTGCCGGCGAAGGTGGTCAAGGTGCCGGTCAGGAAGGCGAAGCCCGCAGCGGACGCAGAAGTCGTGGCCGCGGTCGCGGACGTGGCGGTCGCAGCGAAGAAGGCAGCACCGCCACGACTGGCGAAGTCGCATCGATTCAGGCCGTGGAGTCCATGCCCGTCGCCGCCGAAATCGGTACCCTGGCCGCAATGCCGGTGGCAGTTGCCGAGCCGGTAGCGACTCCTGTCATGGAAGCGCGCCCCGTACCCGCAGCGACGCAGGAACCCGCAGCGATGCCGATTCCCGTAGCCGCCGCCGAACCCGTCGCGCCCGTCGTCTCTGCAGTCGAAGCGCCGGCGCCGGTAGTCGTCGCCCCTGTGGCGGAGCCCGTCGCACCGGTCATCGTGCCGGCACCCGCGGCCATCGAACCGGCGCCGCTGCCTGTCGCCGAAGCTGCACCCGCGCCGAAGCCGGCGGTCGTCGCCGAACCGATCATCGTGCCGCCGGCGCCGAAACCCGCTCCGGTGGATCTTTCGGGATCGCTGCAACAGGCTGGCCTGGTGATGATCGAGACCAGCCATGCGGCACCGCCTGCGGACACGTTTGCACCCGCTCAGCCACTCGGCCGCAAGCCGAAGGCGGCGCCGGTGATCGCGAGCGAACCCCTGCAGATGGTGGAAACCAAGCACGACTGACGACCCGCTTCATGCGGGAAAACAACGGGCGCCATGCGAAAGCATGGCGCCCGTTGTTCCTTATGTCCCCGGCGGAATTCCCGGCGCGGCATCCATGCGATGGCCGCTCAGCCTCAAGATGAGCTGGGTTGCCGCGTCCTCTACCAGATCGAGCACATGCTCGAATCCGTTCGCGCCGCCGTAGTAGGGATCGGGAACCTCGTCTTCGTCGAAGCGTTCGCTGAAATCGAGAAAGAGCGACAGCTTTTTCTGATGCGGCTTCGGGCAGGCGCGCTGCAGCAACTCCAGATGGTCGCGCCCCATCGCCAGCACGTGATCGAAGCGGACGAAATCGAACTCGGTCACCCGCCGCGCGCGCAAATGCGCCAGTTCGTAGCCGCGCCGCGAGGCCGCCGCTATGCTGCGCGGATCGGGCGGGTCGCCGACGTGGTAACCGTGGGTGCCCGCCGAAGCGAACTCGAACAGATGATCCAGACCTCGCTGTGCCGCCAAGCCGCGCGCCACGCCTTCCGCCGTGGGTGAACGGCAAATGTTCCCGGTGCACACGAACAAGACTTTGTGCCGCATCACGCTGCATCTCCCGGCGCGTCGTGCGCCTCGCCGCCGAAAGCCAGACGCTGGATGCGGAACAGCTCATCGCGTGCCGCCGCCGCTTCCTCGAATTCCAGGTTCTTCGCATGCTCCTGCATGGCCTTCTCCAGACGCCTGATCTCCCGCGACAAGTCCTTCTCGCTCATCACCTCGTAGCGCGCCACTTCCTGCGCGGCCTTGAGTTCGCGCACTGCGGCTTCCGAATCGTACACGCCGTCGATCATGTCCTTGATACGCTTCTTGACGCCGATCGGTGTGATGCCCTCGGCCTCATTGTGCGCCAGCTGCTTGGCGCGGCGCCGCGCGGTCTCGCCCATCGCCCGCTGCATCGAATCGGTGATCCTGTCGGCATAGAGTATGGCCTTGCCGTTAAGGTGACGCGCGGCGCGCCCCATGGTCTGGATCAGCGAGCGCGTCGAGCGCAGGAAGCCTTCCTTGTCGGCGTCGAGGATCGCCACCAGCGACACCTCGGGAATGTCCAGGCCCTCGCGCAACAGGTTGATGCCGACCAGCACGTCGAACTCGCCGAGGCGCAGGTCGCGGATGATCTCGACCCGTTCCACAGTATCGATATCGGAATGCAGATAACGCACCTTGATGCCGTTGTCACCCATGTACTCGGTGAGCTGCTCCGCCAGGCGTTTGGTCAGCGTAGTCACCAGCACTCGTTCACCGGCGGCGATACGCTTCTTGCACTCCGAAAGCAGATCATCCACCTGGGTGCTGGCCGGGCGGACCTCGACCACCGGATCGACCAGCCCGGTGGGCCTCACCAGTTGCTCCACCACCTGGCCCTGATGGGCTTCCTCGTAGGTAGACGGCGTCGCCGAGACGAACACCGTCTGCGGCATCAGCTTCTCGAATTCGTCGAACTTCAGCGGCCGGTTGTCCAGTGCGGACGGCAGGCGGAAGCCGTAATCGACCAGGTTTTCCTTGCGCGAGCGGTCGCCCTTGTACATGCCGCCGACCTGCGGAATCGTCACATGCGATTCGTCGACGAACATGATCGCATCATTCGGCAGGTAGTCGTACAAGGTTGGCGGCGGCTCCCCCGGCTGCCGCCCCGACAGGTGCCGCGAGTAGTTCTCGATGCCCTTGCAGAAGCCCAGCTGGTCGAGCATTTCGAGGTCGAAGCGGGTGCGCTGCTCGATGCGCTGGCACTCGACCAGTTTCTGGTTGGTCTGAAAGAACTCGATGCGCTGGCGCAGTTCCTCCTTGATCGCCTCGACGGCTTTCAGCACCGTGGCGCGCGGCGTGACGTAGTGGCTCGACGGAAACACCGTGAAGCGGCCGAGCTTCTGCCGCGTATGCCCGGTCAGCGGATCGAACACCGTCAAGCCTTCGACCTCGTCGTCGAACAGCGTGATGCGCACCGCGCTCTCGGCGTTCTCCGCCGGAAAGACATCGATCACGTCGCCGCGCACGCGATACACGCCGCGCTTGAAGTCGACCTCGTTGCGCTCGTACTGCATTTCACCGGGTCGCCGATGCCGTAGATCGCCGACACCGTGCACACGATCACCACGTCGCGCCGTTCCAGCAGGCTCTTGGTCGCCGACAGGCGCATCTGCTCGATGTGCTCGTTGATCGACGAATCCTTCTCAATGAACAGGTCGCGCGAAGGCACGTAGGCCTCGGGCTGGTAGTAGTCGTAGTAGGAGACGAAATACTCGACCGCGTTCTCCGGAAAAAACTCGCGAAATTCCGAATACAGCTGCGCCGCCAGCGTCTTGTTGGGCGCCAGCACCAGCGCCGGGCGGCCCAGCCGCGCGATGACGTTGGCCATGGTGAAGGTCTTGCCCGAACCCGTCACGCCGAGCAGGGTCTGGAACGACAGCCCGTCCTCGATGCCCTCGGTCAGCAGGCGGATCGCCTCGGGCTGGTCGCCTGCCGGCAGGAAGGGCTGATGCAAGCGCCACGGGCTGCCCGGAAACTCGACTACCCTGCCCTTCAGTTCATGAATTTCAGCCACGCGAACACCCTGTTTTACTTATGGAAAGCCAGCAAAATCCTGATCGAAGCCGGACTGCCGATGCGGTATTATTGCGCAGTTTGCACTGCAACATTAAATCGCCGTAGCGCCAGCGCCGACTTTCAACCTTCCCGCACCCGGAGCATTCATGTCCTCTCTCTTCGCCGCCGTCGAAATGGCGCCCCGCGACCCCATCCTGGGCCTCAACGAAGCCTTCAATGCCGACCCGAACCCGAACAAGGTGAACCTCGGCGTCGGCGTCTATTTCGGCGACGACGGCAAGATTCCGCTGCTGGCCGCCGTCAAGACCGCCGAGAAGGCCCGCCTGGAAACCCAGCCGGCCCGCGGCTACCAGCCCATCGAGGGCATTCCCGCCTACAACAACGCGGTGCAGAACCTGCTCTTCGGCAAGGATTCCGAACTGCTCGCCGCCGGCCGTGCCATCACCTGCGAATGCCTCGGCGGTACCGGCGCACTCAAGGTCGGCGCCGATTACCTGAAGCGCCTGCTGCCCGGTTCCAGCGTCTATATCAGCGACCCGAGCTGGGAAAACCACCGCGCCCTGTTCGAGGGTGCCGGCTTCACGGTCGAGAACTACGCCAAGTCCATCGTCGTGCTGCACGCCTGCTGCCACAACCCCACCGGCGCCGACCTCAGTGCCGCCCAGTGGGCCGAAGTGGTCGCCGCGATCAAGGAGCGCGATCTCGTCGCCTTCATCGACATGGCCTACCAGGGCTTCGCCGACGGCATCCAGCCCGACGCCGTCGCGCTCGACCTGTTCGCCGCCTCCGGCCTGCAGTTCGTGGTTTCCAGCAGTTTCAGCAAGTCCTTCTCGCTCTATGGCGAGCGCGTCGGCGCGCTGACCATCGTCACCGCCGGCAAGGACGAATCGGCGCGCGTGCTTTCGCAGGTCAAGCGCGTGATCCGCACCAACTATTCCAACCCGCCCACCCATGGCGGCGCCGTGGTGGCCGCCGTACTCGCCAGCCCCGAACTGCGCCAGCAATGGGAAGACGAACTGGCCGGCATGCGCGAGCGCATCCGCGCCATGCGCAACAGCCTGGTCGACAAGCTCACTGCCGCCGGCGCCACGGGCTTCGACTTCATCAAGGTCCAGCGCGGCATGTTCAGCTACACCGGCCTCACCGCCGAGCAAGTGGAACGGCTGCGCGCCGAATTCGGCATCTACGCCGTCAGCACCGGCCGCATCTGCGTCGCCGCGCTCAACACGCGCAACATCGACTACGTCGCCAAGGCCATCGCTACGGTCCTGAAAAAGTAACAAGACTATTGCGAGGGTAGAGCGCCGGACTGTTAATCCGTAGGTCCCTGGTTCGAGCCCAGGTCGAGGAGCCAGACCCAGCAAGGCCCCGGAGGCTGTAGACCTTTCGGGGCCTTGCCCATTTGCGACCCGACGGCTAGCCATGCCGGCAAAAGGCCGCAAAAAAGGAAACCGAGCATGAGCGCTTTGCCCAAGTGTCCGCAGTGCAATTCGGAATTCACCTACGAAGACGGCGAGATGTACGTCTGCCCGGAATGCGGGAAAGAATGGTCCAGGCAGGCCGCGGAAAGCACCGATGAGAAGCGCGTCGTGAAGGATTCCAACGGAAACGTGCTGCAGGACGGCGACACCGTGACCGTGATCAAGGACCTGAAGATCAAGGGCTCGTCGTCGGTGGTCAAGGTCGGCACCAAGGTGAAGAACATCCGCCTGGTTGAAGGCGATCACGACATCGACTGCAAGATAGACGGCATCGGGGCGATGTCGCTGAAATCGGAGTTCGTCAAGAAGATCTAGACGCCTGAAAGCAGATTTCCGGGCTTTGCCACTTTTTCAAACCTTCATTTTTCGAGCACCGTTATGTCCTCTACCGAGACCATTTACTGCTATCACTGCACCCGCCATCACCCCAAGGGTGAAATGCGCCAGATCGAAACCAAGGGCGGCAAGCGGTGGCGCTGCATCAAGTCCATCGAGGCCACCAAGAAGAGCAGCAGCCAGCGCGATGCCTTCGGCAAGACCGTCACCACGATCAACAAATCAGAAAATCAGGCGCGCATCAAGGCCCGGCTGAATGCCGAGCGACTGCTGACCGCGGGATAGGATCAGCCGGCTGCCCTGCCGGGGACGGAAGCAGCCCGAGTCCCCGGCCTTACCTCTCCGGCATCAGCGGCGGGTGATGCTGCCGTTGCTGGCCTTCACTGCAGTACCGGCGGTAAAGCCCGGGTCCTTGTCGAAGCTGAAGGTTTTCTCCTCTCCGTTGTCGAAACGCACCGCAACCTGCCACTTCTTGACGGACTTTATTTTCTGTTCGATCTTGTGCCCGGCATAAGCGCCGCCGGCTGCGCCTGCAACGGTAGCGACACTCCGGCCGGTGCCCGACCCTATCTGGTTTCCGAGCAAGGCGCCCGCGACTCCGCCGGCAACCATGCCAACGGGGCTGCTCTCACCTTCCTTCTCCACCACCTTCACCGACAGCACTTTGCCGCAGCCCGTGCAGGCCTTGTCGCTGCTGGTCGAGGCGCTCGCCTGTTCCTTCCTGGCCTTGGCCAGCGCAGTTTCGTATTCGGTCTTGGCATCGCGCAGGCACTGCATGCGGATGCTGGAGGTGGATTCGTCGGCGCAGAGCTTCCTGTCCTCGGCATACCGGCTGGAAGCGGCTTTTTTCGCGGCGTCATAGCTCGCTTTCGACGCCGTGTCGGAAGCAAAAGCGGAACCGGCCAGGAAAGTGCTTGCGACTATCAATGCAAAATGGATTTTCATATTTTTCTCTGAGGATGATGAACAGCCGCCAGCATCGCCGAATTCCTTGCCAAAATCCATGTCAAATCTCACGGACGGAAGACGGCAGGCCCGCCAGATGTCGGCGTGCCGCCAGGCCGACCGCAAGAGTGCCGATGCCGCAGACGAACAGCACGGGCTGGACGCCGACCAGATGCGCAAGATGGCCGACAGTAAAGCTCCCCAACGGCGCGATGCCGAGGAAAGCCATGGAAAAGATGGCCATCACCCGCCCCCGGTAGGCGTCTTCGACCATCATCTGGATCAGAGTGTTGCTGCCCGCGATGATGGTAATGACGGCGAAGCCCAGCACCATGACGATGGGGAAGGCGAACGCCAGCCAGTGATTGACGGCGAACACGGACAAGGCCGCGCCGGCGAGCAGTACGGCGCCCGCCACGCGGCGCGGCAGCCGTTCCGTGTCCTGGCGGCTCGCCAGGTAAAGGCCGGCAAGCAGCGAGCCCACCCCTGCACTGGCGATCAGCAGGCCATAGGTGCGCGCATCGCCGCGGAAGATTTCGCTGGCGAAGAGCGGCATCAGCACCGCATACGGAGTCACCAGAAAGCTGACCGCCGCAACCATCAGCAGGCGCGGTCGAATCTCGCGATGGCTCATGACGTAGCCGACGCCTTCGCGAAAGGCGCGCCACGCGGGCGTGCGATCTGCCCGATGCGGCTTGGCGTTGATCGCCAGCAGTGCGAGGAGCACCGCGAAATACGACGCCGCATTGATCGCGAAGCACCAGGCCTCGCCGATGGTGGCGACGGCGAAGCCGGCCAGCGCCGGACCGACGAAACGGGCCGAATTCATCAGCATCGAATTGAGCGCGATGGCGTTCGGCAAGTCCTCGCGCTTGTCCACGAGTTGCGCTGAAAACGCCTGCCGCGCCGGCAGATCGAGCGCATTGATGGTGCCGAGGACAAAGGCCAGACCGATCAGCCACCCGGTCGAAGCCAGGCCCTGCCAGGTCAGTGCGGCCAGGACCACGGCCTGCAACATGGCGAGCATCTGGGTCGTGAGCAGGATCCGACGCCGGTCGAAACGATCGGTCAGCACGCCGGCGAAGGGACCGAGCAGCAGGATTGGAATCTGGCTGGCGAAACCGACCATGCCGAGCACCGCCGCCGAATTGGACAGGCGCCAGGCGAGCCAGATCATGGCGATCTGCTGCATCCACGTGCCGGCGAGCGAGATCAGTTGGCCGGCGAAGTAAAGCCGGTAATTGCGGGAGGCGAGCGCCCGCGTAAACACAGCGGAGAAGAAGCTCATCGGCGCTGCGGGAAGGCTTTCCTGTCGGGCTGGCAGAGGTGATGCATGGTGTGTTCCCGCGTTCGAAAAGTTGGACGGAGGGCATTGTCGCCGATCCGCTGGGGGAAATGCCACGCTCCAACAGCCCGAATTGGCCCGGTCCCTCTCATCGGAACCGATCCCAAGTAAGATGGATTTACAGTCTGCCTCGGTACGTGATCATCGTTGCCCAACAAGGGACCCGTGATTTCCGAAGGAGAACAGCATGCCCAGCTTGCTCAAGTCCGTACTCATCGCCACCCTCATCAGTTCAGTGGCCATCTCACCCGCATTGGCCGACCGCAATGCCTATCGCGGCGGAGCTCGCGTTCATGTGAATGGCTGGAATGCCCTCGCGCTAGCCTTGATCGGCACGGTGCTCTATCTGGCAGCCAAAGCGCCCCCTCCCCCGAATGCCCCGGCACCGGTTTATCCCGCGCAGGCCGACCCGCAGCAACCCACCCTCGCGACTCAGGCGGCTCCCCAGCCGGCGCCCGTGCCTGAGCAAAACTGGTGGTACTACTGCGCCCAAGCCAACGGCTACTATCCCTACGTGACGACCTGCCCGACGGGCTGGACAAAGGTTTCGCCGGTACCGCCGGGGCAGTAGGGGCTCGACAGCCGGGTGATGGTGCCGAAAATCATCACCGAACTGGCTGTCCAAGCTGGCAATCCGCAAGTTCCATCTCTGACGGCGACTCTGAATGAATCTGCCATTTCTGCCGTTAGAAGCTACGCTTGAGCCACCAAGCCTCGTCGAACAGCGCTTCCACGCGGGTGGCTGCCGCGCATGATCGCCCGGTGATCGCCTGGCCGGTACCGTTGTCGGAAGCAAGGTTTCCCCGCATGCAGGCGTTGCCGGCCGGCCGATGATCCATCTTCGCCGCTTCAGGCCATGACAGCGCTTCTGCGCAAGCCGCTCAAATATTCCGGCTTTGCGTGATCAAGTCGTGCGCAAGCTGGATCTCTTTGGTCTGTTCGGTCGCCATTGCGATCATGTCTTCCGGCAGGCCTTGTCCGATCAACTTGTCGGGGTGGTACTGGCTCATCAGCTTGCGGTAGGCGCGCTTGATTTCCTGGTCTGTATTGTCTTTCGTGACGCCCAATGCCTTATAGGCATCATCCAGTGCTGCGGCTGTGCTGGGCTGTCCTCCGGCGAAATGGGACTGATTCAGCACCATGTCCATCAAATGCTTGAACGTGGCCTGGTCATAGCCAAGACGAACGGCGATGTCGGCGAGCACCGCTTCTTCTGCCGGATGAATATGTCCGTCCGCCAGCGCCATCACGATCAGATAGACCAGCAACACCTGCTTCAGATGCTTCGTGTGGCCGCAAACCGACATGAATCGGGCGCAGGTCGACTCGATCTCGAACGCCGGGTCGGCGCCACGCTTGAACAATGCAATCGCCTGAATCCGATGCTCTGCGGTCATGCCCAGCTTCTGCATCAACGCCTCGACATGAGCGATCTCATCTTGCGAGACCCGCCCATCGGCCTTGGCCAGCTTGCCCATCGAGAGGAACATCGTCTCGATGAAAACGGTTTGACGCAGCGCATTCTGCAGCGGGTTTATGGCGCCAGCACCATAGGCTCTCAGGCGATCGATCAAGGACCCGACAAACAGACCGAAGAGCGCCCCGAAGAATCCGAAAAAGTAATAACCGGCGATGAAACCAATGAACTTAAACACGTCGACTCCAGAAAGTTTTAGCCAAGGCAGGCGCGCATTGCCCGGCATGCCGATGTGTCAGGCCGGGTCCCATTCCCGCATTTCCTCCACCATCGGCGGGGCATTGCATTGCTTACTTCTCGTCGTGATGAAAACCTTGCTTTTGCCCTGGGACACTGTTCCAAACCATGGCTACGGCTTCCCTCCCCACGACATCACGGGCACCGTCGAGATGCTGTTCGCCGGCGCTCCCTCGATCAGCTTGCGACTGATGGCCAGATAGACGAGGGTTCGGTTCGGCTCGTCCCACAGGCGCACGATCCGGGTTTCCTTGAACAGGATCGACGTGTCCTCGGCGAAGACGGTCTCGTCTTTGGGCAACCTGGCCGGCAGGATGATCGGACCGGTCTGGCGGCAGGCCAGCGAGAACTGCGATGGGTCCTGGGCAAGGCCGAGGGAGCCGGATACACCCCCCGTCCTGGCCTGACTGACATGACAGGTGACGCCTGGCACCTTGGGGTCGCTGAAAGCCTCGACGCAAACCTTGTGGTTGGCGCCGATCAGTTTCCAGGCGGTCGTGACGCAGCCGACAGGGTCAGCATTGGCGGACAAGCTGGTGGCCAGCAGCAGGCTGCCGGCCAGGAGACGTGAAATCCATTGCTGTCCCATATTGATCTCCGGGTGAGGCCGGTTTCGGCAAGAATCAATTGCTCCCATGATTGCCCCTGGCGATGCCGGCAATGACGGCCCACCGTGGTCACGGTCAGGCATTGGCAAAACGCCCGCGCAGATACTCGATGATCGCGCCGGATTCATACATCCACTGGCTGTTGCCCGCCTGATCAGTAATTTTCAGACAGGGCACCTTGGCCTGACCGCCGCCGCGCACCAGATCATCGCGATTCCTGCCGTCTTGCTGCGCGTCGAGGCCTTCGATGTTCAGCGACAAACGGCGCATTTCCTGGCGTACCTTGATGCAGAACGGACAGGTCCTGTATTGATAGAGGACCATGTCCCGACACTGCTGATCCACCTTCTCCTGCGCCGCAGTCGCGCGCGCGAGGCCTTTCGGCCGGGTCACAAGTTCCCAAAGCAGCATCACGGGGCCGATGATGACCCGCAGGGCCTTGAAGAACATTCTGAAGACAAATTTCATGGTCGATACCGAGGATGTATTGAAGGGGTCGCCGCTGCTTCGCCAAGGTCCGGCAGGGTGCCAGGATGGACCAGCCGCCAGGGCCGAACGGAAGGAGCGGCTGGAATGAGGCATGGAACATGCCGGGGGCCGATGCTTCTGCCTCCGATTTTAACGTAGCGCGCGCCCGGTGCCGGCAGGCCCGATTTCTGCTCAATCATTTTCCGCCAGAGAACTACAATCTCACCATGCAGATCAATCGCGCGGCCCGCCTGAGGGCCATCATCGACGCACTGGAACTGGGGCTGGTCGAGCGCCGGCAGAGCGTTCGGCTGTGCTTGCTGGCGGCGCTGGCCGGCGAGCACACGCTGTTCATCGGCCCGCCGGGCACCGCCAAGAGCGAGCTGGCGCGGCGCCTGCACACGGTGTTTCGCGATGCGCGCTACTTCGAGCGGCTGCTGACGCGCTTCTCGGTGCCCGAAGAACTCTTCGGCCCGCTGTCGATCAAGGCCCTGGAAGAGGATCGCTACGAACGGCATACCGACGGCTTCCTGCCGGATGCATCGATTGCTTTCATCGACGAGGTGTTCAAGGCCAACAGCGCGATCCTCAACGCCCTGCTCACCCTGCTCAACGAACGCGAATTCGACAACGGCGCCGGCCGCCAGCGCTGCCCGCTGATCAGTGCCGTCGGCGCCACCAACGTGGTGCCCGAAGACGAAATCGCCGAGGCATTTTTCGACCGCTTCCTGGTGCGCCTGCCGGTGGCGGCGGTCAGCAGCGAGGGCTTTGGCGCACTGCTCGAAGCCGGTCGCGCCCGCGACTGGACACCGCCCGGGCCCGAGCTGACGCTCAACGGCGACGATCTCGCCCGCTTGGCGGCAGACGCCGCTGCGGTCGAGGTGCCGGCGGACTTCGTCGCGGTGCTGGCCGAACTGCGCCAGCACTTCGCCGCTGTGACTATCCATGTTTCGGACCGGCGCTGGGTCAAGATCGTCTGGCTGTTGCGTATAGCCGCGGCGAGCGAAGGCCGCCCGGCCGTGGCGCTGTGGGACCTGTTGCTGCTGCCCTGGCTGACCGCGCCCGATGCGCCGCGGCAGGCCGCCGTGGCCGACTGGCTGGCGGCCCGGCTCGGGGTGCGCGAGGCATTCTCGCCGGCGCGCCTGACGCGGGTGGTCGATGCCTTCGTTGCCCAGCTCGATGCGGAACTGAAGGCCAACGACCTCGACTACGACGAATCGGGGCGCCTGAAATTCTCCGCCACGGAACTGGCGGGAGAGATCGGCGACGCCAAGGGCGGCGCGGCGGCGCCGCGCATGACCTATAGTCGGCGCCGGCGCTACGGCGATTCGCACATTAGCGCCCGCGTGCGGCAGGTCGATTCGCTGCTCGAGCGTATCGCCGGCTATGCCAGGGAAATTGCCCGCCAGCGGGAGAACCTGGCCGCCTACGCGCAGCAGAGCCTGTGGCTCAACGAAGGGCTGACGGCACGCGCCGGGATCAACCTGGCGGCCACCGCCGCGGCAATCGACGAACTTGCGGCACGCGCGAGTGAAACGCGAGCCGGCTTCCTCGCCCTGCCACGGCTGGAACGGGACAACGGCAAGGTGCCGGAGCCCGTCGCCCACGAATCGCTCGACGCGGCGTGAGCGCAGCGCTGCCCGCATCGCTGCTGTTCGAAAGCGGTGAGCGCCGACTGGCGACGCTCGACGACCTGGCACGCTCGCTCTGGCTGGGCGGGCTGACCAATTCGCAGGGCAGCCTGGAACCGCGCCTCGCGGCGCTGGCCGGCCTGCGCCGCGATCTGCTTGCCGGTGCCACGGCGGCGCCGGAAACCTGGCCCTGGCCGCCGTCGCCGGTTGCCCGGGCACTGGGCGACGCCCTCGCCCGCCTCGACATGGCCCGCTACTGCAGCAGCAAGGAAGAGCTGACCGACACGGTGCTGATGAGCATCCTGTTCCATCTCGATTTCATCGTCGATTATCGGGATCGCGGGGCCGGCGAAGCCGACGCGCTGCGCATGGCGATCGAGGCTTTCGAGAAGGATTGGCAGCAGCACTGCGGCGAGATCGACGAGCTGGTGGAAGTGTTCGGCATGGTGCCCGACGACTGCCCGCACAGTCGCTGGGATCAGATGCGCGGCCTGCTTCAGTCCGCCGGGTGGCAGGAGGTGTTGCGCATTCGCCGGCTGCTCGAACGCCTGCCGGAACTGAGCAAGATCATCCGCGGACTTGGCCGCTCGCGCCCCTCCGAGGAACCTGATACGGCCAGCCAGGCGATCGTCGAGGTGATGGACAAAGCCATCGCCCAGCGCCCCGAGACCCGCACCGTGCGCGTGCCGGACATGCCGGGCGAGACGCGCGGCATCCACCGCTCGGACCGGATCGCGCGCATGCTGCCGGCCGAAGCCATGCTGCTCGGCCACCCGCGCCTGCGCCTGGTGTGGCATGCACGGCGGGCGGAACGCACGCTCTTGAGCTACGAAGACGACGATCGCATGACCGAAGTGCGCCTGCACCAGTCGCTGGTGTCGCAGCCGCGCCCGGGGCCGCAGGCCGGCAAGCGGCTGGAATTGGGCCCGATCCTGGTCTGCGTCGACACCTCGGGCTCGATGCAGGGCGGCGCCGAAGCCGTCGCCAAGGCCGTGGTGCTGGAAGCCATGCGCAGCGCCCATGCGCAGCAGCGCTCCTGTCATGTCTTCGCCTTCGGTGGTCCGGAGGAGCTGGTCGAAATGGAACTGGGCGTCGACAGCGCGGGAATCGAACGCGTCACGAATTTTCTGGGCCAGGGGTTTCGCGGCGGCACCGACATCTGCGGCCCGCTGGAGCGGGTCATCGCCAAGCTCGAAGACCGACGCTGGCAGCTGGCCGACCTGCTGATCGCCACCGACGGCGAATTCGGCGCCACGCCGGAAGTCGCCGCGCGGCTGGCCGCCGTCAAGCGCGAACTGGGCCTGCGCGTGCAGGGCGTGCTGATCGCCGACCGCGAAACCGTGGGCCTGCTCGAAGTTGCCGACAGCATCTACCCGGTGCGCGACTGGCGCCGCTATGGCGGCTCGAATGTCGATTCGCCGATTCATTCCGAGCGCCTGACTGCCTTGTATTTTCCAGGCGCCTTGCGCAATGCCGCCAACCAGGAGGGAACGGTCTCGGGCACCTCCGCCTCGGCGGCGCTGCGGGACGGCCGGCACCGGGGCGACCCCGCCGGCGATGAAAAAGGCGAGCCATGAGCTTCGCCGCAGAGTATCTCGCCCAACTGGAGGCATTCGCCGCACGCAGCCCGCTGCCGCGCGTGCGCTCCCTGCACCTGCCGCCGGCACAGGCGGCCGGGGACACCAAGGGCGAATTCTGCGCGCTCGAACTGGAGGACGGATCGCTCGGCCTGTCGTACGTGCTGTTCGACGACACGCTGGCACGCCTGCACCATGGCGCTGACGATTTCGGCCTCGCCGGGGCCGATGCACTGGCAGTGGCTCGCCGTTACGCCAGCGCCGACTTTTACGGCAAGACCATCGGCTTCGCCGCGGCCAATGCGCTGACCCGCTGCCTGTTCGATCGGGCTGGGTTTCGCCCCGAGGACAGCGCGGATTCGATCGGGCAGATGAACCCGCAGCCGGGCGAGCAGATCGGCATGATCGGGCTGTTCCGGCCGCTGCTGAAACGAATTCTGGACAGCGGCGCACAGCTCACCGTGGTCGAATTGAAGGCGGAACTCGCCGGCGCCGCCGAAGGCTACCGCGTGACGCTGGACGCGGACGAACTCGCCGCCTGCAGCAAGGTGGTATCGACCAGCACCCTGCTGCTCAACGACACGCTCGACCGCATGCTCGACTGCTGCCGCAATGCGAAGTGGTTCGCCATGGTGGGCCCCAGCGCCGGCTGCCTGCCCGATGCGCTGTTCGTCCGCGGCGTGACGCTGCTGGGCGGCAGCTGGATCAGGGACCGCGAAGGATTCATCGCCGCGCTGAGAAGCGGCGAACCACGCAGCGAGTTCGCCGGCAAGTTCGTGCTGACGGCTGAAAGCTATCCGGGTTTCGATGCACTTCTGGCGCGCGTCGGCGGCCGCCAGGCATTGCGCCAGTAGGGTTATCGATCGCAAATCACCGTGTCGCCGGCGCCGACTCTTGAGCAAAGACGCTGTACACTAGCCGCCCGATTTGTAACGAACCTTCAATGAACGACGTCCCCCGCGTCAACCTGGGCCTGGCCGCCAAGCTCGATCTCTGCGACCCGCAGCTGGCGCACCGCTTCGACGACAGTTTCGTCCGCGCCTTGCCGGCCGATCCGGTGCAGCACGACGTCCCGCGTCCGGTGCGCAATGCCTGCTACAGCCGGGTCAAACCGACGCCCGTCGCGGCACCAGAATTGCTCGCATGGGCCGACGCGGTCGGCGACCTGCTGGGTATCGCACGCCCGGACTCGGCGACCGGGCCGGTGGCGGATGTTCTCGGCGGCAATCACCTGCTGCCGGGCATGCAGCCCTATGCCGCACGTTACGGCGGGCACCAGTTCGGCAACTGGGCCGGCCAGCTCGGCGACGGGCGGGCGATGACGCTGGTCGAGGTGATCGGCCCGGACGGCCGGCGCCGCGAACTGCAACTCAAGGGCGCCGGCCGCACACCCTACTCGCGCCGGGCCGATGGTCGCGCGGTGCTGCGCTCCTCGGTACGCGAATTCCTCTGCAGCGAGGCGATGCACTACCTCGGCGTGCCGACGACGCGGGCGCTGAGCCTGGTCGCCACCGGCGAGGCCGTGGAGCGCGACATGTTCTACGACGGCAATGCGCAGGACGAGCCCGGCGCCGTCGTCTGCCGCGTCGCGCCGTCCTTCGTGCGCTTCGGCAACTTCGAGATCCTCGCCGCCAACGAGGAACTGGAGGAACTCAAGCGACTCGCCGATTACGTCATCAGGACCCACTATCCCGAACTCGGCGAACCTTCGCCCGAAGTCTACGCGCGCTGGTTCGAAGAAATCTGTCGCCGTACCGCGGTGATGGTCGCCGACTGGATGCGTGTCGGCTTCGTCCACGGCGTGATGAACACGGACAACATGTCCATCCTCGGCCTGACCATCGATTACGGCCCCTATGGCTGGCTGGAAGGCTACGACCTGGGCTGGACGCCGAACACCACCGACGCCACCGGCCGCCGCTACTGCTACGGCCGCCAGCCGGAAATTGCGCAGTGGAACCTGCTGCGCCTGGCCGGCGCGCTGTCGCCGCTGATCCCCGACCGCGCCGACCTGGAAGCCGGCATCGACAGCTTCGGCCGGGTCTATGGCGAATGCTCGCAGCGCATCATGGGCGACAAGCTCGGCCTGCTCGAGTTCGCTGCCGGTGACGACGCGCTGGTGGAAGACCTGGTCGCCGCGCTGCATGGCGCCGAAACCGACATGACGCTGTTTTTCCGCGGCCTCGCCGACGTGCCGGTCGCCGCGGCGGATGACGCCGTGCTGATGGCGCCGCTGTGTGCCGCCTTCTACGACGAAAGCGACGGCGGGCACCTGCTCGGTTGGCTGCGGCACTATGTCGAACGCGTGCGCCGCGACGGGCAGGACCCGGCGACGCGCCGGGCGCGGATGAACCGGATCAACCCGAAATACGTGCCGCGCAACTATCTGGCCCAGCTCGCCATCGATGCGCTGGCCGAGGGTGATGCGTCGGTGCTCAAGCGCCTGCTCGCAGTCCTCGAACACCCTTACGACGAGCAGCCGCAACACGAGGATCTGGCCGCGCGCCGCCCCGAGTGGGCACGCCACAAGGCCGGCTGTTCGGCGCTGTCCTGCAGTTCCTGAGAGATATCACCGAGCGGACCCGGGCCGGCTTCGGCCAGGTGTAAACGGCGAAAAGCCCGTTTGACATATTCGCCGGAACGGGCTTTTCGCGTAACGCTTTAGCTGTACTTGTAGTGCGCCCGCAAGCTGCAACTCAAATCGGCGCTGCCCATCAGGGCTGGAGCCCGGAAGACTCCTGGTCAAAGGGTGAAACGCTACTTCGGGGACGTTTTTTCAGCGCTAGGTACCCCCACGAAAATCCCTTCGAGTTGAAGGCAATTTCACTGTATGCCTCGGCAGCGGCAATGTCAATTCGACGCCGCGTCATTCGGCACCGCATCAGTAACAACAAGACGGACTTGGACATCCGCGCCTCCGCTCACTCCTTTTTCGCTGCCACCGCGTCGAGCCGCTGCATCCAGTCGAGTACTTCGCGCACGGTTTCCTCGGGGTGCTCGAAGGGGAACAGATGCGAGCCTTCGAGCCAGCTGATGCGCCCATGCGTCAGACGCTGCGTGGCGGCGAGCCCGACCTGGCGAACCTCGCGCGAACGCGTGCCGGCAATGAAAGCCACCGGGCCGCCCGGGGGATGCAGCCGCAGATAGGACACCAGGCGGTGCGGCACCGTCGAATAGATTTCCGCCTCGATCTCGGGACGAAACTTCAGGCGACGGCCAGTGCCGACGTGGTCCGCCGGGTCCTGTTCGGTACCGAAGTGGATATAGTCGTTGAGCACCGCCGGATGCCAGCGCGCGAACATCGGCTTCGCCGAGAAATGACGATGAACCTCGACCAGATTCGGCCAGCGGTCGCGGCGCTTCACCGCAACCCCTGCGGGTGACAGCCGGCGCATCTGGCCGGTCGCCTTGACCACGCTGATCAGCCCGGATTTCCAGCCATAGACGATGGGCGAATCGAGCAACACGATGCCGCGCACGCGCTCCGGGCGCTGACCGGCCGCCAACAGGCTCAGGTAGCCGCCCATCGAGTGCCCGACAAGCCAGAGGCGGGGCTCGGGCCGACTGTCGATGAGCGTCGTGAGCTGATGCGTCATGCCGCGCCAGCTGCGGTCGACGGGGAAGCGGGTGTCATGGCCGAAATGCTCGACGGCCGCCACCTCGTGGCCGGCGGCGCGCCAGCCGTCGAATAGCTGGCGGTAGGTCGAAGCGCTGTAGCTGTTGCCGTGGGAAAAAATGATCATGGGGCAGGCGGACTAAAGTGCGGCAAAAGGAAGGGCGCTGACGATCATGTGAGCGGCATAGGCGCGCTTTTCTGCCGCAGTGAGCTGCTTGATCCGGTACTCGGCCTTGGAAGCCGCCGAGCGGTCGGGATGTGCTTCCGCGGCCAGCATGCGCAACGGCGGATGCATACGCATGCAACGCGCACCCCGGCCCTCCAGGTGGGCCTTGAAGCGCGACGCCAGATCGACGGTGATCCCCGTGTAGAGGCTGCCGTCGGTGCATTCGATAAGGTAGACGAACCAGGTCTTGCTCTCTGTCATCGATTCAGGTCAATAGCGGGTGCATCCAGATGAACAGCACCTGGTCCTGCGATTCGGCCAGACGCGCCAGATCCGCGAGTTCCATCACCAGCGCCTGCACTTCCTCGGCGTCCCACTGCTCCATTTCATATTCCTCGGTGGCCGCCAGTTCTTCGGCAACGAGTTCCAGCGCATCTTCGTCCAGCGTGGCCAGGCGCTCCAGCACCTCATCGGCCAGGCGCAGCACGATCGCGCCCTCGTCCGTGACATAGACAGGCTCGTAAGCGCCGACGGCCTCTTCGAATTCGTCCCCGGTCAGCAGGCAATGCAGCGTGGCGATCTTGGCCGTGTCGATGCCGCGCCGTTCGATGCCGCTCCATTCGTCCACGGGCCGCAGCGATTCGCCGATGGCGGCAACTTCATCTTCCTCGGCAGCGACGATGTTCGTCAGTATTCCCAAGCCATTTCTCCTTTATGTCCCCGGCTATGCCGGGGACGGTATCCCCTGGCGGGATGTGCAATGCCGGTGGATCATAACGGAATCCTGCTCCATGACCCGCCGCGAAAAGCTTCAATGGCGCCGACGCCGGCTTCTCGTCACGGGCGCCGGCGTCGGCGGCAATCCGAGTGCCTGCCGCGACAGGCGATCCGCCTCGGTGTTGCGATGACGCGGAATCCAGACCAGCTGCACATCCTCGAAACGACCCAGCCATTCACGGGCATCTGCGACCAGGACAATCAGCCGTGCAATCTGCGTGCTGTCCGGCCCGCGCACATAGCGCAGGGCGACATCGCTGTCGCCGCGCAGCAGCAGCCTTCGCGCGCCGGCTGCCGCGGCCATTTCGAGCGCCGCGCACAGGGCATGCAGCTCGGCCTCGTTATTGCAGCCGGAGACAGTCAGCAGCCGGGATTTTTCGCTGCGCCGGCCATCGGGCGCAAGCAGCAGGATACCGATGCCGATCTTGCCCGGATTGGGCAAGGCGGAACCGTCGAACCAGGCCTGCCAGCAATCGGTGGCGTCGATCGCGATCCCGGAATTCAGAACAGGCTGGCGACGACGAAGCGGTCGCGTGCGGCGAGCTTTTCGAGGCCCTTCACCACTTCCAGCGAGGCGCCCCATTTCATGATGTGCGTCAGGAAGGTGGTCAGCGCCTGCGACAGCGCGTAACCGGTTTCCTTCCACTCCTGGCGAAACTCGTCGAAGGCGACCGTCTTGGCCGAAAGCTTGCCGCTTTTCATCGGCACCAGCGTGACGCTGTCGCCGCGATGGCGGATCACGATGGCGGTAGTACGCTGTCCGTTGATGACAACCACATGAGTCTCCCTGTCCGGCTGACAGGGTAGAGACTAAATCCGGTGCATGCCGGATGAGACTTGGAAAAACAGTCCTTTTTGGCGCCAGATTTCAGCCCTTCGCCTCAAGAGCTTCCCAGCGGACCAGCGCCGCATCGATCTCGGCATCGACCGCCGCCAGCCGGATTTGCAGGTCGCGCACCGCATCGGGCGGCCCCTGATAGAAGGCCGGATCGCCCAGCCGGCCTTGCAGGACTGCCTGCTCGGCTTCGAGCGCGGCGATGCGATCGGGCAAAGCTTGCAGCTCGCGCTGCTCCTTGAAGCTGAGCTTCTTGCGCTCGGGGGGCTTCGCTTTCGCCGTGTCGCCAGCGCCGACTCTTGATCCGGGCTTTGCCTCGACGCCACCCGTGGCATCGAAGCGCGCCGCGCCGCCTGCGGGCCGCTGGCGCAGCCAGTCGCTGTAGCCGCCGACGTATTCCTTCCACTGCCCGTTCCCTTCGCTGGCGATGGTCTGCGTCACTACGTTGTCGAGAAAGGCCCGGTCGTGGCTGACCAGGAATACCGTGCCGCTGTAGTCCTGCAGCAGCGCTTCGAGCAATTCCAGGGTTTCGATATCAAGATCGTTGGTCGGCTCGTCCAGCACCAGCACGTTGGCCGGCCGCGCGAAGAGGCGCGCCAGCAACAGCCGGTTGCGCTCGCCGCCGGAAAGCGACTTGACCGGCGAACGCGCGCGTTCCGGGGCGAACAGGAAATCCTCGAGATAGCCGATCACGTGCTTCTTCGTGCCGCCGATCTCGACGTAGTCCGAGCCCGGGCTGATCACTTCGCGCAGAGGGGCATCGGGGTCGAGCTGGGTGCGGAACTGGTCGAAGTAAGCCACTTCGATTTTGCTGCCCAGTCGGACGTTGCCGGAGTCGGCCGCGAGCTGGCCGAGGATCAGGCGCAGCAGCGTGGTCTTGCCGGTGCCGTTGGCGCCGATCAGGCCGACCTTGTCGCCGCGCAGGATGCGGCAGGAGAAATCGCGCACCACGACCTTTTCGCCCGCAGTTGTCACAAATCGCTTGCTGACGTTTTCGAGTTCGGCCACCAGCTTGCCGGAGGCATCGCCGCGCACCAGCTGAAAATCGACTTTGCCCAGCTGCTCGCGCCGCGCCGCCCGCGCCGCGCGCAAGTGCTCGAGGCGCTGCACGCGCCCGACGCTGCGCGTGCGCCGCGCCTCGACGCCCTTGCGGATCCAGATTTCCTCCTGCGCCAGCATCTTGTCGGCACGGGCGTTGGCCAGGGCCTCTTCGTTGAGCATGAACTCCTTGCGTTCCTGATAGGCGGCGAAACTGCCGGGAAAGCTCACCAGCTTGCCGCGATCCAGCTCGACGATGCGCGTCGCCACGTTGTCGAGGAAGACCCGGTCGTGGGTGATGAGCATGACCGCCCCCTGATAACCGCGCAGCAGATCCTCCAGCCAGAGGATGCCATCGACGTCGAGGTGGTTGGTCGGCTCGTCGAGCAGCAGCAGCTCCGGCTCGGCGACCAGCGCCCGGGCCAGGGCGACGCGCTTCTTGCCGCCGCCGGAAAGCGCATCGACGCGGGCGTCGCCATCCAGCGCGAGGCGCGAAATGGCCTGTTCGACGCGCGAACTCAGCCGCCAGCCGTCGTTGGCCTCCAGTTGCGTCTGCAATTCCTGCATGCGGTCCATGGTCGCCGTATCGCCAGCGCCGACTTTGTGGGTGATCTCGTGGTACTCGGCGAGCACTCGCGCCACCTCGCCCAGCCCGGCGGCAACGGCTTCGAAGACCGTGTCGTGGGTGGCGAATTCGGGCTCCTGCGGCACGTAGGCGATGGAGAGGCCAGGCTCGCGCCAGACCTCGCCATCGTCGAGCGTACCGAGACCGGCGAGGGCCTTCAGCAGGCTGGATTTGCCGCTGCCGTTGCGGCCGATGAGCCCGACCCGCTCGCCGGCATCGATTTGCATCGCGGCGTGATCAAGAAGGGCGACGTGGCCGTAAGCGAGACAGGCGCGATCAAGGGAAATAACGGGCATGGAAACAGAGCAGGGAAAGGGGTGCGGGATTATAGGCGCGCAGGTTAGAATTCGCGCCTCGCGCCCTTGTAGCTCAGTGGATAGAGCGACCGCCTCCTAAGCGGTAGGTCTCAGGTTCGATTCCTGACTTGGGCGCCACCAGGATCGATTGAATCCCCCCTCAAACGGCAAGAGCGTACAGACGAGGACAATCTTGAACTACCTGATCACAAAGCGCTTTCCCCGATTCGTTCTGATGCTGTGCTGCGCACTGCACTCGGCGATGGCCCTGCCTGCCGACGCGACCCTGGGCAAGAACGAACTGCCGATCCACGATGCGGCCCGCATGGGCACGCGCCAGGATGTCGAAAAACTACTGAAAGCCGCACCACAGAGTCGCGACGCGCGCACCGACCTCGGCGCCACGCCGCTTCACTACGCGGCGCTGAATGAAGACAGCGGCCCGCTGCTGGCGCTGATTGCAGCCGGCGCCAACGTCAATGTACGCGACAAGGAAGGCATGACGCCGCTGCACATGGCGGCGTTTGCGACGCGCACGAAACACGCCCTCCCGCTGCTGCAAGCGGGTGCCGATCCGGCGCTGAAGACCGATGCCGGACGCGATGTGCTGAGCATGGCGCGCAAGGTCCGCGCCGACGAATTTGCCGGCGTGGTTTCGCTCTGGTTGCTCAAGGGCTGCAAACCCCGCCAGCTGTGCTGATCATGCGCCTTGCCATCGCCCTCGCCGCGATGCTGTTGGCGCCGCTGCAGAGCGTGCTGGCCGCCGACGCCGACAAGCTGCCGCCCGTGGTGGTCTACGCTCCCAGCCCCTGCATTTCCTGCATCGACTGGGCGGATCACCTGCGCAAGAACGGCTTCGAGGTCACCATGACCGAAACCCTGTCCGCCAACATGCCGCGCCTCAAGCGCTGGCTGAACGTGCCCTCGGAACTGGAATCGGTGCACACTGCGACGGTGGCCGGATATTTCATCGAGGGCCATGTGCCGGCCGAAGACATCCTGCAGTTGCTCAAGGAACGGCCCAAGGCGCGCGGCCTGGCTGTCCCCGGCCTGCCGCGCGGATCACCCGGGCGCGAGCTGTCCAACCCCTTCTGCGAAACCGCCTGCACCATCCTCGACAACGCCGGCCAGGAACGCGATATCCGCCGCGAGCGCTACGACACGCTGCTCGTCGGAGCGGACGGCAAGACCAGCATCTTCGCCCGGCATTAGAGTTTCCGGGCCTGGTTTCCGGGCAGAAAGTCGGCATACATCGATTTCGCCCACGCGGCATCTTCGCCCCGCGGCTGCGGGTCGTAGTGCTGGCGCACGGTCTGCGCAATGACTCCATCGCCGCGCAGGCGGTATTGGGCGTCGATGCGGACACTTTCCATCGGCTCGACATCCGAAAAGACATGGCAGACACTGTCCGGCAGGGCCGGCTCCGGCAGGCTGCCGCGGGCGCGGCTGGCGATCTCGCGCGCGGCGATGCGCCCCAGCCGGTTGGCCAGATGGCCGCTCTTCGGGTAGTGACCGAACAAGGGCGATACCTTGTCGATCAGGTCGCCGATCAGGAATACGCGCTCGTCATCGAGGGCATGAAGATGGATCGGATCGAGCGCGCCCCAGCCGGTCGCCTTGCCGTCGCCGTCGCGCCCCACCAGCCCGGCCTGCCACACCAGATCGCCGGCCTGCTGCGCGGCCATCAGGATGCCGTCGTCGAAACGCAGGTCGTCGAACTCGGTGGAAATCGTCTTGTTGAACGGATCGACGGATTTCACCTTGGCATGGGTCAGGTGCAGGATCTGATCCTTGTAGCGGTCGGCAAAGACGCGGTTGAAGGCCTGCATGCCGGGACCCGGATCGACAATGACGAGCCGCCCCTTGATCTTCCTCTGCCTGAACAGCCAGGCGATCATCACCGCGCGTTCATAAGGTGCCGGCGGACAGCGGTAGGGAGGTGGCGGAATGGTCATGACGAAGTCGCCGCCCTTGAAGTCGGCGAGCTTCTGCTTCAGCAGGTCGAGTTCGTCGGTGACGAATCCCGCCGGATAGAGCTTTCGCGCCTGCTCGGCGGCGCGGCGGTCGTCGCCGAACCAGGGCGCATAGTCGTAGCGTATGCCGACGGCGAGCACCAGCCAGTCGTAATCGAGCGTGCCGCTCCTGGTGACGACGCGTCGCTGCTCGCGGTCGACGGCGGTCACCTCGGCCTGTACGAAGCTGTAGCCCCACGCGCGGGCAGCGGCGGCATAGTCCTGGCTGCGCCCGCTTTCCTGTGCCAGCCCGACCAGCCATTTGTTGCTCAGGGGCAGGGAACGAAACGACGCGCCTTTTTCGACCAGCACCACTTCCAGATCGGGAGCCAAGTCGCGCAAGTGGCGGGCCGCCGTCAGGCCGCCCCAGCCGCCGCCGACGATGACCACGCGCCGGGCCCGACCGCGCGGCAGCAATTCGCCGAGCGCCGCGCCGGCGGCCCAGGACACTCCCACGGCGGCTCCTGCGGCAAGAAAATGACGGCGGCTAGGCTTTCTCATTCACGAACGGTCCTGGATGTGCCGGATCCTCAAAAGCGACCCGGTCCGGAAGCATGGCTGATAAGATTCCACGGTAAGCGTATTATCGAAAAAAATAACTAGTCAAAGCCATGAAATTATTGGTATTGGTCGCACAAACCGGCAGGCTTCGCCCCCCGGTTTGCGCTTTGTTGAACGGGGATTCCTACTTCGCCGCACCATGATCGCCGACCCATCGACCATCGAAGACGAACTCGCGCTGGCCCAGGCGGATTCCCGTGACATGAAGCGCACGGTGATCGCCCTGCGCACGGAGCTCGAAGCCGCACACGCGGAAATCCATGCCTCGACGCTGCGCGCCACGCAGGCCAGCGCGGCAGAGATATCACAACTGAAGACTACCGTCGGCGCCCTGCGCGAAGAGCTCGAGCGCGCCCGCATCGAGCGCGAAAAGGCAGTGCAGCACGAGCGTGTCGCCGCGAACCAGGAATCGCAGATGCTCAAGGCCACGGCCGCGGCCCTGCGCGAGGAACTGGAGCTGGCGCGCACCGAACGCGACCATGCGGTACAGGCGGAGCGCGTCGCCGGACACAATGAAATGCAACAGCTGAAGGCCACCGCGGCCGCCTTGCGCGACGAACTGGAAAAAGCGCGGGCCGACACCGACAATGCGGTGCGTGCGGCGCTGGTCAGTGCGCAAGGCGAAATTTCGCAACTGCGGCAGACCGTCAGCGGCTTGCGTGAAAGCCTTGAACTGGCGCAGATCGACAAGACGAATTCGGTCAATCGCGAGCACGCCCTGTTCGCCGACGAGGGCGCCCAACTGCAACGCACCATCCAGGCGCTGCGCGACCAGATCGAAGCCGCGCGCCATCCCCCGACATGAACGCCATGGACCCGCCCATCGAAGCTGTCGGAACGAAGAAGAAGCCGGCCGATCGCGATACGGAAAGCCGCCGGCGACTGCGTCATCTCGAGTTGCTGCTCGAAGTCACGCGCCGCATGGCGAGCTATGGCACGCTCGACGAAGTTCTGCAGGCGCTGGTGGAAATGACCACCACCGAACTGAATGCCGAGCGCGGTTCGCTGTTCCTCAACGATCCCGACACCAATGAGCTGTATTCGCGCGTGGCGCAGGGCAACATCCAGCGCGAAATACGCATCCTCAACACCAGCGGCGTGGCGGGCTACGTCTATACCGCGGGCGAGGCGCTGATCATCCACGACGCCTACGCCGACGACCGCTTCAACCGCTCGATCGACGAGCAGACCGGCTTCACCACGCGCAACATCCTCTGCGTGCCGATCAAGACCGTGAAGGGCGAGATCATCGGCGTGGCGCAAACGCTCAACAAGCGCACCGGAAAATTCACCAAGCACGACCTGAACCTGCTCGAAGCCATGACCAGCCAGGGCACGCTGGCACTGCAAAGCGCGCAGTTCATCGAGCGCATGCAGGCGATCCGCCGCCAGGAAATGGAGTTCATCGACGTCGTCTCCGAAGTCACCGCCGACATCAAGCTGGGATCCCTGCTGCAGAAAGTCATGGGCGAAGCCACGCGCCTGCTGAATGCCGAACGCTCGACGCTGTTCCTCAACGACGAGAAGACCAGCGAACTCTGGTCGGAGGTTGGCCAGGGCCTGGAATCGGTGCAGATCCGCCTGCCGAATCACCTGGGCATCGCCGGCGCGGTGTTCACCCAGGGCAAGGCAATCAACATTCCCTACGCCTACGCCGATCTGCGCTTCAATCCGGCTTTCGACAAGAAAACCGGCTACTTCACCCGCTCGATACTCTGCGTGCCCATCGTAAACAAGCACGGCAAGGTGATCGGCGTCACGCAGGTACTCAACAAGCGCGGCGGCCCTTTCACCGGCGAGGATGAATCGCGCCTGCGCGCCTTTACCGCCCAGATTTCGATCGCGCTGGAAAACGCCAAGCTGTTCGCCGACGTGCAGAACATGAAGAACTACAACGAGGCGATGCTGGAGTCGATGTCGAATGCGGTGATCACGCTCGACGAGACCGAGAAGATCGCCACCTGCAACGCCGCCGGGCTGCGCATCCTGCGCGTGAGTGCGGCGCAGATCCTGCAAAAACCCGCAGCGGAATTCTTCGCCGGCAGCAACGCCTGGATTCCGGAGAAGCTGAAGCGCGTCGCCGATACGCAAACGACCGAACTGGTCATGGAGGCCGAACTGATCGTCGGCGAAGACAAGCTGTCGGTGAATCTCACCGCATTGCCGCTCCTGTCGATGGAGAAGAAGCGCATCGGCTCGATGCTGATGATGGAAGACATTTCCAACGAGAAGCGGCTGAAATCCACCATGTCGCGCTACATGGATCCGGGCATCGCCGACCAGATGCTGGCTTCCGGCGCCGAAAGCCTCGGCGGCAAGGCCGTGATGGCGACGATCCTGTTCTCCGACGTGCGCGGCTTCACCACGATCACCGAGCAACTCGGCGCCCAAGGCACGGTGGCGCTGCTCAACGAATACTTCACGCTGATGGTCGATTGCATCCAGCGCGAGGAAGGCATGCTGGACAAGTTCATCGGCGACGCGGTCATGGCAGCCTTCGGCATCCCGATCGGCCACGACGACGACGCCGACCGCGCGGTGCGCACGGCCATCGCGATGATCCGCGAACTGTGGGCCTGGAACAAGGGTCGCGTGAACGAGGGCAAGATGCCGGTCGACATCGGCATCGGCCTCAATACCGACAATGTGGTGTCGGGAAACATCGGCTCGAAGAAGCGGATGGATTACACCATCATCGGCGACGGCGTGAACCTTGCCGCCCGGCTCGAGTCAGCCTGCAAGCAGTACGGCACCCACATCCTCGTCAGCGAGTTCACCTACAAGGCCCTGAAGGCGACCTACTTCAGCCGCGAACTGGATCTGGTGGTGGTCAAGGGCAAGACCAAGCCCGTCGCCATTTATGAAATCCTCGACTACCACACGGAAGAATCCTATCCGCAGATGATCGATGCCCTGCGCCATTTCAAGTCGGGGCTGATGCAATACCGGCAGCAGAAATGGAAGGACGCCAAGAACGAATTTGGAGAAGTGCTGGCCATCAATGACCACGACAAGGCAGCGAAGATGTACATCGAGCGCTGCGACCACTTCCTCGCCAATCCGCCCGGAGCCGACTGGGACGGGATCTGGGTGATGGAATCGAAGTAGTGTGCTCCCGCACGCGGGAGCCGTCAGCCCGCGTCCTACTTGACGCGGGTGAGGACAGGTCGGCCGGTGAGACGCTCGGGAGTTCCCTCAGGGACGCTTCGCGCTGGCACTGGTGATACGGCGGAGGATGTGTCCTCCGGGGTGGAGTCCGTCAGCTCGCCATCGACGACGGCGTTGCCGGCTGCCGTTTCGGTGACCTCGAACGCCATGCCTTCGCCATTCTCGCTGGCGTAGATCGCGGCAACCCGCGCGATCGGCACGACAACAGGAAACGCGCGCCCGCCAAAGCGGGCCTGGAAAGTTATTTCCTCGTTGCCCATCAGCAACTGATGCGTCGCCTCGAGGCCGACGTTGAGGACGATCTCGCCGTCCTTGACGAATTCGCGCGGCACACGCGTGGTCGAGTCGACCTTGACCGCCAGATAGGGAGTGAAGCCCTGATCCGCGCACCATTCATGAATGGCGCGGATCAGGTAGGGCTTGGTTGACTGCATTGGCGTTGCGCCGAGATGAATCAAAATACAGACGCGGAAGATGCGTCCTTAACGGCGCATCATCTTTTCTGTCGGAGTCAGCGCATCGATGAAGCCCTGGCGCGAGAAGATGCGCTCGGCAAACTTCATCAGCGGTGCCGCACTCTTCGGCAGTTCGATGGCGTAATGGTCGAGGCGCCACAGCAGCGGCGCGATCGCCACGTCGAGCATCGAGAAGTCGTCACCGAGCAGGAACTTCTGCTTGTTGAACATCGGGGCCAGTTCAACCAGGCGGTCGCGAATGTGCATCCGCGACTTGTCGGCCGACTTGAGGTTCTTTTCGAGGGCGTCGATGTAGCTGAACAACTCGTGCTCCATCGTAAACAGCAACTGGCGCGCCTTGGCCCGCGTTTGCGGATCGGGCGGCATCAGTTGCGGATGCGGGAAGCGCTCGTCGATGTATTCGTTGATGATGTTCGACTCGTAGAGCACCAGATCGCGATCAACCAGTACCGGAACACGGTTGTACGGATTGATGATGGCGATATCTTCAGGCTTGTTGAAGAGATCGACGTCGATCACCTGAAAGTCCATCTGCTTTTCGTACAGGACGATGCGGCAGCGATGGCTGAACGGACACGTGGTGCCCGAGTACAGGTTCATCATGGCGCTGGTGCCCCAGGAATAGTCGGCATCACGCACCACTTTGCGGACGGGTGGTGCGTTCATTTCTCGATGCCCCATAATTTGCATTCACTTATTGGTTTAATGGACGTCTTTCCAGTACTCGCGTTTCAGCGCGTAGGCAAAGACAAAGAATACGGCCAGGAAGATCAGCACAATCACACCCAACTGCTTGCGGAACTCGGCCACCGGCTCGCCCATGTACTTGAGAAAGCCAACCAGATCACCTACCGCCGCATCGAACTCCTGCGGCTTGAGCTTGCCCGGCTTGACCAGTTTCAGCTTGTGGTCCGGGCCCATGACCTGCTCGCCCTGCAGTTCCCAGAGCACATGCGGCATGCCGACGTTTTCGAACACCACGTTGTTCCACCCGGTCGGACGCTGCTCGTCGCGATAGAAGGTGCGCAAATAGGTGTAAAGCCAGTCTGCTCCGCTGCCGAATTCCGAAGCTCGCGCCCGCGCGATGATAGTGAGATCCGGCGGCGCAACGCCAAACCAGACCTTGGCGTCGGCGCGCTGCATGGCAATCTTCATCGGCTCGCCGACCTTTTCGGCGGTGAACAGAAGATTGTCCTTGATCTGCGCATCGGTGAGGCCGATATCCTTCAGGCGGTTGTAGCGCATGTAGGACGCCGAATGGCAGTTCAGGCAGTAATTGACAAAGATCTTGGCGCCGTTTTGCAGGGCGGCCATGTCGTTGGCCTTGTCCGGAGCACTGTCCAGATGCAGCGTGGCTCCTGCGGCGAACGCCAGGACCGGCGCGAACAGGATTGCGGTAAGGAATTTCTTCATTTCGATGTCACCCTGTCCGGCTCCGGCTGGCACTTGTCGAGGCTGCTGTAAATCGGCATCAGGAGGAAGAAGGCAAAGTAGATCACCGAACAAATCTGCGCCACGATGGTGCGCATCGGTGTCGGGCCCAGCATCCCCAGATACCCCAGGATGAAGAAGGAAATCACGAACGCCGCGAGGAAACCCTTGTAGAGGGGGCCGCGATAACGAATCGACTTCACCGGGCTGCGATCCAGCCAGGGCAGCAAGGCGATGATCAGGGTTGAGGCACCCATTGCCATGACGCCCAAGAACTTGGCTTCGAGACCGAACACTGAAAAGTTTACGGCACGCAGGATCGAGTAGTAGGGCGTGAAATACCATACCGGCGCGATGTGCGGCGGGGTCACCAACGGGTCAGCCGGGAAGAAGTTGTTGTATTCGAGGAAGTAGCCGCCGAACTCCGGCATGAAGAAGACGATGATCGAGAACACCATCAGGAAGACGATGACGCCGACGATGTCCTTGACCGTGTAGTAGGGATGAAAGGGAATGCCGTCGAGCGGAATGCCATTCGCGTCCTTCTTTTTCTTGATCTCGACGCCGTCCGGGTTGTTGGAGCCGACTTCGTGCAGCGCGATGATATGCGCTGCCACCAGTCCCAGCAGCACCATCGGCACCGCGACGACGTGGAAGGCGAAGAAGCGGTTGAGCGTGGCGTCACCGACAACGTAATCACCGCGCAACCAGAGCGAGAGGTCCGGCCCGATCAGGGGAATCGCAGAAAACAGGTTCACGATCACCTGCGCACCCCAGAACGACATCTGGCCCCAAGGCAACAGGTAGCCGAAGAAGGCCTCGGCCATCAACGCGAGGAAGATGATCATGCCGAAGATCCAGATCAGTTCGCGCGGCTTGCGGTAGGAACCGTAGAGCATGCCGCGGAACATGTGCAGATAGACGACGAGGAAGAAGGCCGAGGCCCCGGTCGAGTGCATGTAGCGGATCAGCCAGCCCCAGGGCACATCACGCATGATGTACTCGACGCTGGCAAACGCCACCGGCACGCCGGAAGCATTCAGCGAGGCGTCGGGCTTGAAGTGCATGGTCAGCAGGATGCCGGTAACGATCTGGATCACCAGCACCAGCATCGCCAACGAACCGAAGAAGTACCAGAAGTTGAAGTTCTTCGGCGCGTAGTATTCGGCGAGGTGCTCTTTCCAGAGGGTAGTGAGAGGAAAGCGCTCATCAACCCAGTTCAGCGTCCCCTGCAATATCGCGTTAACTTTGCTCATCGCATCAGGCCTTCTTGTCTTCGCCAATGATCAGCTTGGCATCGCCAAGATACATGTGCGGCGGAATTTCGAGGTTGTCCGGCGCCGGCTTGCTCTTGTAGACGCGACCGGCCAGGTCGAAGGTGGAACCATGGCAGGGACAGAAGAAACCCCCTTGCCAATCGGCCTCGATGCCGGACTCGGCACCGGTCTTGAACTTTTCGGTAGGCGAACAGCCGAGGTGGGTACAGATGCCGACCGCCACCAGGATCTCCGGCTTGATCGAACGAGTCTCGTTTTTCGCGTAATCGGGCTGCATGTTCTTGTCGGACTTGGGATCAGCCAGCTTGTCGGCGACCTTTGCCAGGGACTCGAGTTGTTCCTTGGTGCGGTTGATGATCCAGACCGGCTTGCCGCGCCACTCGACAGTCATCATCTGACCGGGAGCGAGCTTGCTGATGTCCACTTCCACCGGCGCACCGGCCGCCTTCGCGCGCTCGGAAGGCAGCATGCTGGCCACGAAGGGCACAGCCACCGCGACCCCGGCCACCCCGCCCGCGGCTGCCGTGGCAACCAGCAGACGCCGTCGACCGCAATCGACTTTGTCGTCACAACTCATGGTGATAGTCCCTGAATGCTCAAATGCGAATTCGAAAACGGAGTTTCAATAAAACGGAGTTTCAGTGAAGGCTAACGTCGGTTCTATCGACGTTAAGCGCAGCGGCCGTAACTAAAAGACCGCAATTGTAGCGAATCTCGCGCGGCGATTAAAGCCCTGAACTGAGCCGACTTATCGGTGCTGACTGTTGCAACGAAATAAACCTATATTAATCATCTAGATAACTCCGTCACTCCGAAAACCAACTATCTCCTCGGGGGGGTAACCGAGGCGAGCGAGGATCTTTTCCGTATGTTCGCCCAATGCCGGCCCCACCCAACGGGTCTCCCCCGGCGTGAGCGACAGCTTTGGCACGATGCCCGGAACACTAAACTCTTTCCCATCAGGGAGTTGCGCAGTCTCGATCATCTGCCGGGCAAGGAACTGGGGGTCGGCAAACATGTCTGCCGCCGAATAAATACGGCTCGCGGGCACCTGGGCTTCCGCGGCGGTGCGCAAAACGGCTTCCGCATCATTGGCGGCCACCCAGGCGTCGATTACGCCGTAAATTTCGTCTGCCCGCGCATCGCGCCCGGCATTGGTGCCGAGTTGCGGATCATCCGCCAGATCGACGCGACCGATGGCCAGCATCAGGCGCCTGAAGATCGCATCGCCGTTGGCACCGATGATGAGGTGTTTGCCGTCTTTCGTCGTATGCGTGTTCGACGGCGTGATGCCCGGCATCACATTGCCGGTGCGTTCGCGGATGAAGCCGAAGACGTCGAACTCCGGCACCAGGCTTTCCATCATGGCGAATACCGCTTCATACAAGGCGACATCGACCACCTGCCCATTTCCGCCACTGACTTCGCGATGGCGCAAGGCCATCAGGGCGCCCAGCGCACCCCACAACGCCGCGATCGAGTCGCCGATGGAAATTCCGGTCTTCACCGGTGGACGATCGGCGAAGCCCGTGACGTAGCGCAGGCCGCCCATGGATTCGCCTATCGCGCCGAAGCCTGGTTGCGCGGCCATCGGCCCGGTCTGGCCGAAGCCGGAAAGGCGCACCATGACCAGGCCCGGATTGATCGCAGCGAGCGCATCCCACCCCAGCCCCAGCTTTTCCATGACGCCGGGACGAAAATTCTCGACCACGATATCGGCTTCCTGCACCAGCTTGCGCGCAATCTCGATACCTTTGGGATGCTTCAGATTGAGCGTCACCGACTGCTTGTTGCGCGATTGCACGAACCACCAAAGGGATGTTTCGCCGTCCGCGGTCGGGTACAGCTTGCGCCACTTGCGCAAGGGATCGCCCTCGCCCGGGGCCTCGATCTTGATCACCTCCGCTCCAAACTCGCCGAGGATGCGCGAACAGAACGGCCCGGCAATCAGCGTGCCGAATTCGACGACCTTGACGCCAGCGAGCGGCTGGGCGGAAGAGTTCAAAATCGTAGCGAGCGGGCCGCAGCGGGGCGCGGCCGGAGCGCAGCTACCGGAATGTACGCTCTTGTACATGAGGATAGCGAGCACCGCCCAAGCCCCGATCCGGCACGCGCAGTAAATTTATTCACAAGCTATCAAACGAAGTCGCGCCGCTCGCGCAGCGCCTGTGCCACCGTCGCGGCGTCCGAAAATTCCAGTTCGCCGCCCACCGGCAGGCCGCGCGCGATGCGGCTGACCTTGAGGCCGCGCTCATGCAGCAACTCGGAGAGGTAATGGGCGGTCGCCTCGCCCTCGTTGGTGAAATTGGTGGCGAGAATCACTTCCTTGACCACGCCGTCCGTAGCGCGCGCAAACAGGCGCTCGAAGGCCAGTTCCTTCGGCCCTATGCCGTCGAGCGGGCTCAGCCGGCCCATCAGCACGTAATAGAGGCCGTTGTAGGCATGCGTCTGCTCCATGCTGATTGCATCGATAGGCATTTCGACGATGCACAGCTGCGACGCATCGCGACGCGACGAGAGGCAGCGTTCGCAAATCTCCGCTTCGGTAAAGTTGTTGCAGCGTGCGCAGTGATGCAGCAGCTTCAACGCGGCATCGAGCCCGCGCGCCAGACGATCGGCACCGCGCCGGTCCCGCTGCAGCAGGTGATAGGCCATGCGCTGCGCCGACTTCGGGCCGACGCCGGGAAGGCAACGCAATGCCTCGATAAGCTCATCGAGACTCGACGACGGCGTCACTGACGACCTCCCCCCAACCCCCTCCCAAGAGAGGGGGAGCTTGCGTGCTCGCTACGCTCGAAGTTCAACACTGTCCCTCCTTGGGGCGGCCCGGCGGAAGGACTCAGAACGGCAGTTTCATTCCGGGCGGAAGGTTCAGCCCCGCGGCGAAGCCGCCCATCTTTTCGGCAGTGGTCGCTTCCACGCGCCGGTTGGCATCGTTCATTGCGGCGGCGATCAGGTCCTCCAGCATTTCCTTGTCGTCCATCACCGACGGATCGATGGTGACGCGCTTGACGTCATGCTTGCAGGTCATCACCACTTTGACCGCGCCGGCGCCCGACTGGCCCTCCACTTCGAGCTGCGCCAGCTGTTCCTGGGCCTTCTCCATGTTGGCCTGCATCTGCTGCGCCTGCTTCATCAGTCCGGCTATGCCACCCTTCATCATTTTTCCAGCACTCCTTAAACGGGTTTGATCGTTGATTCGTCGATGCTCGCGTCGAACAGGTCCACCACGTCACGCACGAAGGGATCCTGTTCAATCGAGGCAATGGCGCGTTCCTGGCGTTCGCGCTGCTGATTGCGGCTGCGCTCGGCCGGAGTTTCGCTTGCCACTTCCGCCACATCGATCTCCAGCCGCAACGGGCGGCCGTAAAAGACCTGCAGTTCGCTTTGCAGCTTGTCCTGCTGGGGCTTGCCGAGCAAATGCTTATGCACCGGCGACAGGCGCAAGTTGATGGCCGACTCGGTGCGTTCCGACAACTCGCAGTGCTGGGCCAGTTGCTTGGCCATGCCGGTCAGAGGCAGGCGCGCCACGAGCGCATGCCAGTCCTCATCAACCGGAGCAGCTGCAGGCGCCGCGGGCGCAGGCGCAGGTGCTGCGGCAAGAGTCGGCGCTGGTGGGACGGCGATTGGGGGCCGGTTCGCGGCAGGTGCCGCCGCGCGCACTGGCGCAGCTGCCGCTCTCGGTTTCGCCGTCGCATTCGTCGCCGACTTGGCCATGCCGGCGCGCTCCGGCCGAAAGGCGTGCAGGCGCAGCAGCGTCATAACGAAGCCGGAATAGTCGTCCGGCGCCAGCGACAACTCGTCGCGTCCGTGAATGGCGATCTGGTAGGCGAGTTGCAGATACTCGGCGTCCAGCGCCTGCGCATAGTGTTCCAGGCGGTTGCGCTCGGTCTCGTCGAGCAGCGCTTCGGGAGCGAACTGGATCAGCGCGATGCGATGGAACAGGGTGGCCAGTTCCTGCAGGCCGCCGTCGAACGACAGGCTGCGCGCATCCATCAGCTTGGCCACCTCGAGCATGGCCTGTACGTCCTGCGCCACCAGACCGTCGAGCAGCGCAAACAGGTGTTCGTCGCCCACCGTGCCCAGCATGGCGCGCACACCCTCGTCTTCGACTTTGCCGGCGCCGTGGGCGATGGCCTGATCGAGCAGCGACAGGGCATCGCGCATGCTGCCGGCGGCTCCCTTGGCCAGATGACGCAGGGCGGCCGGCTCGAAGGCCACGCCCTCGGCCTCCAGCACTCGCGACAGATGATCGACGATATGCGTCAACGGCATCTGCTTCAGGTTGAACTGCAGGCAGCGCGACAGCACCGTGACGGGAATCTTTTGCGGGTCGGTGGTGGCGAGGATGAACTTGACGTGTTCCGGCGGCTCTTCCAGCGTCTTCAGCATCGCATTGAAGGCGTGGCCGGAGAGCTGGTGGACTTCGTCGATCACATACACCTTGTAGCGGCCGATGGTCGGCGCATAGGTGGCGCGTTCGAGCAACTGGGTCATGTCATCGACGCCGCGATTCGAGGCCGCGTCGAGCTCGATGTAATCGACGAAGCGTCCGCTGTCGATCGCTGTGCAGGCCGAACAGACGCCGCAGGGGGTGGAACTGACGCCGGCTTCGCAGTTGAGGGCCTTGGCCATGATGCGCGCCAGCGTCGTCTTGCCCACCCCGCGGGTGCCGGTGAACAGATAGGCGTGGTGCAGCCGGTTCTGGTCCAGCGCATGGGTCAGCGCCCGCACGACATGCTCCTGGCCGACCAAGGTAGCAAAGGACTTGGGGCGCCACTTGCGGGCAAGGACCTGATAGCTCATGGAGCGATTTTATCAGGCCGTTCAAGACAAACGGGGCAGCCCTCTGCAGATAGGCTGCCCCGCGTTGCATCTGGCCGGAGGCCTTTATCCCTTGCGCGGTTCCGGTGCTCCGGCCCCCCCCTGCCCGTCGCGCAACGGTGCGCCGCGACCGGGGCCACGCTTATACCGTTCGGCGCTGCTGAAATGCTTGTCCGCGGCGGCTTTCTGCTCCGGCGTCAGGGCGGCGTAGAGGCGATTGAAGGATTCGTTGACCGACTCCATCGCGGCAAGGCGCTGTTTCATACCGTCCTGCATCTGCGTGAAGCGTTCCGGCGCGGTGACTTGCTTGTCGTCTTTCATGCGCTCGCGCATGGCCTGAATGCCCTTGCCCGCCTCGGCCTTCGACTTCTCGGCGAAAGCCAACCACATCGGCTCCTGCTGGGCCGTGACGTTAAGATCGCTCTTGAGCCGGCTCAGGCGCTGGTCGACCCGGGCGCCCGGATCCATCATGCCGCCCTGCATTGCGCTGCGCATCATGCCCGGCCTGCCGTCGGGGCCGCAGCCCGGACCCTGCGCATAGGCGACGCCGAACATGACGGCGCTGGCAGCGAGAAAGCCCGCAATAATTTTTCGATTCAGTTTCATGGTGTGCTCCTGTCGTGAATGCCTCATGGCAGGTTGCATTTCATCCGATGGCTGTAAGCCGGATGTGACAGGGGGACGAAGTTTGTAAGGGAAGATTACGGCACGGCGTCGGACGGGATGGGGTGCGGCGAGCCTGACCCCCGGCACTTGCGGAAAACGGCTGTGGCTGCTTCCTTCCGGACCTGACCAGATTCACCACCCCGCAATGCGGGGAGACCCGCCGCAGAAGAATTTTAGCAGCTTTCGCCGCCGGGCCGTCGTAGCTACCGCCGCGAGCCCGGTCGCTTACTTGGCCTGAATGCGGTTCAGATAATCGATCAAGGCAAGAATCCGGCTCCGCGCGTACATTTCCATGTCGTAAGGCACATCGACATAGTACTCGGCTGCCTTGGTCGCATCCGTACTGTACCTGTTGCCCCACGCCGGCATATCGCGATCTCCATGCCCCATGACCATCTCGCGGCCGTCGACCATTGCATAGACCCGATCGAACGGAAACACGCCACTATTCTTCTTGGAAAGGGTGGTCAGATCAGTCGGCTTCTTCTTGAGCAGTTCAACAACCGAGCCGTTACCTTTGCCATCTGCCCCATGGCACAAGACACAACTATTTATATATTCGCGCTTCCCGAGATCTACCTTCACTTTCTTATCGGCGGCAACGGCAACACCGTTGGCTCCCATCATCAGTGCCGCAGCGACGAGTATTGCTATCGACGTGTTTTTCATTTCAGTCTCCCATTGACGAATCAAGCGGACAAAAATACATGCGCCTCCTTAATTTGGCGGCAAGAACCATGAGCAACCGCAGGCGCAAATCTCACCTTCTTTTCCAGTATGGGACACAAAAAACGACTTCGATATACCACAATCCCGGTATTGTTCGGACTCGATAGGCAGTCACCCGCCGCCGCGCTGATAATGCAGAGTAAAGCGCTGCATGAATCGATCCTGCTCTTCTGCCGTCAATCCATCGAATTCGATCCTAACGCGATGGCGCTCCAGTCGCACCATGCCAATTGCCAGCGGCGGAATCGGGGTCAGGCGGACGGACCAACCCTTGCCACAGAACCTGCCGTCGATTTCACGAAGTTCCGCCTCTCCGCTCGCTTGCGGAAGCAGTCGAACAAACTCTTGACGCGTTGTCGTCGCGTCATACGCCAAGGGGAATCTCATCCGCCGGCGACAGGTGGCCAGATGGCCAGTGTTTCCCCTTCACGGAGCGTGCGGCCCGCCCGCTCGGCGAACGGCACGAAAGTGCCGTCGATCAGCACCAGATGAACCAGTTTCTGCGGCAGAGCGAAGCGTTCGACGATCTGCGCCACCGTCGTGGCGTCAGCGACTTCGAGACTGAGAGCGTTGGTCCTTTTCGCCTCCGCCGGAAGATAGTCCTGCAAGCTGGCGAACAGCTTGAAGGTGATTTTCATGCCAGCTTTTCGGCCATCGCCAGGTGCGCCGACATGAACAACGACGGATCGGCCAACAGGCGCTCGCGCCATGCACCGAGCTTCACCTTGCCCTGAATCAGACCACGCAGCGCACCGACATGATCCGTGAAGCCGACCGTGGTCGCACCGACCAGGCATTCGCCGCCGAATTGCAGCGACAGGTAACGATAGTCGGCCTCATCCACCTGCTCGACGCTCTCGCCGCCCGGTTCGCCCTGCCACTGCCCGAAAGAGCAGGAAATGAGGCCCATGGTGTCGAGCACGTTGATGGCAAGGCTGCCGAGGAATTCCGTATCGCCCCCCGCCATGTTCATCGCGGCGATGCGCGCCTGTTCCACGGCGTTGGGCTGAATGGCGTTCATCTGCAATTTGCCGTAAAGACGGTCGCGCGATTCGGCCGCGTCGCCGACCGCATAAACGCCGGGCACATTGGTGCGCAGGTGTTCGTCGACCACGATGCCGGTTTCGACAGCGATGCCGCTGCCGGTCAGAAAATCTATGCCCGGCTTAACGCCTACGACGCTGAGGTAAATATCCGCCGGCAGGACTTCGCCCGTGGTCAGCGTCACCTTGAGCGCCTCGCCGTCGCGATCGATCCGCGCCGCCTGGGTCTTGCCCATGATATGCACGCCCTTGGCTTCGCACCAGCGCGCGATCATCTCGCTGGCCTTGGGGGGCATCATGCGCGACACCACGCGACCGCTGCGTACCAGAACCGTCAGTTGGGCACCGCGCGACACCAGGCCATGCATGATGATGCAGCCGACGAAGCCGGCCCCCATCTGCACGATGCGAGCGCCCGGATGAATCTCATCCACTATCGCGCGCGCATCGGCCAGCGTCCAGCAGGTATGCACGCCGGGCAGATCGATGCCCTCGATGCTCTCCCTGCTCGGCACCGATCCGCTCGCAATCAGCAGGCGATCGTAGGGGATCACGCGACCGTCGGTGAGCCGCACCGCACCCGTCGCCGTGTCCACTGCCGCAGCGCGCGCCTTCTCGATGTCGATGCGCAACGCGCTGTAGTGGTCGGCATCGCGGCTCAGGTGCGTGCCGTCTTCGCCGATCTGATCGGACAGCAGATAGGGAATCGCCATGCGCGCGTATGGCACCTCGCCCTCGCCATCGAGCACGGTAATACTGGCCTCCGCGTCGAGCTTGCGCAGCGTCTCGGCGGCCGTGATGCCGGCGGGGCCGGCACCGATGATGACATGTCTCATATGCTCTCCGCTGCCGTCTGCGGGACTGATAGCACCCACTCAGGAGGTCTTTTGCGTCTGTGAAATATACGCCGTCATGAACTGGGTCGGATCCTCCAGCAACCTGTCCTTCCACGCCCCCAAACGCAGGCGGCCCTGGACAAGGCCGCGCAAGGCGCCGACATGATCGGTGCGACCGATGCTGGTGGCGCCCACCAGTATGTCGTCCTTGAATTGCAGGGACAGGTAATGGAAGTTTTTCTCGTCAGCCCTCTCGACGCCCTCCCCGCCTTCCACGCCCCACCACTGACCGAAGGAGGTCGAGATCATGCCCAGCGTGTCCAGCACGTTGATCGCCAGAGCCCCCTGGAAGTGCGCTTCGCCGCCGGCCATGTTGATCGCGGCGACGCGCGCCTGGTCGGCGGCATTCGGCTGTATGGCGTTGAGTTCGCGCTCGCCGGTGTGGAAGCCGGAGGCCTCGGTGACATCGCCGGCCGCAAAAATGTTGCGCACGTCGGTGCGCATGTGTTCATCGACATGAACGCCGTGGCCGACCGCGATGCCGCTACCGGCGAGGAAAGCGACATTGGGCCTCACACCGGCCGCACAGATGACCACATCGGCCTCGACCGTGGCGCCGTCGGAGAGCGTTGCCACCAGGGCCTCGCCCTTGGCAACGATCTGCGTCACGCCCGCATTCACATGCACCGTCACGCCCTTCTTTTCCACCCAGTGCCGAATCATCGTACCGGCCTTGGGCGTCATCATGCGCGGCACCATGCGGTCGCCCATCTCGACCACGGTCAGCTTGACGCCGCGGGCACAAAGCGCCTCCATGATGATGCAGCCGATGAAGCCGGCGCCGATCTGCAGCACGCGGCTGCCCGGCAATGCTCGCGCGGCAATGGCGCGAGCATCGGCCAGGGTCCAGCACGTATGGACGCCAGGCAGGTCTATGCCCGGCAGCGACGGATGCACCGGATAGCAACCGCTGGCGACAAGCAGGCGGTCATAGCCGAGTTCGCTGTCGTCCTCGAAAACCACGGTCTGGCTTTCCGGCTCGACCCGGACCACACGCCCCTGATGCAGGTGGATGCCGTGTCGCTCGTAATGATCGCCGGCCTTGCGCAGATGCGTGCCCTGATCCGGAATGCTGCCGTTCAGGAAATAGGGAATCGCCATGCGCGAATAGGGGGCCTCGGCCTCCTCGCCGATGAGCGTGATATCGGCCTGGGGATCATTGCGGCGCAATGTCTCGGCGGCGACCACCCCCGCCGGACCGTTGCCGATGATGACGTGTTTCATAGCGGACTCCTCGAATGGCAGCGAAGCTTCAGTGAAGGCTCCTGTCGGCGTCGCCTGCGCAAAGGTCAAGCAGCGGCCGAAACAAGAACGCCAAGGCAGCCGCCCGGCCGCCTTGGCGTGCAAGTGCCGTGTCTAGAGCCCCAGACGCGCCAGGGTTTCCTTGTCCGGCTCGCCAGCCTTGTTCCAGCCACGCAGTTGATAGTACTCCGGCACCATCTTGTCGATGCCGCTGACCAGCCCCTTGGCCGGACCGGTCTTGGCCGGCTCGGTCTTCAGTCGCGCCGGCAGATCGTCGTCCTTGGCGGTAAAGCCGGCAGCGTTGTTGAACAAGCGCTCCATGTTCCAGATACGCTCGCCGAGCTCGGCCAGGCGCTCGACCGACCAGCCGCCGTCACAGGCGGCGTCGATCTGCGGCGCCAGGTCGCCCAGCGACCACGCAAACGTGGTGAAGATGCAGGTGCCGGAAGAATCGAAGGCAGCCGTCGCATCCTGGAAAGCCATGACCAGTGCCGGCTTTCCTTCCGTCACCAGCGGATCGGTCTTGACCGGAATGCCGAGAACTTCCGAAGCCACGGTATAGGAGCGCAGATGGCAGGCGCCACGATTGGACGTGGCGTAGGTCAGGCCCATGCCCTGTATGCCGCGCGGGTCATAGGCCGGGAACTCCTGACCCTTGACCGACATCGACAATTCCGGATGGCCGTACTTGGCGGTCAGGCGCGCCGAACCGAGGGCCATTTCCTTGCCGAAGCCGCGTCCCTCCGCCGTCATGTGCGCAATCTCGAGCAAGGCCTGCGCCGAACCGAAGGGCGATTCGATGCCGATCTGTTCCTTGGTCAACACACCCATCGAGTACATTTCCATCACCGCACCGACGGTGGCGCCGAAAGTGATCGGATCGAAGCCGTCTTCGTTGCAGATCATGTTGGCAACGGTCAGCGCGTCGAGGTCATCCACCCCGTCGGCGGCGCCCAGCGACCACGCCGCTTCGTATTCGAGTCCGCCCGTGGCGCCCCAGTACTTCGGGCTGTTGACCACGCTCCAATGGTTCTTGTCTACCTGCGAAATGCGTCCGCAGGCAATGGTGCAGCCGAAGCACGCGGCATTGGTGATCAGGTTGGCCTTGCCGTCGGAGAGCCGCTTCTCGTGCATGGCCTCGCCGGAAATCTTGCGTGCGCCCTCGAATTGCACATCCTTGGCGTTGTGGGTGGGCAGCGCGCCCATTTCGTTGATGACGTTCATTAACACCTGAGTGCCAAACTTGGGCAGTCCCTGCCCCGTGACGGCGTTGTCGGCCAGCACCTTTTTCGCGGCCGTGGTCGCCGTCATGAAGGCCTTGAAGTCGCGAATCCCGGAAACGCCTACCGTGCCGCGAATCGCCACGGCCTTGAGGTTCTTCGAGCCCATCACGGCACCGACGCCGGACCTGCCTGCAGCGCGGTGCAGGTCGTTGACGACGCAGGCGTAGAGGACCTGATTCTCGCCGGCGCGGCCGATCGAGGCCACGCGGACCTGCGGATCGTGGTGGCTGGACTTGATAATCTCCTCGGTATCCCATGTGGTTTTCCCCCACAGGTGCGAGGCATCGCGCAATTCGACGACATCGTCCTGGATCGACAGATAGACGGGCTTGGGCGACTTGCCCTCGAAGATCACCATGTCCCAGCCGGCGAACTTGAGTTCTGCGCCGAAATAGCCGCCGGAATTCGAGCAGGCGATGGCGCCGGTCAGCGGCCCCTTGGTGATCACCGAATAGCGGCCGCCGGTCGAAGCCATGGTGCCGGTGAGCGGTCCGGTGGCCATGATCAGCTTGTTGCCCGGCGCAAGCGGATCGACCTTCGGGTCGACTTCCTCGACGAAATACTTGGTGGCCAGTCCGCGCTGACCCAGATATTGCTGCGCCCACTCCATGTTGAGGGGCTCCGACTTGCAGGTGCCCTTGCTCAGGTCAACGCGCAGGATTTTCCGTGTCCATCCCATGTCCGTCTCCTTAGGCGCTGGCGCGCGGTTGAGTGTTGGTCTTGCCGGCCCACTGGCGCATCTTGTCGAGCCCGGTCCAGTCGGCATCGACGTAGGTGATGGCAGCGGTGGGACAGGCCGTGACGCACGCGGGATCGCCGCCGCAGAGGTCGCACTTCTGCACTTTGCCCGTATCGGCCACGTAGTTGACCGTGCCGAACGGGCAGGCGATGGTGCATACCTTGCAGCCGACGCACGCATCTTCGTGTACAACCTTGGCACCGGTGGCGGCATCAATGCGGATAGCATCGACCGGACAGGCATTCATGCACCAGGCTTCGGCGCACTGGGTGCAGGTGTAGGGTACCTTGCGCCCCTCGTGCTCGAAGTTGAAGACCTTGATGCGCGATTTGGAGATGTTGAACACTCCGTAGTTCTCGTAGGAACAGGCCATTTCGCATTGCAGACAGCCTGTGCATTTGCTGGGGTCGATGTGCAGCGATTTCTGCATGATGCCTCCTGTTTAATTTGCAGCTGCTACGGTTGACGTCGGTGGGGCCGGCGTCGGTGTTGATTGAATATGCGTTTGGATTGGATCCGGTATATGCGAACGAGTACCTATTCTATGTCGTGAAAAATGTTGATATAAGAACTTTCGATGCTGCAGAGCAGCATCCCTCGCTTAGCCGAGCAGAAACTCCCGCACCGGCGCCACTTGCGCCGTATCCATCAGCATCGGCGCGTGGCCGACACCGGGCACTTCGATCAGTTTCGCGCGCGGTCCGCGCTGGCTCATTTGCAGCGCCGCATCGTGCGGCAGCAGATCGGATGTCACCCCGCGCAGCAGCAGCGTCGGACAGGCGATGGCGTCGTAAACCGGCCACATTTCCAGATCCTTGCCGCCGCCGGCCGCGTGCGCTTCTCGAAGGGCCTGGGCAATGCCGGGGTCGTAGGCGAATTCCACCTTGCCGTCGGCGGCGGTACGCGTCGTATGCACGGTCAGGTGCCGCCACTGCGCGTCGGTGAGCTTGCCGAAGGTCGTCGATACGAAGCGGACGAAGGCCTCCGCCTGCTCGATGCCGTCGAAGCGCGGCGCCTGGCCGAGGTAGGTTCCGATCCGCTCCAGCGACGCCGAGGTGATCACCGGGCCGACGTCGTTGAGCACCAGCCTCGTGATAGGAGTTTCCCGCTGGCTGGCGAGCGCCATGCCGATCAGACCTCCCATCGAGGTTCCCACCCAATGCACCGTCTCGACGTTGAGTTTCGCCAGCAGCGCCGTCATGTCGCTGCAATACTGCGGGATCGCGTACAGCGACTTGTTGCGCAGCCAGTCGCTGCGCCCGCGCCCCACCACGTCCGGGCAGACCACGCGGTACTCGTCCGCCATCGCCTGCGCGAAGAAATCGAAGTCGCGCGAACAGCGCGTCAGCCCATGTACGCAAACCAGTACCTTCGGATTCGCCGCATCACCCCACTCGACATAGGCCATGTGATGAAAGCCCGCCGCACTGAGACACTTCACTTTTCCTTCACGCATTTGATTCGTTCCTAGTTGTTTGTTGTCTGAGCTCAAAGCCCGCCACTCACCGTGGTACGAGCGCCGACTCCTGCATCGCTGCGATCTGCTCGCGCAGTTCGAGTATGCGTTCCTCCCAATAGCGATTCGTGGCGAACCAGGGAAACGCCGCCGGGAAAGCCGGATCGTTCCAGCGCCGCGCCAGCCATGCCGAATGATGCAGCAGGCGCAGCGTACGCAGGGCCTCGACCAGTTGCAGTTCGCGATCGTCGAATTCGCGGAAAGTCTCGTAGCCGGCCAGCACATGGCCGAACTGCAGCCCCATCTCCTCCGCGTCGCCCGAGAGCAGCATCCACAGGTCCTGTATTGCCGGGCCCATGCGGGCATCGTCGAAGTCGACGAAGTGCGGGCCGTCCTGCGTCCATAGCACGTTGCCGGCGTGGCAGTCGCCGTGCAGACGCAGGTGCTGGACCTGCCCGGCTCGCGCGTAGCAATGGCGCACGCCCTCCAGCGCCTGGTCGGCAACGCCCTGCCATACCGGCTCCAGTTCCGGCGGAATCACATGGTTGGCCAGCAGCCAGTCGCGCGAATCGATGCCGAAGCGCTGTATGTCGAGGGTCTCGCGCACTACGAACGGTTCGCGCGCGCCCACCAGGTGGATGCGTGCCATCAAGCGCCCCATCCATTCCAGTATCTCCGGTTCGGCGAATTCCGGCGCGCGCCCGCCCTGCCGCGGAAAAAGCGAAAAGCGGAAACCGCCATGGACGAACAGCGTCTTGCCGCCGATCACGAGGGGCGCCACCACCGGCAGTTCAACCGCCACCATGGCCGCGCTGAAGGCATGCTCCTCCGCGATCTGCGCGTCGCTCCAGCGTTCCGGCCGGTAGAACTTGGCAATCAGCGGCGGACCGTCGTCGATGCCAATCTGCCAGACGCGGTTCTCGTAACTGTTGAGCGCCATCAGGGCGCCGTCGCAGCGGTAGCCGAGGCTCTCCACCGCATCGAGAATGCGCTCCGGCCGGAGGCCGGCAAAGGGGATGGAATCGCTGTGAGTCATGGCAAGCGCCGCAAGGTTCAGGCGTCGATTATCGCCTACCGGGAGTGCCAGTAACGGCGCCGTTCCTCGCGCTCGTGACGGAAGGCGATGCCCGCGCGGCCCAGACCGACCCGCACCGCACCGTCGACGTCGGTGCGATGCCGTCGGGCGCCGCTTTCGACGTAGCGCGCCACCACGTCATCCTTGGGATGGCCGAAGCGGTTGCGATAGCCGACCGGGAAGATCACGTCGCGCGCCGCCACAGCGGCGATGAAGCCCGGCGTCGATGAGGTGCGGCTGCCGTGATGCGGCACCGTCATCACATCGGCGGCCAGATCGCCGGCATGGTCCTTGAGCAGCGCGTCTTCCGAAACTGCCTCGATGTCCGAGGTCAGCAACACCGACTTGCCGGCCGTGGTGACGCGCAGCACGCAGCTCAAGTCGTTGGTTTTGCGCGAAAGCGGATCGGCACCGGGATGCAGCATCGCAAGGCGCACGCCATCCCAGTTCCATTCGTCGCCATCACGGCAGGGCTCTTGCGGCACGGGCTGCGCCGACAGGGCATGCTCGAAAGGCAGCGAACTTTTAAGGATCGCCACTGGCAGCGCCGCCAGTACCGATGCCGCGCCGCCCTCGTGATCCTTGTCGGCATGGCTGATCACCAGAGCATCGAGGCCGCGCACGCCCATGGCCCGCAGGTAGGGCGCGATGATGCGATTGCCGCTGTCGGCATCCGCCGAGAAGGCCGGCCCGGCATCGAACAGCAAATCGTGCGTGGCCGTCTGCACATGCACGGACAGCCCCTGGCCGACGTCCAGCACCGTGACTGCGGCCGCGCCGGGTTCAGGGCGCGGCGGCACCACGGTCAGCAGCGGCAGAAACGCCAGCACTCCCAGCCAGCGCGCCGGGAAGCCGCGCGGCAGCAACAGCCAGACACCACCGCCCAGCGCCAGCAGCACCGACCAGGGCGGCGGCGCTGCCTGCTGCCACATGGCCAGCGGCAGCGCCGCGAGCCAGTCGATGAAAACCATCATCCCTACCGTGACGAAATGCGCCAGCGACAGCAGCGGATCGAGCCCGGGCAGAGTCCCGGCCAGCGCCAGAGGCGTGATGACGAAGCTGACCAGCGGAATTGCCACGGCGTTGGCCAGCGGCGAGACCAGCGAGAACTGCTGGAACAGGGCCAGCAGCGCCGGCAGCATGCCCAGCGTGACAGCCCATTGGGCGCGACCCCATTCGATGACCCAGTGCGCCGGACCCAACCGCCCGCTGCCGATATGGAACAGCAGCGCCACCGCGCCGAAGGAAAGCCAGAAGCCGGCCGCCAGCACCGCCCACGGATCGAGCAGCAGCACCAGCAGCAAAGCCAGCAGCAGCACGCGCGAGGCCGCAAGCTCGCGCCCCGACAGGCGCGCGACGGCCACCACGCCGAGCATGTAGAGCGTTCGCTGCGCCGGCACCGCAAAACCGGCCAGCAGGCAATACAGGAATGCCGCGATGAAGCCTCCGGCCGCGGCCGCATGCTGCGCCGGCAGGCGCAAGGGCAAGATTGCCGAGCGTCGCCACAGCCAGCCGATCAGCGCGTACGCCAGCCCCGCGAACATGGTCACGTGCAGGCCGGAGATGCTCATCAGATGGGTGATCCCGGTGCGCGCGAAGCTTTGCCACAATTCGGCATCGATTGCCTGCTGGTCGCCGACCGCCAGCGCGATCAGAACTCCTGCATAGGGGGCATCGGGCAGCGCCGCGCGAAAGCGGTCGCGGATTGTTTCGCGCAACATTTCCACCGCATAGGCCGGTCGCCACACCTGCGCATCGATGCGCCCGGCGCTGTGCGGACGCACATAACCGGTGGCGCGGATGCCGCGCTCGAACAGCCATGCCTCATAGTCGAAGCCATGCGGATTGAGGTTGCCGTGCGGCCGCTTCAGCCGCACCGTGAAGCGCCAGCGCTCCCCGGCGCGGACGGGGATCAGCGGCGACGCGTCGTCGCCGGCTTCGTCGCGGCCGCGATACCATGCCAGCGATATATGCGGCGGGACGCCGGGCGCCGCCTGTTCGACATCGAACTCGAAGCGCACGCCGCGTTCCAGCGCCTGAGGCAGACTGGCGACGACGCCGGTCAGCTCGATGTCGCGACCCTCGATCGCTGCCGGCAGTTCCTCTGCCAGGCGAAAATGCGCGAAGCCGGACGCCCAGAAGAAACCGAGAGCCGCCGCTGCCAAAACAAGCATTGCAGATCGAATGAGCCGCCGTGTCGCCAGCACCGACTTTCGCAGTGCCAGCAGCAGCACCACGACCGCCCCCACTCCGGCAAGCCACGGCACCGACGGCAGTTCCGCCTGCTGTTGCAACAGCCAGACACCGAACGCGAAACCGAGGACAAAAATGCGCATGGCCCGCATTATGTCCCGGGCGCCTGCCCGGGACGGTATCCCCTTGCGGGGTATGTCCCCGGCGAAGGCTGGGGACGGTATCCCCCGGTGGGATAGACCATGCGCCCGGCATCATCCGGTGGTGCGGCAGATCAACACCCGCCGGTGCGGGCGCGTGACTCCTGCAGAAACAGGCTCAAGCCTTCAGTGCGACGCTGATCTCGGCGAAGGTCTGGGCAATCTCCGGGGTCTCTACCGGCACGCCCAACTGGCGCGAAATCTGGGAGCAGGCGAACAACCCACGCAGGATCTGATTGCCGGAGGCATCCTCGTCCACCACGGCCGCATGCTGCCGCCCCTTGCCCTTGAGCGTCGCCACGACATGCCCGACATGCGCGTACCGCACGTCGTCCATGCTGATGACTTCGAGCTGGCTCTCGGGCGTCATGATGTCGCGCACCAGGGCATCGGCACGCGGAATGCCGCGGGCAGAGATGCACTTCAAGGTTTTTTCGCCGAGAATATCGTTTGAAGTGATGATGCCGATCACATGGCTCTCTCCGCTCATCACCAGCAGCAGATGCACGTTGCGCCTGCGCATGACGCGCGCGGCGGTATCGACGCTGACATCCGGATCGACGGTGAAGGCGGTGACTTTCTGGAAATCGGTCATCACCGCCAGCGCCGGGTCATCGAGCGTGACCTTGGGCGGCAATACCTGGCATGGACTATGGACGCCGGTGCGTGACTGCAGCGGCCGATTGGGCAAAGCGGAATACTGGCGCATCCTGTTTCCTCCTTCGAATCGTTGCGGGCCCGCCTCTTTGGGAAGGTTTGCCGCATTCTTCGCCCGATAAGCGTTTGAAGTCCAAACCAATTTTTTGATAGGGGCATTCATGCACCTGGAAACTTGCCCGGTCCGCCAAAACCTGTGCCCCGCGTATATGCACGACCATCGATCGACAATCACCGGTGGTCGCCATTGGCAAGCGCGACAGGGACGTCGCCGGCGGCGTGGCCGTATTCAGCGAACTGTCGATCCGCATCGTCTGATCGGGAAGGAGTCCCCACCCGAGCTCCGTTAGAATGTCGGCATGCGCCGCAAGCTCCGCAATTTCCTGCCCGACCATGAATTGATTCTGGCCAACCGCTGGCTGGCACCTTTCCAGAATACCCTGCTGCATCCGCGCCTGTGGCATCTCAATCGTCATTCGGTGGCGGGAGCGGCGGCGGCCGGCCTGTTTTGCGGACTGATCCCTGGACCATTCCAGATGCTGGGTGCGGCGATCTGCGCCGTGGTCTTCCGTGTCAATCTGCCGTTGGCCATGCTGACCACGTTTTACACCAACCCCTTCACCATCGTCCCGCTCTACATCGTCGCCTACACAGTCGGACAATGGGCGCTGCCCGGTGAGAGCCGGCACTTTGTCGCGCCACCCGAGCCCGGCGCGGACGGCCTGATCGCCTGGATGCATGCATTGAGCGACTGGATGATCGGCCTCGGCGCGCCGCTGGCGCTGGGCCTGGTACTGCTCGCCTCAGGACTGGCGCTGGCCGGCTATGTCCTGGTTCGCGTGATCTGGCGGGCATACCTGATACGCGCCTGGCATCGCCGGCGCCAGCGCCACCGCGCCACATGATGTGGGGCAGACTTCAGTCTGCCATGGCCGGCTGAAGCCGGCCCCACAGCGCAACGGCTAAACCAGCACCCCGTCCTGCAGGCGCATCACCCTGGCAGCGCGCGCCGCCAGGTCGAGGTCGTGGGTCACCAGCACCAGCGCCGCATGATGCTCGCGACACAGTTCCAGCAGCAGGCCGAATACGGCATTGGCGGCGCTGCGATCCAGGTTGCCGGTCGGCTCATCGGCCAGCAGGCAGGCCGGTTCGGTGACCAGGGCACGAGCCACCGCCACGCGCTGGCGCTCACCCCCGGACAATTCGCCGGGCCGATGAGTCAGGCGATGTCCGAGACCGACGCGATTGAGTACCGCAGTGGCCTGCCGCTCGGCTTCGGCGCGCGGCAGGCGCCGGATCAGGAGCGGCATGGCGACGTTTTCCACGGCGGTGAATTCCATCAGCAGATGGTGGAACTGATAGACGAAGCCGAGCGACTGGTTGCGCAGCTGACCGCGCTCCGCCTCGCCGACCTGCGCCAGGTCCCTGCCATGCAGCAGGATCTGGCCCGCAGTCGGTTTGTCCAGGCCGCCCAGGAGATGCAGCAAGGTGCTCTTGCCCGAACCGCTGGTACCGACGATGGCCACCGTATCGCCAGCGCCGACTTTCAGATCGACGCCGGTGAGAACCGGCACCTCGGCCGCTCCTTGCCGGAAGATCTTGCTCAGGCCGCTGCATTCGAGAATAGCCGCGCCGCTGGGCCGCCCCAAGGCGCGGCCATCGTTCGCCCCGGAGCCGCGCAGCGGCGAACCACCGTCACCCCCTTCCCCGGGAAGGGGGCCGGGGGGATGGCCAAGCGTGTCACTCATAGCGCAGCGCCTCCGCCGGTTGCGTGCGCGAGGCGCGCCAGCTAGGGTACAGCGTCGCCAGCAGGGTGAGGACGAAGGAAACCACGCCGATCGTTCCGACGTCCGACCAGTGCAGGTCGGAAGGCAGCTCGCTGATGTAATACACGTCCTTGGCCAGGAATTGCATGCCCAGCACGCGTTCGAGGGCCGGCACCACGACGTCGATGTTGAGCGCCAGAGCCACGCCCCCGCCGATTCCGGCAGCCAGCCCGACAGCCCCGATCAGGACGCCCTGCACGATGAAAATGGCCATGATGCTGCGCGGGCTCGCGCCGAGGGTGCGCAGGATCGCGATGTCGGCGCGCTTGTCGGTCACCGCCATGACCAGGGTCGACACGATGTTGAAGGCTGCGACGGCAACGATCAGGAGCAGGATCAGGAACATCATGCGTTTTTCGATTTCGACGGCGCGAAAGAAGTTGGCGTGGCTACGCGTCCAGTCGCTGACCCAGGCATCCATGTCGAGATAGCGCAGCAGTTCGCGGCCGATCTGCGGCGCGGCGAAAAGGTCATCGACCTTGAGCCGCACGCCGGAGACCCGTTCGTCCATGCGATAGAGCTTTTGCGCGTCTGACATGTGGATCAGGGCGAGGCCGGAATCGAACTCGAACATGCCCGCTTCGAAGATGCCTACCACGCGGAACTGCTTGACCCGCGGCAGGATCGCGGCCGGCGTGACCAGCCCTTGCGGCGCCAGCAGGGTGACCTTGTCGCCGCTTCGGGCGCGCAGCGCGCGGGCCAGTTCGCTGCCGAGCACGATGCCGAACTCGTCCGGCCTCAGTTGATCGAGCTTGCCCGACTTCATGTGCCGGGCGAAGTCGGCGACCTTGTCTTCGGCTTCGGGCAGGATGCCGCGCACCATGACGCCGCGCACCTGGCCGTCGAAGGTCAGCATGCCCTGGGCCTGCACGTAGGGTGCGGCGGCCTTCACGCGGGGATGCCGCGCCACGCCCTGCACCACCTTGCTCCAGTCGGCCAGCTCGCCGCTTTCGCTGCTGACCTGGACGTGGGAGACAACGCCCAGTATCCGCTCGCGCAGTTCCTTCTGGAAGCCGTTCATCACCGACAGCACGACAATCAGCGCCGCCACGCCGAGCGCCAGCCCGGCCATGGAAATCAGCGCGATGAAGGAGATGAAGCGGTTGGCGACGCCTTCGCGCGGCTGGGCGCGCGTGTAGCGCAGTCCGATAAGGAGTTCGTAGTTCATTCGATAAATTGGGTTGGCGGCGCATGTTAACATGCGCCCATGCTGACGCTCATCGTGCCTGGCCTCATCTGGACGCGCCAGGCGCTCGCGGATCTCACCTGTGACCTGCCCCTGCCCGCCTTTGCCACCCTCCTGGGTCGCGGCCGGCTGCGTCACCGCCCCCCGCAGGACAGCGCTGCGATCCTCGCCGAAATTTCAGGACTGCCCGCTCGGCTTCCCGCGGCGGCCTTGCGCTGGTTCGCGCTGCAGGAACATCCCGGCGAGGCGGACTGGCTTTGTCTCGATCCGGTGCAACTGCGTGTCCAGGAGCGCTCGCTGATCGTCGATGATCCGCAGCGACTGGAACTGACCGGCGAAGAAGCCGCGGCGCTCGCCGTCGCGCTGGCGCCGACTTTTGCGGCACTCGGTCAGCTGGAACTCATCTCGCCGCACGCCTGGAATCTGCGCCTGTCCGTCAGTGTTCCGGCCTTTCAGACCCTGCCCGAGGCCGCCGGTCGCTCCGTCTCGGCGCTGCCGCTTGAAGACGCTTACGCGCCGTGGCGCCACGCCATCAACGAGGCGCAGATGATCCTGCACGCCCACCCGCTGAATCAGGCGCGCGCCGCGGCCGGACGGCCGGTGGTGAATTCGCTCTGGCCCTGGGGCGGCGGACGCCTGCCCACACGCGACAGGCGCGCCGGTGCCAGCCCGCATGACGCGCTCTGGAGCAACGACCCCGTCGCCCAAGGCATCGCCCGCCTGCTGGAGATCGAATCCGATGCCTTGCCGGCCGGCTTCGGCAACTCGGCGACGCGCAGCGCGCTGGCGCTCCACGATGCACTGGAGCAGCCGGCCCGCAGCGGCGATGCGATAGTCTGGCGCGAGCAACTGGAACGCCTCGAAGCCGACTGGCTGGCGCCCGCGCTCGACGCGCTGCGCAGCGGCCGGCTCGACGCCTTGCGCCTGCTTGCTCCCGGCGAGCTCGCCGCGGCCGAACTGAATGTCAGCCGCCGTGATCTGTGGAAGTTCTGGCGCAAACCGCGTGCATTGACGGAACTGGGCCCGCCATGACGCACGCGACCCGCATTACCGTGCGCGACATTCCGCCCCGCGCCACCTGGACGCTGGAACAGGGCGGCCTGCATCCGCTGCTGGCGAGGCTGTACGCCGCGCGCGGCATCCGCGGCATGGACGAACTCGATACGCGCAGCAGCGCCCTGCTTGCCCCCGACCGCCTCAAGGGCGCCGCGGAAGCAGCGATGCTGCTCGCCGATGCCATCGCCGCCGGCCGCAAGATGCTGATCGTCGCCGACTACGACTGCGACGGCGCCACCGCCTGCGCCGTCGGCCTGCGCGCACTGCGCACGATGGGCGCCACGGTCGATTACCTGGTGCCCGACCGCTTCACGCTCGGCTATGGACTCTCGCCCGAGGTCGCACAACTGGCGGCGACACGGCAGCCCGATCTGGTGATCACGGTCGACAACGGCATCGCCAGCGTCGAAGGCGTGGCCGAGCTCAAGCGTCACGGCATCGCAACGCTGATTACCGATCACCATCTGCCGGCGAATTTGGCAAATGAGGAGTTGCCTGACGCCGACGTGATCGTGAACCCCAACCAGCCGGGCTGCGATTTTCCGAGCAAGGCGCTGGCCGGCGTCGGCGTGATGTTCTACGTCGCGCTGGCCTTGCGCGCCGAACTGCGTAGCCGCGGCGCCTATGCCGCGCAGCCGGAGCCGAATCTGGCCGGCCTGCTCGATCTGGTGGCGCTGGGCACCGTGGCCGACGTGGTGCCGCTGGACCGCAACAACCGCATCCTCGTCGCCCAGGGCCTGGCGCGCATTCGCGGCGGCCAGATGCAGGCCGGCGTGCGTGCGCTGTTTTCCGTCGCCGGCCGCGAGCCAAGCCGCGCTGCGACCTTCGATCTCGGCTTTGCCCTCGGCCCGCGCCTCAATGCGGCCGGGCGCCTGGCCGACATGTCGCTGGGCATCGAATGCCTGGTCACCGACGACCCCGGCCGCGCGATGAACATCGCCCAGCAACTGGACACCATCAACCGCGAGCGGCGCGTGATCGAAACCGACATGCGCGAGGACGCCGAACTGCTGCTGGCCTCGCTCGACGCCGGCAATCGGGCCAGCCTCACCTTGTTCGACCCCGGCTGGCATCAGGGCGTGATCGGCATCCTCGCCGGCCGGGTCAAGGAAAAACTCCACCGCCCGACCTTCGCCTTCGCCCGCGGCAACGCGGGAGAACTGAAGGCTTCCGGCCGATCGATTCCCGGCCTGCATCTGCGCGATGCGCTGGACCTCGTCGCCAAGCGGCACCCGGGCCTGCTGCTGCGCTTCGGCGGCCACGCGGCAGCGGCCGGCCTGACGCTCAACGAAGATCGTCTCGCCGAATTCGAGGCCGGCTTCGAAAAGGTCTGCCGTGAACTGCTCTCTCCGGCGGAACTCATGCGCACGCTGGAAACCGACGGCCCGCTCGAATCCGGCTACTTTTCGCTCGAAGCCGTGCGCCTGATGCAGCAGGAAGTCTGGGGCCAGGCTTTCCCTGCGCCGCTGTTCGCCGACAGCTTCGAGGTGCTGAACCAGCGCGTCCTGAAAGACAAGCACCTCAAGCTCAAGCTGCAAAAAGGCGGCCAGCGCTTCGACGCGATCCAGTTCAACTTTGCTGAAAGCGCACCAGGGCGCATCCGCGCCGCGTTCCGCGTCGATATCAACGAATGGAACGGCACGCAGACCGTGCAACTGATGCTGGAGCATTTCGAAGCGGCCTGAATCCGGGCCGCCTGATGAGCCTACACGGCCAGCGGCCGTGTCCCCTGCAGCATCTCCGCCGGCCCCGGCCTGCCGAACAGATTGCCCTGGTAGGCGTGACAGCCCTGCCGGGCCAGAAACTCGCGCTGCCCCTCGGTTTCCACTCCCTCTGCGATCACGTCCAGGCCGAGACTCCGGCCAAGGGCGATGATGGTGCGGACAATCGCTGCATCGTTGCCGTCGGTGAGCACGTCGCGCACGAATGACTGGTCGATCTTCAACTGGGCCAGAGGCAGGCGTTTCAGGTAGGACAGGGACGAATAGCCGATGCCGAAATCGTCGAGGGCGAACGTCACCCCCTCTTCCTTCAGCACGGCCATCTTGGCAATGATGTCCTTCATGTCGTGCAACAACAGGCTCTCGGTGACTTCCAGCTTGAGTTTCCGCGGATCGGCACCGGTCTCGTGCAGCACCGCGAGCACCTGCTCGACGAAATCGCTCTGGTAGAACTGGCGGCCGCTGACATTTACGGCAACGGTGAGATGAGCCATGTCGGGCTGCTGCGCCCAGGCCAGCAATTGCCGGCAGGCCGTTTCCAGCACCCAGTGGCCCAGGGGCAGGATCAGGCCGCTGTCCTCTGCCAGCGGAATGAACTCGGCGGGGAATACCAGACCGCGCCGCGGATGCTGCCAGCGCACCAGCGCTTCGGCGCCGGTCATGCGGCCTTCGTCATCGAACTGCGATTGATAGTGGAGCAGGAACTGGCTCTCGCGGATGGCCGCGCGCAGGTCCGCCGTCAGCGTGGCGCGGGCGGTGACCACCGCCTGCATGTCGGGGTCGAAGAAGCGCAGCGTGTTGCGGCCCGCCGCCTTGGCCTGGTACATGGCCGTGTCGGCTCGCTTCATCAACTCCTCGACCGACAGCGATTGATCGCGAAACAGCGCAATGCCGATGCTCGCGGTGCAGTGGTAGCTGCGCGTGTCGCTGTCTCCCCCGACCAGACTCAGATCGAACAGGTAAGGCTGGGTCAGTGCGGCCTGAATCTTTACCGCCACGCTCTCCGCCTGCATCGCGGCGACGGCTTCGGCATCGAGATCTTCGAGAATCACCACGAACTCGTCGCCACCCAGCCGCGCAACGGTATCGCCTTCGCGGATGCAGGACTCGATGCGGGTAGCCACTTCGATCAAAAACTGGTCGCCCACCGCATGCCCCAGCGTGTCGTTGAGCGTCTTGAAGTCGTCCAGATCGAACAGCATCAGGGCTCCATGACGCGTGTGCCGCGCACTGCCGGTCAGGGCGCGCTCGAGGCGATCGTGCATCAGCCGCCGGTTGGGCAGCCGCGTCAGCGGATCGTAGAACGCCAGGTTCCTGATTTCGTCCTCTGCCGCCTTGCGCCGCGTTGCGTCGGTAAACGTCACCACCGCGCCGATGATTTCTCCGTCGCGCCGGATCGGATGTGCGCCGTAGCGCACCGGGAAACTGCTGCCATCGGCACGGAGAAAGACGTCATCATCTACCGATACCTCCGCACCGGTTTCGAGCACGCTGCATAGCGGGCATGCATCCGCCGGATACGGCGAACCGTCAGGTTTCCGGTAGTGGGTCGTGGCGTGCATGTCGCGACCGAGAAGATCGTGCTCGCTACCCCAGCCGAGCATGCGCAGCCCTGCCGGATTGCAGAATGTGCAGCGGCCATCCAGGTCGATGCCGTAGATCGCTTCGCCGGTCGAATTCAACAGCAGGCGCAGCCGTTCCTCGCTCTCCCGCTGTGCGGCTTGCTGGCGCGCCAGGACTTCTTCCGCGTTCTTGCGCTCGGTGATGTCGACAAAACTGCCGCGAATCAGTCGGCGATCGGCTGAAGGCAAACGGATCAGCCGCAATTCGCAGCGCACAAGCCTGCCAAGCGCGTTGCGAAGGGTGCGCTCGAAGAAGACTTGCTCCCCGGTCAGTGCCCGCTCGAGCATTTCCCGAACGTTCTCCGCCGCGGTTTTTCCGCTGAACTCGCCGGACGGATAGAACCGCTCCGGCCCGGCCTGCAGCAGTTCCTCGCGCGCGCAACCGAACAGCCTCTCTGCCTGTGCATTGGCATCGACGAAGCGGCTCTCGTCCATGTCGTACACCACAATGGCATCGGGCGCCTGCTCGACCAGCGTCCTGAAGCGGGCCTCACTCTCGCGCAGCGAACCGGTCATCTCACGCGCCAGGCGCAGGGCACGGTCGCGGGTGGTGGCCAGCGACCAGACGATGCTGAACAGCAGCAGGCTGGTGAGCAGGCCTCCCGCCAGCACCTGAAACGAACGCCCCACCTCAGCCCGCGCTTCGAGTTCCGGGTGGCTGGCAAAGTTCAGGGTCCATGGTCGCCCACCGACCATCAGGGTTTCGCTGTGGACCAGTTTCGCGGTCACCGGGCGGTCTTCCCCGGTACTGCGATAGAGGAGGCTTTGGGGACCCGGATCGGTGCCGTCGTGGATGTCGAGGGATACGGCATGGAGCCCGCGATTGAGCAGATCGCCCATCAGCAGCGGCATGCGAACAGGGCTGAGCACGTAGCCGTAGACGCCGCTGCGCGACTTGGACACCACCGGCAGATACATGATGAACGCCGGTGTCGGGTTGCCTTGCTCGTCGATCTTCAGCGTGACCTTGCGCGTGATCACGGGCTCGCCGGTGTCACGCGCCCTTTGCATGGCCTCGCGCCGATCCGGATCCTGCCACATGTCATAGCCGAGCGCTTTGATGTTGAGTCCGCGGTAGGGCTCGGCAAAGACATTCACGACATAGCGCTCGCGCTTACCCGGCGGACGCACGGCGAAATCGGCCGCACCACTCTTGCGCATTTCACGGACGAGCGCGCCGAGGTCGGAAGCGCTCACGGCACGCGCAAACGCCAGCGCCTGGATCGCCGGATAGTCGCGCTCCAGGCTGAGCCTGGCGACATAGTCGCTCCAGTCCCTGCGGGTCACTTCGTCGCTGGCGGCAAACAGCGCCGCGGCGCTACGCAAGGCCTGCGTATAGCCGGCAATGCGGGCCTTGATCTCGCCCCTCAGTTCGCTGACCTCGTTATCGAATTCACGACGCATCTCGCGCTCGATATCCTGCTGGGTATAGCGCCAGGCGACCAGCGTCAACGCAAGCGAACTGGCGAGCGCAATCCAGGCCGGCCAGAGGCCCGCCCGGAATGGAAACAGGCGCGCGGTCACTTCAGAGGGCGCGGCTGTCGGCATCGGTAAGCACGGCTGTCGGCATCGGTGGGGTATCGCGGAATCGTGGCGAGGAGGATGTTACACCGCCCCATCCAAAAACCCTTTGCGGCACGCAACTACTCCTGCTGCGCCGCAGCAACGTACTCGATGAGTTAGCCGGTTACTACCCGCCACCACCGCACCGCGGCAAGAATGCATCGCAGGCGTGCACTGCATGCCCCCACCACTACAAGGAGAGAGAGATGGCAGCCAAGAAGATACTGATGCTGGTCGGCGACTACGTCGAGGATTACGAAGTCATGGTGCCCTTCCAGGCCCTGCTGGCAGTCGGCCACAGCGTGCATGCGGTCTGCCCGGACAAGAACGCCGGCGACAGCGTTGCCACGGCTATTCACGATTTCGAGGGGCAACAGACCTATTCGGAGAAACGCGGCCACAATTTCGCACTGAATGCCAGCTTTGCCGACGTCAGGGCCGAAAACTACGACGCGCTGGTGATCCCCGGCGGCCGCGCCCCGGAATACCTGCGGCTCAATCCCGTGGTACTCGACATCGTGCGTCACTTCTTCAGTGCCAACAAGCCGGTCGCCGCGATTTGCCACGGCGCACAGATTCTCGCCGCAGCCGGTGTGCTCAAGGGCAGAAGCTGCTCGGCCTATCCGGCCTGCAGCGCCGAGGTCGTGCTGGCCGAAGGAAAATTCGCCGAGATCGCGATCGACGCCGCCGTCACCGACGGCAACCTGGTCACGGCGCCGGCCTGGCCCGCGCATCCGGCCTGGATCAGCCAGTTCCTCAGTTTGCTCGGCACCCGCATCGAGCTCTGATACTTTCGCTCAGTACGGCAGCGGTGCTACATTGCACGGCGAGGATGCATTCGCATCCTCGCCGACCTTTCCGAGGAGAAAAGGCGATGTGCAAAATCTTCATCAGCGCCGACCCCGAGTTGTATCGCTGCCGCTCGCGTTCCCTGCGGCTTTCCGGCGTCGCCACCAGCATCCGGCTGGAGAACCTGTTCTGGCAGGTGCTCGAAGAAATCGGCACCCGCGACGGCCTCAGCGTGGCTCAGCTGATCACCCGCCTTTACGACGAACTGGCCGAGGCCGGCGGCCAGAGTGACAACGACAGCGCCAACTTCACGTCTTTCCTGCGCGTCAGTTGCGGGCGTTATCTGGCCTTGCAGGTATCCGGCCGCATACCGGCCGATACCGGGGTGCCGATCCGCTCGCTCGACCCGGACTGGGTTCTGGCGGGCGAAAAGGCCGCGCGCGCCGGCACCTTTGCCGTGCAGCCACAACGTATCGGGATGGCGCAAGCGGGGCGCTGAGCCCAAAAGGCAGTTCCCGTCACCGTATCACCAGCGCCGACTTCCGGCCGGCACCGTATAATCGCGGCCCTTCGCATCGATCTCCCCGCCGCCGTGTCCCAGCTCGAACTTGAAACCGCCCGTCGCCGCACCTTTGCCATCATTTCCCATCCGGATGCGGGCAAAACCACGCTGACCGAAAAGCTGCTGTGGTTCGGCGGCGCCATCCAGGTCGCCGGCGAAGTCCGCGCGCGCAAAGCCTCGCGCCACGCCACCTCCGACTGGATGGAACTCGAAAAGCAGCGCGGCATCTCGGTCACCAGCTCGGTGATGCAGTTTCCCTACCGCGAATGCATGATCAACCTGCTCGATACGCCGGGCCACGAGGACTTTTCCGAAGACACCTACCGCACGCTGACGGCGGTCGATTCGGCGGTGATGGTGATCGACTCGGTCAACGGCGTCGAAGCCCAGACCATCAAGCTCCTGAACGTCTGCCGCCTGCGCGACACGCCGATCCTGACCTTCATCAACAAGCTCGACCGCGAAGGCCGGCCGCCGATCGAACTGCTCGACGAGATCGAATCCGTGCTCGACATCCAGTGCGCGCCGATGACCTGGCCGATCAGCATGGGCAAGCGCTTTCGCGGCGTCTATCACCTCTACGACGACAGCATCAGCTTCTTCGACCCGCAGGCGGACAAGGGCACGGCGGAAGTGATCAAGGGCCTGCACAACCCGCGCCTCGACGAGCTGATCCCGGACCAGGCCGAGGAACTGCGCATGGAAGTCGAACTGGTGCGCGGAGCCTCCCACGCCTTCGACCGCGAGGCCTACCTCGCCGGCAAGCAGACGCCGGTGTTCTTCGGCTCGGCGATCAACAACTTCGGCGTGCAGTCCCTGCTCGACGCCGTGGTCGACCTGTCCCCACCCCCGCAGCCGCGGGCCGCTGAAACGCGCCTGGTGCAACCCGACGAAGCGAAATTCTCCGGCTTCGTGTTCAAGATCCAGGCCAACATGGACCCCAAGCACCGCGACCGCATCGCTTTCGTCCGCGTCTGCTCGGGCAAGTTCGAACGCGGCATCAAACTCCGGCAACGGTCGACCGGCAAGACGCTGTCGGTGAACAACGCCATCACCTTCATGGCGCAGGACCGCACCACCACCGATGAGGCCTGGCCGGGCGACATCATCGGCATTCCCAATCACGGCACGGTGCTGCTCGGCGACGCCTTCAGCGAAGGCGAGGACCTCAAGTTCACCGGCATCCCCTGCTTCGCGCCGGAGCACTTCCGCCGCGCCCAGATCCGCAATCCGATGAAAATGAAGCAGTTGCAGAAAGGCCTGCAGCAGCTGGCCGAAGAAGGCGCGACGCAGCTCTTCCGCCCGATCCACAGCAACGACCTGATCCTCGGCGCGGTCGGCACGCTGCAGTTCGACGTGGTCGCCCACCGCCTCGAATTCGAGTACGGCGTCGACGTGATGTTCGAACCCTACCCGGTCTCCACGGCACGCTGGTTGCGCGGCGACGACTTGGCGATACGCGCCCTGGCCGACAAGGCCGGCGTCAATGTGGCGCTCGACGGCGCCGGCGACTACGTCTATCTGGCGCCCAACCGCGTCAATCTGCAGATGACGCAGGAACGCCACCCGGAAGTGAAGTTCCTCGAAACGCGCGAAATTCATTAGCAAAATCTCCTTTAGGTTGTAAGGAACCGGCAGTCGCCCCGACTACCCTTGCAGCAGGCACGAATCGAATTCGCGAGCCCGCGACGCAACATCCTCAACCTCGACAGATCAAGGAGATACATCATGAACAAGACAATGACCGCCGCTTCGCTCGCCTTCGCCCTGGGCGCTGCTCTGACGGTCGCAGCGACGCCCGTCGCTGCGCAGGACAAGATGGCCGACAAGGAAAAGTGCTACGGCGTGGCCATGAAGGGCAAGAACGACTGCAAGGCGGGCGCGGGAACGTCCTGCGCCGGAAGTTCGAAGATGGATCATCAGGGCAACGCCTGGTCGCTGGTGCCCAAGGGCACCTGCGAAAAAACCGCGTCGACGACCTCGCCGACCGGCAAGGGGCAACTCATGGAGTTCAAGGAAAAGAAGGCCTGATCGCCCGACGTCCGCGCATCACGCCACCACGTCGCCATGACAACGTCGGCCGGCGCCCGCCGCGCCCCGGGGCTCCCCGCCCGGGGCGGGGTCGGCCTGAAGCCGGAACACTTTCGCGAGATCCTCGTCGACAGGCCGGACATAGGCTTCTTCGAGGTCCATGCGGAGAACTACATGGTGGACGGCGGCCCCTTCCACCACTATCTGGGCCGCATCCGCGCTGACTATTGCCTCTCGATCCATGGCGTGGGCCTGTCCATCGGCAGCGAGTCTCCTCTGGATGAGCAACACCTGAATCGCCTCGCCCATCTGCTCGACCGCTACCAGCCGGAATCGTTCTCCGAACATCTGGCCTGGGCCAGTCACGGCGGTGTGTTCCTCAACGATCTGCTGCCCGTGCCCTATCACGCCGAAACGCTTGCCCGCGTCTGCGCACATGTCAGCCAGGTACAGGACCGGCTCAAGCGCCGCATGCTGCTGGAGAACCCGGCGACTTACGTCGAATTCGCCGCCTCGACGATGGCGGAGACGGATTTCATCGCCGAGGTCGTGCGGCGAACCGGCTGCGGCCTGCTGCTCGACGTGAACAATGTTCATGTCGCCTGCGTCAATCATCACCGCGACCCCCTTGCCTACATCAGCTCGCTGCCTTTGAACGCGGTCGGACAAATCCACCTGGCGGGTTTTGCGCGCGACACCGACGCCGCCGGCGATCCCCTGCTGATCGACAGCCACGGCTCGCCCGTGGCGCAGGCGGTCTGGGATCTGTATGCCTGCACACTGGGTCTGCTGGGACCCACGCCGACCCTGATCGAACGCGACAACGATATCCCGGCCTTCCCCGTATTGCTTGCCGAGGCGCATCAGGCCGAGGCGATCATGGCCGCGGTGAAGACGCGCCGCCCGCTGGAGATGGCCGCATGAGCCATCACCAGGCCTTCGCCGACAGCCTGCTGGCGATGCCGCCGGCCTGCCCGCCCGGACTGACGGCCTGGAACCGCTCCGACCCGGCGCGGCGCTTCGCCGTCTATCGCAACAACGTCATGGTGTCGCTGATCGACGCCCTGGCCGACACGTTTCCGGTGACTCAGGCGCTGGTCGGCGAGGAGTTTTTCCGCGCCATGGCCAGCCTCTTCGCCCGTGCGCACCCGCCGCGCTCGCCGGTCATGGCGCACTACGGGGATGGCTTCCCCGGCTTCATCGAGGATTTTCAACCCGCAGCAAGCCTGCCCTACCTGGCCGACGTTGCGCGCCTCGAAATGCTGCGGGTTCAGGCCTGCCATGCCGCCGATGCCGATCCGGTTCCGCCCGAACGATTTGCCCGGCTGCTGGCCGACCCCGCGCGGCTGCCGACCGTGCGCTTCACGCTGCATCCTTCGCTGCGAATTCTGCTTTCAACGCATGCCGTGGTGTCGCTCTGGGCCGCGCATCAGGAAGACGACATCGGTTCAGCGCTGGAAGCGGTAAACACCGCGCAGCCGGAATCCGCCCTTGTTTTGCGTGCCGGACTGGAGGTGGAGACCTACCTTGTCACGGCGGGAACGGCCGCCTTCGTTCAGCGACTGCAAGCCGTCTGCTGTCTAGGCGATGCCTCCGAACAGGCGCTGGCGGCCGATCCAGGCTTCGAGTTGAGCGACGCGCTCGGCCTGCTGCTGCGCTGCGGCGCAATTACCGGACTTGCTCCATGATCGCCAAACTGAAAAATAGGGTCGAGCAAGGCATCGACCTGATGGGTGTCATCCCCGACTCGTTGATCGCCCTGCTCGGGCGATTCTCGATCGCCGCGGTTTTCTGGAAGTCGGGCCAGACCAAGGTACAGGGCTTCGCCATCGATATCATCGGCGGCGAATTCTCGCTTGGCCTGCCGCACCTTGCCGATTCGGCGATTACCCTGTTTCGCGACGAATACCGGCTGCCGCTGATCGCTCCCGAACTGGCGGCGCCGCTGGCAGCATTCGCCGAGCACCTGTTTCCGCTGCTGATCCTGCTCGGACTGGCAACCCGCTTTTCGGCGCTCGCGCTGCTGGGGATGACCCTGGTGATCCAGGTTCTGGTCTATCCCGGCGCCTGGCCGACCCATGGCGTCTGGGCCGCCGTCCTGGTCTTCCTCATCGCCAGGGGGCCGGGAGTCTTCTCCCTGGATCACTTGATCTCCCGCCGGTTCGGCTGAGGCCACGCGCCCGGCAAGGCCTCAAGTGTTCTTACGCAGCGCAAAGCCCGCGAAGAACAGCACCCGCCGCACATAGGCCTGGGTTTCGCGGAACGGCGGGATTCCACCGTGCCGCTCGACTGCGCCTTCCCCTGAATTGTAGGCCGCAGCGACCAGCGCCCAGTCGCCGCCAAAGCGCGCCTTCAGCCATTTCAGGTAGGCCAGTCCACCCTTGATGTTGGCCTCGGCATCGAAGGGATGCTTCACGCCAAAGCGCTCCTGCGTCCCCGGTATCAGTTGCATCACACCCTGTGCGTTTTTCGGCGAAACCGCCCGCGAATCGAGATTCGACTCGGCCAGCGCCACCGCCAGGGCGATGCGCACATCGACGCCGTAGCGCGCCGCATGACGGCGGATCAAGTCTGAAACTTTTCGTTTTGCCGGCGAGAGCGCGGACAGATAGCCATCGAGGTCGAAGTGTCCCGCCACCAGGCTGGCTTCGAAATTGCCGCACTCGTCGCCGAGCGGCGTGCTGCCGATGCTTTCATCGTAGTGATCGAACGCATCGCGATGCCCGAGTTTCGCCGCCAGGGCGAAATAGGCATTGGCCAGCGCCGGATTGCGCACGAACACGGGGCCCTTGGCGAGAATGCGGCCGACACGGAAGAACCCCTCGGGACTGCCCATGACGCCGGCATCGCAATAGAGCGCCAAGGCCAGTCGCGGATTCTTTCTCAGGCCGGCTCCCGATTCGGCAGCCAGTCCCTGCTCCAGCGCCGCCACCACGCGCGGCGCTTCCTCGTGGAGGGCTTCGGCACGCACCGCGACTGCCGGGAGCAGCAAAGCGAAGCCCGCCAGCAGGCACACGCCGAGCGCCTGCCAGCGCCGGCCCCGTTCGGGCAGGCGACAACTCACTGCTGCAGCCTGGCCTCTTCGACGAGCACCTTGTACGCATAGCCGGAACCGAAGTCGCGGTCGGTGTGCACCAGACCCTTCACCACAACGACATCGCCGACCTTGGTCTGATCGGTGGTCGTCACCAGCAGGTCATTCGTATTGTCCGCGGCGGAACCCGATCCATCGCGCAAATGGATCCAGTTCTTGCCCATGATCCCCGGCGAGTATTTCACGACCTTGCCCCGAATCAGCACAGTCTTGTCCTTGAGCTCGGCACTCTTCCCGATGACTTCCGCAACGGTTCGCGCATCGGCACCACTGGCCTTCGGCACCTTGACGTCGCCGGCATGCTCGACCTTCGGCATGCCCGAATGCCCCGCGGGCATTCCGCTCGCTGCCCCGGTGCCGGCCAGGGTGCCGAACACTATTTTCGGGAAGGTTCTTTTCAGGGCCTTGCTCTCGAAATTGTTCATGACCGTCACATCTTCAATGACGACCTTTGCCCCTTTTTTCAACGGCGCCCTGCCAACCGCGGCCCACGTTTCCCCGTCCGCAGTCTTGAGACGAACATAGGTATAAGTATCGACATCCTTGACTTCCAGCACCTCGCCCTTGAGCACTGTGGCCTGGGAAGCAGCCGGCTGATCGGCACTCCAGCCAGCGCTGGCGCAAAGAAGCATAAACACGGCAACAAAGAGTTTCATGAATACCTGTCCCTTCTGGAAAAAGATGCCCGTCGATCCGGATACCTGCATTCTACCCATCGCCGATCGCCACGCCGGCAGCCCGACAACACCCAGCATCCTCTCCCGACACGTTCAGACCGGCAGCGCCGTCTCGTATTTCAGTTCGCGCAGGACCACGCTGGTGCGCACGTTGGCGACACCCGACAGCGTGAGCAATACCTGATTGAGAAAGGCACCGAAGGCCTTGATGGCCCGTGCGACGACTGGGGGCGTAGCACCCAATCCGCAATCCTTGCGTAGCCTTGATCCGGCTTGTGCACCTGACACAAAAGGGTCGGAAACCTTTCTGTCACCGGCCAGCTGCATCGTCGTGCCAACGACAATCGGTCTTCTTTCCGCATCCGCCAGTCCGCAATAGGGCGCGAGGTCTGGATACTTGCTGCGTACGGCTTCGCAAATCAGCGTCACGCTCGATTCGTCGGCCGCATGTGCCAACGGCGCAAACAGGGCTGCTGCTGCCACGACCTTCGCAGCCAATGACCTCAGGCTGCTTGTTGCCGACATGATTCTTCCCTTCGATATCCAAGTACACAAAAAAAGCCGGCGCGAGCCGGCTTCAAGCTGACAATGGCGATGATTAGCCGCGACACTCGCGACCAATCGCCCCGCCAGCTTCACCGCCGGTCGCCTGCGGTAGCGCCGCCGATTTAGTGCGGCGCTACCGGTCGATGCAATATCACTCAAGCAAGCGGATTGCCACTTACCATTTGCTGGATCGACACACTCATGGGTGGAATGCTGGTCATCGGGACCGGTCTGGCCGGCCTTACGGTCGCAGAGACGCTGCGCGCCGAAGGCTATGAAGGATCGATCAGGCTGATCGGCGACGAAGCGCACGCCCCTAGCAGCGCCCGCCGTTGTCCAGGGGCTTGCTGCTGGGTGAAGCCGCTGAAGCGCCACCGACGATGCGCCCCGCGGAAATACTGGCGAAGAAGAACATCGCACCAGAAGTCGGCGCTGGCGACACGGCGAATCTTCATCAACGCCGAAGTCTGCGAAGGCTGCGGCGACTGCGGCGCACCGCAGAAGCGCAGTTACGGCCAATGGCTATTGCCCCTGCTGAAGCTGCTGGCAAGGGAACGGTAGCTGCGCAGCTGCTGGCTCGATGTTATCGGCTACAGCCGCGAACGGCGCCTCGAACACCAGCTGGCCGCCGACTATGCACGAATCGTCGACGCGATCCTGCCGCGGCTCGATGCGCAAAGACTCCCTGCCCTGCCGGAACTCACCTATCCGCGGCTAGGGCCACGTCAAGCTGGCCGGCGTCGAGAAAGCCAAGGCGCGCGAAAGGGAGTTGCTGGCGACGCTGTGACCCGCTGCCCGAAGCAAGGGCGGCGCTTACCGGGAATGTTCGCGCCGCGCATCCCGGCCACGGAAGAAGGCCAGATCACGACGATCCTCGTATCGCACCTGCCGGCCGTAGTCGCGCGTCTGACTGTGGCGCTCGACAGCCTGGCGCGATTCCCACCGCGGCGACTCGAAGCGCCGGGGCTCGTTGCGCTGCTCCCAATGTCCGGCCGCCTGCCGGTAGTGCTGCCGCGGCCTTTCCCATGCACCGCTGTTCCAGATCTGTCGGTGGCCATTCCATGCCCAGTAACCCGGCACCCAGACATGGCCGGGCATGGCCACGGGTACATACGCAACGACGCGTACCGGCGGCGGCGCCCCGATGGCGATGGCGAACGATCCATCGCCGATGCGAAAGCGAATGTCCGCGTTGTCCGCGAAGGATGCTGGCGAAACCAACGCGCCTACGACGGCTGCAACGGCTGGAAGATACTTGGTGGTTTTCATGTGGCTCTCCTCGTAAATCGCGCGCAGTACAGGAACCACGCGCTGATGAATAAAGTAACGCACAGGCACCCTCCGGGTCACACGCAAAACTGTAAGCCGAGGCGGCCGTTTGTAAGCGCATATGACCATCGCAGGTACGCCAGCGGCACAAAGGGCGCGAGGGCGCCCCGGCAGTCGTCCAGGTTGCCACTGCAATTGCGCGGGACCTGTCTTGAGATCGATCAGGTCGCTGACCGAATAGGCAAGGAAGGCCGGGCCGCGCAGAGCGGCGGCCCATGATGCCGCCGGGGCCGTCACCGAAACGGCTTGCAACAGGTGCTCATGTGCCGTTGCCTGACGGCCCATCATGACCAGGCAGCCCCGGCACAATGCCATAACCATACGACAAATGCCTGCGGCATGTCCGGGCGTCTTCCAACGGAATGGGTCGAGCCCGATGATTCAGCACAGTCACCCTATTGCTCGCATGCTGACTGCGAAGGACCGAGGAATCACAGCGCTTGCCTGGGCCACACCGGATACCGCCCCATTCACCGGGATACCGTCACCCGACCAAAGGGATGGGAACCTGTCGCTGGGATACCGTCCCCGGCGTGCCGCCGGGGACATAAAAAAAGCCCGCACGAAGCGGGCTTCTCCCTTAGCCGGACAGGCGCCCTATCTCAACGCCCTCAACGAGCGCCTGCGGGACGACTACGTTCGCGATGCCGTCGCCGGCATCGAGCGCTGGGACAATATCCTCCAGAAGCAGGGCATTCCCTTCACACTCACGGCACCGCATAAGGCCTTCAATCCTCTCCGAAGCCGAATGGACGCACCATCACCTCGAATGGCTGCCCTCGGTCGAGGATCGCGCCTTCGTCAGCTCGCTGATGGGCCGGGTCGCGGAGCCGGGCAAGTACGCCAACTGGATCGCACCGCCCGCACGCGGCATCAACAATCAGCCGATAGACTTCGAGTACGTCCGCTTCAGTTAACGCTCATGGCACAGAGCATCACCCGCCGAAGATGAAACCCGCGAAAAAGCCATTTGTTCGCCCGCCCCCTTCCCCCCTCGCGGGGGCTTACCAGTCAGCGCGCTGCGCGCGTCCATCAGAAGGGACTCCGCACAAAGTGCTTCACGTTAAGGAATAGGCAATGACGATCATGCGCCAGCATCTGATCGACCCCGAGATCTGCATTCGCTGCAACACCTGCGAGGAGACCTGTCCGGTCGACGCGATCAGCCACGACTCGCTGCCAGCGCAGGCCGTTCTCGACGAAAGCCCGAAAGTCGGCGCTGGCGACACGGCGGTTTCCCTTCCCGACGATGTGGAGCGGATTGCCGCGGCATCCATGGACTCGACTGGAAATCACTACGGACGAAGCTCCTGCAACAGGGCCGCTACCACGTAGAGACGTATTGATCACCGGCCGGTCTGCAATGAAAAAGCCCGCGTGTAGCGGGCTTTTTCATTGCGGACACCGTCCTGCCAGCGCCGACTTTCTATAGTTTCAGGGCAATCAGCGCGATCGAGGGAACGAAGACCAGCAGCGCAATCCTCAGGAAATCCGAGGCGAGGAAGGGCACGATGCCGATGAAGGTTTCCTTCATGCTCGTTTCCTTGGCCATGCTGCTGATGATGAACACGTTGAGCCCAACCGGCGGTGTGATCATGCCGACCTCGACCGCCATCAGCGTGAGAATGCCGAACCAGATCGCCTTGGATTCCGCGTCAAGACCCCAATAATCCAGCCCCATGACGATGGGAAAGAATATCGGCACCGTGAGCAGGATCATCGACAGGCTGTCCATGATGCAGCCGAGCATCAGGTAGATGCAGAGGATCACGAAAAGAACCAGGAGCGGCGAAAGACCGAGGCCCACCACCCATTTGGATAACTCCGCCGGCATCTGGGTCAGCGCCAGGAACACGTTCATGATGTCCGCGCCGAGCAGGATCAGGAAGATCATCGCCGTCGCCTGTGCGGTTCCGTAGAGGCATTCGATGAAGCCATGCTTGCGCAGCCCGCCGGATTTCCAGGCGACGTAGCCGGTGGCGAGCGTACCGATCGACGCGGCTTCGGTGGGCGTGAAGAAGCCGCCGTAGATGCCGCCGATCACGACGGTGAAGATCAGCAGCACGGGCCAGGTGTCCATCAGCGCGGCCAGTCTCTCGGTCCAGGTGGCGCGATCGCCCGCAGGTGCCGAGGTCGGATCGACGCGGGCCATGATGCCGATCACCAGCATGTAGCCGAACATCGCGATCAGACCCGGGATGAATGCCGAAACGAACAACTTGGCGATGTTCTGTTCGGTCAGGATGGCGTAGATCACCAGCGGCACCGAGGGCGGGATCAGGATGCCCAGCGTTCCGCCGGCCGCAATCGCCGCGGTGGCCAGCCGCCCCGAGTACTTGTGGTTGCGCAGTTCCGGCAGCGCGACCTGGCCCATGGTGGCTGCCGTCGCCAGCGAGGAGCCGCAGATCGCGCCGAAGCCGGCGCAGGCGCCCACTGCCGCCATGGCCATGCCGCCGCGCCAGTGCCCGATCAGGGTGTTGCCGGCGCGAAACAGCGCCTTGGAAAGACCGCCATGGGTGGCGAACTGCCCCATCAGCAGGAACAGCGGCACCACCGAAAGATCGTAGATCGAGTAGCGCGCCCAGGCCGCGGTCTTCATGTAGTTCAGCAGCGTCGCCGGCCCGGCGATCCAGACATAGCCGATGGAACCGGCGACCAGCATGGCCATGGCGATGTGCATGCGCATGGCCATCAGCAGCAGCATCAGGCCGCCGATCAGCATGCCCTGTTCGATACCGGTCATGCTCGGGCTCCGGTGAAATCGACCCAGGCCGTATACAGCGCGGCGCAGCCCAGCAGGAAGAAGGACGGCACCATGGGGGCGTAGCCCCACCATGTTTGCAGATTGAGCAGCATGGAGGCATCGCCGTTGCCGTACAGATCGATCATGCCCAGGGTGATGCGCCAGCAAAAAATGAAGGCCGCAACAGCCATCACCAGGCTGGCGAAGATATCGAGCCTCTTGTTGATGCGGGAAGGCAGCGCCGTGGTAAAGAAATCGACAATGATGTGGCCGCGGATCATCTGGCAGAAGGGCAGCGACATGGTGACGGCAACCGCCGACAGCATCTGCACCAGTTCGTAATCGCCGAGTATCGGCTTGTCGAACAAGGCGCGGCCGACGATGCTGGTCAACGACATCAGCGCCATCAGGATCAGCGTGATGCCGGCGCATACCGCGAAAAAACGGCAGAGCTTGTGCAGCACCCGGCCGATCAGGGCGTCAGGTCGCGCATCGGTGTCGACAAACAGTGCTTCTGCCATCAGGAACTCCCGAAATGGAACAATTCATCCTGCATCAGCCGCAGCCGCGCAGAAAAACCGGGTACCGAAGCGAATCGGTACCCGGCATGGTGACGCCAGACTTACTTGGTGTACTTCTTGATCAGATCCTGCGCCGCCTTCAGCAGCTTGGGCCCGTCATGACCGGCCTTGGTCATGCTGGCCGCCCACTCGTCGTCGAGGCTGTCGGTGGCCTTCTTCCACTTGTCGAGCTCGGCGGCGGGGATCACGTTGATGGTCACGCCGGAGGCCTTGACCTTTTCGCGTCCGGGACCATCGTCGGCTTCCTGCACCCGACCGGCCATGGCCGAGAACTCCTGGCCCGAGTTGTTGTCGATGACTTTCTTCAGGTCGGCCGGCAGCGAGTCGTACTTGGCCTTGTTCATGGCGATGGTGAACACCGTGGTGTACAAGGCGTTGTACTTGGGATCAGTCTCGGCCGCGTACTTGACCAGCTCATTGACCTTGATGCTCGGCACCACCTGGTAAGGAATCACGGCACCTTCGATCACGCCCTTGGACAGCGCTTCCGGCACCGCGGGTACCGGCATGCCTACCGGGGTCGCGCCCATTGCGGCCAGCATCTTGTTGGTCAGGCGGGTCGGCGCACGGAACTTCATGCCCTTGAAATCGGCCATCGTGTTCATCTGCTTCTTGGTGGTGAACAGGTAACCGGGGCCGTGGACATGCACGGCAAGCACATGGACGTCCTTGAACTCATGCTTGGCGTAGGTTTGCGTGAAGTCCCAGGCGGCACGGCTGGTCGCCTCGGCGTTGGTCATCGTGAAGGGCAGTTCGAAGACTTCCGACATCGGGAAGCGGTTGGCCGAATAGCCGAGAACGGTCCACACTACATCGGCAATGCCGTCCTTGGCCTGGTCGAAGAGCTGCGGCGGAGTGCCACCGAGTTGCATCGCCGGGTAGATCTGGCACTTGATCCGGTTGTTGGATTCCTTGCCCAGTTTGGCGCACCAGGGCTCGAATACACCTACCTGGATGAATGTCGTCGGCGAAAGAAAGTGATGCACCTTCAATGTCACTTCCTGGGCCTGAACTGCCAAAGCAGTTCCTGCCATTGATGCGGCGATCAGTGTTTTTGCCAGTAGCTTCTTCATCTGCATCTCCTCTTAGGTTGGCTATTAAAAAAGCCTTATTGAAATTGCATGGGTACAGCGAAAATCAGCCTGCTCGTATATCTAAGGTTCTAGACTCCCCAGACCGCCTGTGAACTATAGTGCATCCACTCTGAGGTGCTGAACGGAAAAATAATACATTACTTGTAGTCGGGCAAATCAATCATCGTATCTCTATTTCGGCCGCCGATCGATGACCCGTCTGGCCTTCCCTACCAAGGTTCTTTCGACCTTGTCGGTTTCGACCACATGAACGTCTGCGCTGACCCCGACCAGGGACTTGATGTGGTGTTTCACCTCGGCGCCGATTTCACGGCGCCTGGCTTCGCTGATCGAGTTCGACAGGTCGGCCCGTACCTCGACATAGACATCCAGCTGGTCGAGGTGGCCTTCGCGCGAGACTTGCAGTTGGTACTGGGCGCACAGGCTGGGGTTCTTCAGCAAGATCTCCTCGATCTGCGTCGGGAAGACATTCACGCCGCGAATGATCAGCATGTCGTCGCTGCGGCCGGTGATCTTTTCCATGCGCCGCATGCTGCGCGCCGTTCCCGGCAGAAGCCGCGTCAGGTCGCGCGTACGGTAGCGGATGATCGGCAGCGCCTCCTTGGACAGCGAGGTAAACACCAGTTCGCCCATTTCGCCGTCCGGCAGCACTTCGCCGGTTTCCGGATTGATGATCTCCGGGTAGAAATGGTCTTCCCAGATGTGCGGGCCGTCCTTGGTCTCGACGCATTCGCAGGACACTCCGGGCCCCATGACTTCCGACAAGCCATAGATATCCACGGCATCGATGCCCAGGCGCTCCTCGATCTCGCGACGCATTTCGTTGGTCCACGGTTCGGCGCCGAAGACACCCACGCGCAGGCTGGTCTGGTTCGGCTTGATGCCCAGCTTGATCATCTCATCGGCGATGGTCAGCACATAGGACGGCGTGCACAGAATCACCGTGGGCTTGAAATCCTGAATCAGCTGCACCTGCTTTTCGGTCTGGCCGCCGGACATCGGGATCACCGTGGCGCCCAGGGCCTCTCCGCCGTAGTGCGCGCCGAGGCCGCCGGTAAATAGTCCGTAGCCATAGGAGTTGAGGATGATGTCGTCGGCAGAGCATCCTGCGGCGCGCAGCGAGCGGGCCATCAGGTTTGCCCACATGGCGATGTCGTTCTTGGTGTAGCCGACCACGGTGGGCTTGCCGGTCGTGCCCGAGGAAGCATGAATGCGCACCACGTCGCGCATCGGCGTCGCGAACATGCCGTAGGGATAGGTGTCACGCAGGTCGAGCTTGGTCGTGAAGGGAAATTTCGCCAGATCCGACAGCTGCTTCAGATCGTTCGGGTGCACTCCGGCGGCGTCGTACTTCTTGCGATAGTGCGGCACGTTGTCATAGACGTGCTGCAAGGACCACTTCATGCGCTGCAACTGCAACGCCTGCAACTCGTCCCGGCTTGCCTTCTCGATTGGTTCCAGACTGCCATCCTGCTCGCTCATGTTGCTCCCCCTATGCGCTCTGTCGATGAGCCATTTGTTTGACGAAAGCGAGATTTTCCACGACCTTGCCCTGTATGTGTGAAATCTGATCCGGACTCAGATGGCGGAAGCGTCCCATCGCCTTCAGATACTCGGTCACCGGCAGCGGATCATCCACCGGCCGCGTGAACTCCAGGCCATCCTTCGGGTTGTACTCCCAGAGCATCACGAAGTTGGTTTCGACCGCCTTGCGCGCGACCTCCATGTTCTGGTCGGTCGGGAAGCGCCAGCCCGTGGTACAGGGCGAATAGACGTGCAGATAGGCAAAGCCGCGCTTGGAGGCCTGAATCGCCTTGTCGAGCTTGTCGTAGAGGTCTTGCATGTAGGCCGTCGATGCGGTCGCGACATACTCGCAGCGATGGTTGACCATGATCAGGGGCAGGTTCTTGGCATCCTGTGTCTTGCCCTGGGACGGCATGCCGCCCGAACCCTTGCCGATCGGCGTGGTCGAGGTCCAGGCGCCATAGGGCGTGCAGCTCGAACGCTGCATGCCAGTGTTCATGTAGCCCTCGTTGTCGACCACCATGAAAAGTATCTGTTCATTGCGCTCGGCGGCGCCGGACAGCGACTGGAAACCCACGTCCGAGGCGCCGCCGTCACCGGCAATGGCCAGCGCATTGACTTCGCGGCCGACACGCCTGTACTGGCGCTTGATCCCGGCCAGCATGGCCGCGGTATTGGTCAGCAGCGGATGGAAAACCGGGACCTTGGTGCCGGTGGTGCCGTTGAAACCGACCGAGCCCATGCCGGGAACGCAGCCCGGCGGCGTCGCCAGCACGGTCTCCGGGCCGACCCGGCGCAGCGTGTGGCGCATCAGGAGTTCGGTGTTGCAGCCTTGGCAGCCGGCGAGACCCGGAGCGAAGAGATCCTCCCAGTCGCCGACTTCGTTGTAAATGCGCGAGGTCGTAATGTAGGTCAGCGCTTGGTGTGGACAGGCCGGCACGCAAGCCGGGGCGCCATCGCAGGTATCGCACTTGGCGACGTGGCCGCTGCCCGCATCGAGGGCAATGCCGGCGTAGGCGCAGCCCACCGTGCACAGCAGGCAATCGACGCATTTCGATGCATTCCACTCGATGACACCGCTGTCGCCATTCTTGGTCAGCGCCGCGGCTGGACAGACCGTGACGCACTTGGGATCGCCGCACTGGCGGCAGAGGGCGAGTTCGAAGCCGTCATGCTCGCTGCCGACGATCTGGATGCGCGAGCGTGACTGATCGACAGTACCCGTCTTGGCCGTCGCGCAAGCCGTCATGCAGTCGCCGCAGCCGTCGCATTTCGCGGCGTCGAAGGCGATGGTGTTGTAGGCCCCTCCAAACATTGCCATGCTTATCTCCACGTCTTCGACATGATTTCGCGGCCCACTTTCATCGGCTCGGCGAGGAAGCGCTGCTTCACCGCCGACAGGTCGATCCGGCGCAGGATCAACTGGCACATGACGCCGGCGTCGAAGAATTCGTTGACGCCGTAGATGCCGAGCAGGCAGCCATCCTTGAAGATCGCCTTGAGATAGCGGCCGCTGGCTTCGTCGAACCGCGTCACGACTTCGGCGCCTTCGGGAACCTTGCTGCTGCCGACGGAGATCGCATGGCGGCCGAAGAAATGGTAGGTGTTCAGCGGTACGCCGCCCGGGTAGGTCTTCAGGCCTGGGTCGCCTGCCATCGCCATGCCGGCGATGCGTCCCTGCTCTGTCGCGTCGGGCAGGATCGCGTTCATCACCTTACTGTCCGTGAAGAATCCCTTGGCCTGCGCGCAATCGCCGGCCGCCCAGACATTGGCGACGCTGGTTTGCATGCTGTCGCTGACGAGAATGCCCTTGTCGTGAAGGACGAGCTGGCCGGATCCATTCAGGTAGGCCATGTTCGGCCTGACGCCGGTGGCGACCAGCAGCAGGTCGGCTTCCAGCGTCGTGCCGTTCTCCAGCGTCAGCGTGACGCCCTTCGACGACGGCGCGAGCTTGACCACGCGGCTGCCGGTAAGAATGGTCGCGCCGTTGTCGGTGAAGGCCTTTTCGATCAGCGCCGCCGCCGTGGCATCAAAATAGCCGTCGGTCAGTTGTTTCGCCATTTCCACCACCGTAACGCCAGCGCCGACTTTCACCAGGTTCTCGGCGGCGTGCATGCCGACCAGCCCGGCGCCGAGCACCACGGCCTGTTTCGACTGCTTGATCGCGGCATTCAGCTTCGTCGCATCGTCTAGCGTGCGCAGCACGTGGTACGACACCGTATCGATTCCCGGAATCGGCGGAATCGCCGGGGACGCGCCGGTTGCCAGCAGGATCTTCTCGTAGGCGATCTCGCTGCCATCGGCGAGCTCCGCCGCATTGCGCTCGACATGCAGGGCCTTCAGTGCGGTGCCGCGCTTCAACTGGACCCGGTTGTCGGCAAAGAATTTCTCATCGCGCAAGAAGATGCCGTCGGGTGAGGAGCGCCCGGAAACAACATAGGGCAAGACGGTCGGCGAGTAAGGCAGATGCGGATCGCGCGTCAGCAGCGTCAGGCTGCCTTTGGCATCGTGCATGCGGATTGCCGTCACGGCTTCGAGCGCGGCGTGGCTGCTGCCGACCACAAGGTATTTGGTGTGTTCCATCGCTTGGTCCCTCAATCTTTCTCGTTGAGCCAGACCGGCTCGATCGGCGCGGGACTGCTGAGCAGTTTTTCCGTCGCTTCGATGACGCGGTGGAAATGTCCGACCGTGATGTCGGCGCCGGCGAGGCCGCCGATGAAGCTCATCGAAGGAACGTGTCGCCCGAGGCGATACAGGACGCCCATGGTTTCCTGATACATCGGCCCGCAATTCCAGCGGAAGCCCACCGAACGATCGACGACGCCGAGCGCCTGAACCTTGTTCAAAGACTTGAGCAGCGCTTCGACCGGGAAGGGGCTGAAGGTCTTTATCTTGATCAGCCCGACCTTCTTGCCGGCGTCGCGCGCCTCGTCGATCGCATCCTTCGCAGCTCCGGTCATGCTGCCCAGAGTCATGATCGCGTAGTCGGCGCCGTCGAGGCGGTACTCCTCGACCAGTGGCGCAAAGCGGCGGCCGAAACGCTGCGCCCATTCCTCATGCACCTCCTCGATGACACGCAGCGAGTTCTGCATGCCACGGCACTGCCCCTTGCGGTAGCGAACGAAAGTCGATGGTCCCTTGCCGCCCGAACCTCCGGTCAGCGGATCCACCGCCATCGGCCGCAGCGGGTCCAGGGCCACGTGCCAGTTGACGTCCTTGACGCCCATGAAGGCATCGACTTCGGCCTGATCGGGCAGTTCGACGCGCGAGGTGCCATAGGAAAGGTAGTTGCCGTCGAGGCAGACATTCACCGGCAGCATGACGTCGTGGTGCTCGGCTATCTTGAAGGCCATGATCGTGGTGTCGAGAACCTCCTGCACTGTCTCGCAATACACCTGCACCCAGCCGACCTCGCGCACCGTCATCGCATCCTGATGCCCGCCCCACACCGACTGCGGTGTGATGCCGTCGCGCGTGACGATCGACATGACGATCGGCAGGCGCATGCCGGAAGTGCGGAAATAGGGTTCGAACATGAAAGCGAGGCCCGGGCCGCAGGTCGCGGTATAAGTCCGCGCCCCGGCCAGTGCGCCGCCTTGCAGGACGGAGAGCACCGAATGCTCGCCCTCGGCATCGACGATGTCGGCGTCCATGCGGCCGTCGGCGATCAGCTTGGCGACGTGCTCGACCAGCGAGGACTGCGGCGTGATCGGATACACGGCAACCATGTCGGGACGCGCCAGCGCGACGCCCAGTGCGGCGGCCTCGTTGCCTTCGCAGAGCATGACTTTCTGCTTCGCCGGCTGGGTCTGGCTCGGCGTTTCAAGAATGGCGGTAGTCATTTGGTCTCCGCGAACATGGTGCAGGTACAAAAGTCGGCGCTGGCGACACGGCGATTCGAGCCGGACTGGGAACTCGCGAGACTCATGTCGCCTCCGCAATCATGGTGATCGCGCGTTGCGGGCACTCGTTGGCACAGATGCCGCAACCCTTGCAGGTCTTGAGGTTGAAATCGAACCAGGCCGCGTGTTCCTCGACGCACTGCACCGGGCAGTACAGCCAGCACACCGCGCATTTGACGCACTTGTCGCGATTGACCACCGGTCGCATGCTGCGCCAGTCGCCGGGGAGCATCGGACTGACCACGGTCGCGACCGGACACAGATCGTCCGGCACATTCGCCTTGGCCAGGTCGAACAGGGGATAGCTGTCGTGCCGGCTCATGCCGCAACCCTCCGTTCTATGGTGTGCACCGTCGTCTCGTTGTAGCCGCGTTCGAGTGCGATGAGGTTCTGCGCCAGACCGGCATCGCGAAAATCCGAGTCTTCGAGCGAACGCTTGAGCGCCCCCAACGATACGACGCCGGTCGTCTTCGCAAATGCACCGAGCATTATGGTATTGGTGATCGGGCGCTTGAAAACCTCGAGCGCGATGCCGATGGCGTCGCACAGGCCGACCACCCCGACCGTATCGGCGATCACCACCTCTGCCAGCGGCTTGTGCGTGGCCTGCACCAGCGTGCCGCCGGGCTTGAGGCCGCTGAAGATATCGACCGACTTCGCCAGCGTCGGATCGACGCAGATCAGGCAGTCCGGCGTGTAGATGTTCGTCAGCTGGCGGATTTCGCGATCGCTGCAGCGCAGGAAGGAGACCACGGGCGCGCCGCGCCGCTCGAAACCGAAGGACGGGATCGACACCGCATACTTGCCTTCTTCCAGCAGCGCCGACGCGAGCATCGATGCCGCCGTAACGGCGCCTTGACCGCCGCGGCCATGAAAGCGTACTTCGTACATCCCGTCTCCTCCGATTCGATGGGGCTCTCCGGCCCCACTCCCTGTTTTCTTCTTGAATCCGGCTAGCCCGCCTTGACCCCTGGCACGGTTTTCCAGCCTGGCTTTGTTGCCGCGCCGGCCGTGCCCTGCCCGCGTACCGGCAAGTGCAGCAGTGCGAGGCCCTGCGTAAACGCCGCGCGTCTGACCAGGGTGAACTTCAGGAACCAGCCACCGGCGACCACCAGGATCCCTGCCGCAAAGCTCAGTACCGCCCCTCCCGGCATTCCCGCCATGGCTGCGACGACAGCAAGTGCCGGCAGAATGTGGCCGACGACCAGCAATCTCGGGGCAATCCCGCTCAGCACCTTCAGTGTCGCGTCGGGCGCACCGTCGGCCACCAATGCGCCGAGATAGCTCTTCCAGAATAATGCCCGGACGACGATCAGCGCGATCAGGCCGGCGAGAACCGGAAAGCCGACTGCAGCGGACGACAGCGACAGCACGCAAACGAGAAAGCCGGCACCTTCAGCGAGGCCGGTGGCGATCATCAGCGAGATACTGCGCGGGTGCCGCCATGCCGGAATCCCCTTGTTGGCCGCCAGGATTCGCGCCTGGCTGTACAGAAACGTCAGACCCAGAATGCCCGCGAGGAAGCTCAGTGCGAACGCGCCGGTGAGCAAGGCCAGGCCGCCCGCGGCGAACACTCCCAGGGCCACCACCGCTTCGCGCGTCATCCATGAGGTGGCGAAATGCCGATACACGTTCAATGCGCGCCACGGCCGGCCGATCTCGAACCAGACGCAGGTGAGTCCGCTGCCGATCAGGATCAGGCCCAGCAGGATCGCCATCCGGGTGGCATCGGCTGACGCATTGACCACCGATGCCCACAGCAACAGTCCGCCGCCAGCGCCGCCGGCGATGAAATTGCTTGCCGCGCGCCAATCCCAGTTGTGCTGCTGCTTGGGAGAAGCCAGGCTGGAGGCGCGAAGGAGGGGTTTCTTCATGACTGATCCCAAATGTAGTACACGCCCGGCTCGGTGCCCAGCTCCTCGTGCATGCGGTAGTGCTGCGTCTGCGCCAGCAAACGGCTGACGCTGCTTTCCGGATCCTCGATGTCGCCAAATTCCATTGCGCCCGAGATGCAGGAATTGACGCAGGCCGGAGTCACCTCGGGGTCAACGCCCGGAATCTGCCCGGTGCGTTCTGCGAGATCGATGCGATCCACGCAGAAGCTGCATTTCATCGACACCCCGATCCGGTCCGGATCGAAGCGCGCGGCCTCGGACGCCATCGGCGTATCGCCATAGGCGTAATGGGCCTCATGCACGATGGAGCGGGCATCGTAGGGACAGGCCATGACGCAATTGGCGCAGCCGATGCAAAGCTCGTAGTCGATCGCCACCAGGCCGTCGGCGCGCTTGGTGGTGGCCCGGGTCGGACACACTTTCTCGCAAGGAGGATTGGCGCAATGCATGCAGGCCATGGGCAAGAAGGTCCGCTGCACATCGGGAAACTCGCCGGTCTCGATATCGAGCACGCGGCGCCATTGAATCCCGGGCGGCGTTGCGTTGGCGCCCTTGCAGGCCGCGGTGCAGGTCTGGCAGCCGACGCAGCGGCGCAGATCGATGCTCATCACGTAGCGCTTCATCGCACCATCCCCCCATCCCCCTTCCCATGGAAGGGGGTGACGTTGGTTCGCGAGCGTCGCTCGCTCCGTATAGCTGGCTGCGCCGCCCTTGGGGCGGCCCTGCGGGCGGCGCTCATGCGGTAGCTCCTTCGCCCACGCGACGCACACCCACCCGCACGATGTCCGCACCGGAACCCGTCGCGTCGGTGAGGTCGAGCGACATCGGCGCGATGGTATTGAGGCTGGGCGCATCCAGGGTCTTGGCGAAGGGCGTCGCCCAGTGGTCGAACTGGCCGATGATGACCAGGGTGTCCGGCCGGATGCCCTGCATCAGGGACGCCTTGCCGTAGGTGGCACCGATGTGGGAGCGCACCTCGACACGATCGCCCTCTGCGATGCCGAGCCCGGCCGCGGTCTTCGCATTCATGATCACCCCGGCGTGACCGCGCAGGTTCTGCGCCACCTCGTGCATCACCTCGATCGCGGCATTGCCGCCGGCGTGGTACTGCATGCTCTTGGTGGTGAGCAGCCAGAAGGGGAAGTCCTCCAATTTGGCGCCCGATTTTTCCAGGTTGCGGATCCAGCGCCCCGGCACGTCGTGCCATTCCGGCAGCGCGGTGTATTCGGAAAGCTGTTCGTCCCACCAGTTCATCTTCTTCTCGTGCAGCCGCCGGCCGAGTTCGCGACCGGCGCGCAGCAGGCGTTCCTGGTAGGGCAGTTCGTAGCGCAGCCCGAGTTTTTCCATGGTCGGCGTCAGATACCACTCGAGCCGCGACATCGGCACGGCGAAGAAGCCGTTTTCGCGGAACCATTCCAGGTCGTGCTCCTCGCGGCCTTCCGAGAGCGTGACGGAGGCGGCGCGGCAGACCGCGTCCCATATCTGCTCGGGCGCCGGTTCGCTTGCCGGATCCAGGCTGAAATCGTAGCCCTCGCCCTTGAGCGGCGAAACGCCGGAGATGCCCTTGTTGATCGCGCCGAAATACGGGTCGAGCAGGCCGGTGCGCCTGGCCAGCTCGGTGGTGATCCAGGTGAAGTCACGCGCCTCGCCCTGCGGCTCGACGGCCTTCTGCCGCAGCACCACGCCCTTGTAGTCCCAGAACTGCTCCATGTACTTGGTGCCGCCCATGCGGATCATCTGGGTCGATTCGAGATCGGTCGCCTCCGGCAGCAGCACGTCGGCCATGTAATTGGTCTCGTCGACCGTGTAGGCCACGCAGGCCATGAACGGAAAACGTGCCGCAACCTCCGCCAGGTGCCGCGTGTCCCAGAAGGAGATCGACGGATTCGAGCGATAGACGAGCCACACGTCCGGCAGCGTCGGCATCGGCATCGACCAGTCGTCCGGGCGCTCGCCCTGGAACATCCAGGCCAGTTGCGTCGGGCCGAGCGCCTGGCTCCAGGCGCCGTTGTGACCGACGATCGGCACCAGCGTCTGGTGCAGGTTGCGGGTGGACGGCGTCGACTGCCATTCCTCCTTGCTGGTCGGATTGAAGTACTGGACCATGAAGCCGTCTTCGCCGGGCGCCACGGAAAGGTGGCGGTTGTCGCGCGACTTGTTGAGTCGCACCGTGGTGCCCACCAGCCCGCCGGGGTTTTCCAGCGCGCCAACCAAAGCAGCCAGCACGGTGCGCGCCCAGCAGCATTCGAAGGCGCCCCAGCCGTTGTTCACCGACTTGCCCAGCGTCACGGCCACCGGCCGCAGAGCGAGGGTCTTGCCGTCGATCACTATCGTCTCGCCAATACTGGCGGCTTCGAGGTACTCGTTGGCGATGCGGCGGATGGTCGCGGCCTTCACGTCGCAGATGGTCTCGGCCCACTCCGGCGTGTACTTCGCAATGTGCTGCAAAAGCATCTCGTAGGCCGTCTTGCCCTCGACATCGGAATACTCGCGGCGCTCCTTGTCGGCATCGACGACGACGGCATGAGCGAGGCGGTAGACACCTGCCACGGCGGGTTGCGCGCCCGGCGTATCGTGCGGCACGGCAGTACCCGTGAGTTCGTCCCATACCAGCGGCTTGCCGCCTTGCGGATCGCGCAGATAGAGGCCGTCCGGTGCAATCAGGTAGGGCGAAGCGGTGCGGTCGCGCAGGAAGGGAATGTCGAGCCTGGCCAGTCCGTTCTCCTGCATCAGGACATGGATCAGGGCGAACAGAAAGGCCGGATCGGTCTTGGGCCGGATCGGCACCCATTCGGCGGAGCAGGCGCCGGTCGCCGTCAGGCTCGGCTCCACCTGGACGCGCTTGTAGCCGCGAATGCGCGCGTCGGCATGACGGATCACCGCGCAGGGACCGCCCGTCACTTCAACATTGGCGCCGACGGCGATCACGTAGCGGGCGTTGGGCGTGTCGGAGGCGACGGTGAAGCCGCGATGCCAGAACTCGCCGTAGAGATGCTCGGAATGCACGCACTTGACGCCCTGACCCGACCCGAAGCTGAAATCCACCGGGCCCCAAGCGGCCAGGAAGGCCGGGAAGGTCCCCATGTAATTGGACGGCGTACCGCCGTGGCCGAGGCTGACGGCGACCCGCGGGAGCCCGGCTTCATCGACCAGACCCTTGACGCGCGCGGCATTGAGCTTGCCGGCGACGAGGTCGAGCGCTTCGTCCCAGGAAATCGGCACGAAGCCGGGATCCTCGTTGCGCCCCTTCTTCGGGTTGGTGCGCTTCATCGGCGTGAGGATGCGGTTCGGGTTGTAGGTCTTCTGCACCAGGCCGTAGGCCTTGACGCAGACTTTCCCCTTCGCCGGATGCACCTCGGCGGCAGCGAAATTGGGTTCGATCTCGGTCGCCACGCCATCAACCACCTTGACGGTCATGAAGTCGGGACCGGAGACGCAGTTGTAGCAAAGGGTCGGAACATGCTTGACGGATTTCGATTGGGCTGCTGCCATGCTGATTTTCCTCGCCTGTTTCCCTGACTATTGAACGCGCTCGGGATGCGAATAGACGCAATGCCGCTCGCCGCGGGCAAAGCCGATGAGCGTGACCCCCGAGTCGATCGCCACCCTGACCGCCATGCCGGTAGGTGCAGAAACCGCCGCGACCACCGCAATGCCGACCGCCGCGGCCTTCTGCACGATTTCGTAACTGGCGCGGCTGGTCATGAGGACGAAGCCGTCGTCGAAGGCCCGGCGCTGAGACGCAAGGGAACCGATCACCTTGTCGAGCGCGTTGTGACGCCCCACGTCTTCCCGCACCAGATGGACTCCGCCGTTGAAGTCGCACCAGGCGGCGGCATGCACCGCCCCGGTCAAATGGAACAGGTGCTGCATTTCCTGCAGCGCGGACAAGGCACGCGGCAATGCTCCCGGGTTCAACACCGCGGAAGAGCGAACGGTAGCGGCCCGCTTGGCCAGCTGATCGAGGCTCTCCGAACCGCAGAGACCGCAGCCGGTGCGCCCGGCCAGTGTCCGCCGATGTTCCTTGAGGACATGGGCGCGCTCGGAGGAGAGCTGCATATGGACTTCGATGCCGTTGTCCCGCTCGACAATTTCCAGATCGTGAATTTCACCCGAGCGACCGACGATGCATTCGCTCAGGCTGAAACCCAGGGCGAAATCTTCCAGGTCCAGCGGCGTCGCCAGCATCACGGCATGCGAGATGCCGTTATAGACCAGCGCCACGGGAACTTCTTCCGCCACCGTCTCGTGCGAATGCGTGCCGGCCGCGCCGGCCCAGCGGTACGCGCCGTACTTGTTATGTGCCTCGATGCCCACACCCGCCTCGTGTCGCATTGCCCGCCTCGCCTGGTCGTATTGGGGCCAAATTTGACCCTATTGACGTTACGATACACTTTGATCACAATCGATGCAATGGTTTTGTATCACATTAGAGTTGTCTAATGCTGTATGCCGGACGATCCAATACAATGTGCAGCGTCGCGACCGCGCCGATCCGTCTTTTAGGAATAATGTGAAGAGCCGATACATCACCCAGTGGATCAAGGACTTCCTCGATCAGCATCCAGCCCGCGCCAACTCGCTGATCATCACGATCTATGGCGACTTCATCGCCCCTCACGGCGGCACAGTCTGGCTCGGCAGCTTCATCAAGCTGGTGGAACCGCTGGGCCTCAACGAGCGCATGGTGCGCACCAGCGTCTATCGCCTGTCCCAGGAAAAATGGCTGGTCTCCGAGCAGATGGGCCGCAAGAGTTATTACAGCCTGACCACGTCCGGCAGGCGCCGCTTCGAACACGCCTATCGCCGGATCTATTTCGCGCCGCAGGACACCTGGACCGGCGAATGGCAACTGGTCATGATCCCCGGATCGCTGGGCGGCTCGCAACGCGACGCCCTGCGCAAGGAACTGGCCTGGGCGGGCTACGGCGCGCTGGCCTCAGGCATCCTCGGCCAGCCGTCCGCCGATACCGACGCCCTGCTCGACATCCTGCAGGAGACGGGAGCGCACGACAAGGTCGTCGCCATGAAAGCCGTCAACATCAGCGCCCTGACCAGCAAACCGCTGCAGGAACTGGTGCATGAATGCTGGAATCTCGACGCACTTGCAGCCAAATACCACGACTTTGTCGAACTGTTCCGTCCTGTATTGCGCACCATGCGCGCCGCCGGCAACCTCGATCCCGAGCAGTGCTTCCTGGTGCAGACGCTGCTGATGCACGACTTCCGCCGAGCGCTGCTGCACGATCCGCAACTGCCATCCCAGCTGCTGCCCGCCAACTGGAGCGGCGGCGTCGCCCGGCAGCTTTGCCGCGACCTGTACAGCATCACCTACCCGCTGGCCCAGCAGCATTTGCTGGCAGTCTGCGAGACCGCAAATGGCCCCCTGCCCCCCGCTGCCCCATACTTCTACGAGCGTTTCGGCGGCCTCGCGGCGCCCGCCGCCTGATACCGGTTCCGGCTCACGCCCGACTTGATGGATATCAAACGATACATTAATAGTAATGTTTATTGATATTTCTGTATCTGTTATAGTTGCTCCCCGGCACCACCCTGTCGATCGCGGCACCAAGGGAGTCAAAGCATGCAGCATCCGTCACAGTCCAGGACTCGCGCCGTTGCCAACAAGCCCGTAACGACGGAATTGTTCCGGCAAGCTGCCGTCGCGGGGCGCGACACTCTGAACCCGGCAGAACTGGCTACCCTGCTTGCCAGCCTGGACATGGCATTCGCTCAGAATGTGCCGCCGACCCCACGCTCGCACGCGGTCGAACTCCGAATCAGCCTGAACAACACCCGCGAATTCGGCATGGTCATCAGCGCCGGGCTGGGCGGACTGGATGCCGATCTCGATGAAGGCAACTTCAAAAAGGATCGGGCGTCAGTCTACGCCGCCGCCGAATTGACCAGTGCCAGCGACTTCCTTGGCCTGTTCAAACGCACGCTGGCCTATCAACGACTCGCCGCAGTCGCCATGCACGATGGCCAGCCCGTCCCGGACCGCCAACTCGAAAGCTGCTTCGAACAAATGCTCTCGCTGGCAAACTGCCACTCGCCGGGCAACACGGATGCCGCATTCGTACTCAAGAGTCTGGAGCTCAATCCCGTCCATCCGGGTGACCAACTGACGGTTGAAGCTGCCCGTTGCGAATTCGGCGCGCCGCCCGCGGGCCGCCTGCCCCGCCCGATTCACAAGATCGACAAGCTGATCCATCCGGCCTCGATCGGCATCATCGGTGTATCGTCTTCCAACATGAATTTCGGCCGCATCATTCTGCGCAACCTGATGGGTAGCGGCTACAGCAAGGAGCGCCTGTGCATCATCCGCCCCGGCGAGACCGAGATCGACGGCGTCAAGTGCGTCGAAAGCCTGAAGGCGCTGGACCACAAGCTCGACCTGCTGATCGTCGCGGTGGCGGCCAGCGCCGTCTACGAACTGGTCGATGAAATCATCGAAACCGATTCGGTCGAATCGGTGATGCTGATCCCCGGCAGCCTGGGCGAAACCAAGGCCAGCCGCGAGCCCGCCGCTGCACTCGCCGGGCGCATCAACGCCGCCCACGCCAGACCGGGCGGCGGCCCGGTTTTCCTCGGCGCCAACTGCCTCGGCGTGGTCTCGCATCCCGGCTCCTACGACTCCTGGTTCATCCCGCTGGAGCGGCTGCCGAAGCCGCAGAAGAAGGCCGAGCGCAACTCGGTGATGCTGAGCCAGAGCGGCGCCTTCATGATCACGCGCATCAGCCAGAACCCCTGGCTGGATCCGCGCTACATGCTGGCCTTGGGCAACCAGACCGATCTCACCCACGGCGACATGCTCGGCTATTTTGCCGAGTTGCCCGAAATCGAAACCATCGGCATCTACATCGAGGGCTTCAAGGATCTCGACGGGCTCGACTTCGCCAGGGCAGTGCGCAAGGCCGTGCTCAAGGGCAAGCAGGTGGTGGTCTACAAATCCGGCAAGACCGCTCCCGGCATGGGCGGCGTCATGGGCCATACCGCCTCGATCGCGGGCGGACCGGTCCTGTTCGAATCGGTGGTGCGCCAGGCGGGAGCGATCGTCGCCGAGGACTTCAACAGCTTCGACGACCTGTTCTACATCGCTGGCGCACTGCACAGCAAGAAGATCGGCGGCAATCGCCTGGGAGCCATCAGCGGCGCCGGCTTCGAAGCGGTCGGCATGGCCGATTCCATCGAGTCGGATACCTTCGCCATGACCATGGGCGCCCTCGAGGAGGATACGGTCAAGCGCCTGGAAGACATTCTGCTGGCCAAGAAGCTCAATGCCCTGGTCGAGGTCAGAAACCCGATCGACATCAACCCCGGCGCCGATGACGAAGCCCACCTGCAAATCGTCGAGGCCTTTCTGCAGGATCCCGGAATCGACGCTGTCGTGGTCGGACTCGATCCGACGGCGCCCGCCGTGCGGGCGCTGCAGCAAAGCACACTGCGCCCCGGCTTCGACATCACGGACCCGAAAAGCACCGTGCATCTGATGCCGCCGCTGGTCGATCGCAACGACAAACCGGTGATCGGCATCGTGGATGGCGGGCAGCTCTACGACGCCATGTGCGCCGGCCTGATGGACCAGGGCGTCTGCGTGTTCCGCAACTGCGCGCGCGGCACCCGGGCGCTGGTGCGCTACGTCGAGGCACGCCTCTACGCCGACTCCCTCAGAAGCCGTCACTGAAACATAAGCACATCAATCAAGGACCAATCATGAGCGAAACACTTAAAGCCGGTCTCACGGCCACCCGCCACGTCGATATCGACCGCGAGCGCACCATCAGTTTCATGGGCGAGGACTGCCGGGTCTACTCGACCCCCAACCTGCTCTATGACATCGAAATGGCCTGCCGCGATCTGCTGCTGCAGCACATCGAGCCGGGCAAGGACTCGGTAGGCACCCGGGTTGAGCTGGATCACGTCGGCGCCACGCTGCTGGGCATGTGGGTGGAAATCACGGTCACGCTCGACGAAGTCAATGGCGGTGCCGTATCCTTCAGCTTTACCGCACGCGATGCCGTCGAAGAAGTTGCCCGCGGCAAACACAACCGATTCATCGTCGGCGTCGAGAAGACGGCGCAAAGACTCAAGGCCAAACTCGCCAAGGCAAGCTGACCGGAGCGGGCAGCGCCGGCGATTTTCCCCAGGGCCGGCGCAGAAGTCGGCGCTGGTGATACGGCGCGGATGCCATAGAATGCCGGTCCCATGAATAAATTTCGCATTTTCGACCGGCGCGGCCTGCTGCTGCTCCTGGGCCTGTTGCTGACGACCGGCTTCTTCGCGACCACGCTGTTCGGCTATTTCGTGTCGAAACAGGCGATTCGCAGCGCCATCATCGGCCAGGACCTGCCGCTCACCGCGAGCAACATCTACTCCGAAATCCAGAAGGACCTGGTGCGGCCGGTGCTGATTTCCTCGACCATGGCGAACGACACCTTTCTGCGCGACTGGGTGCTGAAGGGCGAGCGCAATATCGCCGACATGGCCCGCTATCTGCGCGAAATGAAAGAGCGCTACGGCGCCTTCAGCAGCTTTTTCGTTTCCGAGAAGAGCGGCATCTACTACACCGGCGAAGGCGTGCTCAAGCGCGTCTCGCCCAAGGAACCGCGCGATGTCTGGTATTACCGCGTACGCGACATGAAGCAGGACTACGAGATCAATGTCGACCCCGATCTCGCCAACGCCGACGCGCTGACCATTTTCATCAACTACCGGGTCTTCGATTTCTCGGGCAACTACATCGGCGCGACGGGGATAGGCCTGACCGTGGATGCAGTACGCCGCCTGATTGCCGAGTATCAGCAGCAGTTTCAGCGCACCATCTATTTTGTCGACGCCAAGGGACGGGTTGTTGTCTTCGGCAACCAGACCAACCGCGCTCCCGACTTGCGCAGCACCCCGGGCCTGGGACCGCTGGTCGACCGCATCCTCCAGGAGAAGTCCGGTTCCTACCAGTACGTGTCCGACGGCGACAACCACATCCTCAATGTCAATTACCTGCCCGAACTGAAGTGGTATCTGTTCGTCGAGCAGAACGAAGAGGTGGCGCTCGCCGGCATCCGCCGCACGCTGTATGCCAACCTCGCCATCAGCCTGGCCGTGACGCTGGTAGTGCTGTTCCTGACGCACCTGGTGCTGTCGCGCTACCAGCATCGCATCGAGGAAATGGCCTCGACCGACAAACTCACCGGCCTGCTCAATCGCCATGCCTTCACCATCCTGATCGAAAAGCTGCTGGCCGAATACCGCCGGGTACCGCAACCGATTTCCATGCTGCTCGCCGACATCGACCACTTCAAGGAAATCAATGACCGCTACGGCCACCTGGCCGGCGACCGGGTACTGGAGAGCGTCGCCGCTCTGCTGCTGGCCGGACTGCGCGAATCGGACATCGCGGTGCGCTGGGGCGGCGAGGAATTCCTGCTGGTGTTGCGCGGCTGCGATCAAAATGAAGCGGAACGCATCGCCGAGACCCTGCGGCAACGCATCGCGGCAACGCCCATCGAGGTCGATGGCCAGCGCATTGCCGTGACCCTCAGCGTCGGTGTCAGCGAGTATGACGGTGCCGAGTCCTCCGATCAGACAGTGGATCGCGCCGACACCGCCCTGTATGCGGCCAAGCATGGCGGGCGCAACCGGGTGGAAGTGGCCGCAAGGCCAAACCCGGCTTGAATCGCCGTCCCGCCGGCGCCGACTTTTAAGCTAAAGGGGCTTGCCCGGCCCGGTGGAAAACCGCGCCGCGGCAGGCAGCAACCGCCTATTCCTCGGCGATACCGGGAACATTCAGGACATCGGTGAAGCCGAACAGGCGAAAGTCCCTGATTCGCATCGGGTACAGGATGCCGTCAAGATGGTCGCACTCATGCTGCACGACCCGCGCATGGAAGCCGTCCACCGTGCGCTCGAGACGCCGCCCGGTTTCGTCGCAGCCGGCATAGCGCAGGCGCTTCCAGCGCGGCACCCAGCCGCGCAGGCCGGGTACCGAGAGACAGCCTTCCCAGCCCGCTTCCTCTTCATCGCTCAGCGGCACGAGTTCCGGATTGATCAGCACGGTATCAGGCACCGCCGGCGAATCCGGGTAACGGGGATTCGCCATGCCCCCGAAAATCACCACACGCAGATCGACGCCGATCTGCGGAGCGGCGAGTCCGGCGCCATCGAGATGCGCCATGGTGTCGCGCATGTCCTGCAACAGCGCGGCCAGCTGCGGCGTGCCAAACTCCGTCACCGGCCGTGCCACGCGCAGCAACCGCGGATCGCCCATGCGCAAGACGTCGCGGATCATTTCGCCGCCGGGCCGTCCCAAGGCGAAATGCGCCCCCTCGTGGGGGGCAGCGAGCCGGGTTTGCGAGCGTTGCCTGCCCGCGTCCCACCAGGGGATACCGTCCCTTCGGGACATAAAGCGGAATCCCAGGTACGCAAAGCGAGGGCCATTATGCTTGGCAAATTCCTTCGATGACCCGGCGGACCCGACCCATGGCCAGGTGCAGCACGGACTCGACACTGGCGAACTTGATGGCATGCAAGGAGTCTCCGCGTCCTGCCGCCCAGTTGGAAACCACGCAAAGCGCCGCATAGGGCAGTTGCAGTTCGCGCGCCAGGGCCGCCTCCGGCATGCCGGTCATGCCGACGACGTCGGCTCCATCTCCGCACATGCGCTGAATCTCGGCCGCCGTCTCCAGCCGCGGCCCCTGCGTGGTGGCATACACCGCGCCATCGACCATTTCCTCGCCGATCCGCTGTGCGACATCGAGCAGCAGCTTGCGCACGCCGCCATCATAAGGTTCGGTGAAATCCACGTGCACCACGGGGCCCTCACCGCCCGACTGGAAGGTCATCTCTCGCCCCCAGGTGTAGTCGATGATTTGGTGCGGTACCACGAGGGTGCCGGGTCCGAGATCGCCTCGAATTCCGCCCACCGATGCGATAGAGATGACCTGCGTCGCGCCCGAGGTTTGCAGCGCGTGCATATTGGCGCGGTAATTCACCATGTGCGGCGGGATGGTATGCCCGTAGCCGTGGCGAGCGACAAAAACCACGTCCTGGCAACCGACGCGGCCGAAGGTCAGCGGGCCGGAAGGCTCGCCATAGGGTGTGCGCACCACCTCGCGGTGGGACACATCCAGGTTCGCCAGCTGGGTCAAGCCGCTGCCGCCGATGATACCGAGCATAAATAATTCCCTGAAAATTCAACAGAAATGCAAGCATAAGGGTGATATAATATTCGGTTATTCCGCGTCGCAACAACCCACCGAAACAACCACTGCCCCCCACTATGTCCCGCGCCCTCAGAAACATTGCCATTATCGCCCACGTTGACCACGGCAAGACCACCCTCGTCGACCAGCTGCTCCGTCAATCCGGCACGTTCGCCGCTCATCAGGCTGTTACCGAACGGGTGATGGATTCCAACGATCTCGAGAAGGAACGCGGGATCACCATTCTGTCGAAGAACTGCGCCATCGACTATGAAGGCGTTCACATCAACATCGTCGACACCCCGGGACACGCCGACTTCGGCGGCGAGGTCGAGCGCGTGCTGTCGATGGTCGATGGCGTGCTGCTGCTGGTAGACGCCGTCGAAGGCCCGATGCCGCAAACCCGCTTCGTCACGCGCAAGGCGCTGGCCCTGGGCCTGAAGCCGATCGTGGTGGTCAACAAGATCGACCGTCCGGGCGCGCGGCCCGACTGGGTCATCAGCCACACCTTCGACCTGTTCGACAAACTCGGCGCCACCGAAGAGCAACTCGACTTCCCCGTGGTCTTCGCCTCGGCGCTGAACGGCTTCGCCATGCTCGACGCGACCAAACCCGCCACCGACATGCGCGCGCTCTACGAGGCCATCATCAAGCACACGCCGCAGCCCGACGTTGACGCGGAAAAGCCGCTGCAACTGCAGATCTGCTCCATCGACTACAACAGCTACGTCGGCCGCATCGGCATCGGCCGCATCAAGCAGGGCCGCATGCGGGCAGGCCAGGAAGTCACCGTGATGTACGGTGACGAAAACAAGGGCAAATCGAAAATCGCCCAGATCATGATGTTCACCGGTCTTGAGCGCGAGCAGGCGACCGAAGCCGAAGCCGGCGACATCGTACTGGTCACCGGCATCGAACAGGTCGGCATCGGCGTCACCATCTGCGACCCGGCCGCACCCGTCGGCATGGCCCCGCTGGTGGTCGATGAGCCGACGCTGACCATGAACTTCCAGGTCAATACCTCGCCCCTGGCCGGCAAGGAAGGCAAGTACGTCACCAGCCGCCAGATTCGCGAGCGCCTGCAGAAGGAACTGTTGTCCAACGTCGCCCTGCGCGTCGAGGAAACCGAGGATGCCGACGTATTCCTGGTCTCCGGCCGCGGCGAACTGCACCTGACCATCCTGCTCGAAACCATGCGCCGCGAAGGCTACGAACTGGCGGTATCGCGCCCGCGCGTGCTGTTCAAGGAAATCAACGGCGAGAAGTGCGAGCCCTATGAACTGCTCACGGTCGACATCGAAAACGAAAATCAGGGCGGCGTCATGGAAGAGCTCGGCCGCCGGCGTGGCGAATTGCTCAACATGGAATCCGACGGCAAGGGCCGGGTGCGGCTCGAGTACCGCATCCCCGCCCGCGGCCTGATCGGTTTTCAGGGCGAATTCCTTACCTTGACCCGCGGCACCGGCATGGCCAGCCACATTTTCGACGACTACGGCCCCATGGCCGGCATCATGGCCGAGCGCCGCAACGGTGTGCTGATTTCGCAGGATGACGGCGCCGCCGTCGCGTATGCCCTGTGGAAGCTGCAGGATCGCGGCCGCATGTTCGTCAGCCACGGCGACCCGCTCTACGAAGGCATCATCATCGGCATCCACAGCCGCGACAACGACCTCGTGGTGAACCCGATCAAGGGCAAGCAACTGACCAACGTGCGCTCCTCGGGTACCGACGAAGCCGTACGCCTGGTGCCGCCCATCCTGATGACGCTCGAGTCCGCCGTCGAATTCATCGCCGACGACGAACTGGTCGAAATCACGCCGAAGTCGATCCGCCTGCGCAAGCGCCTGCTCAAGGAACACGAACGCAAGCGCGCCAGCCGCGAAGGCACTGCATAAAAAAACGGGAGCCGCGGCTCCCGTTTTTACTTGCCAGAGTCGGCGCTGACAGCGCGCCGAGTTTGCTCCGACTTAGCCGAGTGACTTCAGCGCTGCCGCGTAGTTGGGCTCCTGCGCGATCTCCGGCACCATTTCGGCGTGAATCACCTTGTCGTTTTCGTCCAGCACGACCACGGCACGCGCGGTAAGTCCCGCCATCGGGCCGTCGGCCATGGCCACACCCCAGGCCTTGAGGAATTCCGGATGGCGGAAGGTGGACAGATGGGCGACGTTCTTCAGGCCTTCGAGTTCGCAGAAACGCTTGGCGGCAAAGGGCAGATCTCCGGAAACGCAGAGCACGACCGTGTTGGGCAGGTCTCCGGCGGCCTCGTTGAACTTGCGGGTCGATGTGGCGCAGGTCGGCGTATCGATGCTCGGGTAAATGTTCATCACCTTGCGCTTGCCGGCAAAGTCCTTGAGCGAGACATCGGCCAGCGCCGCGCTGGTCAGTTTGAAATCCGGGGCCTTCGATCCGGCAGCGGGCAAATCGCCATCGACGCGAACGGGGGTTCCGCGCAGGGATATTGTTGTACTCATGGGTCGCTCCTTATTGGGGTTGGTTGGGGGGGGTTGGGAAAACGTTAGTGTAGCCGGGGGCTTTGCCTGCCTGGGCTTCCGCTTCGCGGGCAGGCAAGCCCGGGAAGCACCGCGGCGGCATTGGCCGTGGTGGCCTCGGCAATCTCCTGCACGGCAATGCCGCGCAGGTCGGCCAGCGTTTGCGCAATGCGCGGCAGTTGATCCGGCGTGTTGCGGGCGCCGACTTTCCACTCCGGCGGGATGTCCGGCGCATCGGTTTCCAGCACGATGGCATCGAGCGGCAGCGTCGCCGCGAGTTCGCGGATGCGGCTGGCGCGCGGAAAAGTCATCGCGCCGCCGAAGCCCAGCTTGAAGCCGAGCTTGATGAATTCGTCGGCCTGCTGGCGGCTGCCGTTGAAGGCATGGGCAATCCCGCCGGGTACCGGACAAAGCCGCAGCTGCTTCAATATCGGGTCGATGGCACGCCGGATATGCAGCAAGACCGGCAGGCCGGCATCACGGGCGATTTTCAACTGGGCGGTGAAATAGAACTCCTGCCGCGCGTCATCGCGCGGCTCCACAAAGCGATCGAGTCCGATTTCGCCCACGGCCAGAGGATGCTCGCGCAGGACAGTTTCTCGCAGGGCGTCGAGGTCTGATTCACGGGCTCGCGCGACATACATGGGATGAATACCGTAGGCCGCGACACAACCCGAATAATCGCGGCAAACCGAGGCGACGGCACCGAAATTGGCGCGCTCTACCGACGGCACCACGATCAGCCCTACTCCGGCCCGCGTCGCCGCATCGGCCACCGCGTCACGGTCGCCATCGAACTCGGCGGCGTCGAGATGGCAGTGGGTGTCGACCAGCATGGAATCAAAGCTTGTGAAGAAATCGTCCCCCAAGGGGACTTCCTTCGGGGCGTAGCCGCGGGGCCGCAG
>VBWA01000041.1 GCA_006218025.1 Rhodocyclaceae bacterium | reverse complement strand
TCGCGCCATTCGGGTGATCGCTTACTGATCAAAAAGGGGTTTTTCTACAGCTTCAACGTTCAAGCTAACCGGCGCTGCGCGGCTTCATCGCGCAGCGTCCAGCGACCGAAGGGAGCGAGGTTGAGCGCCGGGTTAGCCCAGCAGCGGCGGGCGAAGCACGGAACGCACACCACGCACGAAACGAAATGAGCGAGCCAAGCAAGGACGGCAGCAGCCACAAAGGAGGAGCCCCAATACAGGCGACGAAGCTGCCCGGAGGCACGGGACACCAACGCACCCGAAGCCTCCGGGGGTACCGAGCCACGATACGCACGAACGGCACCCAAGCGCGGTGCGAGCGAGACGCCGAGCGCGCACGACGCGGCAGACGTGCGCCGACAGCCACGCGGGAGACGAACACGCCCCGCCCACGCTGCAACGAAACCACGAGGCTGCGAGCAGCGAGACGAACAAGCGGCACCAAAAGTCGGCGCTGGCGACACGGCGAAACAGCGTAACGAGATGGGCACGATTGACGGCATGACGAATGCGAGCTGTGGGCTAACGTTTGAGTTCAGGGGCGCTGCGCGGCTTCATCGCGCAGCGTCCCCTGGAACGATGGGTTGGGCGTCTTGGGTGCCGATGCCGCTGCCCGACTTGACCGCGACGACTGACCCTAAGACGCGAAAAGACCGCGGCGCATGAGACAGCGCGCGGCCTACGGAAGCAACAACTGACGCAGCAAAGTCAGCGCTGGCGAGACGGCGACCACGGCGCGCGACCGAGAATGGACGGCGCGAGAAAGCGACGCGGCGGCACACTGTGTTTTTCATGCGGTTGTCCGCGCCGCGCGGGCTTCGCGATGGGCGATGAGCGACACACCGCGACGATTTCGCGCCCTCAGGCGCGCAGCCAAGACTGACTGGCTTTTCCTTCCGTTTGAGTAACACGGACAGTGGGATAGCTGCGATGGGCAAAGCCGCGACATCAACGGCGGCGCGAACCTGCGCAGGCGCGGAAAGTCGGCGCTGGCGACACGGCGACGAGCATAGACAGAGCGAAGCCGAAGCCCTACGCGAAAGCAACTCATGAAGGCGGAGAACGATGCGTGCGCGGCTTCATCGCGCAGCGTCCAGAGAGCGAAGCGAACGGGGTCGACCGCAGGGTTGGGCGTCTTAGAAAGCATACGAGATTGTGTTGTTGGTTTCGGAGATCATCTTGTTGGCGAAGAGCATATCAATGATGCGATCAATATCCTTCTGGGCGATGTTCTTCTGGAAGATAGACGAGATGTGCTGCGACAGCGTCTTGAGCTTCCGAGGGCGGGTCTTCTTCTCGGACTTTCCGAGAACTTCCACCACCCGTTTGTAACTCGGGTCATCCGCTGGCGCGGACTTAGGGTCGAGTTCGAGCAAACTGTTTATGCGCTGGCACTTGAGGCCGATCTTGTTTAGTTGGCGCAGGAGTGGGTCGAAGCCTTTGTCCTTTGACAGCACGGTGCAATGGACTTGAGGAGACTTTTCAAGCACGCGACCGAGGTGACAGGCAATGTGAAAATCGAGAGCGTTGCTGCCATTGCCTTCAACCTTCTGCCATTCGACCCGCGAGCCAAGGTGTTGAGCGGACGTTACCAACTCAATTGGAATAGCCTTCTGACTTGCGCCGACAAAGATGATGATGTTTGTGTTGTCGTGCAGGCGTGAAAGATCCACCTGTTGCACGTTCTCAAAATCAACGAGTAGGAGTTTCTGAGTCAAGTGTGCCTCGCGTGAAGAGATTGAGACGCCCAACGTAGAGCTAACCGGCGCCCGTGAGCCGGCCAATTCGAAGTGAAGCCGGATGTTCGGGCGTCCGGGTTGAGCGCCATGTTAGAGCTAAAAATAGGTATTCCCATAGTTATGAAAAACCTCATGCATTCAGAGTTGTGGACTGCTTTGCTTTTTTGTACCAAAGAAGCGTAATGGAAACAGATATGGCAAGCAGACCTGGAACAATAAGTTGATTTCGGGCCCAGAACGGACGCATAAAGTCATAAACACTCAGGGCCCAAGAAGGAGGGGTAGTAGTGCCTGGCTCCGCAAGAATCTTTGGACTGAAGTTATTGACAAAATAAATGGTTATTACGACATAGGTTGCAAAGACAAACCAAGCTGCAATTGCGGCTTTTCCAAGCATGGCTCTGCGTATCATGGTGTGCTCTAACGTTCAAGGTGACAGGCTCCGCGCCGCCGAAGGAAAACAAGGAGAAGAACTATGAGCACTGAAAACGCAACACCGAAGACTGATAGCGCGGAGTCCTTGTCGACCGCAGGGTTGGGGGCTGCGATCTTCGTGAACGGGAGGGTCGTTGCGTGGTTCGCGGACTTTACCGACGAAGCGAGGGACTGGTGCACGGAAAATCACTTCGGGCAATGGCTTGCGTGGCGGGCGAAATCGCCGGAACTTGTTCCACTGACCGAGGCCGAGTACGACGCCGCCATGCTGGTAGCGAAAGAACTGGCGACATTGTTCAATGACATACCACAAGCCCCCAACGTTCGACGTAACCGGCGCGACGCAGCTTCATCGCGGCGCGTCCGTGTTGACGGAGGGGTTGGGGGTCTGCAATGAAACGACAAGCTACATCAGCGCTCAATTTCCACTATCCCGGAAACAGTCACCGACGAGCCCGAAACATCCACCGATCCAGAAACCTCAATGTCACCGCCACGCACAAAAACAACTTGGCTTCGATTTACGAAGCTTTCAATAGCAGCCTTCTTTTCGTCGGCATTTTGGATTTTTCCGATAGCAATCATCTCGCCTCTAGTCGACGGGCCAAAGAAGATCAGCTTGATTGCAATGGCGACGAGCGCGATAGCAATGATCGAAAGCAGCACATCTTGCCGAGTTGGCTTCATGACTTTTGGCCTACTTTGGTCGGTACAACATGGAGAGTGGCATGAATGAGCAAGGTAACAAAAGCGTCAATGTTTCATCTGGCCTTCTGCCATTTGCAGAACTGCGAACCGGACCTCAAAACCGGGCGGTATTTGCTCTATTGATCGTGCATCACGGAGAATTGCTGGTAGTGGGTCGGATAGGTAGTAGTCCACTTTGTACTTCGGAGGTGCCAGCTTCAGGTGCTTTGGATTTAGGCGAATCATTCGCTCTGGTACACGCGGTCCTGATGGGTGCTTTCCGAGCCATTCGGGCACAAGCCAAAAGTAGCCTTCTTGTTCTATGGCGTCAGCAACAAGTATTTTGCTTGCGTCGTCAAACGACATCAGAATTTTGTAGACCTTCGGCGTCTCCATCTAAGACCCCCAAAGTAGAGCTAACCGGCTCCGGGCAGGTTCATCGCCCGGAGTCCGGTTGAGCGCCATGTTATGCGCATAGTTTCCGAAGCCGAGTTTTCCGGCGCGATCAGACTGCGGTTGCTTGGCGTGAAGGTGCGTGCTGTAGTTGGCCCAGGCCGAAGTGGAGCGGTGGCAAGCGTGTATGCCTCGCACATTCTCGGGATTCCGTTCATTCCCTACGGCACGGAATGCCCGGAACATTTGCGCCCGTTGCTGATCGTTGACACAGCGCGAAAGAGCGGGGCGACGTTGAGGAAAGCAGAACGCAGGTACGGCGGCGACTGCGTTGTGGTGCATGTTTTCGATGAGCCGCCAAGGCTGCGATTCTGGTACGAGCCAGAGGCGCATAACGTTAAGTCCGCCGCCTACAAGATGGGAAACTATCCATCAAGTGGGCTGTATAAAAAAACAGGTAATGTGCTAAGCTGATATTCATCAGTGAGTTGGACATTTTTAGTGGGGCCTAAAAAATGAACTCGATACCGGCGCGTTTGGAAGCGGCTGCAACACCTCGTCTGCTGGATCAGGTGAGGGGCAAGATTCGTCTCAAGCACTACAGCTTGCGCACCGAGCAGACATACGTCGATTGGATTAAACGATTTATTCGGCATTTTGGCAAGCGCCATCCGCGGGATCTCGGCGCTGCCGAAGTGGAGGCCTTTCTGACGCATTTGGCGGTGGTCGGCCGGGTCGCGGCGTCGACGCAGAATCAGGCGAAGAGTGCCTTGCTGTTCCTCTATCGCGAGGTGCTTGGCAACGAACTGCCCTGGCTCGACAACGTGGAGCAGGCAAAGGCGCCCCGGCGCTTGCCGGTGGTCCTGACCCGCGACGAAATCCACGCCGTGTTGTCGCGTTTTTCGGGTACGCATTGGCTGATCGCCAGCCTGTTGTATGGCACCGGGTTGCGGCTCATGGAGTGCCTGCGCTTGCGGGTGAAGGACATCGAGTTTGCCCGCGGGGAGATTTTGGTGCGCGACGGCAAGGGTTTCAAGGATCGCGTCACCATGCTGCCGGAATTGCTGTCGAAACCGCTGGAGGAGCATCTGTCGAAAGTGCGGGCGCTGCATGAACGGGATGTCGCCGATGGCGGCGGCGAGGTGTTCCTGCCCTATGCGCTTTCGCGCAAATATCCGCGGGCCGGACGCGAATGGCGCTGGCAGTTCGTGTTTCCTTCCGGAGCTCTATCGACCGATCCGCGTGATGGCTGCATTCGTCGCCACCATTTGCAGGACCAGGCGGTGCAGCGGGCGATGAAACAGGCGGTACGCGATGCCGGGGTCGTCAAGCCAGCCACACCGCATACCCTGCGCCACAGCTTCGCCACCCACTTGCTGGAGGGCGGCTACGACATCCGCACGGTGCAGGAACTGCTCGGGCATTCCGATGTGTCGACAACAATGATCTACACCCACGTGCTGAACAAGGGTGGCCGAGGGGTGGTCAGTCCCATCGACAGGATGGGACTGGCTTGACGGCGACCGTTGCGCCCTTGCGCCATAGGCGATCGGCAACTAGAATGTGTATTGACCTTTAATTGAATACACACCATGCGAACCAACATCGTGATTGACGACAAGCTGATGAAGGCCACGCTGCGGGCAACCGGGCTCAAGACCAAACGCGAAGCCGTGGAAGAGGGTCTGCGCACCCTTTTGCGCTTGCGCCAGCAGGAAGAGATTCGGCGTTTTCGCGGCAAACTCGACTGGCAGGGCGATCTGGATGCGATGAGGGCCGATCGTTGATTCTGGTCGATTCCAGCGTGTGGATCGACTATTTCCGCGGCGTGCCGACGCCCCAGTGTGAGGTGCTCGACGGCTTGCTGGGGAACGAACCGCTGGCCATCGGCGACCTGATTCTGGTCGAAGTCCTGCAGGGCTTCGGCAGCGACCGTGATTTCAACCAGGCAAAAAAACTTCTCGCCCCGCTGACGATGATCGACATCGGCGGCAAGGATGTGGCCATCCAGGCGGCGCGGAACTTCCGTGCGTTGCGGACGCTGGGCGTTACGGTGCGCAAGACCATCGATACCCTGATCGCCACGCGCTGCATCGAGAACCGTCTGCCGCTTCTGTACAGCGACAGGGATTTCGACCCCTTCGTCGAACATCTCGGCCTGCGCCCGGTGCTTCCCTCAGCCACGGGAGCTGACGCACGACCCGTGAAAACTTGATGCCGCCCTGGCTCGCCGCGCTGTTCACCCGGCGCATGCTGATCTGCGTGTTCACCGGCTTCTCGTCGGGGCTGCCGCTGTATCTGCTGCTCAATCTGGTGCCGGCCTGGCTGCGCTCGGAGGGCGTGGATCTGAAGACCATCGGCCTCTTCGCGCTGATCCAGTTTCCCTATACTTGGAAGTTTCTCTGGTCGCCGCTGCTCGACCGCTATGCGCCGCCGCTCGGACGGCGCCGCGGCTGGATGCTGATCACCCAGATCGGCCTGCTGGCGGCGATCGCCTCGCTCGGCCTGTTCGCGCCGGGCAGCGAGATCGTGCCGATTCTCTGGCTCACCGCCACGGTGGCCCTGCTGTCGGCGACGCAGGACATCGCGCTCGATGCCTACCGGCGCGAGATCCTTTCGGAGCAGGAGCTGGGGCTGGGCAACTCGGTGCATGTCAATGCCTACCGCATCGCCGGGCTGGTGCCGGGTTCGCTCTCCCTGATCCTGGCCGACCGCCTGCCCTGGCTTCAGGTATTTGTCATTACGGCGCTGTTCATGCTGCCGGGCATGGCCCTCGCCCTGTTCGCGCGCGAGCCAGCGGTCGCCGGCAACGCGCCGCGGACCTTGCGCGATGCGGTGGTCGAGCCCTTCCACGAGTTCATCACCCGCGCCGGCCTCAGGGAGGCGCTGCTGATACTCGGCTTCATCTTCCTCTACAAGCTGGGCGATTCGATGTGCACCGCGCTGGCGACGCCCTTCTATCTGGAGATGGGCTTCACCAAATCGCAGATCGGCCTGGTGGCGAAGAACGCCGGTTTGTGGCCGGCGGTGATCGGCGGCCTGATCGGCGGGCTGTGGATGGTCAGGCTGGGCATCAACCGCGCGCTGTGGCTGTTCGGCGTGGTGCAGCTGGTGGCCATCTTCGGCTTCGCCTGGCTGTCGTGGCTGGGCCCGCGCGCTGCGGTGGGCGCGGCGGAGCTGACACAGCTGGCCCTGGTGATCGGCTTCGAGGCGCTCGGCGTGGGCTTGGGCACCGCGGCCTTCGTCGCCTTCATCGCCCGCACCACCCATCCCTTGTATACCGCCACGCAACTGGCCCTATTCACCAGTTTGGCCGCCGTGCCGCGGACTTTCATGAATGCCACCACCGGTTATCTGGTGGAGCAGATGGGCTGGCTCGGCTTCTTCCTGCTCTGCGCCGTGCTCGCGGTGCCAGGCATGGTGCTGCTGCTCAGGGTGGCGCCATGGAATGGGCGGCCGGCGCCGGGAATTCCTCTTCCCGCCTAGTGGTCAATCGTCTTGCCGCCCGTGGCTGGCGGCATGTCGTGGCGCTAAAACAACAACATTGCATAAGTTCAAACCTCATTCAACTTTTCTGCGCCGGCCGCGTTATATCCTTTGAAGCGTACGGTTCCGTAACAGGAGATCGACATGTTGATGGTGATGGATATGAACACAGGCAAAGTCATTGAGGATGAATTCGGAGCGTTCGAGGATGAAGTCCTCGGCGCCGAGTGGACTCCTGCCAGCCCCGAGCTTCAGCTCGGCTTGCAGGAAGTTCAGCACCGTGCGGCGACTTCGCAGGAAGTCGACGCCGAGGCTTTTCTCGCCGCAATGTACCGCAACCAGCAGTGAGCGCCCGCCAGCCGAGCTGACTCCTGTTGGTATCATCGGGCGCTTCGATATCCAGGAAGCGCACGATGAGTTCCATTTCCACGCCCGCCGCACCCGCCACATCCCCTGCGGCTTCCGCTACACCTTCCCCCGTTCCAGGCCGCGCCGATTACCCGCATTTCCTCGCGATCCCCACGCGCTGGATGGATAACGACGTGTACGGCCACGTCAATAACGTCGTCTACTACAGCTACTTCGACACCGTCATCAACGAGCACCTGATCCGCGAGGGCGGGCTCGACATCCACGACGGCACTGTGGTCGGCTACTGCGTCGAATCGCAATGCCGCTATCTGGCGCCGCTGGCGTTTCCCGAGACCATCGACGCCGGCCTGCGCGTCGCGCATCTGGGCAAGTCGTCGGTGCGCTACGAGATCGCGCTGTTCCGCCAGGGCGAGGAGGCGCCCGCGGCGCTGGGCAGCTTCGTGCATGTCTTCGTCTCGCGCAAGGAAATCAAGCCGACGACGATCCCGCCCGGGATCCGCGCCTGCCTCGAACGCCTGCGGCGCTGAAAGCCCGCATGAGCGCGGCGCCGATGAAGGATTCGAGCATCATCCTGCTGCTGTGCGTCGCGGCGGTTTTCAGCATGACCGGCTTTTCGACCTGGCCGGCGCTGCTGCCGGAACTGCAGGCGGCATGGGGGCTTTCCGGCAAGGAGGCGGGCGCCATCGGCGGCAGCTATTTTGCCGGCTACATGCTCGCCGTGCCGGTGCTCTCGGGCCTCACCGATCGCATGGATGCGCGGCGCGTTTATGCCGGCAGTTGTCTGCTGGCTTCGGTCGGCCATGTCGGCTTCGCCCTGTTCGCCGGCGATCTGGTTTCCGCCTGCCTGCTGCAGGCCATCGGCGGCGCGGGCCTGGCCGGCACCTACATGCCCGGCCTCAAGGCGCTCACCGATCGTGTCGCCGGGCCGCGCCTGCCGCGCTACATCGCCTTCTACACCTCGACCTTCGGCATCGGCGCCGCACTCTCGTATGCGTTGTCGGGCTGGATCGCCCTGATCGACTGGCGCGCGGCCTTCGTCGTCGGCGGCATCGGCCCCTTTGTCGCGATCGCGCTGATCCTGCGCGGGCTCAGGCCGGTGGCGCCGCACGGCGGGCATGTGCCGGGAGTGGGCGCGCAGCTCGCGGTGCTCAAGGATCGCGCGGTGCGCGGCTACGTGCTGGGCTATTCCGCGCATTGCTGGGAGCTGTTCGGCCTGCGCTCGTGGATCGTCGGCCTGCTGGCGTTTTCCGCGACGCAGGGCAGCCTGCCGCTGGCGCCGGCCACGGCGGCGGCGCTGATCAACCTCGTCGGCATTCCGGCCAGCATCCTCGGCAACGAGTTCGCCGGCCACCACGACCGGCGCCGCACCATCCTCGTCGTCATGCTCGCCTCGGGCGTGCTGGCATGGGCGGTGGGCGCGGCCGCGAGCTGGCCGCTCGCGCTGCTGGCGCTGCTGGTGGTCTATCAGGCGGTGGTGATGGCCGATTCGGCGGCGCTCACCGCCGGCCTCGTGTCGGTGGCCGACCCGGCCCGGCGCGGCGCGGTGATGGCGGTGTATTCGATGGCCGGCTTCGGCGCCGGTTTCCTCTCGCCGCTGGTCGCCGGTGCGGTGCTCGACGCCGGCGGCGGGAGCACTTCCGCGCTGGGCTGGATGCTCGCCACCGGCAGCCTCGGCATCTTTTGCCTGCTCGCGCCGCTGGCGATCAAGCGCTGATCGTCAGGCCGAAGAAATGCCGGCTACTTTGCCAGTGCGGCAAGGCGGTCGCGCAGGTCCTCGGGCGCAAAAAACACATAGGCATTCCCCTGCTTTGCCTTTTCCAGCAGCCCGAGTCCATGCAAGTCCATCAAGTCGTTACGAGCCGTCTGGTAGACAACATTGTGGGATCGCTGATGCGCATCGACTCGATAGCCTTCCCCGGTGTTGCGCAGGGCATGCGTGAGGAGGGCTACCTGCCGATGGTTGAACCGGGTCCGCAGCTCCGGTGAAGCGGACAGCAGTCGCTCGGTTTCCTTTTGCTCGCGCACCTTCCTGTCGATGTACTCATGGAGGGCGACGATTGCCCGCCTTATCGTGCTGAGTTGGTGCAGCAGGAAGTAGGTCGTATCGTTGCCGTCGGTTTCCGTGTGCAGGTAGGACCGCATGTACCGGACGGGAGCTCTGCGCAGAATGTGGCTGATCGAGGTGTATTCCATCAGCCAGTAGCCGCTTCTGGCCATCGACCAGTAAAACAGCGCCCGTGCCGTGCGGCCGTTGCCGTCCTCGAATGGATGCTCGTAGCCGATCATGAAGTGCAGCAGAATCGCCCGCAATACAGGATGCACGAAAGGCAACGAGGTTTCGTCGGCGTTGGCAAACGCGCAAAGCCTTTCCAGACGGGCGGGGAGCTCGGTGCAGGTGGGCGGATCGTGCAGCACGGTATTGTCCCGGCTGTCGATAAGCTTCACTGCATCGGCTTGCCTGAAGCGGCCCGCGTCTTCAGGATTGTCCAGGGTGTCTTCGGTGAGGATGCGGTGCAATTCCAGAATGCGCTCGGGAGTCAGAGGCTGCGTTTTCAGTGACCGCAAGTGCTCCATCGCCCGAAAATTGTTGAAGATCATCGTTTCGCTATGGTCGCGCGGTTTCCTGCCGGTGCGAAGCATGGCGGCGGCAACTTGACGCGTCGTGGAGGCCCCTTCAAGCTGACTCGAGGTGATTGCCTCTTCGATGAGGGAGCTCATCAGGTAGCGATTGGGGTCTTCCCGGAGGGGCTCTCCGGCAGCCGTATGAATTTGTCCTGCGGCATCCCGGTCGATATGGTGCAGATCGATCAGGACCGGGCTGGGGGTTGCGAATCGGAATGGAATCCCGCGTTTGTCCAATAGCGGCAGGGCTTGCAGCAGCGGAGTGCGGGCCAGCATGACGGTGACCCACCAGTCCGTCCGCGATAATCCCTCGGGCGGATCTCTGTACCGCAACTCGTCCCAGTGGAGATATCGCCCTTTCGGCAGGGGCGTGGTGTGCTGGAAGATCGCCTGCAATCTATCGACGGGCAGATCCTGAAGCAATTGTCCTAATTCAGGGGCGGTGTCAGGCAGTCTCATGGTGTACTAATTCATATCAAGATTAGTAGGAATTAGTATAGCCACTGCCTTCGGCAATTGTCTACTAATCTCGACGTGAATTAGTAGAAGCCGGCGTCGCATGGCCGGCAAGCCTTGGCTATGGACGCCGATACACTGGCCTTCAGGTCGAAGCCAGCCTCACCCGGCTCGCCCGCAAGGCTTGCACAATTGCGTCGTCGCCGCGGCGGACGGCAAAGCTGCGGCCGGGTCCGAGGATGTAGTCTTCCCTGTCGCCGTCGCGGGTGAGCCAGAGTTCGCCGCTGAGGCAAACCAGGGTCAGGTTCTCGTCGGGCAGGGCGAGCATCTGGTTCTTCGCCAGGGTCCGTTCGACGCTGGGGAGATGCATTCCCACCGGGAATTCGGTAGCATTGTCGGCGTCTGCCCGCATGGCGACCGCCGCGAACAGCGAGCGACGCTTCTCCTGCGACTGGCAGATGAGCGAGGAAGCAAGGTAGGCAGTGGCATCCATGATGGTTTCTCCGGACTGTTGGGGTGACCGGATTATTGGCGCAGCGGAATTGTTCGACCAGCGATATCGAGGCGTGCTATACATGAGAAAACGGAATGCGTAAGGACGACCTGCCGCCGCTCGAAGCCTTGCGCGCCTTCGATGCCGCCGCGCGCCATCTGAGCTTCACGCGCGCGGCCGAGGAGCTTTTCGTCACGCAGTCGGCGGTGAGCAAACAGGTGATTGCCCTGGAGTCGGCGCTGGCGACACGCCTCTTCGAGCGCAAGACGCGCGCGCTGGGGCTCACCCCCGCGGGCGACCGGCTGCAGCGCGCCACCGGGATCGCCTTTGCCGAGTTGCGCCGGGCGGCGACCGAGTTGCGCGGCGGCGAGGAGCCGACCGTCACGTTGGCGACGACGCAGGCCTTTGCCAGCTTCTGGCTGATTCCGCGCCTGGCCGACTTCCGCCGCAGGCATCCCGGCATCGACATCCGCATCTCGGCCGACACGCGGCTGGTCGATCTCGAGCGCGGGCGCTTCGACGCGGCGGTGCGCTACCTGCAGGATCGCGACGCGCCGGCGACGGCGCTGCGCCTGTTCGGCGACACGGTGCTGCCGGTGGTCAGCCCGGCCTTGCTGAAAAAATCCGGCAAGCCGCTGGCGAAGCCGGCCGATCTGGCGCACCACGTTCTGCTGGCCTACGAAGACGAGGATCAGCGGCGGCCGTGGCTGTCATGGCCGGTCTGGCTGGAGATGGCGGGTGTCGCGGCGCTGCGTCCGGCCGGCAGCATCGCCTTCAACCAATATGAGCCGACGATTCGCGCCGCCCTCGACGGGCAGGGCGTGGCACTCGCCATGCTGGCGCTGGTGACCGACTTGCTCGACCAGGGCAAGCTGGTGGCGCCGCTGCCGCAGCGCTTTTCCAATCCGCGTTCCTACTACCTGCTGCTGGCGGACCGGGCGGCGGCGAATCCCGCGGTGGACGCATTTCGCCAATGGCTGGCGGATCAGGTCCAATCCGATGGCGGCAGCACTACACTGTCGACTTGATTCTGTTACTGCGGAAGGTTCCGATGAAAACGAGTTTGTTGCTTCTTGCCCTGTTGGTCGCGCCGCTGTCGCCCGCTGCCCTGGCCGCTACCGTGGCCTGTCCCGATCTGGCCACCGCCGTGCAGGTCGGCGCCTGTCCCGCCGAGGAGGAACTGAAATACACCTTCACCGGCTATTGCAGTGACGACGCAAAAGCCTACAAGGGCGAGACCGACGTCTGTACCGACTACCGGCGCTACCGCAAGTTGAAGAACGTTGCGCTGTGGGAATCCGCGGACGGCTTCTTCAATGCCTATGTCTCCTGCGATCTGCCGCCGGCAAGCGTCAAGGCCGCCAAGGCCTCCGGCGTCAGGGTCGCCAAGCAGGGCAAGATGACGCTGCTCGTCTGCAGCTATGCCGAGGGCGTCAACTTCACCTGGCGGACGCGGGTGGAATGCAAGGTCGATGGAGGCGCGGACTGCACCGGCGCCGCCTGCAAGGCCAGCTGCAACTGAGATCCCGACCGCAGCGCGAGTCAATCGCCACTGCGGCTATTTTTCCGGCGGCGGCAGGAAGAACGACAGCGGCTCTTTCCTCAAACGTTGCAGCACCAGCACGCCCAGGCGCAGGATCTGCGTCGCGCCGACGCGGCGCGACTGCAGGGCCACATGCAGCGCCAGGGCGAAGCTGACCGCCAGATTCACCAGCGCAATGGCGATGACGCCGGCGATGGCCCAGGGCAGCGCGTCGGCCACGGCCGCCAGCCCCAGCGTGGTCGCCGCGGTTCCCAGGTTGGCGCTGGAGAACGCCACGTGGCGGATGTCCACCGGCAGTCCGGTGAGCGTGGCGACCACGCCGGCCAGCCCCAGGTACATGCCGAAAAACAGGTTGCCCAGAATCGCGCCGTAGTGTGCGTCGAGGTAGGCGCCGAAGCGCGCCGCACGCTCGCTGCCCAGCCAGGCCAGCCGCGGCGCCGCGGCAATTCGCTGCGCGAGGTGATGGTAGCGCGCCTGGTTGTCGAAATAGCCCGAGACCAGGCCCGAGAGGAACAGCCCGACGCCGGCGACGGCGGCAAAGAACAGCGCGCCGCTGGCGAAGGGGTGAACTTCGTCGAGCATGTGCGCAAGCTTTTCCGCCGGGGCGATGGCGGTACCGAACAGCAGGGGCCAGGCGGCGGCGATCAGGCAGGCCACCGGCACGGCGAGGCCGACATTGCCCAGCACGGCGACGAACTGGGTGCGGATCACATCGCGCACGAAGTCGCCCAGGCGTTCGAGTTCCTTCGGCCGCGATTCTTCCAGCGTCGCGGCGATGGCGGCGGCGGTCATGGCCGGCTGCTTGGTGGCGACGACAAAGCCGAGCAGGTGGATCAGCACGAAGCCGATGCCGTAGTTGAGGCCGAAGGCGATGCCCTCGGTCAGCGGCGGCAGGTGCAGCAGGGCGAGCTGGATCTTGATCATTGCCATGCAGGCGATGACGATGCCGCCGCCTGCGGCGCTCCTCGCCATGGCCTGCCACTCGGCGCGGTCCGCGGCGACGTAGTGCTCGCCGTGGCGGCCGGCGTGGTCGGTGACGTTGCGGGCCAGCAGGCTGAGGTTCTCGCCGACGAATTCGCCCACCTGGTCGCGCGCCTGCTCGGCGGCGAGCAGGGTTTTCATCAGGTTCACGGCTTGAGCCGGCCGGTCTGCGGCGACGCCAAGATCGAGCAGCAGGCGCAGGCGGTCGATCAGTTGCCGCTGGCGCGCCAGCAGGTAGGTAAGGCGAATGCTGATGCCATTCTCGGCGGCCTTGCGCCGCACGCCGTCAAGCATTGTCTCGCACTGGTCGAGCAGCACGTCGATGTCGCGCACCTCGATTGCGGTTGGGTCGCCGCTGCCGCTGCGGGCGCGCTCCAGCAGGGGCACCAGTGCGGCGTTCTGCGCCAGAAAGGGCGACATGTGGCGCTCCAGTGCCGGGTCGGCGCGCAGCAGCTCGCGATCGAGCGCGACGCCGGCGAGCCGGTAGGACAGCATGCGGGTGGCTTCGAGCAGGTTGCCCGTCAGCGTGGCATCCAGCGTTGCCGCCGTGTCGCCAGAGGTCGCCGTATCGCCAGCGCCGACTTCTGGCAGGCCCATCGCTTGCGCGAGTTCGAGCCAGAGCCGGTCGTCGATCGCCGCGACCCAGGCGTGATCCGCGGGACGATGAAACACCGCATGCAGGATGTCGCGCAGTCGCGTCTCGTCCCGCACCGGCGGCAGAAACTGGTGGCCGATGCGCTGCGACAGTTCGAGCCAGAAGCCCAGCGCCGTGCGGATTCCGGTTTCGGCATAGAAGGCGGCCTGGCTGGGCAGGGCCAGCAGATGCAGCAGATCGGCACGCAGCATGGCGGCCTCGGCGGGCCGCGCGGCGATTCGCGCAATTTCGCGCCCGATGTTGGCCGTGGCGGCGGCGACATCATCCGCGGGCTGGGGCCGCAGGCGATTGACCAGCGCCACGAGGCGGCCAATGGACGAACTTGTGTCTGCCGTCGGGTCTCGATTGGGTTCCATTGCGGGTTACCCTAACACTGTCTCAAGGCGGCTCGGGATGTTTGTCCCGATGCCGGGCGCTGCGTTTCGCCCCGGTCGGCGGACAAGGTATAGTGCGCCGTACTTTGCGTCGTACTTTGCGCCGGACCGCTGCTTCGCGTCCTGGCGCCGCCCAATCAGGAGCGTGCCATGACCGATGCGGCAATCCCGCCCGAAGACGACAACACCGCGAATCCACCCAGACAAGAGCAGCCCGTGTGCCGCAGATGCGGCAGGCCGGGACCGGTCGGCGACGACGGCTTTTGCGACGGCTGCGAAAAGGCGCTGGAACAGGCCTGCCTGTGACCGGCAGGATGCAGGGCCGGCTTCAGCCGGCCATCGCGGATTGAAATCCGCCCTACAGTGAAGCCTTGCAGCCGGTGAAGGAACTCGCCGCGCCATCCGTCAGCGTGGCCTCGTTGCCGTTCAGCTCCAGCACCGCGATGCCGTTGCTGTAGCGCGTGCTTGAGCCTATCTTGTTCAGACGGACTTCGCGTTCCGGCAGGATCAGCCAGACGGCGGCGCCGCCGTCCAGCGTGCGGACGTAGAAGCGCTTGCCGGCGGCGCACTGGTACTCGGTCGAGTTGGGTGGCGTGCGCGAGCGTTCCTGCGGCGCATCGCTGCCGAAGGGCAAATACTTCTTGACGTTCATCTCGCCGCAGCCGGCCAGCAGCAGCGAAATGGCGGCGAGGCCGGCTCCTGTATTGGACATCAATCCTTTTTGCATTCTTGTTCTCCGTTGGGTCAGTTGGCTATATATCACAGTGCGTGCACACGGTCGCCGCGGCTGAAGCCGAGCAGCGGCGTCGGCACGCCGCGCCCCAGCGCGATCACCTTGAACAGCTCGCCCATCTCGTTGGGCGAGATGAGCACATTCACCGCGCCGCGCGCACGCAGGTCGGCCACATCCGCCGTAGCATCAGCGCCGACTTCCTGGCTATCGTTGCGCATGGCTTTGCCTTCCTGCAGCAAGTCGCCGACGCCGCAGTTGATCAGGAAGTTGGCCTGGCTGATGTAGCCCAGCACCTCCAGCCCGGCATCGAAGCCGGCCTCGGCCACTGCGGTGAAGTCGACATGCGAGGTGATGTCGGACAGGCCGGGAAACCAGAGCGGGTCGTCATGCACGCGATGCCGGTAGTGGCAGCGCAGCGTGCTGCCGTCGCGCTGTGCGTGGTACAGCTCGTGGCGCGCCAGGCCGTAGTCGATCAGCAGCATCGCGCCGTGCTCGAGTCGCCGCGCCAGCTCGGAGACCCAGGATCGGGCGGCGAGGCTGATCTCGCCGCGATACGGTGCCTGCACTGCCAGCGCATGCGCTGCCGCGAGCAAGGCGCCGCTTGCCGGTCGTTCGGCGAAGACCAGCCGCCCGTCGGCCAGCCCGACGCCGCGTTCCAGCACGCCGGGCTGCGAACTTTCGTCGCTCCAGCGCAGGGCATGGGTTGGCATCGCATCGAGCACTTCGTTGCCGATCAGGCAGCCGGAAAAGCGCTGCGGCAGTTCGTCGAGCCATTCGACGCGATCGAAAAATTCCGGCGCTTGTTCGGCCAGCGTCGCCTGCTGGCGCGCGCGCAACTCGCCGGAGAGTTCCAGGATCTGGTAGCGCTCGGGCGCGCAATCGAGTGCGGCCAGCGCCGGCAGCAGGTCCGCCGCGAGCCGTCCGCTGCCGGCGCCGGCCTCGATGACCAGCGGACCGGAGGCGGCCAGTACCTGCGCCACTTGGCGCGCCAGCGCCCGGCCGAACAGAGGTGTCAGTTCCGGCGCGGTGAGGAAGTCGCCCTCCACCCCGAACTTGCGCGAGCCTCCCGAGTAGTAGCCGAGGCCGGGCGCATACAGCGCCAGCTCCATGTAGCGGGCGAAGGAAATCCAGCCGCCGGCGGCCGCGATTTCGGCAACGATGAGGCGGGTCAGCGCCGCGCTGGCGGCCTGCGCGTCGGCCGAAGGTTCGGGCAGTTCGGCTTGCTGCAGGTTCACGGGATGAGGGTGCCCTCGACAAGGTCTGCCATCGCCAGGGCATCCGCTGTTCCCTGTTCGTGCAGCCCGGCCACCACGCCGGCGCGATTGGCGGGCGGCTGGTTCTGGCTGATCTTCCACTTGCCCCTGAGTTCGCTGATGACGATTTCGATGCCGACGATGGCGGTCAGCATCTTGTCGATGTAGTCGGGTGGCGCGTCGTCGATTTCCCAGGGTTCGGCAAAGCCGTCCTCGTGATGGGTGACCAGGGTTTCGAGCTGTTCGCGCACCCAGATCGGATCGTCGATCGCCCGCAGCCGGCCGCGGGCATGCACCACCACGTAGTTCCAGGTCGGCACGGCGCGGCCGTGTTCGCGCTTGGTCTCGTACCACGAGGGTGTCACGTAGGTCTGCGGGCCGTGAAAGATCACCAGCACTTCCGTGTCCGCGGCCTTTTGCCACAAGGGATTGGCACGCGCGACGTGACCCTGCAAGGCGCCGAAGGGACCGATCTCGGGTTCCAGATGCAGCGGCAGGTGATTCGCCGTCAGGCCTTCGTCGCCAAGCGTGACCAGTGTGGCGAAGGGATGCCCGGCCATCAGCTCGCGCAGCACCTCGGTGCGGTTTTCCTCGAATTGGGCGGGTAGATACATTCAGTCGCGTCCGCTCAGATGACTACGCCGCTTTTTTCGCCGATCTCGTACACGATGTGGGCGCGCCCCACCAGCAGCGTGTCGAGCGTACCGATCTGCTGCACGTCCTTGTTGGTGTAGGGCAGCTTGTGCAGGATGTAGCGCAGCGCATTGAGCCGCGCGCGCTTCTTGCAGTCGGACTTGATCACGGTCCACGGCGCGTCGGCGGTGTCGGTGTGGAAGAACATCGATTCCTTGGCCTTGGTGTAGTCCTCCCATTTGTCGAGCGACGCGAGGTCGATCGGCGAGAGCTTCCACTGCTTGAGCGGGTGAGTTTCGCGTTCCTTGAAACGCCGGCGCTGCTCCTGCCGCGACACCGAGAACCAGAACTTGATCAGATGCACGCCGCTACGCACCAGCGTGCGTTCGAACTCCGGCGTCTGCCGCATGAATTCCTCATACTCGATATCGCTGCAGAAACCCATGACGCGCTCGACGCCGGCGCGGTTGTACCAGGAGCGGTCGAACAGCGAAATCTCGCCGGCGGTCGGCAGGTGCTGCACGTAGCGTTGGAAATACCACTGGCCGCGTTCCACCTCGGAGGGCTTTTCCAGCGCGACGACGCTCGCGCCGCGCGGATTCAGGTGCTCCATGAAGCGCTTGATGGTGCCGCCCTTGCCCGCCGCATCGCGGCCCTCGAACAGGATCACCACTTTCTGCCCGGTCTCCTTGACCCAGGCCTGCAGCTTGAGCAGCTCGACTTGCAGGTGGTATTTCTGCCGTTCGTAATTGCGCCGCGTCATCAGGTGCAGGTAGGGGTAGCCGCCCTCGCGCCAGTTCGGCGCCAGCTCGTCGTCGGGATGTTCGCTGGCGGCGACTTCGCGCTGCAGCAGGGCTTGCTTGAGCGCCTCGATGTCGTCGGGCGAGGCGCCCTCGACCACTGCCTTGAGGCCCTTGGCCAGCTTGGCGCCTTCACCCTTCTTGGCATGGGCGACGATGTCGCGCACCGCCTCGATCTTCGAATCGTGGGCGGCATCCGAGCGGTCCTTGACCACGAAGCTCGCGATGCCCTTCGGCGTTTTGGAAGGCGTCACGTCGCCGGACGCCGGTCGCCGCGGACGCGGGGTCGCAGGCTTTTTCACGGCAGATTTCGTGGCGGTCCTGGCGACAGTCTTGGCCGTAGCCTTGCGCGCCGCCTTGTCCGGCACGGCAGGGGCCTGCTTCGCTGTCGTCGCTTTAGCTGCCATTCAATTCTCCTGATCCTGTTAGTCCTCCCCCGTAGGAGCGAGCTTGCTCGCGAAAGGCCCCGGCGACGGCCGATTCGCGAGCAAGCTCGCTCCTACGGGTTCTCCAGCAATTCGTGAATCTCCAGCCAGCGTGATTCTGCCGTCTCGATATTCTGCGTCAATAAGCTCTGCCGCAGGGTGAGTTCTTCCAGCAAACGGGTTTCCGGGCTGGCGTAGAGCGACTGGTCGGCGAGCCGGATTTCCAGCAGCTTGAGTTCGCCCTGCCATTCGGCGAGCTGCTGTTCGAGTTTTTCGGATTCCTTGAGCAGCGGTCGCCGGGCTGCCAGCGCCGTCTCAGGGGATACCGCTTTGCATAACTCTTTTGACATCGCGGCGACCGGCTTTTCCTTCGCGGCGCTTCTGCCCGCAATTCCGCCGGCATTGCGCGATGCCGCGTTGCTCTTGCCGCCGCGCTTTTCCGCGGCGCGGTCCTGCGCCAGCCACTCGGCATAGTCGTCTAGGTCGCCGTCGAAGGGCGTCACCTTGCCGTCGGCCACCAGCCAGAGTTCGTCGCAGGTGGCGCGCAGCAGATGGCGATCATGCGATACCAGCACCATGCCGGCCTCGGTTTCCTGCAGCGCGATGGTCAGCGCCTCGCGCATTTCGAGGTCGAGGTGGTTGGTCGGCTCGTCCATCAGCAGCAGGTTGGGCGCGGTGCGGATCATCAGCGCCAGCGCCAGGCGCGTTTTCTCGCCGCCGGAAAAACGGCCGCAGGGGGCATCGACCATGCTGCCACGGAAATCGAAGCCGCCCAGGTAGTTGCGCAGGTCCTGTTCGCGCGTGCGCGGCTCCAGCTTGATCATGTGCCACAGAGGCGATTCGGCCGGGCGCAGTTGCTCGAGCTGGTGCTGGGCAAAGTAGCCGAGCTTGAGATTGCGTCCCTCTTCGCGCACGCCGGCCAGCGGCGCCAACTCGCCGGCGAGCAGCTTCATCAGCGTCGACTTGCCGGCACCGTTGCGGCCGAGCAGGCCGATGCGGCTGTCCGGCCGCAGCGTGAAGGTCAGTTTGTCGAAGATCGGCGCCGCATCGTCATAGCCGACTTTTGCGTGGTCCAGCAGCAGCAGCGGATCGGAAAAACCGCTCGGTTCGGGAAAGCTGAAGGAAAACGGCGTGTCGATGTGGGCGGCCATGATGTCGCCCATCTTCGCCAGCATCTTGATCCGGCTTTGCGCCTGGCGCGCCTTGGAGGCTTTGGCGCGGAAGCGGTCGATGTAGCTTTGCAGGTGCGCCGCCTCGCGCTTCTGCTTGGCCGCCAGCGCCAGGTCGTTGGCCAGGCGCTCGGCGCGCGCGCGTTCGCAGGCCGAGTAGTTGCCGGTGAACAGCTGCATCTTGCCGGCCTCGATAGCGAGGATGTGGCTGGTGACGACGTCGAGGAAATCGCGATCGTGCGAAATCAGGATCAGCGTGCCGGAGTAGCTCTTCAACCATTCCTCGAGCCAGATGATCGCGTCGAGGTCGAGGTGGTTGGTCGGCTCGTCGAGCAGCAAGAGATCCGAGCGGCACATCAGTGCCCGCGCCAGATTCAGGCGCACGCGCCAGCCGCCGGAGAACTCGGCCACCGGACGCCTGAAGTCTTCGTCCGAGAAGCCCAGGCCGTGCATCAAGGCAGCCGCGCGTGCCGGCGCCGCGTAGCCGTCGATCTCGCCCAGCCGTGAATGCAGCAGGCCGATCTGTTCGCCGGCGTGGTGATCATCGTGATGCTCCTCGGCGGCGACGAGGTCGCGTTCGATCTGGCGCAGTTCGATGTCGCCGTCGAGCACGAAGTCGAGCGCCGCATCGGGCAGCGCCGGCGTGTCCTGGGCGACGTGGGCCAGCACCCAGTTCGGCGGGCGTTCCATGTCGCCGCGGTCGGCATGCAACTCGCCGCGCAGGAGGCCGAGGAAGGAGGACTTGCCGCAACCGTTGGCGCCGGTCAGGCCGACCTTCCAACCCGGATGCAGTTGCAGCGAAGCGCCGGTGACGAGCGCCTCGCCGTTGCGGGAAAAACTCAGGTCGCGTAGAAGAATCATAGTAGCCGGATGGGTGAAGCGTTTTCGGGGTGATAGCCTTTGCGGCCTTCGTAGCAGGCGGCGATGCGTGCCATGTCGGCGTCTTCGTTGCCCGTCAGTTCGATGCTTGCCAAAAGACCGGCCTCGCGCTTCGGGTAATCGACGACAGCCATGATGACCGGCACTCCGGCAGCGACCGCAATCCGGTAGAAACCGGATTTCCAGCCGGCTTGCCGGCTGCGTGTGCCCTCGGTGGCGATGATCAGGTGGAAGTTCTCCCTGCGGCGAAATTCATCGGCGACGCGTTCGACAAAGCCGGTACGTTCGCGGCGATTCACTGCGATGCCGCCCAAGCCCCGCATGATCGGCCCCAGGATGCCGCGAAACATCGTGTCCTTGCCCACCCAGTGCGCTCTGAAGGGTAGGGCAGCCAACGCCAGCAGCGTCACCGGAAAATCCCAGTTCGAGGTGTGCGGATAGGCGATCACCACGGCCTTGGCGGGGCGCTGCGACAGATCCAGCAGCCTCCAGCCCAGAAGCTTGAGAATGAAACGGGCGGGACCGTGCAGCAGGCTCATTTGGGGTTTGTCGCCAGCCGGAAACGCTTGCGCCCCGGCAGTCGATAGGTCTCGAAATCGTTGCGGTCGAGGGTCCACACGGTGTGGATGCCGGTGCTCATGGCGGCGACCACCAGCGAGGCATCCGCCAGGTCCATCGGCCGGTCGGCATACTTCTCGATCCAGTCGATGGCGCGCACCAGTTCCTCGCGACCGAGCGGCAACAGTTCCAGTCCGCCTTTGTCGATCCAGCGATACAGCGGCAGCGTGGCGGATACCGAAGGCGCCAGATGCGAGAACTCGGTGAGCACGGCCCAGGTCGTCACCAGCCGCCCGCGATACGCGGCGAGGAAGACCTTGCATTCTTCGTGGGCGTTGTCGCGCTTGTCCGCCAGCGCCACCAGCGGACCCGTATCGACCAGCAATGAACTCACGCGGCCGGCTTCTTGCCGTGCTTCTTACGGATAGCGGCGACAACGCGTTCCTTTGTACTGCCCGCCTTCGCCTTGCCGGCGCTGTTGCCCGCGCCTTTGCCAGATAAGCAGCCTATAAAGCCGGCTTCCTGCGCCAGCTCGTAAGGCGTTCGTTCGGTGGCGGTGCCCGTGAAGCGCTGCTCAAGCAGTTCGACGATCACTTCCGACTTGGTGCGTTTCGTTTCGACGCAATACGTCGCCAGCGCCTGTTCAACGCGGAGGGGAAGGCGAACGGTGGTGGTCATGATGGTGGTTCCTGGAAGGGCAATGTATTAACTGTAATACAAGCCGCACCTTGCGGCAAGCGGGCGATTCAATTCATCTTCCGCAGATGACGCAGATTTTCACAGATGAACACCATTGAATCCATCTGCGTAATCTGCGTAATCTGCGGATCAAAGCCGTTCTGCCTTCAGCCCAGCCCCTGGCTCGCCAGATATTCCTCGTAGCTGCCACGATAGTCGACGATGCTGCGATCCGGCTTGATATCGATGATGCGCGTCGCCAGCGATGAAACGAACTCGCGGTCGTGCGAAACGAAAATCAGCGTGCCGCAGCGCGGTGTTGAGCGACTCGATGGATTCCATGTCGAGGTGGTTGGTCGGCTCGTCCATCAGCAGCACGTTGTTCCGCAGCAGCATCAGCTTGCCGAACAGCATGCGGCCCTGCTCGCCGCCGGAGATCACATTCACCGGCTTCTTCGCCTCGTCGCCGGAGAACAGCAGGCGGCCCAAGGTGCCGCGGATCAGGGTTTCGACGTCGCCGCCTTCGTAGCCGCCGGCGCGCACCCACTGCACGATCCATTCGGTGAGCGGCGTCTTGTCGGCGAACTCGGCCGCGTGATCCTGGGCGAAGACGCCAGGGCGGGCCTTCTCGGCCCACTTGACGTGGCCGCCCAGCGGCGCCAGCCCGCCCAGCTTTTCGCCCTCCAGCAGACGCAGCAGGGTGGTCTTGCCGACGCCGTTCTCGCCGATGATGGCGACCTTGTCGCCGGCTTCGATGCTCATCGACAGCGACTTGATAATCGGCACCTTGGGCTCGTAGCCGAAGCCGAGGTTCTCGATTTCGCAGGCCAGGCGGTGCAGCTTTTCCTTTTCGTCGTAGTCGAAGCGGATCCATGGATACTGGCGCGACGAGGGCTTGATGTCTTCCGGGCGGATCTTCTCGATCAGCTTGAGGCGGCTGGTGGCCTGGCGCGCCTTCGACTTGTTGGCCGAGAAGCGCCGCACGAAGCCCTGCAGGTCGGCGACGCGTTCCTTGGCTTTGGTGTTGGCCGAGACCTGGCGTTCGCGCGCCACGGTCGAAGCTTCCATGAAGTCGTCGTAATTGCCGCCGTAGACCTTGATCGTGCCGTAGTCCAGGTCGGCCATGTGGGTGCACACCTGATTCAGGAAATGGCGGTCGTGCGAGATGATGATCATGGTGTGTTGATGTCGAGGTTGTTGGTCGGCTCGTCGAGCAGCAGGATGTCGGGGTTGGCGAACAGCGCCTGCACCAGCAGCACACGCAGCTTCCAGCCCGGCGCCACCTCGCTCATCGGCCCGTTGTGCTTTTCGATCGGGATGCCGGCGCCCAGCAGCAGCTCGCCGGCGCGCGATTCGGCGGTGTAGCCGTCGTACTCGGCGAAATGCGATTCGAGTTCCGCCGCGCGCATGTAGTCGTCTTCGGTGGCGTCCGGATTGGCGTAGATCGCGTCGCGCTCCGACATGCAGGCCCACATGTCGGCGTGCCCCATCATCACCACGTCGAGCACCCGCACGTCTTCAAAGGCGAACTGGTCCTGCCGGAGGTAGGCCATGCGCTCGCCGGGATCGAGCGAGACGTTGCCGGCCGAGGACTCCAGCACGCCGGCCAGAATCTTCATGAAAGTGGTCTTGCCCGAGCCGTTGGCGCCGATCAGGCCGTAGCGGTTGCCCTCGCCGAACTTGACCGATACGTTCTCGAAAAGCGGCTTGGCGCCGAACTGGATGGTGACGTTTGATGCGACGAGCATGGCAGTGCAACCGGTTGATGCGCCGGGGAAATTCGGCGAGGGCCGTATTCTACTGCCCCCGCCGGTGCAAGCCCAGCCCGCTCAGCGCTTCGCGTTGGGGAAGAACAACTGCTCGCCGCCGATCTTGTAGTCGGCGATCGCCTTCTGGCCCGCATCGGACACCACCCAGTCGATGAACTTCTGGCCGTCGGCCTGCTTGACGTGCGGGTGCTTCGCCGGGTTGACCAGGATCACGCCGTACTGGTTGAACAGCTTCGTATCGCCTTCGACGATGATGCCCAGATCGCCGCGATTCTTGAACGAGAGCCAGGTGCCGCGATCGGCGAGGATGTAGGCGTTCATCGAGGCGGCGGTGTTGAGCGCCGGGCCCATGCCCGAGCCGGTGTCGCGATACCACGGGCCTTTGGCCTTGTCGAGGTCGACGCCGGCGGCCTTCCAGTAGCGCAGCTCGGCGGCGTGGGTGCCGCTCTTGTCGCCGCGCGAAACGAAGGGCGCCTTGGTTGCCTCGATACGGCGCAGGCCTTCGAGGATGTCGCGGCCAAGAGCCTTGGCCGGGTCGGCCTTCGGACCGATCACAATGAAGTCGTTGTACATGACTTCCTGGCGCTTGACGCCATAGCCTTCGGCGATGAATTTTTCCTCGGCGGCCTTGTCATGCACGAAAACCACATCTGCATCGCCGCGCCGGGCCATGTCGAGCGCCTGGCCGGTGCCCAGCGCAACGACGCGCAGCTTGATGCCGCTGGCCTTTTCGAAGATCGGCAGCAGGTGGCTGAAGAGGCCGGACTGCTCGGTCGAGGTGGTCGATGAAACAGTGACGAAGCGTTCCTGGGCCTGGCTTGCGGTGGCAGCCAGCAGGCCGAGCGAAGCGAGGGCGGAACAGAACAGGCGACGGGTGATCATGGCATTTCCTCCTGGAGAAAGTCTTGCGCCGCAAGGGTTCGCGGCTGAGTGAAGAACTCGGCGACCGGGGTCTGTTCGGCGATGCGGCCGCGGTCGATGAAAACGATTTCCTCGGCAATGCGCCGTGCCTGGCCGAGGTTGTGGGTGGTCATCAGGATGCGCGTGCCGCTCGCGGCAATCTCGTTGATGATGCGTTCGACTTCGCGACTGCTGGCCGGGTCGAGGCTGGCGGTGGGTTCGTCGAGGATCAGCAGTTCGGGTTCCAGCGCCCAGACGCGGGCCAGCGCGACGCGCTGCTGCTCTCCGCCGGAAAGCAGGCGTGCCGGGCGTTGCGCGAGATGTTCGAGGCCGACGTGCGCGAGTGAATCAAGGGCACGCCGCTGACACACCTCCTTCGCATGGCCCTTGAGCTTGAGGCCATAGACCACGTTGGCCAGCGCCGTGGTGCGCAGCATGATCGGCCGCTGGAAGACCATGGCTTGCGACAGCGGCTGCGCCCAGCGCAGCGCGCCTTCGCTGGGATGCAGCAGGCCATGGATCAGGCGCAGCAGCGTGCTCTTGCCGGCGCCATTGGGGCCGAGCACAACGGTGCGTTGCGCGGCCAGCGACAAGGAGACGTCGTCGATGATGCGCGTGCTGCCCTCGGTCAGGCCGAGTCTTTCTATCGTCAGCCAGGTGTTCACGCGACCTCCGTCCCATGGTCGGCTTTGCGCAGCCGACCGGTTCGTCCGGCGCGAAGCAGTGCTTCGCGAAACCCCGGGCTCACCCCCATCTCCTCTCGGCCCAGCCGCGCACGGCATAGGCCACGGCATTGATCGCCAGCACCACGGCGATCAGGATGAAGCCCAGGGCGAGCGCCAGCGGCAGATCTCCCTTGCTGGTTTCCAGCGCTATCGTGGTGGTCATGACGCGCGTCACGCCGTCGATGTTGCCGCCGACGATCATCACCGCGCCGACTTCGGCAATGGCGCGGCCGAAGCCGGCCAGCGCTGCCGTCGACAGCGAGAAGCGGCCGTCCCAGAGGAGCGTGGCGGCAGCCCGGGCGCGGCTGGCGCCGAGCGAACGCAGCTGCTCGCGGTACTCGCTCCATTCGTCGGCGATCACCTGCCGCGTCAGGGCGGCAACGATGGGCGTCACCAGCACGGCCTGCGCGATCACCATCGCAGTCGGCGAGAACAGCAGGCCGAATTGACCCAGCGGCCCGGCGCGCGACAGCAGCAGATACACCAGCAGGCCCACCACCACCGGCGGCAGGCCCATGAGGCCGTTGAACAGTACGATCAGCACGCGCCGTCCCGGAAAGCGCCCGACCGCCAGCAAGGCGCCGATCGGCATGCCGATCACGCAGGCGATGACGGTCGCGGCGAGACTGACGCGCAAGCTCAGCAGGACGATGGCGGACAGGCGTGCGTCGCTGGCGGCAAGCAGTTGCCAGGCAGTGAGAAAGCTGTCGCTGAATTCGGTCATGGAGTGTGTGTCCTATATGCATCAACCTGCATAAGGGCTGGCAAGGTTAAAGTACGCAATCAAAGGATCAAATATGTCATCGTCTGCAACAAATGATCGTAACGGTGCGCCCCGTTTGCGCTGGGCCTGGGACTTGGGTCCTCTGTTGGGGGATATCGATACCTCGCGCTTGCTGCCTCTGCTCACCGCGCTGGCGGACGGCGGCGCCCTCGGTGCAGCGGCGAAGTCCGCCGGAATGTCCTACCGCTCGGCCTGGGGCTTGCTGCGCCGCTGCGAAGAGGCGCTGGGCGTGGCGCTGGTGGTCATGGAGCGCGGGCGCGGGACGCGGCTGTCCGAACTCGGCGAATCCATCGTCCAGCTCGATACGGCCGCGCGCCTGACGTTGGGTGTGGCGCACGCTCCCTGGGAACGGCGCTTGCGCGACCTTCTGGCGCCCGTGGTCAGGGCCGTTCCCGACCGCCTGCGGGTGGCTGCCAGCCATGATCTGGCCCTGGCCGACTGGATCGAGCACGGGCGCGGCATCAGCTTCGACCTTTTCTGGCGTGGCAGCGACGAGGCGCTGGCGGCCCTTGGGCGCGACGAGTGCGACATCGTCGGATTCCACCTGCCGGAGGGCTGGACCGAGGAGCAACTGGTGAGCTTGCTGGGACGCTGGCTCAAGCCCGCCGTGCATGTCTGCCTGCCCCTGATGCGGCGCCGCCAGGGCCTGATCGTGGCGCGCGGCAACCCGCACCGCCTGCTGACGCTGGCTGATGCGTCGCGGCGCGGCCTGCGCATGGTCAATCGCCAGCGTGGCTCAGGCACCCGCAGCCTGATCGACCAGTTGCTGGCGGCCAACGGCCTGCGGCCGGAAGACATCGAGGGCTATGCGCACGAGGAATTCACCCACGAGGCGATCGCCGCCACCGTGGCGACCGGGCAGGCCGACGTCGGCTTCGGCATCGAGGCGGCGGCGATGCGGTATGACCTGGGTTTCGTTCCGCTGATCTGGGAGCGCTACGGTTTCGCCATGCGCAAGACGACGGCGGCCAGCGTCGAGGGCCGGGCTTTCCTCGCCCGCCTGCACGGCAACACCTTCCGCCAGCGCCTGATCGCCATGCCCGGCTACGAGCCCTTGCCGGTGCGCGCGCCGGGCGCGTGGGGCGAGTTTCTGTCTTAGTACTCGACCGCGAACTCCGTCGCCTGCCAGATCGCCCGCTTGGCATCGAGTTCGGTGGCGACGTCGGCACCGCCGACCAGGGTGTAGGTTATGCCGGCGGTTTCCAGCCCGGCCACCAGTTCGCGGCGCGGTTCCTGTCCGGCGCAGATGACGATGGTATCGACGGCGAGTACGCTCGGCTTGCCGTCGATCGAAATGTGCAGGCCGGCGTCGTCGATCTTCAGATACTCGACGCCGCACTGGAAATGCACGCCGCGCTTCTGCAGCAGCAGGCGGCGCGCCCAGCCGGTGGTCTTGGCCAGGCCGTCGCCGACCTTGGTGGCCTTGCGCTGCAGCAGCCAGACTTCGCGCGGCGTCGCCGGCATTTGCGGTTCAGTCAGGCCGCCGCGCTTGTCCTGATATTCGGGATCGATGCCCCATTCCTTGCGGTAGGTGTCGATCGAGTCGCCATGCGCTTCGGCATTGGTCAGCAGCTCAGCGACGTCAAAGCCGATGCCGCCAGCGCCGATCACGGCGACTATCGTGCCGGCTGGCTTGCGGCCTTCGATGAGGTCGATGTAGCTGGTGACCTTGGCATGGTCGATGCCCGGAATCGCCGGCGTGCGCGGCACGATGCCGGTGGCGACGACAACGTGGTCGTAGCCCTGAAAGTCGGCGCTGGCGACACGGCGATTGAGTTGCACATCAACCTTGAGTTCGGCCAGGCGAGTGCGGAAATAGCGCAAGGTTTCGCCGAATTCCTCCTTGCCCGGTATGCGCCGCGCCAGGTTGAACTGGCCGCCGATTTCGGCGGCGGAATCGAACAGGCTGACGCGATGGCCGCGTTCGGCCAGTTGCGTCGCGGCGGCCATTCCGGCCGGGCCGGCGCCGACCACGGCGACCTTCCTGGGTTCCTTGGCAGGCTCGACCGTGACATCGAGTTCGTGACAGGCGAAGGGATTGACCAGGCAGGAACACAGCTGGCGCGAGAAAATGTGGTCGAGGCAGGCCTGGTTGCAGGCGATGCAGGTGTTGATCGCATCGGCGCGGCCAGCGGCGGCCTTGTTCACGAACTCGGCATCGGCGAGGAAGGGCCGCGCCATCGAGACCATGTCGGCATCGCCACGGGCGATGACCTCCTCGGCCACTTGCGGGTCATTGATGCGGTTGGTGGTGATCAGCGGAATCTTGACCTGGCCCATCATGCGGCGCGTGACCCAGGTGTAGGCGGCGCGCGGCACGCTGGTCATGATGGTGGGGATGCGCGCCTCGTGCCAGCCGACGCCGGTGTTGATGATGGTGGCGCCGGCCTGTTCGACTTCCTTTGCCATCGTGACGACTTCGTCCCAGGTGCTGCCGCCTTCGACCAGGTCGAGCATCGAGAGGCGGAAGATGATGATGAACTTGGTGCCGACGCGCGCGCGCACGGCGCGGATCGTTTCGAGGCCGAAGCGCATGCGGTTTTCCAGGCTGCCGCCCCAGCGGTCGTCGCGGTGGTTGGTCTGCGGCGCGAGGAATTCGTTGATCAGGTAGCCCTCCGACCCCATGATCTCGACGCCGTCGTAATGGGCGAACTGGCACATCGCCGCGCACTGCGCGTAGTCGGCGATGGTCTTGAGGATTTCTTCCTCGCTGAGGGCATGCGGCGTCGAGGGATTGATCGGCGCCTTGAGTGCGGAAGGCGCCACGGGGCGCTTGGTGTAGGCGTAGCGGCCGGTGTGCAGGATCTGCACGCAGATCTTGCCGCCGTTGGCGTGCACCGCCTCGGTGATGACGCGGTGCTTGGCGGCTTCGGTTTCGTTGTCGAGGATCGAGGCGCCCTGCATCACGATGCTGTCCTGGTTGGGGGCGAAGCCGCCGGTGACGATGAGGCCGACGCCGCCCCTGGCGCGCGCGGCATAGAAGGCCGCCATGCGGTCATGGCTGTTGCCGATGTCTTCCAGGCCGGTGTGCATCGAGCCCATCAGGACGCGGTTTTTCAGGGTGGTGAAGCCCAGGTCGAGCGGGGCCAGCAGGTGCGGATAGGGATTGCTCATGGTGTTTTCCTCGGTCGTTGGTCTTTTTTGAAACTGTGCAGCAGGCCCAGCGCCTCCTCGCACCATTCCAGCCAGCCCTGTTCGAAGCGTATGCCGCTTTTCAGGACCTGGTATTGCAAGGCGCGCTGGCGATCAAGCGCGCCGGAGAAATCCCGTGTTTCGATGACGCGGTAGCACGTGAGGCGGTTGGCATGTGCCGCGCGATGGTGTTCGAGCTCCGGGATCAGGCAGTCCGGATCGACAAAGGCCGCGCCGCGCAGTTTGACCATCAGCGTATCGCGCACGCCTTCCGGCTCCACGGGTTCGGCCATCCAGCGCGAGAGTTCCGTGCGCCCGTCGGGGCTGACCGAGAACACCTTGCGGTCGGGTGCGGACTCGCCGGCCTGAACTTCGGCAGCGATCCAGCCGGCGGCCTCCATGCGGGCAAGCACGCGGTAGATCTGCTGATGGGTGGCGTGCCAGAAGTAGCCGATCGAACGTTCGAAGCGGCGCGCCAGTTCGTAGCCGGAACTGGGCTTTTCGAGGATGGAAACCAGCAGGGCATGGTCGAGCGACATGCCCGAAAGCATACTATGCAACGAATTGCATTGCAATCCGTTGCATAGGGTTGAGGCGGATCAGGGGAAGCCAAAAACTAAAAAGCCGGCCCGCAATGCGGGCCGGCTCTTGATGCGGGACCAGCGAATTACTTGGCCTTCGCGTCGGCTTCACACTTCTTCATAAAAGTGGCTTTGGCGGCGCCGGCGAGCGGTTTGCCGTCCTTGCCGACAGCCTTTTCCGCACAACCCGATTTGGCGGGTGCAGCCGGTTTGGCAGCTTCGGCGGGCTTGCCGGCTCCCTGGCACTTCTTGATCGAAGCGGCCTTGGCGGCGCCGTGCAGGGGCTTGCCATCCTTGCTCACGGCTTTGGCTTCGCAGTCGTTCGCAGCGGCCGCGGGTTTGGCAACTGCGGCCGCTTCGGCGGCCTTGGCCGGCGCAGCGGGTTTGGCAGCTTCTGCAGCTTTGGCGGGCGCCGCTGCGGCCGGTGCGGCCTTGGCCGGGGCTGCGGGAGCCTGTGCCAGTGCCACGCTGGCAGCGAACAGGGCAGAAAGAGCAACGGCAATCAGCTTGTGCATTTGTGGGTCTCCTTGGTATTGGACGGCGTAACGCCGTTCTTGCTTAACGCGGCCGGCGTGGCCTAGTTGACCGGCTCGTCGCCGGAGTCGGCCCGCAGGGCGGCTTCCTGACGATTGACGAATTCCTGCATGCTGTCGATGCCGCGCAGTTTCAGCACCGTGGCGCGCACGGCGGCTTCGAGCAGCACGGCGAGGTTGCGGCCGGCGGCGACCGGGATCGTGACGCGCCGGATCGGCACGCCGAGGATGGTTTCGTTCTGCGCGTCGAGCGGCAGGCGAGCGGCGTCGGGCACGCCCGGCGTCGGCTTCTGCAGATGCACGATGAGTTTGAGGCGCATTTTGCGCCGGCAGGCGGTTTCGCCAAATACGGTGCGGATGTTGAGCAGTCCGAGCCCGCGCACCTCGAGGAAGTCCTTGAGCAGTTCGGGGCAGCGCCCCTCCAGCGTGTCGGAGCCGATGCGCGACACGTCGACCACGTCATCGGCGACCAGCCCGTGTCCGCGCGAAATCAGCTCGAGGCCGAGCTCGCTCTTGCCGACGCCGGAGTCACCGGTGATCAGGACGCCCATGCCCAGCACGTCCATGAAGACGCCATGCAACGTCCCGGTTTCGGCCAGCTGCCGCGACACGAAAGCGCGCAGCGTATCGATGACGAAGGCCGAGGACAGCGGCGTCTGCAGTAGCGGCGTGCCCGAGGCTTCGCAACCCTTGCGCACGCCTTCTGCGATCGCGCAGCCGTCAGCGACGATGATTGCGGGCGGCCTCGCGTTGTAGATCTCCTGCATGTGGTGCACCACTTTTTCCGGTGCATGCCGTTCCGCCCAGGCGACTTCCGGCACGCCGATGACCTGCAGGCGTTCGGGATGCATCAGGTTGAGGTGGCCGATCAGGTCCGCGGGCGACACCACGTGTTCCGTGGTGCAGATCGACCGCGTCATGGCGCCGCTGACCCACGAAAGCTGGAGTCGCTCGCGGTTGCGTTCGAACAGCTGGGAAACGACTAGTTGGCGTGCCAATTGGCGAAGAGGCCATGCAGCGCCGCGGCATCCGGAGCGGCGGCGAGCTGTTCGCGGAAGCTCTTGTCGGAGAACATCTGCGCCAGCTCGGAGAGCAGTTGCAGGTGATGCTCGTTGGCGGCTTCCGGCACCAACAGGACAAAAATGAGCCCGACCGGTTTTCCGTCGGGTGCGTCGAACTGCACCGGCGACTCGAGGCGGGCAAACGCGCCGACCGGAGCCTTGAGGCCCTTGATGCGGCCGTGGGGAATCGCAATGCCCTGGCCGAGGCCTGTCGAGCCGAGCTTTTCGCGCGCGAACAAGGCATCGTACACCGTGCTGCGCGCCACGCTTTGATGGTTTTCGAAAAGGATTCCCGCCTGCTCGAATACGCGCTTCTTGCTGCTGGCGTCGAGATTGGCCACCACATTGTCGAGTGGCAGCAGGGCGGCGATGTGATTCATGATGGGAGTAAGCAAGTCTGCAAATGAGCGGAGGTTGCGGCGGCGCGCAGTATAACGCTAACGGACCGCCGCCGCTCCAGGCTTGCAGATCGAGCTTATTCCGGCTGTGCGCGCTTGTCGTGGGTGTGGTCGGAGACCTTTTCCTTGTGCTTGACCACCTGCCGGTCGAGCTTGTCGGCCACCAGATCGATGGCGGCATAGAGATCGGCGTCGATGGCATCGGCGTAAATGTCCTTACCCTTGACGTGAAGCGTCACTTCAGCCTTCTGCTGGAGTTTGTCGACCGACAGGATGACGTGCGAACTGGTTACCTGGTCGAAGTGCCGCAGCACGCGATCGAGTTTTCCCTTGACGTATTCACGAATGGCCGGGGTAACTTCGATGTGGTGTCCAGTAATGTTGAGATTCATGATGTCTCCTTGTCAGAAGTATTGTCTCAGAGGGATTTCCTGAGGTTGACCGGCGGTATGCCGAGCAGTTCGCGGTACTTCGCTACCGTGCGACGTGCCACGACGATGCCCTGCTCGCCGAGGATTTCCGCAAGACGGGCGTCCGAGAGCGGCTTCTTGCCGTCCTCGGCCCCGACCAATTGCTTGATCAGCGCCCGAATTGCGGTGGAGGAAGCCGCGCCGCCGCTATCGGTGGCGACGTGGCTCCCAAAAAAGTATTTGAGCTCGTAAATGCCGCGGGGGCTCGCCAGATATTTCTGGGTCGTCACGCGCGAAATCGTCGACTCGTGAAGTTTGACCGTTTCTGCGATCTCGCGCAGGGTCAGCGGCCGCATTGCCACCTCGCCATGGTCGAAAAACGCCCGTTGCCGATCGACGATGGCCTGCGATACGCGCAGGATGGTGTCGAAGCGTTGCTGCACGTTCTTGATCAGCCACTTGGCTTCCTGCAACTGGCTGGCCAGCCCCGCCGATGAACCGTTGCCGCCGCGGTGGCGATGCAGGATGTCGGCGTAGAGCCGGTTGATGCGCAAGCGCGGCATCGCATCCCGGTTCAGGGTCGCGACCCAGCGCCCCTGGGACTTCTTCACCGTGACGTCCGGCACCACATAGCGCGTTTCGATCTGCGCGTACTGCGCGCCGGGACGCGGATTCAGCGAACGGATCAGGCTTTGCGCCACGCGCAATTCGTTATCGTCGCAACCGAGAGACTTCCTTATCCGCGCAAAATCATGCGCCGCGAGATGATCGAGGTGATTGGCGACGATGGCAAGCGCGAGATTGCGCTCGGCAGAGACCGGAAAGCACTGGAGTTGCAGCGACAGACATTCCTGCGCGTTGCGCGCGCCAATACCGGGCGGGTCAAGATTCTGCAAATGCGCCAGTGCGATCCCGAGCTCTTCCAGAAGAGCCTCCCGCCCCTCGTCGTCTTCGGCGACGAGCAGGTCGACCAACTCCTCAAGCGGTTGCGTCAGGTAACCATCATCATTGAGGGCTTCGACCAGAAAACCCGCCAGCGCCCGTTCACGGTCGGGCAACTGGGTCATCGCCAACTGCGCCCCGAGATGTTCCCGCAGGGAAGTCGACGTGGCCTGCGTTTCGCCGCTGTCGAGGTCGTCGTCGTTGGGATCGCGCTGGCCGTGGCTGCCGGAAAAATCCATGCCCCAACCTTCGTCATCGCCACCCCTCGGCTCCTGGCGCTCGTCGCTTTCGCTTGGGGTGCTGGTCTGCGGCGCCGTCGGCCCATCATTCACCTGACCAAGGCCGAACATCGTCGGCTCCCCCGGCTCGTCCAACTCCAGCAGCGGATTTTCCTGCAATGCCTGATCGATTTCGGCGTTCAACTCCAAGGTCGATAATTGCAGCAACCTGATCGACTGCTGCAACTGAGGCGTCAGTGCCAAGTGCTGCGAAAGCCTGAGCTGAAGTCCCTGCCTCATCGCATTCATCACATTCTGAAATGCTCGCCAAGATAAACCCGGCGTACACTTTCATTATCGACTATCTCCGCCGGCTGTCCAGCAGCAAGAACTTCGCCGGCGTTGATTATCGTGGCGCGATCGCAGATGCCCAGGGTTTCGCGGACATTGTGATCGGTGATCAGGACGCCGATGCCGCTTCCCTTGAGGTAGCGGATGATTTTCTGGATGTCGATCACGGCAATCGGGTCGACGCCTGCGAAGGGTTCGTCGAGCAGGATGAAACGCGGGCTTGTCGCCAGCGCGCGGGCTATCTCGACGCGGCGGCGTTCGCCGCCCGAGAGCGATGCCGCCAGGCTGTCGCGGATGTGGGTGATGTGCAGTTCCTGCAGCAGGGTTTCCTCGCGCTCATCCATCGCGCTTTCGTCCAGATCCTGCAGTTCCAGTACGGCGCGCACGTTCTCGGAGACCGTGAGCTTGCGGAACACCGAATTTTCCTGCGGCAAATAGGACAGGCCCAGTTTGGCGCGCTGGTGTATCGGCATGTGGGTGAGGCGCAGATGCTCGCTGCCGCTCTCGATGCGGATCTCGCCGCCGTCGGCGGCCACCAGGCCGACGATCATGTAGAAGCAGGTGGTCTTGCCGGCGCCGTTGGGACCGAGCAACCCCACCACTTCACCTGCACCGACCTCGAAGGAGACATCGGTCACGACCGTCCGCGACTTGTACTTCTTGCGCAGGTTGTGCGCCGAGAGCGTGGCGGCGGGTGCAGTCATTCGCGCAGTCATTCCTCAGCCGCTCCCATCGGGTCCTTGAGCAGTTTGCGCACGATGTCGCCGGCAAATCCGCGGCTTTGGAGGAAGCGCGCCTGGCGCGCCCATTCCTTGGGATTGGCAGGCGCGGCGGAAAACTTCCGGCTCCAGGCGGCGCGGGCACGCTCGATCTCCTCGGGCAGGTCGGCCTGCGCCAGTTGCTCGTCGATCATTTCGGGCGCCACGCCGCGGGTTTTCAGGGTGTGGCGCAGGCGCGAGGCGCCCAGGCGCGAAGCATTGCTGCGCAGGTAGTTTTCTGCCGTGCGGTTGTCGGACTGCAATTGCGAGGCCTCCATGTCGGCGAGCACCGCGTCGATTTCCTCCTTCGTGCCGAGACCCGCGAGCTTGCGCGCGAGTTCGACGCGGGTGTGCTCGCGCCGGGCCAGCAGCTTGATTGCCTGCTGGCGCAGTTCATTCGACATGGTGTTCGCCGCGCCAGTCGCGGCAACTGCTGTTCGACAAGATGCGTACCCTCGGCGGGTTGGTACCGCGCCTAGCTGCCCTTCACCGGTTCGGCAGCGCCAAGAGCGGCGACACCGACGGCCTCGCGCACCCGGTTTTCGATTTCCACGGCAATGTCGGCATGCTCGCGCAGGAATTCGCGCGCGTTGTCCTTGCCCTGGCCGATCTTCTCGCCCTTGTAGGCGTACCAGGCACCGGATTTTTCGACGATCTTGTGTTCGACACCGAGTTCGACGATTTCGCCCTGACGCGAAATGCCTTCCCCGTAGAGGATGTCGAAATGCGCCTCGCGGAAGGGCGGCGCGACCTTGTTCTTGACCACTTTCACCTTGGTCTCGTTGCCGATCACTTCGTCGCCCTTCTTGATGGCGCCGGTGCGGCGGATGTCCATGGTGGTGGTTTCCGGGTTGCCGAACATGACGCCGATCTTCATGCGGATCTGGTTGATGAAAATCACCAGCGTATTGGTGCGCTTGATGTTGGCGGTGAGCTTGCGCAAGGCTTGCGACATCAGTCGCGCCTGCAGGCCGGGCAACTGGTCGCCCATTTCGCCTTCGATTTCGGCACGCGGCGTCAGCGCCGCGACCGAGTCGATCACGATGCAATCGACGCCGCCCGAGCGCACCAGCATGTCGGTAATTTCGAGGCCCTGCTCGCCGGTATCGGGCTGCGAAATCAGCAGGTCGGGCACATTCACGCCGAGTTTTGCCGCATAGCCGGGGTCGAGCGCGTTTTCGGCATCGATGTAGGCCGCTACTCCGCCCGCTTTTTGAATCTCGGCCACGATATGCAGGCACAGCGTGGTTTTGCCGGAAGACTCCGGTCCGTAGACCTCGACCACCCGTCCACGCGGCAGGCCGCCTATGCCCAAGGCGATATCCAGCCCGAGCGAGCCGGTGGAAACGGTCTGGATATCGTCGATGGCCAGGCCTTCGCCCATTTTCATGATGGAGCCCTTGCCGAACTGCTTTTCGATCTGTGCCAGGGCGGCCTGGAGGGCCTTGCTCTTGTTGTCGTCCATTGAATGCGTTCCTCAGAAGTTGTGTGAATTATGTCACGGATGGCACAGTTTTTGCGCTGTCCGGGTTTGGCACGGGCTTGTTACTTGGCGTCGAGTCGTAGCAGCAGGCCACGCAAGGCATGAAGCACCGCCTGGCGGCGAACTGCCTCACGGTCGCCCGCAAAAACCGCAGTTTCCGTTTCGGCAGTCTGGCCGACCCGACACCAGGCAAAGCATACGGTGCCCACTGGCTTACCAGGTGAGCCACCCGTCGGTCCCGCAATTCCGGTAATTGCCAATGCAATCAGCGCATTGGAGTTTTTCAGCGCGCCTTCAGCCATCGCGGCTGCCGTTTCCGGGCTCACCGCGCCATAGTTGTCGATGGTTTCGGGGCGGACGCCGAGCAGATCCGTCTTGGCTTCATTCGAGTAGGTGACAAAGCCGCGATCGAACCACTCCGAGCTGCCGCTCGTGTGAGTAATCACTTGCGCGACCCAGCCTCCGGTGCAGGACTCTGCGGTGGCAAGCAGAAGTCGGCGCTGACCGCTCTTGGTCAATGCGGCCGTACCCACCGATTCGGACAGGGCAACGAGGTCGGCGTCCATCAGAACGGCAGAAAGGCCTTGAACAGAGCGATGGTCAGCACCGTGTAGCCGGCGGCGATGACGTCGTCCATCATCACGCCGAAGCCGTTCTTGATCTGCGTATCGAAGAATCGGGCCGGCTCGGGCTTGACGATGTCGTAGAAGCGGAACCAGAGGAAGGCCGCGAGCTGCCAGAGCAGTTCCGGTGGGGTAAACATCAGCACCGCCCAGAAGGGCACGATTTCGTCCCAGACGATGGCGCCATGATCGACCACTCCGAGCGCGCGTCCAGTGATCTGGCAGGCCGCGACACCAACGGCGAAGGCCAGCAGGAGGAAGATCGCCAGCCCCAGATCGTTCTCCAGATACATCCGCAGCAGCGGATAGGTAAGCCATGCGAAGGCCGTGCCGGCCGTACCCGGCGCGAAGCGGGAAAGCCCGCTGCCCATGCCGCAGGCAATAAAATGCGCGGGGTGGCGGAACAGGAACTTGAGGGGCGGCGGAGGGAGTTTGGCCATCAGAGAAAATGGTCGTAGCCGCGGCGTGCTGGCGTGATGACGCTGCCGTCAGCGTCGCGCAGGACGAGTTCGCCGGGCGGGCCGGCCACGATTTCGCCGATGCGAGTCAGCGGCAGTTCGAGCTTGGCGGCGAGGGCCATGATGTCGCGGTCCAATGCCGCTGCGGCGGTGAACAGCAGTTCGTAGTCGTCGCCGCCGGCGAGCAGGCAATCACGCGCCAGTCCTGCGGCGGGCAGGTTCCGGATCTGCAGTCGCGCGGCGCGTCCCGACTGTTCGAGGATATGGCCGAGATCGGCCAGCAGCCCGTCCGAAATATCGATCGCGGCGCTGGCGATTCCGCGCAGCGCCAGTCCCAGTGCGACCCTTGGTTGCGGGCGGTGCAGCGCGGCGAGGCATTCGCTGAGCGCCGGTTCGGCGAGTTTGGTACGCCCCTGCAGGTGAGCCAGCCCCAGCGCCGCGCGCCCGGGTTTGCCGGAAATCCAGATCGAATCGCCGGCTTGCGCGCCGTCGCGGCGCAGCGCCTTTCCGGCGGGAACTTCGCCGAGAATCGTGACGCAGAAGGCGCGCGGGCCGCGCGTGGTGTCGCCGCCGATCAGGTCGACGCCGTGGCTGTCGGCACAGGCGAAGAAGCCGCGCGCGAAGGCCTCGATCCAGTCAGAAGTCGGCGTTGGGCGAAGCAGGGGTTTCGCGGAGCACTGCTCCGCGCCTGCGTAGCCGGCCGGCTGTGCAAAGCCGGCCGTGGGATGGACGGCGGCGGCTTCGGAGAAGCCGGGCAATGTAATTGCCAGCAACGCCCAGCGCGGTTGTGCGCCCATCGCGGCCATGTCCGAGATATTCACGGCGAGGGTTTTCCAGCCCAGTGCCTCCGGGTCGGCATCGGAAAGGAAGTGTGTCCCCTCGACCAGCAAGTCGGTGGATATCACCAGTTCCTGCCCGGGTGTCGGCGCGATCAGCGCGCCATCGTCGCCAACGCCGAGAACTGTGTGGGAGGTGCCGCGCGTGAAATAGCGCGCGATGATCTCGAATTCCGACGGCACCTCTCAGGGCTTTCTCATCTCCGTCGCCCGCAGCGTCGCCGCAAGCTTGTCCAGCACGCCATTGACGAACTTGTGGCCGTCGGTGCCGCCGAAGGTCTTGGCCAGTTCGATGGCTTCGTTGATGATCACGCGATAGGGTGTTTCGGGATGGAGCTTGAGTTCGCAGGCGCCCAGCAGCAGGATGCAGCGTTCGATCGGCGAGACTTCACTCCAGGGGCGGTCGATATGCGGGGCGAGATCGAGCTTGAGCGCTTCGGCGTTTTGCCGCGTCTCCGCCAGCAGGGTGCTGTAGAGCTCGTTGTCGGCCTTGTCGAAGCCGGCCACGCCTTCCGCCTGCACCTGGATCGCCGCCGCATCCTGATCGCCGACCTGCCATTGGTAGAGGCCCTGGATGATGAACTCGCGGGCGCGTCGGCGCGGAGATTTGCCGCTGCTCATTACTTGATGGCCTTCAAAAGGTTCGCCATTTCGACAGCCGCCTGCGCGGCTTCGGCACCCTTTTGCAGCATGCGCACCAGAGCCTGGTCGTCGTTTTCGGTGGTCAGGACCGCGTTGGCAATCGGAATGCCGGTGTTCAGCTGCACGTCGGTGATGCCGCGCGCGGACTCGTTGGAGACGACCTCGAAATGATAGGTCTCGCCGCGTATCACGGCGCCGAGCGCTACCAGCGCATCGAAGCGTCCGCTTTGCGCCATGGTTTGCAGCGTCAGGGGCAGTTCCAGTGCACCGGGCACGGTGGTGAAGGTGATGTCGGTGTCGGCCACGTCGAGGCGCGCCAGCTCGGTCATGCAGCCCGAGCGCAGGCCTTCGCCGATGTCCTCGTTGAAGCGGCTTTGCGCGACGCCGATGCGCAAGCCCTTGCCGGCCAGATTGGGTTCGAGTTCGCGAATAGTCATGCTGTCTTCTCTCCCGTCGGGGTGAAATAGCCGGTGACTTCGAGACCGAAGCCGGCCATGCTCGGCATCTTTCTCGGGCTCGACATCAGGCGCATCTTGCCGACGCCGACTTCACGCAGGATCTGCGCGCCGATGCCGTAGATGCGCGGGTCCCAGGTGTAGGCCGGGCGCTCGGTACGCTCGGCCTTGAGCGCCGCCAGCAAGGCGTTGCCGGTTTCGGCGCGATGCAGCAGCACCAGCACTCCGGGCCCCTGCTGCGCGATGGCGCGCAGGGCGAAATCGACGCTGTAGGTATGGCCGCGGCTGCCGTGGTCGAGGAAGTCGAGCACGCAGACGGCTTCATGCACGCGCACCAGGGTTTCCTCGCCGGGCTTGAGCTCGCCGCAGGACAGCGCCAGATGCACGTCGCCGCTGCTGCGGTCGGCAAAGGCGCGCATGCGGAAGCTGCCTTGCGCGCATTCGACCTGCTTGTCGGCAACGCATTCGATCAGCTTTTCGGTTTCCGAGCGGTAGTGAATCAGGTCGCGGATGGTGCCGATCTTGAGGCTGTGCTCGCGGGCGAATTCGAGCAGGTCGGGCAGCCGTGCCATGGTGCCGTCGTCCTTGAGGATTTCGCAGATCACCGAGGCGGGCTCGAGGCCCGCGAGCTGGGCGAAGTCGCAGCCGGCTTCGGTGTGGCCGGCGCGCACCAGCACGCCGCCGTTCTGCGCCATCAGCGGAAAGATGTGGCCGGGCTGGACGATGTCGGTCGGGGTGGCGTTTTTCGCCACGGCCGCCTGCACGGTGCGCGAGCGGTCCTGCGCCGAGATGCCGGTAGTGACGCCTTCCGCGGCCTCGATCGACATGGTGAAGGCGGTGCCGTGCTGCGCCTTGTTGTCGCGCACCATCAGCGGCAGGTCGAGCTGGCGGCAGCGGGCTTCGGTCAGCGTCAGGCAGATCAGGCCGCGGCCATGCCTGGCCATGAAGTTGATCGCTTCGGGCGTCACGTGGTCGGCGGCGAGCACGAGGTCGCCTTCGTTTTCGCGGTCTTCCTCGTCGACCAGGATCACCATGCGGCCGGCACGCATGTCGGCGACGATATCGAGAACGGGGCTGATGCTCATGACTGATGTACCAAGCTTAACGAAATAGCTCGTTCGCAGCGAAGGATGATAGTCGAGCGAAGCGAACTGATTGGAAGCCTCCCCGTGAGGGGAGGATGGGAGGGGCGGGCCTTCAATTCGTCTTTCGCGTGTTTCATCATCGGGCGCGCCGGACTATTGCTACATGAAAGTTGGGAAGGCGCGCATTTTACGCTGCGCCGGCCGTCAGCATCCGTTCGACGTAGCGCGCGATCAGGTCGATCTCCAGATTCACCCTGGCGCCCGGGTGCAGGCGCTTCAGCGTCGTCACCTCGACCGTGTGCGGAATCAGGTTGATGGAGAATCTGCGGCCGCCTTTGCCACCCACGCGATTGGTCGTCAGCGACACGCCGTCGACGGTGATCGAACCCTTGCGCGCGACGTACTTCGCCAGTTCCTTCGGCGCCTTGATCACCAGTTCATGCGATTCGCCGACCGGCTCGAACTTCTCCACTTCGCCGACGCCGTCGACATGACCCGAAACGAGGTGGCCGCCGATGAAGTCGGACAGGCGCATGGCCTTTTCCAGATTCACCTCGCCGTCCTGCGTGTCGAGGCCGACCGTGCAGTTCAGCGTCTCGCGCGAAACGTCGACCTGATAGCTGTTCCTTTTCTTCGCGATCACCGTCAGGCAGACGCCGCCATGCGCGATGGAATCACCCAGCGCGACGTCCGCGAGTTTGAGGCCGGGCGCCTCGATGGTGAGGCGCACGCCCTTTTCCAGCGGCTGGACGTGGCTGATTTTTCCTACGGCGGTGATGATGCCCGTGAACATGGAGACTCCTGAAAATTAGCGCAGGATGCGCTCGAGGGTAGGCAAAAATTTATCCGCAGGCTGGAAGCCGACGACGCGCAGGTCGAGCATCTCGCGGCCGCCGGCATCGAAGAAGATGATGCCCGGCGGGCCGAACAGGCCGAAGCGCTTGAGCAGCGCCGCGTCGGCCGCGCTGTTGGCGGTCACGTCGGCCTGCAACAGTACAAGCTGCTGCATGCGCGGGGCAATCTTGGGATCGGCGAAGGTGAAGCGCTCCATTTCCTTGCAGCTCACGCACCAGTCGGCGTAGAAATCCAGCATCACGGGTTTGCCCGCGGTTTTCGCCTGGGCCAGGCGGATGTCGAGAGCCTCCACCGACGCGACTCGCTCGAAAGTCGGCGCTGGCGACACGGCGGCCGTGGCGCCGCGCAGGAAGCCGAGCGGCTGCAGCGGGTCCCTGGCGCCGCCGAGCACGCCGATCAGCATCGCCGCGCCGCCGACCAGCAGGGCGACGCCGAGGCCCTTGCCCAGGCGCTGAAAGCCATGGGCGTGCGGCGGCAGCGGGTCGAGCGCATGCAGGTAGATCGCCGGGACGACCATCAGCAGCGCCCAGCCGAGCATCTGCAGCCACATCGGAATCACGGGAGCAACCAGCCAGAGGGCGGTCGCCAGCATGATGACGCCGAAGAATTTCTTGACGCCTTCCATCCAGGGTCCGGACTTGGGCAGCAGCGAGCGGGAGAAGGCTCCCACCAGCAGCAAGGGCGCACCCATGCCGAGCGCCATGACGAACAGGGCGGCACCGCCCAGTACCGCATTGCCGGTTTGCGCGATGTACAGCAAGGCGCCGGCCAGCGGCGCGGCGACGCACGGGCCGACGATCAGCGCCGAGAGCGCGCCCATCAGCGCGATGGCCGGCAGCGAGCCGCCCTGGCGGTTGGCCGTATCCGAGACGCGGCTTTGCAGCGCTGCAGGCAGCTGCAGTTCGTAAAAGCCGAACATCGAAAACGACAGCACGACGAAGACCAGCGCGAAACTGCCCAGCACCCAGGCATTCTGCAGCGCAGCCGAAAGCAGCGTGCCCGACAGTCCGGCGGCGACGCCGACCAGGGCATAGGTGACTGCCATGCCGAGCACGTAGGCCAGCGAGAGCACGAAGGCGCGCAAGTGACTGACTGCATGACCATGATTGACGATGATCCCGGACAGGATCGGGATCATCGGGAACACGCAGGGCGTCAGCGCAAGCAGCAAGCCGAAGCCGAAAAAGCTGACCAGCACCAGGGCCAGATTGTCGCCCTTGAACAGCCCGGCAATGCGCGAGCTTTCGTCGACGGGCGCAGCCGTGGCGGGCTTGGCAGAAGTTATGTCCCCGCGCGCCTGCGCCGGGGACGGTATCCACTCGGCCGGCGCTGGCGCTACGGCGACCGGCGCGCCCGTCGCCGGCGAAGGCCCGGATGTTGCGGCCAGCTCGATCGTCGCTTCCTGGCTGAGCGGCGGGTAGCAGATGCCGCCGTCCCAGCAGCCTTGCGAGACGGCCTTCAGCGTGACAGGGCCGGCGGCCGTCACCGGCAGCAGGATCTTCACCTCCTTGCGGTAGGTCTCGACCTTGCCGAACAGTTCGTCATCCTTCATCTTGCCGGGCGGCAGCTTGGCCGCGCCAAGCGTGCCGCCTTCGAGCGCGAACTTGAACTTGTCGCGGTACATGTAATAGCCGTCGGCGATCTGCCAGCGGGCCTCGATGGTGCTGGCATCGATCGCGCGCGCCGAGAAGCGGAAGGCTTCTTCGGGAGCCAAAGGCTCTTCGGCACGGGCCAGACCGGTCAGGGAGAACAGCAGCAGGAACAAGAAGCGGATCAGCATTGAACAGGGTTTCCGTCAGGGGGTTCGAGAAGGGTTTCGGTGCGAGTTTCCGCAATCAACCACGCCAGATACTCCGGCAGGCCGTGCGCGATTGGGACCGCGACGATCTCGGGAAGTTCATAGGGGTGGCGGGCACGGATCGCGGCCTCCAGCGCCGCGTAGCGCGCCGTTGTGGACTTGATCAGGAGCGGAACTTCCGGCGTACTCTCGATCTCGCCCTGCCAGCGATAGATCGAACGACAAGGCGCCAGGACATTTACGCAGGCGGCCAGGCGTTCGGTCACCAGCGCCGTTGCCAGCGCTTGCGCACTGGCTTCATCGGGCAGGCTGGTGAGAACGAGCAGGGTCTGGCTGCGGGTTTGAGACATTTCCATCGGCCTATTCTACCTTCGGCACGTCGCCGCTCTGGGGTAGCCTGTGCCACCCGGAAGCTCGAAAACGGAGCTTTCGTGGCGCGCAACGCCGGCGATACGGCCGGAACCGGGAGCATGGGCTTGAGCAAACTTTTGACTGGCTTGATGGAGGCGGAGCGGCTGCGTCGGGAGCGTGCCGCGGGAAATGTCCCGCCCGCGCCAGCCCGCGCCGCCGATTCGCGCCAAGTCCAGACTGCCGGGCAGTCCGCGGCCGAGCGACAGGTTCAGGCCGAACGTGTAGCCGAAGCCGAGCTACGGACTCGAATCGCGGAAGAGCAGCGAGGCTTCACGGAAGCCCAGCGCAATGAGCGCGCCGCCGTCGACCTGGCTGCCGCCGCCGCGGCCCGAATCAGGAAAGAAGAGGAATTGGCCCTCCTCGCCGCAAAGCGCGCCGCCGCCGAGCGACACGCGGCCGATCAGGCTGCCGAGCAGTCGCGTGTCGAGCGGAAGGCCGAAGCCGCGGCGCGCGCACGTGCGGCGGTGGAAGAGGAGGCGGCCGGCGAAGCCCGGCGTCGCGCCGAACAGGAAGCCGAAGCAGGGCGCGCCGCCGACGCGCGCCTCGCCGCCGAGCAACAGGCCAACGCGGCACAGGTGGAGCGCGTGGCTGCCGAGGCAGAGGCCGAACGTCTGGCCGAAGCCGCGCTTGGCGCGCGAATCGAGGCTGAGCAGCGCGCGTTGGAGGCAGCCCGGCGCAATGAGCGAACTGCCGCCGAACTGATGAGCACCGCCGCAGCCCGAGTGGAGAAGGAAGAGGAATTGGTTCGGTTGGCCTTGGAGCGGATCGACGCCGAGCGCCGTGCGGCCGATCAGGCTGCCGAGCAGTTGCGGGCCGAGCAAATCGCCGAAGCCGCTGCCTTGTCGCGTGCGACGGCTGAGAACGAGGCAGCCGCCGAAGCCGTGCGTCGCGCCGAGCAGGAGGCCGAAGCAGCGCACGCCGCTGCCGCGCGCCTTGTAGCCGAGCAGCAGGCCGGCGCGGCACAGGCCGAGCGTGCGGCAGCCGAGGCCGAGTCTGCTGCACAACAGGTCGAAGCCGAACGTCTGGCTGAAGCCGCCCTTGCCGCGCAAATCGAAGCGGAGCAGCGTGCCGTGGCGGAGGCCGAGCGCCGCGAGCGTGCCGGCGTCGAATTGGCCGCCGCCGCCGCGGCCCGTATCAAGAAGGAAGAGGAGTTGGGTCGGCTGGCGACGGAACGTGCCGCCGCCGAACGACGCGCTGCCGAGCAGGCCGCCGAGCAGTTGCGTGTCGAGCAGATCGCCGAAGCGGCGGCCTCTTCGCGCGTGGCCGCGGAAAATGAGGCGACCGCCGAAGTCCGTCACCGCGCCGAACAGGAAGCCGAAACTACGCGTACCGCCGTCGCGCGCCTTGCCGCAGAGCAGCAGGCCAGCGCGGCGCAGGTCGACCGCATGACAGCCGAGGCGGCGGCCGCTGCGGCACAGCAGGAGCAGACAGAGCGCCTCGCCGATGCGACGCTGCGGGCGCGGATCGAAGCAGAACAGGGCGCGGTGATGGAAGCCCAGCGCAGCGAGTTTGTCGAGCGACGGGCCATGGCCGAACTGCGGCGGCAAGTCGAGGCTGAGCAACGCGCGCTGGAAGATGCCCGGCGCAATGAACGCGTTGCCGCCGAACTCGCCAGCGCCGCCGCAGCGAGCATCAAGAAGGAAGAGGAATTAGCCCGGCTGGCCCTGGAGCGGGCAGAAGCCGAACGACGCGCGGCCGACCAGGCCGTCGAACAATTGCGCGTCGAGCAGTGCGCCGAGGCCGCGGCATTGTTGCGTACGGCGGCCGAAGAAAAGGCGGCGCAGGAGGCCCATGGCCGCGCGGAGCGGGAAGCCGAAGCAGGGCGCGCCGCCGCCGAGCGTCTCGCCGCAGAGCAGCGGGCCAACGCGGCGCTGGCTGCGCGCACGGCTGCCGAGGCGGAAGCGGCCGCTGCGGAGCAGGCGCACGCCGAACGCCTGGCCGCCGCCGCCCTTGGCATGCAAATCCAAGCGGAGCAGCGCGCTTTGGCCGAGGCCGAGCGCCGCGAACGAGTCGCCGCCGAACGCGCATCTGCGGCGACTGCCCGCGCCCAAGAGGAAGGGGAACTGGCCCGGCTGGCAACGGAACGGGCCGCCGCCGAACGGCGTGCTGCGGACCAGGCCGCCGAGCAGTTGCGGATCGAGCGGGTCGCCGATGCCGCGGCCTTGTCGCGTCTGGCAGCTGAAAACGAGGCGGAGGAGGAAGCGCGGCGCCGCGCCGAGCAGGAGACTGAAGCGGCGCGCGCCGCCGCCGTCCGTCCAGCGGCGGAGCAACAGCCCGGCGCGGCGCAGTCGTCGGCTTCAGGGTTTGCCGTGGGAGAAGACGAGACGCCCGCAAGCCGCAAGCCGGCGCCGGCCTGGCGCCGACTGTTTGCCGCTGTGGCCCTGGCTCTACTCGTCGGCACGGGCGCCGGCTTCTGGCTGGGCAGGGCTCCCGTCGTTTCCGTGCGCGTACCGGCTGGAGAGCAGGACACGCTCCGCCTGCGTCTTGACCACGCTCTGAAAGATCGTGCCGTCCCGGAGGGTCGCGTCGTGCCGCGCGATCTATCGCCGGCACGCTGATCGAGCACCACCTGGTTCCTGCCGAAATCAGCCCCATGCGTGGCGGGAGGCATCCGGGTCAGGCAAAGCCGGTCTGCCTCATCACCGAATGCCCATCGGCAACAACGGAATCGAGCCGGGCGCCGTAAAATGAACTCCATGCGCAATCATTGCCGCCCATGACCTCCACCGACCGTCAGCCTCTCTCTGCCGTCCTGATTACCAGAAACGCCGCCAGTCAACTCGCCGGGTGTCTTGCCAGCGCGGCATTCTGCGACGAACTCATCGTCATTGATTCCGGCAGCGAAGATGCCACAGCCGCGATTGCCGGACGCTACGGCGCCCGGGTAATCCAGGCTGACTGGCAAGGCTTCGGACCCCAGAAGCAGTTTGCCGTGGAACAGGCGAGCCACGACTGGGTGCTCTGCATTGACGCCGACGAGCGGGTGAGCGAACGCCTGCGCGAGAGCATCGCCGCCGTGTTGCAAGCGCCGACTTTTGGATGCTATCGCTTTGCCCGCTGCAATCGTTTCATGGGGCGTTATCTGCGGCATGGCGAGGGCTATCCAGACTGGAGCCTGCGCCTTTTCGACCGCCGCCGCGCGCACTGGTCGGACGATGCGGTGCACGAGAAAGTGCTGGCCACCGGCGAAATCGGCACGCTGCACGGCGACCTGCTGCACGAGTCGGCGGAATCGCTGGAAACCTATCTGGCCAAGCAAAACCGCTACAGCACTCTTGCAGCCAACGCGGCCCTGGCGAGCGGAAAGCGGGCGACGGTCTGGCATCTGCTGCTGTCGCCATCGCTGCGTTTCATCAAGTTCTACTTCTTCCGCCTGGGTCTGCTCGACGGCATTCCCGGTCTGGTGCACATCCTTGTCGGTTGCGGCGCGAGCTTCGCCAAGTATGCGAAAATGCTGACTTTTCAGCGAAGCGGCCAATGAGAGTTCTGGTTACCGGCGCTGCCGGGTTCATCGGCATGCACGTCTGCGAGCGCCTGCTGGCGCGCGGCGATGAGGTGGTCGGCGTAGACAACCTGAACGACTACTACGATGTTGCCTTGAAAGAAGCGCGGCTGGCGCGGCTCACGCCGAATGCGCGCTTCAGGCTTTCCCGCCTTGATATCGCCGACCGGGACGGTGTCGCTGCCTTGTTCGCAAATGAGCGTCCGCAGTGCGTCGTGAATCTGGCCGCGCAGGCCGGCGTGCGCTACTCGCTGCAGAATCCACATGCCTATGTCGACAGCAACGTGGTCGGCTTCGTGAACATCCTGGAAGGCTGCCGTCATAACGGCATCGAGCACCTGGTCTACGCCAGCAGTTCCAGCATTTACGGCGGCAACGAGCGGATGCCCTTCTCGGAGCACGACAACGTCGATCATCCGGTCAGCCTCTATGCGGCGACCAAGAAGGCCAACGAGCTGATGGCGCACACCTACAGCCATCTCTTCAATCTGCCCACCACCGGGCTGCGCTTTTTCACCGTGTATGGGCCGTGGGGCCGGCCCGACATGGCGCTGTTCCTCTTCACCAAGGCCATCCTCGAAGACCGACCCATCGATGTATTCAACCACGGCCGGATGCGGCGCGACTTTACCTACATCGACGACATCGCCGAAGGCGTGATCCGGGTGCTGGACCGACCGCCGCAGGCCAATCCCGGGTTCGACAAGCAGACGCCGGACCCGGCGACAAGCTGGGCGCCGTATCGTGTGTTCAACATCGGCAACCATCAGCCGGTCGAACTGATGACCTATATCGAGGCTCTGGAAAAGGCCTTGGGCAAGAAGGCAACGAAGAATTTTTTGCCGCTGCAGGACGGCGATGTGCCGGCGACGTATGCCGATACCACCGAACTCAACCGCGCGACCGGCTTTTCGCCCCGGATGCCGGTAGTTGACGGTGTCCGCCGCTTTGTCGATTGGTACAGGAGCTACACGAATGTCTGATCCAGGAATTGCCCTTATCACCGGCGTCACCGGTCAGGACGGAGCCTATCTTGCCGAATTTCTGCTGGATAAAGGTTATGAGGTTCACGGCATCAAACGGCGGACTTCCCTGTTCAATACCGACCGCATTGATCACCTGTATCAGGACCCGCATGTCGCGAACCGTCGTTTCACCCTGCACCACGGCGACATGACCGACAGCTCGAGTCTGGTGCGCATCATCCAACAGGTGCAGCCCGACGAAATCTACAACCTCGCCGCACAAAGTCACGTTGCCGTGAGCTTCGAAGAACCCGAGTACACGGCCAACTCCGATGCGCTGGGCGCCCTGCGCATCCTCGAGGCGATGCGCATTCTCGGCATGGAGAAGAAAACCCGCTTCTATCAGGCCAGCACTTCCGAACTTTTTGGCCTCGTGCAGGAAACGCCGCAGAAGGAAACCACGCCCTTCTATCCGCGCAGCCCCTACGCGGTGGCCAAGCTCTATGCCTACTGGATCACGGTGAATTACCGCGAGGCCTACGGCATGTACGCGTGCAACGGCATCCTGTTCAACCACGAGTCCCCGGTCCGCGGCGAAACTTTCGTCACGCGCAAGATCACCCGCGCGCTGGCGCGCATCAAGCTCGGCCTGCAGGATTGCCTGTTTCTCGGCAACCTGGATTCGAAGCGGGACTGGGGCCATGCCCGCGATTACATCGAGATGCAGTGGCTGATGCTGCAGCAGGAGCAGCCCGAGGATTTCGTCATCGCCACGGGCGTGCAATACAGCGTGCGCGATTTCGTGGATGCCGCGGCGGCCGAGATCGGCATTGCCGTCGAGTGGCGTGGCGCCGGCGTCGACGAAAAGGGCTATGACGCGCAGGGCAAGTGCATCGTCCAGGTCGATCCGCGCTACTTCCGTCCGACCGAAGTCGAAACCCTGCTCGGCGACGCGACCAAGGCGCGTGAAAAACTGGGGTGGGCACCCAGAATCACCTTCGCCGAACTCGTCGCCGAAATGGTGCGGGAGGATCTCAAGGCGGCGGAACGCGACGAGCTGGTCAAGAAGCACGGCTTCAAGGCCTTCGATCGCAACGAGTAGCCCCCATGGAAAAGGACGCCCGCATCTACGTCGCCGGGCACCGCGGCATGGTCGGCTCGGCACTGATTCGCCGCTTGGAGCAAGCCGGCTATGCAAACATCCTCACGCGCACGCATGCCGAGCTGGACCTGCTGAGCCAAGCGGCTACGGAAGCTTTTCTGAAAAAGGAAAAGCCCGACTTCATTTTCATCGCGGCGGCAAAGGTGGGCGGCATCCAGGCCAACAACAGCTTGCGCGCCGACTTCATTTACCAGAACCTGACGATCGAGACCAATCTGATTCATGGTGCCTGGCTCGCCGGCGTTCAACGCTTGTGTTTTCTCGGATCGAGCTGCATTTATCCGCGCGACTGTCCTCAGCCGATCAAGGAGGATTACCTCCTTACCGGTCCGCTGGAACAAACCAATGAGCCCTACGCAGTCGCCAAGATCGCCGGCATCAAGCTGTGCGAAAGCTACAACCGCCAGCACGGCACCCAGTACTTTTCGGCCATGCCGACGAATCTATACGGCCCCAACGACAACTATGATCCGGCCAGCAGCCATGTGCTGCCCGCACTGATTCGCAAGGCGCATGAAGCGAAGCAGCGCGGCAACGGCGAGCTTGTGGTGTGGGGCAGCGGCAAGCCGAAGCGGGAATTTCTCTATGCCGGCGATTTGGCGGACGCCTGTGTCTTTCTCATGGAACGAGGCGTCACCGATGGCATCTACAATATCGGTACCGGCGAGGATGTGACCATTCGCGAACTGGCCGAGACCGTCATGTCGGTGACCGGCTTCCAGGGCCGCATGGTGTTCGACGGCACCAAACCGGACGGCACGCTACGCAAGCTGCTCGACGTCGGCCGGCTGCGCGGCATCGGCTGGCAGGCGCGCACGCCGCTGCGTGAAGGCATCGCGCTGGCCTACCGGGATTTCGTGGCGCGCCATGGCGGCTGACCGCCGTTGGTCAGGCAGGTCGTTGCGCCAGATATCCGGCATATTTCTCGCTCTGCTTGCCGCAGCCGCCTGCGCAATACCTGCGCTGGGCGCCGAACCGATATCACCGGGCCTGTTGCTGGCCGAGCGTTATCGCGGCGATATCGATGTCTCGCGCTACTGGGTCAGCGAAAAGCTAGACGGTGTGCGTGCCAGCTGGGATGGCAAGGCCCTCAGGTTTCGCAGCGGCAACCCGGTCCCGGCCCCGGCGTGGTTTCTCGACGCCCTGCCCCGGCAGCCGCTGGATGGCGAACTCTGGCTCGGACGCGGCACCTTTGATCAACTCTCGGCCATCGTCCGCCACCAATCTCCCGACGACGCCGAATGGCGGCGCGTGCGCTACATGATTTTCGAATTGCCGAATGCCTCCGGCAGCTTTACCGACCGCGTCGAGCAGATCAAAGCCATCACCACCGCAGCGAATCTGCCCTGGTTGCAGGCTGTTCCTCAATTCCGTTTGCCGGACGCGGCTGCGCTGCAGAAAAGGCTGCGCGATATCGTCCGCAGCGGTGGCGAAGGCCTGATGCTTCACCGCGACGATGCCGTCTATGAAGCCGGTCGCTCCAGCACACTGCTCAAAGTAACTCCGTGGCTCGACGCCGAAGCCAACGTGGTCGCGCATCTGCCCGGGAAGGGCAAATATGCCGGCGTGGTCGGCGCATTGCGGATGGAGCTGCCCGACGGCCGGCGCTTTTCGCTTGGCAGCGGCTTGACCGACGCCCTGCGGCGCAATCCGCCGCCGGTCGGTACGCTCGTGACCTACCGCTATCGCGAGCTTACGCACAACGGCATGCCGCGCTTCCCGAGATATCTGCGGGTGCGCGACAAACTGTAACGGCACTTATGGAACCCTGGGAAACCAACTCATTCAAGCGCCTTGATTCACCCGCGAACCTGCCTGGAGCGTATTGAGGCTGCTTTGCCTGTCAGGGCAATGCTGCCGTGACCGGTTCCCGTGGTGCGCTGCGCGGCGCAACAGGTTTGGTGGCCGCTGGCGAGGGATGGATGAAGATGTTCGCCTTAGAAGAGATGGTAGAACTCGAGTATCAGAACTCTGCCATTCGCGGTGGCATCGCGGCGGAACAGTCCGTCCTTGCTCGCCCCCGACGAGTTTCGATAAAGCATGACGCCTGGCAGAATGTAAGTGTTTCTCATAAGCCGAACACGGGACGACAAGCCGATTTGGTACTGCGTTCGGGATGAATACGTATCCGTTGCACGGTATCGCGTATAGCCGGCACTCGGGATCAGGGCCACGGTTTCCGATAGATACGTGCGCGCTCCGACGGAAATCCCGCTTGTATCCGCCGTGTCGCGGTCCCTGCCGGCCGCCACTGAATAGCCGCCGTACAGTCGCAGCGTGTCGCTGCTCCACCACCCCGCGACAAGCTGTCCCGAGTAGCGGCTGTCTTGCTTGCCCGTCGTATCGGGAGTGACCAGAATTGTTCCGCTCAGCGAGAACGGGCTGGCCTTGTCGTTGATGAAACCATACGAGGCCCACAGACTCGGATTTTGTCGCCCTTCGGAAGTCGTATCCACGAAGTGACCCGGCGGACTGCTGAAGTCCGTGCGCACAACCCCCTCCGAACGATAGGCCAGCCGGGCACCGACGTGCCAGTCGGAGCCGAGGCCATAGCGGATTTGCGCGCTTTCCACCGTGATGTCCAGCGACTGCCTGCCGGGGTTTCCGTTGAAGTTGATGATGCTCGAATTCGAGTCGGAGACCACCGAAAACGCCGCGTCCATTGTTCCCTGGCCAAGTATGGCCGTGGGAAAAGTTGCGTCTTCCGCATGGCAGACGCTCACCAGTCCGACGCCGACCAAGGCCAGGATTTTCTTCACCAATCGCTCCAGGAAAAATGTGGCGCCGACTCTAACACGGGACCAGTTCAACGTCATGCCAAATGCAACAAGCAAAAGCACTGGCAGGACTATTTCAAGAACCCGGCCAGGAGCTGGTTGAGGAAGCGCCGCCCCAGAGGCGTGGGGCGGATATGTCCGTCCGCTGTCTCCAGCAGCCCCGCGCGCCGTGCCGCCAGCACCGACTCTTCGATCGCTGCCAGCGGCAGGCCGGTGCGCTCGGTGAATAGCCCGAGCGGGAAACCCTCGTTGAGACGCAGCGCATTCATCATGAACTCGCCGGGCAGATCGGCGCGGGCGACGGGCTGCCGGGTGCTGATGAAGTTGCCGCGGGCCGCACCTTCCAGATAGGCGCGCGGATTGCGGTGGCGCGCCTCGCGCCAGATCGACTCGTGATTCGAGAGTTTGCTGTGCGCGCCGGCGCCTAGCCCAAGGTAATCGCCGAAGTTCCAGTAATTCAGGTTGTGCTGGCAGCGCGAGTTGGTGTCCCCTGCAGGTCTGGCGAATGCGGAAGTTTCGTACTGTGCGAAGCCGCCTTCGGCAAGTTTTGCTTCGACCATTTCCTGCATGTCGGCCGCCAGGTCGTCGTCGGGCAACAGCGGCGGCGCATGGTGAAACGGCGTGTTGGGTTCCAGCGTCAGATGATAGGCGGAGATGTGGCCGACGCCGGCACCGGTCGCCGTCGCGATGTCGCGCTCGGCTTCCTTCAGCGTCTGCTGCGGCAGCGCGTACATCAGGTCGAGATTGACGCGCTCGAAGTATTTCAGCGCCAGGTCGATCGCGCGTCGCGCCTCGGCGCTGTCGTGGATGCGGCCCAAGGCCTCCAGCTTGGCGTCGTCGAAACTCTGCACGCCGATCGAAAGCCGATTCACGCCGGCGGCGCGGAAGGCGGCGAACTTCGCCGCCTCGGCGGTGCCGGGATTGGCTTCGAGCGTGATCTCCGCGCCGGGGTGCAGCGGCAGGCGCATGCGGATCGCGGCGAGCAGCGCATCGGCAGTTTCGGCACGCATCAGGCTCGGCGTGCCGCCGCCGATGAAGACGCTGATCACCGGCCGGTTCCATATCTGCGGCAAGGCGGCTTCGAGATCGGCGATCAGCGCGGCGAGATAGGCGGGTTCGTCGACCTCAGTCCGGCGCTCATGCGAATTGAAGTCGCAGTAGGGACATTTCTTCACGCACCACGGCCAGTGCACATACAGCGCCAGCGGCGGCGGCGCCGCCAGGCCGGAACCTTCGCCAACAGTCGGCGCTGACGATACGGCGACGACGGGGATGATCGGGATCACATGCCCAGCCGCAGGCGCTCGATGAGTTGCGCCAGGGCCTTGCCGCGATGCGAGCGGCGGTTCTTTTCCTCGTGCGGCAGTTCCGCCGCGGTAAGGCCGGTGTCGGGCACCAGGAAGTAGGGGTCGTAGCCAAAGCCGCCGGCGCCGCGCGGCGTATCGATGATCTCGCCATGCCATTCGCCTTCGGTGACGACCGGCTGCGGATCGTCGGCATGGCGCATCAGCACCAGCACCGCGACATAGTGCGCGCGGCGATCGCTGATGCCGGCGAGGTCGGCGAGCAGCTTCGCGTTGTTGTTCGCATCCGATTTCGGTTCGCCGCCGTAGCGGGCGGAGAACACGCCCGGCGCGCCGCCCAGCGCGCTGACACACAAGCCGGAGTCGTCGGCCAGTGCCGGCAGGCCGGTGAGCCGCGCGGCATGCCGCGCCTTGGCGATGGCGTTTTCGACGAAGGTGATGTGCGGCTCCTCGGCCTCGGGCACGTCGAAGGCCGACTGCGGCAACACTTCGAAATCGAAAGGCGCCAGCAATTGCCCGAATTCGCGCAGCTTGCCGGCATTGCCGGAAGCGAGGACGAGTTTCTTCATCTCAAAATCCTCAGTTCCGTCCGCAGATTTCGCAGATTCCACAGATTGAACAACGGGCTGGAGGGGGCACCCGGCTCACCGAACGGGCGATGCGCCCTTTCCCGCCATTGCTTTGACCCATCTGCGTCAATCTGCGGAATCTGCGGATCAATTGCTGTTTCCAGGTTCATACGGTCGCCGTATCGCCAGCGCCGACTTCTGGGCAGCGACGATGTCGGCGATGCCGACCGCGGCGAGTTCCAGCAGCGTATCGAGTTCGGCGCGCGAGAAGGGGGGGCCTTCGGCGGTGCCCTGCACTTCGATGATGCCGCCGCCGGCCGTCATCACCACGTTCATGTCGGTATCGCAGGCCGAATCCTCGGCGTAGTCGAGATCGAGCACCGGAATGCCTTCGACGATGCCGACCGAGACGGCGCCGACCAGTTCGCGCATCGGATGGCTCGCCAGCTTGCCGCTGGCGACGAGCGTAGCCAGGGCATCGTGCAGCGCCACGCAGGCGCCGGTGATCGACGCGCAGCGCGTGCCACCGTCGGCCTGCAGCACGTCGCAGTCGAGCGTGATCTGGCGTTCGCCGAGCGCCGCCATGTCGGTGACCGCGCGCAGGGAGCGACCGATCAGGCGCTGGATTTCCTGGGTGCGGCCGGTTTGCTTGCCTTTCGCCGCTTCACGCGCCATGCGCGTGTTGGTCGCGCGCGGCAGCATGCCGTATTCGGCGGTGACCCAGCCGGCACCCGTGCCGCGCAGGAATCCGGGCACCGTTTCCTCGACGCTGGCGGTGCACAGCACCTTGGTGGCGCCGAACTCGACCAGTACGCTGCCTTCCGCGTGGCAGGTGTAGTTGCGGGTGATCTTGAGGCTGCGCAACTGGGTTGCGCTACGGTCGGTGCGTTGCGTCGGGCGGTTCATCAGGATGCTCCATTGGGGTTGTGCGGAATGCGCCGGCGAATCTCGGCAATGGCGTGCTCGATTTCCGCATCGCTGATCGCTGCGACCATCTGCACCGGCTGCACCGGCTGCACCGGCTGCGCAGCCGGAGCCATGTCGAGGGTATGTTGATCGGGATCGGGCGCTTGCCAGCGCATGGCGATCAGGGTCAGGTTGTCGGCCTCGGGACCCGCCGCGCGCTCGGCGGCATCGAGCAGATGCGGCACGCTCCTGTTGAGCGGCGCGCGCCCGAGCTCGGCCACCAGCGTCTCGCCCAGCGGCGACCAGGCGCCGTCGGTGCACAAGGCAATCAGGTCGCCGTCCTGCAGAGATACCCGGCGCGAGACTTCGATTTGCGGCGCCTCGTCGCCGCCCAGGCAACTGAAAACGCGGTTGCGCAGCGGGTGGCTGGCGGCTTCGGCATCGCTGAGACTGCCTGCGTCGACCATGCGCTGAACGATGCTGTGGTCGCGGGTCTGAGCGACACCGGCCGGCCCCTGGGACTGACCGTGGATCAGGTAGAGCCGCGAATCGCCGGCATGCGCCCAGGTGGCCTCCCCGTCCTGCACCACGCAGGCGATGCAGGTGGTGCGCGGTGCGGCGTGCGGCGGGATGCGGCAGTCGGTGGCGTAATGGACGATGGTCTGGTGGGCCTGCTGCAGCGCCGTGGTGAGGAACCGCGCCGGATCGGCCAGGCGCGTTTTTGCTTCGCTGCGAAAACGCGCGCTCACGGTATCGACGGCAATCTGCGCCGCGACTTCGCCCTGCAGGTGGCCACCCATGCCGTCGGCGACCACCATCAGCACGGCGTCTGCGGTTGCAAGCCAGGCAACACGATCCTGATTGATCTCGCGACCGCCGATGCGGGTTTCCTGTGCGATCGTGTAGCTCACTACCAGCCACGCAGGCCGAGGCGGGAAAGCCACGTTCCCGGCGGCTTGTCTCCGGGCTGATCGGCGTTGAGCGAAGCCTGCAGGGCACGGGCGTGCTGCGGCCGTCGCGTCGGTTCGAGGCGCAGGCATTCGTCGATGGTCGCCAGCAGGCGCGGCGAATAATCGGAACCCCAGCGCTGCCGGGCGGGTAGCAGCTGGTCATCGACCATCCGTTCGTCGGCCGCCTGCGGGGCGCCGCCGGCCAGGGCCGCATACATGCAGGCGCCGACCGCGTAGATGTCGGTCCATGGCCCCAGCGTGAACCTGCCGTGATACTGCTCGGGTGCCGCATAGCCCGGCGTGTACATCGCCCGCGGTTCGGGCGGACCGATATCCATGGCGTAGCGCGCGGCGCCGAAGTCCAGCAGCACGGGGCTGTCGTCGTTGCGCAGCCAGATGTTGGCCGGCTTGATGTCGAGATGCAGCAGGCCGCGGCCATGGACCTCGCCGAGGCCATCGAGCACGCCGCTGAACATCCTGCGCATGAACACCTCGCCCAGCTTGCCGCGATGCTGGCGAATATGGTCGCGCAAGGTGCGGCCGACTTCGTAGCGCATCACCAGATAAACGGTCTCGTTGGCGCGGAAGAAATTCAGCACGCGCACCACGTTCGGATGATCGAGCCCGGTGAGCGCCCGCCCCTCCTCGAAGAACAGCTTCAGGCCGTGATTGAAATCCGCCTGGAACTCCGGCGGAATCGTCGGCGCAACTTCACCCTCTTTGCGCAAGGCCAGGACGTTGGGCAGATATTCCTTGATCGCCACCGGCGTGCCTTTTGCATCGTGCGCCAGATAGACGATCGAAAAGCCGCCGACCGAAAGCTGTCGCTCGATGCGATAGCCCTCCAGTTCGTAGCCGGGCGGCAGTGCGTGATTGTTCTGGGTGCTCAAGGGGCGGGAATTGGGGAACAGGTTGATATACTGCCGTGATTTTCCTTGTTCGCCTCCCCTCTGTAAACAACTGCTTTGAGGCGGCGTCCCGGGAAAAGGGAACGGAGACCCCCCACACCATGATCTACAGCATGACCGGATACGCCGCTGCCAGCCGTGACCTCGGCAGCGCAGTGATGAACCTCGAGATCAAGAGCGTCAACTCGCGCTATCTGGATATCAGCTTCCGCCTCAGCGAAGACCTGCGTTTTCTTGAAATGGCGATGCGCGAGAAGATTGCCGGGCGCATCGGCCGCGGCAAGATCGAATGTCGCGGCTATTTGCAGGCGCAGCCGGCACAAGGGGCTGCGGCACACCACGAGCGCAAGCCCGATCCGGCGCTGCTGGCAGAACTGGGCAAACTCGACAGCGTCGTGCGCAGCGCCCTGCCCCAGGCCGCTCCGCTATCGGTGGCCGAAGTGCTGCGCTGGCCCGGGGTGCTGGCCGACGACTCGCTGACCAATGAACAGCTGCAGGCCGCGGCGCAGGAAATGTTCGCCACGCTGCTCGACGATTTCGTCGCCACGCGCGAACGCGAGGGCGCCAAACTCGCCGACGTGCTGCGCGAACGCGCCGCCCGCATGCGCGAGCAGGTGAGCGCCGCCCTGCCGCTGCTGCCGGCCGCGCTGGAAGCCTACCGCGAGCGCCTCGCGACCAAACTGCGCGAGGCGGTGGCGAATCTCGATGAAGACCGCATCCGCCAGGAAGTCGGCGTGTTCGCCGCCAAGATCGACGTCGCCGAGGAGATCGCACGGCTCGCCACCCACATGGACGAACTCGAGCGCGTGCTGAAGAAGGGCGGCGCCGTCGGCAAGCGGCTCGATTTCCTGATGCAGGAACTCAACCGCGAGGCCAATACCCTGGCCTCGAAGTCGGTCTCGGGAGAAGTCACCGTCATCGCGCTGGAACTCAAGCTGCTGATCGAGCAGATGCGGGAGCAGGTGCAGAATCTGGAGTAGCGTATCAGGCCGTATCGGAATGCCTCGCTACCCCGGCAAGGCCGCTGACCAAGGGGCTTTTTCGTTTCCTGATGACGGTTTGGTGAACTATTCCTTTGCTTTCGTCTTCATCACCAGCCACGGTGTCGGGCCCGACCTCCATTCCCACACGGCCAGCAACTGGTCCAGATGGGCGAGCTGCTTGAACCAGGGCGGAGCGTCCGGCAATTGACGCTGGCCGTCGTCTTCCACCAGCGAGATGTGGTGGGTCGCGGAAAAGCGCTCGATCAATAGCCTGGTAATCCCCGGGATCAGGCATTCGTGGGATTCGACGATCACGTCCATGCCGGCCAGAGCCGGCGCCGCGTCGAGATCGAGCAGCTCACGCTCGGCGCCCTCGATATCGCAGAGCACCAGCACTTTTTGTCCGGCCCACGGAGCGAAATCTTCCGGCTTGAACAAGGTGCCGATGCTTACCCGCTCTGCAACCTTGTTCTTCTGGGCCAGAGCGGCACAGACCTGACGGGCCCTGGGATTCAGGTCAAAAGCAAACACCCGGGTGGCGGGCATGCGCCGGGCCATGCCTGCCGCGTAGTAACCCTCGGCACAGCCGATGTTGAGCAAGACCGGGTAATTGCTCTGTATCGCCGCTTCGATGTGAGGCAGCAAGGGCTGTTCGTAGCAGCCGAGCAGTTTGGCAATGTGGCAGCCTTCGGCCGACTGCGGCAGGAAGTCCAAGCCCTTGAGCGGACCGCTCATGACCACAGTGCCCTGATGCTGCAACACGGTGCTCTGGATCAACAGGCTGCGCCACTTCGCCAGCTGGCGCAGGGCGTTGTTGAGTTGTGCGGCTTCGTCGGCTTGCGCCTCGGCGAGGTTGCCCAACAACTGCTGGCGGACTTGGGTGTGCAGGCTCATTGGTTCGATTGTACCGACTGTGGCGCTCGCGCCCCTGAACGAGTGTCCATCGGTATTCGCAATCCAGGCAGAGGCGGCTGACTCCTTCTTAGGCTGCCAACGCACCAAGTACGCTGGTGCCACCCGTGAGCATGAGTGCCTTTGCCGTGGCGCCGGCAGCCGCCCAGACCGAGGTCAGGTCGATAGCGCCACCGATTTGGCTACCATTGGCGCGATAGAGCCGCAGTGTCTCGACCATCGTCTGCAGGTTGTCCATGCCGATCACGGTGATCGCGCCGGCAGAGGCGCCCCCGTTCACGGTCAGGTCGACACGCAGGTCCTGCCCTCCATTGACCCGGCTGAACTTCAGATCCTGGCTGAAGCTGTCAAAGGCGGCGGCGAGCGTCGCCGTCAGGCCCGACGTGGCCGCGCGAATATCCAGGATATCCGTGCCACCGCCGAGCATCACGCCGCTCGCTTCGCTGATCGCATCGCCGATGCCGGTGCGATAGATGTCGTTGCCATCCCCGCCAGTAAGGCTGTCGACGCCCTGCCCGCCGTCCAGGAGATCGTCACCCAGGCCGCCTTGCAGCGTGTCGTTGCCG
>VBWA01000136.1 GCA_006218025.1 Rhodocyclaceae bacterium | reverse complement strand
AACCACATGGAGACATTGACAATGAGCCGGAAAGAACGGGCACGACTGACGATCATGACAGGGGTCACGGACGGGAAGCTGACGGTGGTGCAGGCGGCAGAGCTGATGGGGGTGTGCTACCGCCAGGGCCGGCGCATCTGGAAGCGGTATCAGGCCGATGGCGATGCTGGGCTGGTGCACCGGCTGCGCGGCCAGCCCAGTGCGCGGCGCAAGCCCGCCGCGCTGCGGGCGCAGGCCCTGGCCCTGTATGCGCAGGAACGCCACGCCGACTTCGGCCCGACGCTGATGGCCGAGCAGCTGGCGAAGCAAAAGCTGGTGGTGGACCACGAGACGCTGCGGCGCTGGCGCATGGCCGCAGGCCAGCACACGGTGGGGCGGCGCAAGCAGGCGCACCGGCAGTGGCGGGAACGCAAACCCAGCTTCGGGGCGATGGTGCAGATGGACGGCTCGCACCACGCCTGGTTCGCGGGGCCCCAAGTGCGTGCTGATGGTGATGGTGGACGACGCGACCAACCGGATGCGGGCACGCTTCTTCGAGGAGGAGACGACGCGCGCCAGCTACGACGTGCTGGAAGGCTGGGTGAGAAAGCATGGGCTGCCCGCCAGCCTGTATGTGGACCGGGACAGCATCTACCGGTGTGAGGGCGAACCCAGCGTCGCGCAACAACTGGTCGGCCAAGCGCCGCAGACGCAGTTTGGGCGGGCCATGGAGCAGCTGGGGGTGGAACTGATCCTGGCCCACAGCCCGCAAGCCAAAGGGCGGGTGGAACGGATGAACGGCACGTTGCAAGACCGGCTGGCCAAGGAACTGAGACTGGCCGGGATCAGCGACCTGGAGAGCGCGAACCGGTTCCTGGAAGGGAAGTATCTGCGGGCGTTCCACCGGCAGTTTGGGCGTGAGGCGGCGAGTCCCCTAGACGTGCATCGGGCGGTGCCGCGGAACCTGGACGAGGTGTTGAGCTGGGAGGAGGAGCGCGTGGTGCAGAGCGACTGGACGGTGGCGTGCGGGGGGAAGCGCTATCAACTGGACCGGCAGCACGAGGTGATGAGCCTGGTGCGGCGCAAGGTAATCGTGAGGCGGCAGCGCAACGGGCGAGTGCAGTTGGTGCATCGGGGCAAGGCGCTCAAATGGCGGGGCCTGCCAGAAGACGCGCCGAGGAAGCGGTGTGCGCTGAAGCAGAAACCAAAGCAGAGGCCAGCGCCAAAGCCGGGCGTGCCTGCGGCGGACCATCCATGGCGGCGGGGTGGAGTGGGAGCGGGGAGAAGGTATTGGAACGGGATCAAGGCGCGAGGAGAGATGGTGCGCGCGGCGGCGCGGCTGGGGGTGCGGGACTCCGGTCGGCCTGCGCTACGCTCCGGCCTCCCTGCGTCCCGCACCCCCAGCCGGGGAAACGGACAACCAACAACACAGGGGACATTCTCTCGTGAGTTAAACAGGGGACATTTCTAAAGAGTTTTG
>VBWA01000135.1 GCA_006218025.1 Rhodocyclaceae bacterium | reverse complement strand
CTAACGAATGAAAGGGACTTCCCCGTCCCGAGGCGGCGGCGAAGTTGCCGCAAACGGCATAAAAGTGCCATGATGGAATTTACAGATTTCATCAACACCACCAGGAGGGGAAAGTCATGACTATTATCACGATTGGAATTGATCTTGCCAAGAACATTTTTGCGGTGCATGGCGTGAATGAAAACGGACACGCCGAACTCGTCAAACCCAAGGTATCCCGCGATCAATTACTGCCGCTCATCGCCAACTTACCCCCTTGCCTGATCGGCATGGAAGCCTGCTCCGGCGCACACCACTGGGCGCGCCTATTTCGGGAGTACGGCCACACCGTCAAACTCATGGCGCCCAAGTTCGTTGCGCCCTACCGCATGAGCGGCAAGCGTGGCAAGAACGACGCCGCGGATGCCGCCGCCATCTGCGAGGCCGTCACCCGGGCGCACATGCGCTTTGTCCCCATCAAAGAAGTTCACCAGCAGATCATCCTGTGCCTGCACCGCACTCGGCAAGGCTTCGTTGCCGAGCGTACCGCCACCTATAACCGCCTACGCGGATTGATTTGCGAATTCGGCATCGTCCTGCCCCAGAAGGTGACCGGCCTGCGCCAACACCTCGGCAAACACCTCGACGAGATACCCGGTTACGCCAAGCGCTGCATCGAGGATCTCCTGACCCACGCCGATCAACTCGATGCGCGCATTGCCGACTACGACAAGGCGATTGCCCAAGCGGCGCGCGAAGATGAACGCAGTAAACGCCTGATGCAACGCCCAGGCATCGGACCCATCACCGCCAGCGCCCTCCTGGCCAGCATCGGCAACGGGCATGATTTCAAGAATGGTCGACAAGTCGCGGCCTGGATCGGGCTGACACCGGGCCAACACAGCAGCGGCGGCAAGGCGCGATTGGGGCACATCACCAAAGCCGGGGACAGCTATCTGCGAAGCTTACTCGTCATGGGTGCGCGTGCCGTGCTCAATAGCCTAGGGGATAAGCAGGATTACTT
>VBWA01000134.1 GCA_006218025.1 Rhodocyclaceae bacterium | reverse complement strand
CCGAGGAAGACCTCCAAGGGCGTTCGGAAGTCGAGGCATCGGCGTGGCGTAAGATTGTAGTCGAGGATGAGGTCGTCAAGGCGGCACGGGTCGAGGGTTGCCAGATCGGTTTTCCTTGGCAGCGGGCGGCGCAATCTGCCGATGGCGTTCTCGATGCCGCCTTTCTGCCAGGGGCTGTGGGGGTCGCAGAAGTACGTCGGCATGCCGAGTTGGGAGGTGAGCCGGTGGTGCTCGCTGAACTCCGAGCCGTTGTCGAAGGTGATGGTGCGCCGCTGCTGCGCCGGGAAGGTCGCCAGCATGGCCAGCAGGCTGTCGGCCACTGGCGCCGCCGCCTTGCTGGGTTGACGGCTGACCAGCAGCAGCCGGGAGTGGCGCTCGTGGGCAACCAGCACCGCTTGACCGTAGCGGCTGAACAGCATCAAATCGGCTTCCCAATGGCCGAGCTGACGGCGGTCGGCCACCTCGGGCGGGCGCTCGGAAATCGGGATACGGCCGGCGATGTAGCGGGCACTGCTGCCGCCCCTGCGGCCGCGCCAGCCGCGTTGGAATTTGGCCCGGGGCAGCAGCCGGTGCAGATAGTCCCGGTGGGTAGCAACCCGCCAGTAGACGTAGCGATAAATTGACTCGTGGCTGATCACCGGCCTACCGTTCTCGCGCTCAAGCCGCCCGGCGATCTGCTCCGGAGACCATCCCATCGCAAGGCCGTCGAGGACCAGGTCGCGGAGCGTGCTTGAGCACTGCAGCTTGTAAAGCCGCCGGCATCGTCGCGCCCGTGCCTGGATTTCCGCCCACTCCACCTTGTAGCCGACCTTGGCGCCGCTGTTGCGCACCAGTTCCCGGCAGATCGTCGACGGCGCCCGACCCAGGGATCGGGCGATGGCTCGGCGAGATTTACCGTCTGCATGCAGACGGTAAATCTCGCAACGCTCATCCATGCTGAGCTGATCGTAGGTCGTTCCCATCGCAACATCCCATCTTAAGGGTGTTGCACTTCGATCGTGAGTCTAGGGA
>VBWA01000133.1 GCA_006218025.1 Rhodocyclaceae bacterium | reverse complement strand
TAACGAATGAAAGGGACTTCCCCGTCCCGAGGGTGCGGAGAAGTTTCCGCGAACGGCAACAAGTGCCAAGATGGAATCTCTGTCATTTCATCTAAACCACAGGAGGGGAAAGTCATGAGCATTATCACCGTAGGAATCGATCTCGCCAAGAACGTGTTTGCTGTGCACGGAGTAGATGATAACGGCAAGCCAGTATTGGTCAAACCCAAAGTGTCGCGCGCTGATTTGCTGCCGCTGATCGCGCAATTGCCGCCGTGCCTGATCGGCATGGAAGCGTGCTCTGGTGCGCACCACTGGGCGCGGCAGTTCCGGCAGTATGGTCACACCGTCAAACTGATGGCACCGAAGTTCGTCGCGCCCTACCGCATGACCGGCAAGCGCGGCAAGAACGATGCGGCGGATGCCGCTGCGATCTGCGAGGCCGTCACACGACCATCCATGCTTTTCGTTCCGATCAAGGAAGAACATCAGCAAATAATTCTGTGCCTGCATCGCACCCGGCAGGGCTTCGTCGAAGAGCGCACCGCCAGCTACAACCGCCTGCGCGGCCTGATCGCAGAATTCGGCATCGTCCTGCCACAGAAAGTCGTCTGCCTGCGCCGCGAGATTGGCGCACATTTAGAAGACCTGCCGGGTTACGCCAACCTGTGCGTGGGCGACCTGTTGGCGCATGCGGACGAACTCGATAAGAAGATCGCCGAGTACGACCGCGCTATCGCCCAAGCCGCACGCGATGACGCACGCAGCAAACGGTTGATGAAACTGCCCGGCATCGGCCCCGTCACAGCCAGCGCACTGCTGGCAAGCATGGGCGGCGGTCACGACTTCGATAATGGACGCCAGGTGGCGGCGTGGATCGGCCTTGTTCCGGGACAATACAGCAGTGGCGGCAAAGCAAGGCTGGGAAGGATCACCAAGGCCGGAGATAACTACCTGCGCAGCCTGCTGGTCATGGGCGCGCGAGCGGTGCTCAACAGCATCGGCGACAAACAGGATCGCTTCAGCCGCTGGGCCAG
>VBWA01000132.1 GCA_006218025.1 Rhodocyclaceae bacterium | reverse complement strand
TGCGGGCCAGCCTCGCTGTGCCGCAGAGAGTCGCTTGCTCGCCGACGTACCGAGTATCGCTTTCGCACCGTCGCCGAGGGCGCCGTCGATCCCAACCCGCTTGTACACGACAAGTACTCTCGCACTGTCGTGTAGGGCGCTGTTGAGCTCAACCCGCTTGTCGGCGACCGTCCGCTTCTGCATCGTCCGTCAACTTCGTCGTCGTCGTCACCGAGGGCGCTGTCAACCTCAATCCGCTTGTACACGACAAGTACTGTCGCACCGTCGTGCAGGGCGCTATTGAGCTCGACCCGCTTGTCGGCGACCGTCCGTCTCCGCATCGTCAGTCGACCTCGCCGTCGTCGTCTCTGAGGGCGCTGTCGACCCCAACCCGCTTGTACACGACAGTTACGCACGTACCGTCGTGTAGGGCGCTGTTGGGTTCGACCCGCTTGTCGACGACCGTCCGTCTCCGTCTCGTCTGTCGCTCTCGTCGTCGTCGTCACCGAGAATTGAACGAATTAACTTTTGAACGTTATCTTTTTATCTTTACGTCGTATTCATTTTCATTTTTTTTTCATTTTCTAACTTTTCTAAGACTCGCTTGTCCACCGTCGGTTGACGCCTGTCAGCTGCGGGTTGTCGTACTCCTCCGCAGTAGTCGACGGTTTGATAAGTTAATTCTTCGCAGTCACTCACGTCTTCACCCGGACGTCCCGAACACTCGCCCGAAGTCCGATCACCTCGGCGTCTCCAGCGCACCGTTTTCAACGCCCACCGAGGCCGGCGCCACCCTTCGTCTGCGGCAGCGTCTTGGGCGCAGGCTTCGGCGTTATCTTCGGTGGCGGCAGAGTGATCTTACTCGTGTCTTGCTGCTTCTCTTTCGGCGACGACCGCTTACGGCGACGCGTCTGCTTCTTCGGACCGGGTTGCGTGAGCGTCGTTGTACTCCCCGACGGGGCCCTCGAATCAGTCGAGACCGATTGCGCTCGAGACGAGGCTTCCGACGAGCCGGAGCCGATGCGACCGATGCGAGG
>VBWA01000131.1 GCA_006218025.1 Rhodocyclaceae bacterium | reverse complement strand
GGCTTAATGGGAAATTTTGGGGGCTACTTTCCCCGTAAGAGCTCTTGAATGAGTTTCTGTTTCCGGTCGATTCTGAGTCCGGAATGCACGTGGATTTTCTTCTTGATATGCGTGAATGCTCCTTCGAGAGAATTTGTCGTGTTCGGCATCGACAGATGTGGATGATGTGCGAAGGTGAAGAGCCACGGCAGATTCGTCTCGAGACTCCTGTAGGCGCTCCTCAGACGTTTGTGCGTGAAGTGCCAGCGCTTTGTGAACTCATCGACGGTTTTCTCCGCGAGAAACTTCTTCCACTTCGCATGCCATTGTTTCAACCAGTGTCGGAAGCTCTGCTCATCGGTTCGTGTGAGGAGAAGCATGAGTTCCTTCAGTTCTTTCCCTGCCTCGAGCTTCGGTTTGCGCGTGATGTACCGCAGGACAATCATGACCTGGTGAAACTGACACATTTGTACGGGAACGTCAGGAAAGGCGTTCACAAGCCCTCTCCGCGCGTCACAGACTATGCCAACAACGTTCCAGCCGCGCTGACGAAGTTCCATGACGCCGCTGACGTACTCAGCGATGGTTTCGTAGGGCAGGAACTTCCAGAGGAGATTTTTGTGACGATGCGGGCAGCGAAATACCATCACGCCAAAGACTTTTCCGAAGTATGTCGTATCCATCACCACGACCACATCACCCACCTCCAGAAGACGCGGCTGCACCTCTGCCAAATCCATCTGCTGTTGCACCCACCATCTGCTTCGTCCCAACTTCTTTCCGATTTCTGCGTAGGTCTGTTTTCCATGGGCGTACGTCTTTAGAATTCTCTGCGTATTTGAACGTCTCTTTTGACGAAATTTCTTCCCACAATCACAGCACTTCCATCGCTGCCGCCCCTTGTACGTTCCGTCTTTCTTGATTGATCGAGAACTACAACGAGAACATATTTTTCATGATGCACCGGGGAAAATCTGAGCATATCTCCGCTTCAAGAAGAGACAAACTTACATTTTCAGCCCCCAAAATTTCCCATTAAGCC
>VBWA01000130.1 GCA_006218025.1 Rhodocyclaceae bacterium | reverse complement strand
GGGCTAGTGGACAAAAATGGGTGGTAAAGTGAACACTTTTCCCTTTGTGTAAGCCAAGATATGCTCAGATCTTTCCCCATGCATCATGAAAAATATGTCCTCGTTGCACTACAGGGTCCCTCCAGAAGTACGGCACATATGACGGACGGCAGATTTGGAAGTGCAATGTGTGCAACAAAAAATGCCGCGAGAAGAGGAAGGTGCATGTGAGAGAAATCTGGAAAGAGTTCACGCACGGCAAACAGACTCATGCTCAGATCGCACAGACGTACGGTCACAGTACGAAGTGGGTGCAACGACACTTGAAAGGAATCGAGATTGAAAAGAAGGAGCTGGCACCCGATGAGGTGGTCATCGTCATGGACACGACGTACTTCAAGAGACTCTTCGGTGTCATGGTGTGGCGCTGCCCTCATCGCAAACAGAATCTCCTCTGGAAGTTCCTTCCCTACGAAACCATCGGTGCATACAAGGACGGAATTGAGAAACTGGAAGCACGCGGATGGAAGGTGAGGGCAATTGTCTGTGATGGCAGACGTGGCTTGCTGCAGGGGTTTTCTGTGCCTGTGCAGATGTGCCAGTTTCATCAGGCAATGATCGTCACGCGGTACGTGACACGGAGACCGAAGCTCGATGCAGGGCAAGACTTGCAGTCCCTCATGCGACATCTTCCCGATGTCGGCGAAGCACAGTTCACGCACTGGCTGGAACTCTGGTACGACAAGTGGGGAGAGTTTCTCAAAGAGAGAACCATCGATGAAATCACAGGACGATGGCACTACACGCATCGACGACTGCGGAGTGCCTACTACAGCATGAAGAGGAATCTTCCACATCTCTTCGTCTACCTGCGTTACCCAGACCTCAATATTCCTAACACCAGCAATTCCCTCGAAGGAATTTTCACACACATCAAGAAGAACATGCGCCTGCATGGAGGACTCCGCATTCACCAAAAACAACCGATGATTGAGGAGTTCCTACGCTCTCAATGAGCTGAATTTACCACCCATTTTTGTCCACTACGCC
>VBWA01000040.1 GCA_006218025.1 Rhodocyclaceae bacterium | reverse complement strand
CAGGTCGCCGGCAATCCGGGATGGGAGATTTCAGACGGACGGAGGGCGGTTTCTGCGGCAGTGGGCGACCGTCATCTAACGGCCACATTGACGTCGTATGCTGGCAGGTCTTCGGTATCCCTTCGTTTCGTGCCGCCCCTGGCGGCCCTCTGCCATGCTCGCCGTCCTCGATCGCCAGCAGCGTCTGCTCAAGACTCAGCTCAGCCTGACCTCCCTGCTTGGAGCACTGCTCGATCCGCTGGTTATCGTGCTGACGCTGCTGGCCTGCGAAGCCGGCTATCGCGAGGCGTTCGACGCGCCTTATATCGTGCTGGTCCTGATCGTCTTCTCGCTGACCTTTCCCGGCGTGACGCGCTTTCATGATGCGCCGGGAAAGCTGGTGCGCGACGTGCTGCTCTACTGGCTCGCGCTGGCGGCGATCCTGCTGTTCTTCGGCTACGCCAGCGGCTACCTGCGCGTGTTTCCGCAGCCGGTCATCCTGACCTGGCTGGCGGCGACGCCGATCGCCCTGGTGGCGGCCCATCTCGCGGCGAGGGCTGCTTTGCCGCGCGTGATGTCGATGCAGGGCAACCTGCGCACGGCGGTCATCGCCGGTACCACCGAGCACGGCATTCGTCTCGGTCGCGAAATCCGCCGCGATCCCTTCCTCGGTACCCGCCTGGTCGGCTTCTTCGACGACCGCGACAAGGCGCGCCTGGGCGAACTGCCTGCCGGCAGCGGGTTGCTCGGCAACCTGCGCGAACTGGCGGCCTTCGTCAAGGAGAACCGCATCGACCTGATCTACGTCACGCTGCCGATGGCGACCCAGCCACGCATCCTGGCACTGCTCGACGACCTGCGCGACACCACGGCGTCGATCTACTTCGTGCCCGACCTGTTCGTCACCGACCTGATCCAGGGGCGCATTTCCAACATCAACGGCATGCCGGTGGTCGCCGTCTGCGAGACGCCCTTCACCGGCATGGATGGTGTCATCAAGCGCGTCAGCGACGTCGTGCTGTCGCTGCTGATCCTCGCGCTGATTTCGCCGCTAATGGTGGCCATCGCCATCGGCGTGAAGAAGAGCTCGCCCGGCCCGGTCCTGTTCAAGCAGCGTCGCTACGGCGCCGACGGCAAGCAGATCCTGGTGTACAAGTTCCGCTCGATGACAGTCTGCGAGGATGGCGAGCGCATCGTCCAGGCGACGCGCAACGACCAGCGCGTAACCCGGCTCGGCGCCTTCCTGCGCAAGAGCTCGCTCGACGAACTGCCGCAGTTCATCAACGTGCTGCAGGGGCGCATGAGCATCGTCGGGCCGCGCCCGCATGCCGTGGCCCACAACGAGCTCTATCGCAAGCTGGTCAATGGCTACATGGTGCGGCACAAGGTCAAGCCCGGCATCACCGGCTGGGCCCAGGTCAACGGCTATCGCGGCGAAACCGACACCGTGGACAAAATGCAGAAGCGCATCGAACACGACCTCGATTACCTGCGCAACTGGTCGCTGGGTATGGACTTGTGGATCATTCTCAAAACCATCGGCGTGGTGCTCAAGGATCGCCATGCCTACTGAGACGACGTGCGCACCGCGATCGACACCCCTGCGCGCTCTGCGCGCGGCCCTGTTTTTCAGCGCCGCCGCGGTGCTGGTGGGCGCCGTGCTCGGCGGCGGCGCGACTCCGGCGGCGGTTGGCCTGGTCCCCGCGCCGTGGGACAAGCTGGCCCATCTGGCCACCTACGCGACACTCGGCCTGTTGCTGGCGGCGGGTTTCAGCGGACGCCGGCCGTTGCTGGCGGCGGGCCTGGCCTTCGCCGTCGGCGTGATCGACGAAGCAATGCAGGCATTCCATCCGGGGCGCCACGCCGACCTCGCCGATCTCGGCGCCGACCTTGCGGGCGCACTGCTGGCGGCTGCGCTGCTCTGGGTTCTGTGGGGGCGCCGTGACTGATCGCGCGATCCGCTATTTCGCGGCGCTACTGTTCATGGCGAGCCTGCCGGCGCTGGCCGCCGAGCCCGCGCCCGCAAGCCCGTTCCGCCTGCACCTGGCGGATGCCGCGCAATACCGGTTCCAGTCGTACGACGAGGAGAAGCGCGACGACGAGCGGCGCGACGAGGGCGCGCCCGAACATCCCTTTCGTGATGCCCTGCATCAGGCGGCTATCGCCCATGGCGTCGATGCCGCGCTGCTGCGGGCAGTGATCGGCGTCGAATCGGCCTGGCGCGCCGATGCAGTGTCGCCCAAGGGCGCCATCGGCCTGATGCAGTTGATGCCGGATACCGCGCGCCGCTTCGGCACGACGCGGCCGCAGGATCCGGCCGCCAACCTGAAGGCCGGCGCCGCTTACCTGCGCCACCTGATCGACAGCCACGACAACCTCGGATTGGCGCTCGCCGCCTACAACGCCGGCGAAGGAGCGGTACAGCGTTATCGCGGCATCCCGCCTTATGCCGAGACCCGGCAGTACGTGCCCAAGGTGCTGGCCGCCTACGACCGCTTCAAGGCGTCGTCGGCGAGCCCCTACAAGTTGCGCCTGCCGGCCATCCCGATTTCACACCATCACTGAAGGACTCGACCATGCTTTCTGCAACTCTCCTGCCAAGCACACGCCGCCTCGCCATGGCGCTCGCCGTCATCGGCCTTCCCGCCATCGCGGCCGACGCGCCGAAGGCCGACGAGGAACTGATACGCCGGCTCGAAGCCTCGGCGGCCTTCGACCAGGCGGTGGACCGGGCCATCGAGCGGCGCATCCGGCGCGATGCCGAGCAACGGCAGAAAGCCGCCGCGGACCAGCAGGCGAAGCGTGCGGCGCTGGCCGCCAACGCCCGCGCGCCCGACCCGCAGCGCGACCGCATTCATGGCGCGGCCAAGGCGCCGTATTCGATCATCGTTTATAGCGACCTCGAATGCCCGTACTGCAAGCGCTTCGCCGGCGTCGCCGAAAAGGCCGCGGCAGCCCTCGGCGACAAGGTCAATGTGGTGTGGCGCCATTACCCGCTGGATTTTCATGGCAAGGTGGCCGTGCAGGAGGCCGTAACGGCCGAATGCGTGGCGCGCCAGGCCGGCGACAAGGGCTTCTTCAAGTTCGTCGATGCCGTGCTGGCGGGCACCCAGACCAACGGCAAGGGTCTGCCCGGCGGCGACGCGGCCCTGACCGCGCTGGCGAAGGAAGCGGGGGCGGGCAACGCAACGGCGCTCAAGGCCTGCACCGAGGATGCCGCCGTCGCCGCGCTGGTGCAGCAGGACATGCAGGACGGCATCAAGGCCGGCGTCGAGGGTACGCCCGGCCTGATCCTGCGCGACAATCTCACCAACCGCGCACAACTGGTCGGCGGCGCCCTGCCACAGGAGCAGATGGAGCGGGCCCTGCACGCCTTCGTCGGGGCCGGCAAAGGTAGCTGATTCGGCGGCTGAAGAGTCGGTGCCGGCGGCACGGCGATTCCGCTTCGTCATTCCCGCGAAGTCGTCATTCCCGCGAAGGCGGGAATCCAGCGGCGCTCACGGACAAAGTCCCTGGATTCCCGCCTTCGCGGGAATGACGTGTCAATGGCTGTGGGAGTGACCGTCGAGATGCAACACCTTCTGCACGAAGGGGTCGTATTCCATGTCGCCGAGATCGGCGGCATCGAGGCGGGAATAGGCGGCGAGGGTTTCCGGTTCGGCCCAGTTCCACTCGCCGGCCGGCTGCGAGCGCAGCTCGCGCAGCACGAGGCGGACGGCCTTGCTGCCTTGGCCATGTTGCACCATTGCCGGCAAACGCTCCTGCGCCAGCCACCAGACCTGAAGCTTGCCGCCGGCGGTTGTTCCGGTCAGGATGGCCGCGTTGCGGCCGAGCACCTTGCGCTCGCCGGTTTTGCGCAAGCCGGCCAGCTCGCGCGGGCCGACGATCGATGCGAGCGCATTCCAGTCGGGTACCGGGCCGCGCGCCTTGATTTCTCCCGGAGCGTATTCCACCAGCCGGCGATCCGCCGTGAATATGCGGCTGAACTCGATGTCGCCGCGGGCATCCTTTTCCCATAACTTGGCCTGGCCGCTGGCGGCATCGTAAATGACGATGCGATTGGCGTCGCGGATCAGGTACCAGTCGCTGTTGCGCTTGCCGATCTGAAACTGGTAGCGGGCCGCGAGCGACGGCAGGTCATGGACGGCAGGGGTGACGGATGGCACCGCCGGGGACTCGTGGGCTTGCGGCGCCGAGCCGGCAAGCAGGAACAGCAGCGGCAGCAAGAAGCGTATTGCCGAAAACATGATGGGACTCCTGAAAAGAAAAAGGCCGGGGCGCGAACGCCCCGGTCAAAACGGTCACCTTGCAGCGCAGAACCGATCAGAAGTCGAAGGCTTCTTTCATCACGTGGTAGATCCAGTTCTGTTCCATGGTGCCGCGCACCAGGTGGGCCCGGGGGCCGCTGGCATAGATGGCCACGTCTTCGCCGGCGTGGGTTTCGGAACCCATCGGCACGACCGCCTGCTGCATGTAGCCGATGGCGGTGGTATCGACGCTGCTCAGATCGGCACGCGTGCCGCTGACCGCACCCGGACCGTTGGTGTAGGCAAGCGTCGTGTAGGGCATGCCGTCGCCGGCCATCGACGGGCTCGGGCAGGATGTCGTTGCCGCGATGCGGGTAGCCGGCGATGGTGAACACGTGGCTGTGGTCGGCCGTGACGAGGATCAGGGTGTCGCGGGGATCCGTCATCTCGTAGGCTTTCTTCACCGCCTTGGACAGTTCGATGGCGTCGAGCAAGGCGCGCTTGGCGTTGCCGGCGTGGTGGGCGTGGTCGATGCGGCCGGCCTCGACGTGCAGGAAGAAGCCTTTGTGGTTCTTCTTCAGCATGCTGATCGACTTTTCGGTCATCTCGGTCAGCGAGGGCTCGCCGGTCGTCGCCGCGTTGCGATCCGCCTCGTACTGCATGTGTGAGCGCTCGAACAGGCCCAGCAGATGCTTGGTGGTCGCCGGATCGGCGGCGTCGAAGCCGGCCTTGTCGAAGACGAACTTGGCGTTGGGTCCGCGCGTCGTGACCCATTCGGCGGTCAGATCGCGACCGTCGGTACGCAAGCCCTTCTTGGTGGTGTACTCCGGGTCGAACTGGGTGTTGGCGCGGAAATATTCGCGACCGCCGCCGAGCGCAACCTTGAGGCTGGCCTTGACGGCCGGGGAGAGTTCGATCATCTGGCGGGCGATGTCCTTGACCGGATCGGCGACGCCGGCGCAGGTGGCGGCGGAGGCGATCTGGCCGTTGTGCTCCCAATCGCGCACGGACGTGTGGGCGTAGGTGGCGGCGGGGGTGGCATGGGTGATGCGGGCGGTGGACACGATGCCGGTCGACTTGCCGGCGGCGGCGGCCTGCTCAAGGATGGTCGGCAGCGAGTTGGCGGCAATCACGGCCGTCGAGCATTCGCCGCGCGGCGTCAGGTGATTGACCGACAACTGGCCTTCGCGAGCCTTGTAGCCGGTGACCATGGCGGTCATGGTCGGCGCCGAGTCGGAGGTCTGCTGGTCCCAGGAATAGGTCTTGGAGAGGGCGAGGTAAGGGAAGTTCTCGAAGGCGAGGCGGTTTTCTTCGCCGGTCATGCCCTTCATCTGGCCGTCCAGGATGCGGGCGGCGGTAACGGTGGATACACCCATGCCGTCACCGACGAAGAGGATGACGTTCTTGGCCTTGTGCGGGTGGGCATGCACACGCTTGCTGTCGGCGATGAACTTCTGCCCGTTGTCGAACCAGTCCTGGACGGATTCCGGGCCTTGCACGACCGGCGTGTCGGCGAACGCGGGCGATACGGCGCCGGCGGCAAAAGTCGCGGCTACCGAGGCGGCAACCAGCTTGCGAACGAGTTGATGCATTTCAGTTCCTTTCTGATCTGTTGAGGGGCCAGGGAATTCAGGCGGCGTCGCGTTTTGTGGAAACCGGCGGCGCGTGGCGTCCACTTTGCGTGTCTCGTGTGACCGCCTTTGCAGCGCCCGGCAGCCGTTTCATGAAACTTTCGGACCATGCCGACGCTCTGTTGGAACCAGTGCTTGTCGGCGGCTACCAGAAGCTCCAGGTTCCGGTCGCCACCACCCAGAGTCCAAGCAGCAGATTGGTCACGGCGTGGGCCAGGATCGGCGACCACAGCGTGTTGCTGCGCATGTAGAGACGGCCGTAGGCAAGCCCGGCGAGGATTCCGGCCAGCCAGAGGTTGTGCTCGATGCCGAATACGACCGAACTGATGACCAGCGCTCGCAAGCTTGCGGCGGCGGGCGCCAGACGCAGGAATTCCGGCGTGTCGATCCAGCGCAGGATGAAGGAGCGCCAGAACAGTTCCTCCATGATCGGCACCACAGCGGCGGCGCCGAAAATTCGCACGGCGGCCAGGCCCCAATCGATCTCGCCGCTCGCAGATCGCGGATCGAAGCCGGCGCCCGGTTCGTCGAGCATGGCCCAGGGCAGGTCAAGAGTGATCCACGCCGCGAACACGGCAATGCCCACGGTCGTGGCTTCCAGCGCATCGCGCCGGCTCAGCGACAAGGGCCGCAGTTCCAGATACTCACGGGACAACCAGGCCAGCACCAGCAGTACCGCAGCAATCTGCACGGCATACAGCCAGCGATTGTCCCAGCCCGCCGGCAGTGCCTCACGCAGGGCGGGCGCCGCAACGAGAAGGGCAATATAGACGGCGAACGGCAGGATTCGGGCCAGGGCCGCGCGGCGGCTGAGCGCGGCGGCCGTCGAACTCATCGTTCCGCGCCGGCGTCGCGATTGCGTGATCCCGCCCGGCGTCGCAGGCCGGGCAGGGCCTCAACGGCGCGCCTGCCGGTCCAGCTTGTGCTCATCCAGTTGCTCACGGTTGTCCTCGATGAAATTCTCGATTTCGACCTGCTTGAGGCCGCTGAAGGGTTCGTTCTGCAGCGTGGTGTCGAAACAGCTCTTCGTTTGATACTTTTCCAGCAGGGCGACACCCTGGCCATGCAGCTTGGCGTTGTGCTCCTCGCAACTCGCGATCGACTGCTTCTGCTGCGCGGCGAGCGCATCGAGGCGCTTGCGTTCGGCTTCGGTGGTGCGTTGCTGTTCGCTCAGTTTGGCGATCCGCTGCTCCGCATCGGTGAGTTTGGCGCCCAGGGCTTGCTTTTCGGCTTGGGCTGCGGCCAGTTCCTTGTCCAGCGCGGCCGCCTTTCTCGTCGCGGCGCCGGCCTGTTTGCGCGCTTCGTCGAGCTTTTCCGTCGCCTCCTTGACCTGGCCGTCGAGCGCGGCCTTTTCCTGCGCCAGTTGCGCTTTTTCCTGTTCCAGCTTGCGCTGCGATTGTTGCAGGCGCCTGACCTGCTCCTTGGCCGGGTCGGCCTTCTTGTCGGCACCGTATGCCGGCAGCGCGAGGCTCGCAGCGAGCAGCACGAGAGCGATGCGGAGCTTCATGTCAGAAGCGGACATTGACGTCGGCCTGCATCACATCCACCGCAAAACGGTGCGCCGGATTCATGGTGAAGGAATCGATCGAGTCGGCCGATATCCAGCGCAGGCCCAGGGCCGTGTTGCGGTCTATGCCGTATTGCAGGCCCAGCGTGTAGCCCTTCATGTTGGTGCCACCACCGCCGAAGTCGGAATCGGTGAAGGCATCTACCACGGCGTCCGACCCCAGGAAGCGATAGGCGGCCGAAACCTGCCAGTCGCGCGCCTCCTTGATTTTCGGCATGCCCATGGTCAGCTTGTAGTTGTAGCCGTAGTTCTTGCCGTCGGTGAGGTTGATTCGTCCCTGCGTGCGGGCGAGTATCTCGCTCCGGTCGAATGCCGTGTTCCTGACCCAGTCGGCGGTCATCACCAGATGTACCGGATCGAAATGGGCGAGGTCGAGTGACGCGGTCAGGTTGAGCGGACGGAAGCGCGAGGCCAGGCCCCAGTAGCTAGTGGTGCCGGTGTCGCCGAGTGCGTTGGTACGGAACAGGGTGTTGCCCTTCTGGCGCAGGTTGCGGCCGTATTCGTACTGGCCGTAATTTGCCGCCATCGGCTTGAAGGTGGCGCCGGCGACATCGAGCGAACTTGTATCCTCTACCCGGCCCTCGAAATTGCGGAAGCCGTACCAGGCGACACCGAACTTGAGCCGCGTATTGGAGCTGAAATCCCATTGCGCGCCGCCCTGTACGCCGTGCATCCAGCGGCCCTGGCTGGCCGGCTGGTTTTCCTCCTTGAGCGGGAAGGCACCGACAGTCAGGAATGGCTTGATCGCGCCGTTGTCGAACACCGGCTTGAAGGTGGCTGCCATGCCTTCGAAGTTGAGGTCTTCGTCCCACACCAGGTCGGTCGAAAACCAGGGGTTGGGAATACGACCACCAGTCACCGAGAACCAGTCGACGGGGTCGTACTTGAGAAATGCGCGATCCACCAACAGAGCATATTTATTGAAGTCCTGGCCCAGCGTCTGGTTGGTCGATACGCGGTCGGTGATCGAGCCCGTGGCGAGGCGCAGGCCGGCGCCCCATTGCTCGGAAATCCTGGCGAGGATGCCGATCCGCGCGCGCAGGCGGGTTCGCTCGCGGTGCTCCTGGGAGTTTGCGTTTGCGACTCCGAGAGAGTTGACCGAGGCCAGATCGGCGGCACGTGTTTGGCCGCCTTCAGCGCCGGCGCCCGAAATCCCTCCCACACCGCCAAGAGCCCCCGCCGCAGCATTGGTTTGTACCAGATCGTTGAACGACTCGAAGGCGAAGTTGGTCGGCGTCGCATTGTCCTTGGCGAACTTGTCCAGTCGGTAACTCAGGCGCAGGTCGCCTTCGATCTTGATCGTATCGACCCACTGCGGAATGGCGTTCGGTTCCGCCCAGCGCTCGGTGCGTGCCTGAGCCAGCACTTCCTGCTTGAGCTGCTCGCGAATCTCGGTTTTGACGATTTCCGGCACGTACTGGACGCGCACGCGGCCGGCTTCGGCCTTTGCGGTTTCCTTCGTCGCGGCGGCGGCCTTGGTTTCGGCGGCCTTGATCATCGCATTGGCCTTTTCGCGCGTGAATACGCCCTGGTCCACCAGAGCGTCGATCAGATTGACAGTGGTTTGGCGCAAGGCTTCCAGTGATGCCCGTTCGTCGGCCAGCGCGGGCGTGGTCAACAGGCAGGACATGGCAAGCCAGAGCAGTTTTCGTTTCATTTCGTTTCCAGTGCGATGCATGATGGTTGGATCGATTCGGGCTCAGCCGGCACCGCGGTTCATGATGCGGATGCGAATTGGCTGCGGCATGTTTTCCGGTGGCGCATCCCTTAGTGCAGGCGCCGCCGCCAGCGCGACGCGCAGTGTCTCGTCGACTTCCGCGTCGCCGCTCGACCCGCCGAGATCGACGCGCTGCACGCTGCCGGTTTTCGACAGCCAGACGCGCACCATGACGCGGTAGTCGAGCCGCTTCAGCTTGCGGTTCTTCGCCAGTTCGTCCTGCAAGTGGCGCTGCAACTGGTTGGTATAGAAGGCGAAGGCGCCCTTGCCGCCGGCGAGCAGATCACGACCGCCCTTGTTGCCGACCAGGCCGAAGCCGTCGCTGCCGGCGCCGCCCTCGGCATCGACGCCGAGCTGCTTGCCCTCCGGCGCGTTGTCCTGGTTGGGGGCGTCGGGCTTGGGCTGGTCGAGCTTGACCTCCTCCTTCTTCATTTCCGGTTCCGGCGGCTTTTCCTGCGGCTTGGGCGGCGGCGGCGGAGGCGGCGGCTTGAGCAGCGAGATGTTGTGCACCGTTTGCTTCTTCGGCTTTCCGCCGTCGCCCAGCAGCTCCTTCAGGCCGAAGCCGAGCAGCGCGATCACGGCGATGACCACCACCGTGACCAGCAGGCGCGTCGGCCACGCCCGAGGCGATTTTTCCTCAAGGTAGTCCACCGCCTACTTCACCAGCCTTTGCGTGACCAGCCCGAGCTGCGAAATCTCGAGGCGGCCGAGCAAGTCCAGCACCTCCACCACCTTTTCATACTGCACCTGCGAATCGCCCTTGACCACCACGGGGAAATCCGGATTCACCGCCTTGTGGTTGCGCAACATGGTTTCGAGTTCGTCGAGGGTGACCGGGTAGGCGTCGAGAAATATCCGGCCCTCGGCGGTGACCGTGATCGCCTTGGTCGACGGTTTGGCCAGGCTGGGCGCGGCGCTGGCTTTCGGCAGGTTGACCTTGATGCCTTGCACCGACGCCGTCGTCATGATGATGAAAATGATCAGCAGTACATAGGCGAGATCCAGCATCGGCGTGATGTTGATCTCGTCGTAGGGTTCGTTTTCGTCCTGAACCTTCATGGCGCCTACCTGCTGTAGTCCTCGGCCATGCGCGTCACGAACTCGTCGACGAAGATGTGCATGTCCGCGCTGATGGTCTTGATCCGGCTGGCCAGCCAGTTGTAGCCGAACAGCGCCGGGATGGCGACGCCGAGGCCGGCCACGGTGGCCAGCAGCGCCGCGGCGATGCCCGGCGCGATCGAATTCACATTCACGTCGCCGGCGGCGGCGATGGCGGCGAAAGTGATCATGACGCCGACCACGGTGCCGAGCAGACCGAGGAAGGGCCCGCCGGAAATGGCGATGGTCAGCAGCACCATCTTGGCGTTGAGCTTGTGCGTCTCGCGGATCAGGCTGGCGTCGATGCTGGCCTTGATGGCGTCGATCGACTGTGCCGACAGGTCCTCTTTCGCCGTGGCCGCAAAACGCTTCCTGAGTTCATTTACCCCCGCTTCGTACAGGCGACGCAGCGAGGAATCCTTCAGCGTGGGGGCATTGTCATTACCGAGATCGAGCAAGGCGCCGGTGCCGAGCTGGCGGAAGCCGTGCATGAAAGACGCATTGCCTTTCTCGACGCGCTGGATCAGCAATGCCTTGGCGACCATCACCGACGAGCTGATGATGAACATGATGGCGAGGATGATGATCACCACCCAGGCATCGGTCGTCAGGTTGCCGATCAGGATTCCGAAGTAGGAAGTTCCGCCGCTGCTTTCGGCTTCCTCGGTCTCGGCGGCGACAACAGCAAGCCGGTCCTCCGCGCCTTGCGCCGCGGTCGCCTTGAACCAGGCCGCGCCGCGCGCCGCGCGCGCCAGCTGGAATTCATCGAGACCGCCGCGGTAGTTGGCGCCGACCTTCACTTCGCCCTGAATGTCGGGCAGGGTTGCCGCGGCGTTGGCGACTTCCTTGCCATCGAGATAGATCGCCGTCCTGCCGGCGCCGACTGTCAACGCAACGTGCTGCCAGACACCGGGCCTGAGTTCGCCGCCGGCCAGTTGGGCGGCGCCGATGCGCGCCGTCAGCCGTGCGCCATCGACGAGAAATTGCACGGACTTGCCGCCCTGTTCCTGGCTGTAGATCGCGGCGCCCTGCTGCGCGCCGTCCGGGCGCAGCCAGGCCGACACCGTCAGCGCGCCGTTGGCCGCAAGGGCCAGCACCGGCTGGGCGCCGAGAACCATGGCCTGCCCGGAAAACAATGCCGCGCCGTCGATGAAGCCGCTGGCATCGACCTGCCCGCCCGGCTGCGAAGGCTTGATCCCGGCCGCGCCCGAGTCGGCGAACTGGCCGTCCTTCTCGGCGAAATGGAATACCGCCGTCTGCATCGCGTCGTAGCTGCCCTTGGCGTCGTCGGCGACGGGCGCCTTGCCATTGCCGTAATACAGCCAGACGTACTCCTTGTCGCTGTTGGCCGGCAGTTTGGGCAGTTGCACCCAGACTACCGCCAGTTCATTGGCGCCGTCGAACTTCTCGATGTGGTGCTTGAGCGGCGTCTTGTCATCGGCGGTGACGAAGCGCAGATCGGAACCGTCCGGCTTGGCGTCGGCAAAAGCGAAGTTGCCGGTGTGCAGCCTGACCAGCAGCGGCACCTGGACCAGGACCTCACCGACATCGGCGCCGGTCGCGGTGGTGTTGAGGACGATCTTGCGGCGCTGGCTCCAGTCGCCGTTCCACCATGCCGAAGCCGTGAGTGGGGTCAGCGTAAGCAACAGCAGGGCGATGGCGAGCAGGCGTTTCATCTTCATGACGGGAATGGGATACAAACAAAGAGTCTATTAAGGGCAGGTTGCAAACGTGTTATCCGCAGGTGTCTCAATTGTTGCGGCGCTCCTCGTCGTCGCCGACGCCGAGCACTTCGACGGTCAGGATCGAGTTGGCGCCCGGCTCGCGCGATCCGCCGGTTCCGGAAGAGGCCAGAGCCTGTTCGCCGGCCTTGCCGGCGTCGGCTGGCGGTGGCGGCGCGGGCGGCGGAGCGGCGGCGACCTCGACCTGCGGCACGCCGACCTTGCTGCCGCCGGCCTGGATGTTCTCCGCGCCCGAGACCTTGCCGGGTATCACCACGTCGCCGGTGGCGCGGATGCCGGCCTCGCCCGCGATCACCGTGCCCTTGGGCGCGATCAGATCGACCGAGCCGGGAGCGACGCCTTCCTTGCCGAGCAATACGCCGATGCCCGAACCGCTGACCGAGTTCGATGTGTCGAGGATGATCTTGTCGCCGCGCACGATGATCTGCGGCGGCGGCGTCGCGGCGGCGGTCTTCGATCCCTTGCCGGCGTCGATGTCGCTCTCCGAAGACCAGATCAGGATGTCGCCGCCCTGCAGGGTGAACACCCGCGATTGGTTCACCGCGAACTCGTCGCGCACGAAAGCGCGCACGCTGCCGCCGCGCGCGGTGACGATGCCCAGCTCGCTGGCGCCCTTGGTCAGCCCGCTGCTCACGGCAAGGCCGGCATTGACCCTGCCGCCGGGCGCCATCAGGTCGATGCCGCCGCCCTGTTCGGTCTTGACCTGGCTGAAGAACATGTCGATGTTGCCGCGGTAGGGCCCGGCCGCCTCGGGGAACAGACGGGCGATGGCGTCGTAGCCGCCGCTGTAGTCCTTGGTGTCGCCGGTGCTTGCCGCGGCGCGGCCGACGCCGCGCAGGATGGCGTAGAAAACATCGCGCAGCAGCGGTTTGGCGTCGGGCCGGGCCAGGAAGGCCGCGCGTTCGGTGTTGCCACCGAGGCTCGTATAGGCCGCCAGTTCGCGTACCTTCGCCTGCTCCGGTTGCTCCAGCCAGGCGAGGAAGCCCGCGTAGTCCGCCGCGGCGGCGCCCGCCTGCATGAACACGCCGGCGCCGCCTTCGGCCAGGAAGGCATTGCCCAGGTTGCCGCGCGTGACCACGCCCTTCGAGCTGCCGAGGTCGATGTCGCCGCCGGCGACGATCTCCAGCCGGCCCGGCCCGCTCCATTCGATGCCCTTGGTATTGGTGGCGAGGCCGCCGCTGGAGTTTCGACTCGACTCGAACACGATATCGCCGCCGGCTTCGATGCGGCTGGCGTCGGTGTCGGCGAGGTTCTGGGCGACAACGCCGAGATTGGTGATGTCGCCGCCGGCGATGATGGTCGCCCGCTTCGGCAGGACCAGCGAGTTGGCTTCCGTGTAGCCCTCGATGTCGCCGCGCAGGGCGACGATGCGTACCGGCTCCGGATCGCCTTCGTGCAACACGGGGCTACTGTGTTTGTTGCCGATCGCGATGGCTTCGGCGAGCACCAGCTTCGGCGTCAATGGGCTCGCCAGCGCATTGGTCGGCGCATCGGACATGATGACGTAGGATGCATCGAAAACAATCGAGTCGGCGGCGAACAGGCCGAGCTTGCCGCGCGCGGCCGGAGCCATGGTGAATCCGCCACCGGTCAGGTGAATCGATCCGTCGAGACTGGCGAGCTTGATCGATGGCGGGGCCACCGTGCCGGTGCCAAGCACCAGATCGCCGGACAGTGTGGTGAGATCAACACTGGATTCGGCGTTGTAGCCCGAAAAATAGGTGATGCGATTGATGTTCCCGGTGAGGCCGGTGCCCGTAATGTTGCCGCTGGCCTGAGCCATGAGGAAGGGATCGATGATCCTGTCCGCCACGACGCCCTGGCCTGCCTCCACGACGAGCTTGCTGCCGCCGAGCGCGAGGGTGACGCCGGTTTCCGCGTTGCCGACCACACCGGCGGCCGCGATGTCGAGCTGACCGGTGGCCGCGTAGAAGACCCCGCCAAGGATGTCGCCGCCGGCGCTGACGGCGATGTCGCCGCCACCTTGCGTGACAAGATTGGCCGCGTTCGGCAGGGAGTTTGCGGCACCCTTGAGGCGCGCGTTGGTCGGCGTCGACACGGAAAGCCCGCTGATGTCTCCGCCCGCGCCGACCTTGACGTCGCCGCCGCCCAGCGCGCCCACGCCCTGCTTGAACTGGGCGAAGTTGAGCCACCATGCGGTGTTGTTTGCATTGCCGTTGCTCGTATTGCCGAGCGTGCCATCGGCCTTCAGCCGCCCTTGACGGTAGAGCCAATCGACGATGGTCTGCGTGCCGCGGACAAAGCCGATGTCGCCCTGGGCGTAAAGTTCGAGATCGCCGCCGTTGGTCGGAAAGCTCGGATTGTTCGAACTGTTGATCGCAGCGAATTCCGCCGTGGGGATGCTCGCCCCGGTCGTGCCGGCGGTATAGATGACCGAGGTCGCGGCGGCCGCGGTGATGTCGCCGCCAGCCGCGATATCGATCGACCCGGTGCCGGTGCGCACCAGTTTGCCGGAGGCCAGCGTCAGGTCGCCGCCGCTGCCGAGCTGCTCGGGCGTCTTCAACGCAAGCGGCGCAGCGGCCGTGGTATCGGCGCCGGAGGCAATGCGATACGACCAGGAATTCTGCGCGTTGGCCAGCGCGGCCGTGGTCAAGGCGCTGGCGAAACCATCGCTGAGCGAGGCGTTGAGATTCACGTTTCCGGCGGCGCGCAGGTTCAGGAAGCCGGATTCGGCGCCGCTCAGGTAGCGCCAGTCGAAGACGGTCCCCGTCTTCTTCTGGAAGTCCCAGTCGGTCGCAAGGGTGATATCCCCCGTGGCGCGCGCTTCGATGCCGGGACGCACATGGTAGGCCGCGTCCGTCCAGCCGAGCCGCGTCTTGATCGTGGCGGCATTGGCCATGAAAGTGTTGGTGTCGGTTTTCCAACTGGTGAGCTGGGCCGAGTCGATGTTCAGATTGCCGGTCGTGGCGTAGACGCGAACTCCCTCGACGGCAACGGAGGAGGCGCCAGAGGCGATGCTGGTGCCGATGGCGCCGGTCAGGCTGCCATCCGCCACGCCAGAGATCGCCACGTTGTCGGTACCCACCCGCGGCGCCCGCAGGGTGACCGTTCCGCCGCGCGCGGCGCTGCCGGACGCGGCATTGACGTCGATACTGGATCCCGTCAGCAAGATCAGGCGTGCCTCGTCGACGACGCTGACGCGTGCGGTGGCAATCCCTAACGTACCGCCGCCATCCGGAGCGCCGGCACTGTCGGCAATGAGAACACCGAGTGCAGCGTCAGTATCGGAAACGCCCAGCGTGACGTCGCCGCCCTGGCCGCGCGTGCCGTCGGTGCTCGTCAGCACCTCCGTTCCCTGCGCCTTCAGAGCGCCGCTCAGGGTCAGCTTGCCGGTCCCGGCCGTGGCGCCGCGATTGGCGTACAACTCGATGCTGCCGCCCTTGCTGCCCGAGGCGTCGATGGTACCGGCAACCGACAGGTTGCCGTTGTCCGCAGCCAACAGAACATCGTGGGCCTTCAGCGTCGTGCCGGCATCGAGTGCCATGTCGCCGCTGCGTGCACGCACGGCAACGCTTTCGCTGAACCCGCTCGAATCCAGTTTCCCAACCAGGGCGTCGAGGTCGCCAACGCTGCCGACATCTTGGCTGAAGCGCCCGCCTTTCGCGGCCGCGGAACCGGCAGCGGCATCGATGGCGCCGGCCAGCGTCGCGGTGCCGCTGGCAACGATGCTCAGGGCGCCGGCGTGGCCGCCGTTGCCCGCCGCGTCGGACGCGCCCGAAACGTCGATGCTCGCCGCCGCGTCCTGCGTCACGCTACCGCCCCGGCTTTCGAGCACGACCTGGCCGCCAGAAGCGAACACCGTCGTGTCGGCGAAAGCCTGCGCGGTGCCTTGGGCGTTCAGCTGCGAGCCGGCCAGCAGATTGAGGTCGCCGGCGGTGGCGACAAGAGTGATCTTGCCCGCCGGCAGGTCGATGCGCCCGCCGTGGTCCAGCGTCGTCCCCGCGAAACTCAACTGGCCGCCGGCCGCGGCCGTGGCGAAGGGCGAAGCCTGCGTCACCGCGGCGGTCACCAGCGCGCCGACAGCGGCGATCTTCTGCCGCGCGGCCGAACTGGCGGTGATGCGGCCGGCTTCCAGTCTCAGGTTGCCGGCGTTGCTGTTGCTGCCGCTGCCGGTGGCGACGATTTCGCGTCCGGCATGCAGCGTCGTGTTGCCGAAGCCGGCCACCTTGAAGTCGCCGGAGCCGAGCGTGAGGGTGTCCGTCGCGGTGAGGTTCAGCGTGCCGCTGCCCAGGCCGGCAGGCTTGACGGCGTCGAAGGCTATGCCGTCCGGATTGGACAGCGTGATGTTGCCGGCGGCAAGGCTGGCGGTCTGTCCGGCATTGGCTACGCCGGCGATGCCACCGGCCTGCAATTGAAGCGTTTTCAGCGTGTCGCCGGCGCCGACTTCTCCGTACAGGTCGATGCTGGCGTAGCTCTTCAGGCGCAGGGTGTCGATGGCGCCGAGTTCGGCAAGCCGGCTGGTGTTCAGCGTGAGGCCGACGGTGCCGTCCGGCACTGCGCCCAGGTTGATGCGGCTGGCGCCCAGCGCCAGTGCCTTGACGATTTCCTTGCCGTCGGCTGTCTTGCCGAAGATGCCGGCGAAGCGGCTCTCGCGGGTGGCGTCGAGCGTCACGGCGGCGGCGCTCAGCGTGGCGCCGGACTTGACTTCCAGCGTGCCGGCGGCGCGCGTCGTGCCGGTGCGCACCAGTTCGCCCAGGCCGTTGCCGGACACGCGCAGCAGCGCGCCGTCGCCGGCGATGCGCAGCGCCTCCGCACCGGTGCCGCCGCTGGCGCTGATGGAGGCGCTTTCCGCCACGGTTACGGTGTCGCTTGCGGCGAGGACGATGTCCGGCGCCGAAAGAACGCTGCCGGCGTTGTCGAGCACCACGTCGCTGGCGCCCACCGTCAGCGTGGCGCCGTTTTCGTCGCGCGAGCGGATGCCGCCCAGCACCAGGCTGGCGGCGCCCAACTGGTTGAGCGTGTCGGCCGCCAGCGTCATGTAGCCGCTGCCGTAGTCTGTGCCCGCATGGGCGACCACCGCCAGCTTGTTGGCCGTGATGTCGACTTCGGCGCCGCGATGGTTGGCGGCAAAGCCGGTATTCAGCGTGCCTTGCAACGTCAGCGAGGTGCCGGCGCGCACCGCCAATTGACCGGCGTCGCCCGGCAGGCGCGATGCGCCGCCGGCGAAATAACTGCTCGCGGTGGTTTCGATGTATTCCGAGCGCATGCGCGCGATATCGCCGGAGGCAATCTCCACCAGTTCGCTGCGCGCCGACGTGGCCAGCCCGCCGAGCGTCGCGGTGGCGCGGGTGGCGGCCACCTGCCAGCCGCCGCCGGCCTGCGCCTGAACCGAACCAGCCTTGGCGTCGAGCGTGCCGGTGAAGGTCACGGTATACGCGCCGGGCAGCAGCGCGTAGCGCGCCGGCAGCAGGACGTAGGTGCCGGCGGCGAGCCCGCCGACACCGGTGCCCAGCACGATGCTGTCGCCGCTGGTGAGGCCGCTCGTGCCGCTCCAGCTTTGCAGGTCGTAGGGCGCGTAGGCGCCTTGCAGGGTCGGCACGATGGCATAGGTGTTGGCGCCGACGGTCGGATCGAGCACATCTTTCGAGCCGCCGGTGCCGGGCAGGAATTCCCAGGCCTTCATGTCGCCGCCGCCCGACAGGTCGATGACCGCACCGGCCGACTTGGCGACGCTGTCGCCATCGAGCAGGATGCGCTTTTCCGGCGCCAGGTTCAGTGTGCGGCTGGCGGCGCCGAGCAGGTAAACCCAGTCCTGACCGGAAAGTTCGGTCTTGCCGAAGGGAATCACCTGTCCCTCGCCCGAAACCGATGTCACGCTGCCGTCGGTGAGGCTTACCGTCCCGCCGGCCGGCCGGAAAACGCGGCTCTCGGCGTCGCCGACACGGACTATGGATTCGCTGCGCAGTTCGATCGTGCCGAAAGGCGCCTTGATGGTTCCGCCCTGCGTGATGTTGGGCGCGGCGAATGCCAGGCGGCCGCCGGCGGACAGCACTGCGCCGCCGCCACCGCTCTGGCCTTCGAGATGGCCGATGCTGATGGTGCCGGCGGCATTGTTGTGGATCTCGACGGCGAAATCGGTCAGCGTGCTGGGGTAAATCCGCGCCGCGTTGATCGCGATGTCGCCGCCGCTGATGAAGGCGCCGAGGTAGTCGCTGCCGTTGGCGACTCCGTTCATCGCCACGTCGCCCTGGCTGTTCAGCGTCGTCGCGGCGAAGCCCTGCTGGGTCAGCGTGCCTTCGAGCGCAAGGTGGTTCGCATTCACCGTCAACACACCATTGCCGGTGCTGGCATCGTCGCGGTAGCTGTTCCCCTGCCGTTCGGCATTGGTGTTGCCAAGACTGACCAGGCCGGCATTCAGCGTCGCCACGGCGTTGTTGGTCGCCTTCAGGTTCGGCGCGTTGAGACGGATGGCCTTCTGCGCTGTGAGGCTGAGCGTTCCGTCGAGTTCGATGCGGTTCTTGCTGGTCAGTGCCACGTCGGCGAAACCACCTGCTTCGATCTTGTCGGCGGCAATGGTGGCGACACCGTTGCGCGTGGCGGTATCGAAAGCCTGACCGAAGCTCATGCCGTCGGTGCCGGCGTCATGGGTCTGCTTCAACACCAGCCGCCGCGGGCTGTTGATCTGCGCGCTGAGCACCGGGTCGAAGCTGATCCAGGGCATGGTGCCGCCGTCGAAGGCTACCGACAGCGTGCCGCCGAGTGCGCCGGCGCCTCCCGTCGCCTTCATGTTGCCGTCGAGCAGCATGCCTTCGCGCGCGGCGAGGCTGATCGCGCCGCCTTCGCTGCCGATCTGCTTCGCCATGCGTACCGGGCGGCCGCCGGAGGTGTCGACGAAATCCAGCGTCGCCGTGGCGCCGCTGACGTCGAACATGGCCTCGCCCCGTTCCTTCGCCGCAGCGGACAGCGATTCGGTCACCAGATAGCCCTTGGCGGCGTTGATCGCGATGCTGCCGCCATCGAAGACTGTTCCCTGGCGCAGTCCTTGCGCATTCGGCGTCAGTCGCGCGTAACCGCGCGCCAGCAGGCGCGCGTTGGCGCCCAGCCAGATTGTCCGGTCGGCAAGGTACTCATCGTTCTGGGTCGGCGTGGTCTGGTTCAGGGCGATGCTGCCGCCGGCCGCTTCAAGCGTGCCATCGACATGGATCGATTTGCCGCTCGTCAGCGAAATGCTGCCGCCCGGATCGACCGCGAGATGCGCGCCGGTGCCGACCGTGAGGTCGCCGAAATCGATGGACAGCGTCGCCAGCTTGAGGCTGCCCGCGCTGCGTATCAGCTCCGGCAGCAGCTGCGTGGTCCACGCCCACGACAGGTCGCGGCCGTTGCGCGCCAGCCCGACCACGCGCGAGGCCGGTGCAGGCCGGATCGATGCGCCGGCGGCCACGCTCAACTGGTCGCGGCTGGTGATCGAATAGTTGCGGAAGCCCCCTTGCGAAAAGAAGCTTTCGCCAAGATGCAGTTCGCCGGCATCGCCGAGCGCATTGCCCCCCAGGCTGACATTGGATGCCGTGATGTTGAGGCTACCGCCCTTGCCGGCCGTGACGCCGTTGCTCAGTCCATAGCCGGCAAGCGTTCCGCCCAGCACCATGCGGGCTTCGGGCCGGGCGCCCGAAGTCAATGACCCGGTCGACAGCGTGATGCTGCCCGCATCGCCAAACTTGTACTTGCCGGTCGCCTGCAGCCAGCCGCCGCCCGAGACATCGATAAGACTGCCGACGGCCAGATCGATGTCGGCTGCCGATGTGAGACTGACGGTCCCGCCCTTGAGGACCACCGGGTCGCTGCCGTTGCCGCTGCGCAAGGCCGCCATGTCGCTGACCCAGGCGCCGGCGGTCGAAAGCCGCGCGGTGCCGCCCAGGGTCAGCGCAAAATCGGCAGGATCGACGGAGCTCGCGTCGGCCAGCGTCGTCAGCGCGATGCTGCCGCCGGGCGTCGCCAGCGTGCCCCGCACGTCGATACGGCTGCCGGTGATGGCGATACTGCCGCCGGGACCGGCAATCAGGCTCACGTCGGCGGGCAGGACGACATTTCCGGAACTGTTCAGTTGCAGGCGCGTGAAGCCGCCCATGGTCAAGATGTTGCTGTCGAAGTTCATCGTATCGGGCAAGGTATCGCCGGCGCCGAAGCTTGCCGGCAGTCCGCTGTCGCCGTTGCCGAAGCGAACCGCCGAGCTCATGCCGGCCAGAGCCGCACTGACGCCATCCGCGCCGAGCGCCCAGCGGCCGACCGTCAGCTTGCCGCCCTGAGGCCGCTTCGTCACGTCGCGTTGATGGATGCCGGCGACCACGCTGCCCCTGAGGCTGCCGTCGAGTGCCACCTTGTTGCCGTAGATGGCCACGGCGCCGGCATTCTTGCCTTCGACATAGCCGGCCTCGTAGCGATAGGTGTCCTTGACGAAGGAACTGTAAATGCGCGCGGCCGAAGCGGTGGCGATGTCGAACGATCGTCCATCGGCGACCACCTTGGTGGTGCCGGTATCGCCGGCGGCATAAGCGATGCTGCCGCCGGAAACGTCGAGGCCGGAGCCGGAGCGCACCACCGCGTCGCCTTCCGACTTCAGAACGATGTTGCCGCCGGTGCTGCTTTTTTCGGCGATGCCGCGCTGCACGCCGGCGATATAGCCGGACACGTCGCCCAGCGTGGTGCCCTCGCGGATGTCGATCAGCACCTTTTCGCCGGCGAGGACGCCGTCGCGCTGCAAGGGCGAATCCTTGAGCTCGTTGCCGCGCAGTTCCGCCTCGATCACGTTGCGTTCCACCGAAAGCGCGACATTGCGCAGGCCGGAAACGTCGATGCGGCTGCCGGCCGCGAGGTACACCCGCGAGGCGCCGTCGGAATTGACGCCAAACAGGTCCGCTGCGTCCGTGATGTCGTCCTGGGCGGTGAGGCTCACTTCACCGGCGCGGGCAACGATGGCGGCGTTTTCCTCGACCGTGATGGTCTTGCCGTTGCCGCGCACCTCGGATTTGTTGAAGGTCTGGTCGTCGCGCAGGGTGCGCGTGCTTGCTGTATCAGGGCTCACCTCGGTAAGGCTGCCGGCACCGAAGGCGAGCGTGCCCATGCGGCTGGCCAGCGGGTTGTAGACCTCTGTGCCGTCGCTGGCAGTCTCCTTGATGCCGAGGATCACCCTGTCCCGCGCCTGCAGATAGATCGAGCCGTTCATGTCCACCGAGGTGGTGGCTTTCAGCAAACCGCTCTGGTTCACGGCGAGCGCGGCCAGCGTGATGTTGCCGCGCTCGGCGACGATCCGGCCGACCCGGGTGTGGAGTTGCTCGGCACTCAGGTCGGTGGCGCCGATGGCGCCGTTGGCGCGCAGCCGGTCGTTGATCTCGGCTGTCTCCGGCGCCAGTTCCGTGGTGCCGGGTTGCCGGTTCGACACGCTGCCGGCCAGCGTTACCGCGTTGCCGTCGGCATCGGTGCCGACAAAGGGATCGACCTCGACCAGGAAGCCGCGCAGCTTCGATCCGCTGACCGGCGAGGCGAGATAGACTTTCGCGCCCGCGGCGAGGATGGTCTGGCCCTGCGGCGTGGCGATGCTGCCGCGGTTTTCCACCGTTGGGGCCAGCAACATGACGCGGCCTTCCTGGCTGGTATTGATGTCGGCACCGGCCTCGACCCGCACATAGCTGGTGCGAAACTGCTCCGCGCTGCCGCCCCAGGTGAAAACCGGCGCGGCGACGGATGTCTCCGTGCCTTGCGTACCCGACAGCAGGCCATTCATGAAGATGTCGTCGGCGATGTCCAGTGCCGAGGCGACCAGGCCGCCGACGTTCACCTGCGCGCCCTTGTCGAACAGGATGCCGTTGCGGTTGATCAGGTACACGGTGCCGCCGACGCCGCCGGTATCGCGCGCGGTCGACGTGATCATGCCCTGGATCACGCTGGGATCGGCACTGCCGATCTTGTTCATCGTGGCGGCCGCTGCCGAAGAGTGACTGAAATTCACCAGGCTTCCGGCGGCGAGGTTGAAGCTGTCCCAGTTGAGTACGGCCTTCTGCGAAGTCTGGGTGATGGTCAGCGCCTTGCCGGTGGCGGTGGCAACCGGGGCGGTATAGGTGGCCGTGCCCTGGGAGACGAAGCCGACGCCGCCGCTGTTGACCGGGATCGGCACGGTTCCGGCCGGCAGGCGCGGCACGGTGCCGCCGACCCGGGCCGCCGCCGACGCGTCCAGCGTGGCCGCGGCCAGCAGCGTCATGGCGACCAGGCGCCGGATCCTGCGCCCGGCTCGCGTGCCCTTGCCGTGGCCGCGCACGAACTCGGCGGCCGCCATCCATGCGCCGCGCTCGCGATTGAAGACCAGCCGAAATATTCCGTTATTCATGATCCGCTCACTTTCGCGCTATCCCGCTAGAACTCGTAGGTCAGGCGCATATGCACGCGCGTGTCGTTTTTTGCCGTGCGCCAGCCGCCGCCCGGCGCTCCGGCGCCGTTGCGCAGGGTGTGCGCGAGGTCGACGAACAGGCGCACGCCGCTGGCATCGCGCAGGCGCAGGCCGAGACCATAGCTGCCGAGGCCGAAGCGCGCCTCCGTCGCCGGCAGCGGTTCCTGCACGCGCAGCCCGGCCCAGTCGAAAAAGCCGACCAGGCGCGTGTCGAATCGCGTGTCGGCGAGCAGGCCGGGCGTGCGCAGTTCGAAACGCGCACGCACGCCGTCGTCGCCCTGACGCTCGGCATCGAGGTAGCCACGCACCGAATCGACGCCGCCGGCAGAGAACTGTTCGTTGGACACCAGCGGCTGGCTGGCGACCTGGAAATCCAGTCGCGCCGTCAGGTCCCAGCCGGCGCCCAGCACCTGGCTGCGCTGCACGTCGCCGCGCAACACCGCGAAATTGGAGCGCGCGCCGCTGCGCTTGCAGTCGAACTGGTCGTGGATCAGGCCGTCGTCGCACAGCACGTCGCGATCGGAGAAGTGGCGCAAAGACCAGGAGGTGCCGAAGTTGAATTGCCACTGGCCGCTCGCGTCCTGCAGGCCGGCGGTGTATTGCAGGAGGAACGGCACGTAGCGCAGCGGCTTGTTCGTGGTGTCGGCGCCGAGCAGGTTGGTGGCTTCCTTGAAATCCTTGTAGTCGACTCCCGCCGTCAGGCTGTGGAAGTAACCTTCGCGACCGGGCAGCTGCCGGATGTAGCGCAGGCCGAGGGTGGTGCCCTTGCCGAGCACGGTGCTCTCCGCCGCGGTGGCGACGTTGCTGTTCGACTTCACCGCATAGGCCGCCAGGGTGCCGGCGCCCAAGGGGGCCGAATAGGTGCCGGTCCACACCTCCACTTCGTCGCTTTTCTTCGGCGAACCCTGGAATGAAAACCCGACGCTGTGGCCCTTCTGCCACAGGTTGTCGTAGCGCAGCGAGGCTTCCAGCCGGTCGCGCGTGGTGTCCGGGCTCTGCTTGTTGTTGTATTCGACCGAGCCGTGCAGCGGCAGCGCGTCATCGACCTTGAGCTCGACTTCCACCGTGCCCGGCGCCTTGCCGGGGCGCAGCAGTGGGGTCAGCTTGCGGTCGGCGCGCTGCGCCTTCGCCAGTTCCTGCTGCACGTCGCTGAAATTGGGCACCTCGCCGGGCGCCAGCGCCGGCGCCTCGGCACGAATCTCGCCGCGCGAGGTATAGCGGTTGCCGGCCACCTTGAGCCGCTCGACGCGGCCCTCGGTGACGCGCAGGCTGACGGTGCCTGCGGCCACCTTCTGTTCGGGAATGTCCACCACCACCGTCAGGTATCCCGCATCGTGATAGGCGCGTTCCAGCGCGTCGCGGGCCTTTTCCAGGTCGGCGATGGATTTGGCCGGGCCGAGGTAGGGATAGACCGCACGTTCCACCTCGACGGCGGGCAGCACAGTATTGCCGTCGACCTGGATTTCGTAGAGGTCGAAGGATGGCGCGGCCATGGCAATGGCGGGCAGAAAGAAGAGGGAGGCAAAGGCATGGCGCATAACCGGTGCAGTATCGCCGCGCGAGATAACAGGCGTTGTGATGCCTGGCTGTCGATTCATGATCCAATCGGATCATGGCGAGCTATTGACGGACCATGCCGACTCATTTTGGCCAAAAAAAACCGGCCGCATCCGCGGCCGGTTTCGAAACGTCGCAGCGACCGGGAAGCAGGCTTCCCGGCCGGCAGCGGCCTGCTTAGAACAGGCGCTGCAGCGGTGCGCACATGTTGCCGAAGCGCGTGCCCTTGGCGACGTTGGCCGTCGTTGTCGGATCATACGTCGGCGGCAGGGCGGCAACCCAGGCGCTACTATTGAAGGCCGGGTCGCCGGCACGGGCGATGAAGAAATCGGCAAAGGTCTTCTTCAGGCCAGCCAGGTCGTTGCGATACTGCATGGTCAGCTCGGAAGCGAACTCGTACTTGCCCTCGATGATATTGGACTTCGAGGGATGCACGCCGTTACCGGTGCTGGTCGGAACGATGGTCGCGGTGCTGTCGCTGTCGTAGTACATGCCGGCGCCGTCGATGGCGCGGAAGCTCCACTTGTTGGCGGCATTGCCGGTGCTGTTCAGGCTATCCACCGACAGCACGCCGACGGCGCCGTAGCCGCCCTGGTTGCCGGCGGTACCGGCATCGCTGTCGAAGGTCACGCTGTAGGACTTGCCTTCCTCGTCCTTGAAGGTGTGCACGCCGCCGGCCGCTGCCTTGGTCAGGCAGTTGCGAACGTCGCCCGAGGTCGAGTTCTCGATCACGGTGTAGCCGGCGTTCGGATCGATGATGAAAGGATCGGCGACGGTACCGGTACCACTAACAATGCCGCTGGCGGAATCGCTCATGCGCGTCGGCTGGGTGTTACCGGAGCCGGCGATGGAGTTGGTCGCGCAGGGGAAGTTGTTGAAGAACCAGTTGTAGCTGGTCTGGGTGCCGGAGCCGGGGACACGGCGGCAAACCACCACCTGCGGGCCCGCGGCAGGGGCCAGGGCGGCATCGACCTGGGTCCAGTCGGACAGGTTGCCCGACAGCAGGGCGCCGTAAATGGCCTTGCTGAAGTAAGTGGTGTCGGGAACTGCGTTGGTCACGGCAAGGCCCATGGCCAGGGTATTGACCTGGGTCACGGTCATGCCGGCGACTTCGGCCGACGACAACTGGGTTTTGCCGAATTCGACGTTGTAGGGCTCTTTGAACAGGGCCGGGCCGACGTCGGAGACGCCGAAATCGGCAACCAGTTCGTCACCCGTCGGGGTGCCGACGCCGGGATCGACGCCGACCACCGGGCAGGTGTAATCCACGCCCGAGGGGGTGCAACCGCCGACGCCGGAGGCGATCTTGAGCACGGCCAGGGCTTCGGCGCGGGCTACCGGGTTCACGCCGAACACCGAGCCGCCGGTGGAGCGCTTGATGAACAGCACTTTCTTGCCGGCCAGGGTGGCCGGCACGCCGTCGGCAACGCCCTTCATGACGCCGAAGAAGGCGCGTTGCTGGGCAGCGCTATCCGTGTACTTGAACCAGTCGGTGCCCTTGGTGCCGACGAACATGCCGGTGGCAATGGACTCGAGGAAGTTGTCGGGGGCGGAGGCGCCGGAGAGGAATATCTTGAGGTCCGGCGTTTCGAAAGCGGTCAGGGCGAGAGCCGGGGCGGAAACGCCGGCCAAAACGACGGCGCAGGCGGCGGCAAGTTTGTTGATCTGCATGGAATTGATATCCTTTGGAAAAGAGTGAGGGGAGAGATTCAGGTGCGGTTGTTGAGGCGGCGGCGAGCCATGAAGCCGAGCATGCCGAGGCCGGCCAGCATCAGCGCGTATTCCGACGGCTCGGGGATAGCGGCGATGGCGCCGTAGCTCAGATTGCCGTTGGCGGCCAGGGTCCATTCCATGGCCGTCGTGCTGTCGGCCATGTATTGCTGAACCGTGGCTTTGGTCGTCGTACCCGTGGTGGCCTTCTCTGAAAGCAGGAAGAAGCTGCTGCTGCCGCCGAGCCCGGCCGCATTGCTGTATGCCGTACGGCCGCCAATCGTGTCGGCCCAGCCGATAAGGCCGGCACCGCCACCGCTGTACAGCGCGGATTCGCCGGTCAGAGCCGGGTTCATGGCTGCCAGGTTGATGTCCACGCCACCCGCAAAAGTGCGGAACTGCGTGTAAGTCGGGGTTTGCGCCAGGGAGATCGATCCGGCAGTCGTCAGGATACGGTCCGTGCCGTTGGAATCAGCGGCTACGATATTCCACTTCAGGCGCGAGGTATCGGTGGAAGCAGTCAGGAAGGAAGTCAGGTTGGCATCGGCGCCGACCGAGTAGATCGTGCCGAATGCCTGCTTGTCTGCGGAAAGCGGCGCCGACGGGTTGGTCACGACGCTGCCGCTGGTCCAGGCATTCATGGTACCGCCGTTCAGGAGCGAACCGAGGTCACGCACATAGGCGCGGTCGTCGGCAGCGTCGGAGATGTTGGCCCCGATGTCATAGATGGTGAAGAACAGCTCGCCGTTGCCGGCAGCCGAGTTGTTGACTGCAGCGTGGGCGCCGGAAGCGGCAACCAGCGCGATGGCCGCGGCCATCAGTTTGGATTTCAGTTTCATGCAGATTTCTCCTGGAGAGATGGGTGGGGAAGAACAGGACCGCAAACTTCGCAGAACCTGTAGCGCACTTTGGCGGGTGCTCTTTACGCCCTTACCATTCCCCCGGAGTGATTTCGTAGTCGCTTTGACCTAGCGACTGCGCGAACGGATCATGCCTTTCAGATCGTGGCGCATGGGTCATTCCGACTCGACGGTCGGCGCATGATCCGAATGGTTTATGGGCGCGCCATCGACATGATCCGAAGTAACCGTGGCGTGTTTCAGAAATGCGTCGACATTGCGCAGGCGTCGGCGGGTAGAACTCGTCAGCCCTCGACAAACTGATGGGAATGTCGAACTTCCGGATGTGAAAAAGCCCTCCGTGCCGGCAAGGCAGGGAGGGAGGGCTGATCTGCTGATTCATTCCGGCGCCTCGCGACGAGGCCGGCGGACTCAGGCGCGGCGGCGCCGGGCCATGAAGCCGATCATGCCGAGGCCGGCCAGCAGCAGGGCATAGGTCTCCGGCTCGGGCACCGGGGCGAGGCTATACACGGTGGTGGTGCCGGACACCTCGTTGGCGACGGCGAGGTAGTGCGTGCCGCCCATGGTGTAGGTCTGCAAGCCCTCGGGTGCGAGGTCGCCGTCGGTGACGATCATGTCGATGAAGCTGGCATTGGCCGGATCGGTGATGTCGTAGATGGCGACGGCGCCCTTGGTGGTGCGCTCGAGGCCGATGAAGGCGTACTGGCGGCCGCCGATTTCCTTGAGCGCGACGCCCTCGGGCTCGACGCCCTTGTCGCGGCTGCGGCCGTCGTCGTAGATGCCGCGCGCGGCGGCTTCCTTGTCAAGCTTGTCGCCGCTGTCGAAGACCAGGTTGCCGTTTTCGTCGCGGATGGAGAAGGAACGCGCACCGGCGGCGTAGAGGTTGCCGGCCGAGGAATCGGTGTTCAACACGCGCAGATTGTTGAGCGGCGCAACGGCGCCGAGGCTGCCGGCGGTAGAGCGGTCGGCGTCGTCCTCGCGGAAATCGCCCTCGTTGGCCATCACCAGGAAGGTCTGGCCGCCGGCCTGGTAGGCGGCGATGCCGTCGGGCATGTAGAGGCCCTTGACGTTGGGCGAGATGAAGGACACGGCGCCGTTGTTGAGCGGGTCGATCTGGTTGCCGGCGGCGCTGAAGTCCTTGGCGCCGAGGCCGACGATTTTGGTGAAGCTGTTGCTGCCGAGGTCGAGCACGCCGACCGCGTTGGCCTCCTGCAAGGTCACGTAAGCCTTGGTGCCGGCGGCGTTGACGGAAATGTATTCGGGCTCGTAGTCCATGCCGGTGTTGCTGCGGATGTTGGCGCCGCTGGTGGCGACGCCGGCCAGCGTGGCGGTGGCCGTAACGCTGCGGCTGGCCATGTCGATGATGCTGACGCTGCCGGCCGGGTCGTTGGCCGCCGCGCCGTAATTGCGCGGCACGGTGGTGCCGATGCGGGCGCCATAGACGGTGGGCGTGGCCTCGTTGGCGACCAGCAGCTTGCCGCCGCCGGGCGTGAAGGTGAGCATGTCGGGCAGCGCGCCGACGGTGATCGAGTTGACGCCGGCGGCGAGTGCGCGCGTGCCGGTGTCGTAGAACTTGACCACGCCGGGATCGGTGCGGACGGCGGACTCGATGGCGAAGGCGGCGATGCCGTTGTGGATGGCGACGCTGTTGATGCTGCCGAAGGAGGTCGTGTCGATGTGCTGGATCAGGCTGCCGCTGGCTGCATTGAGCACGTCGACGCCGGCGACGCCGGCAACCCACAGTGAGTTGGTGCTGGAGTCGAAGGAGACGATTTCGGAAGTCTGGCCGCCGGCGAGATTGTGGCTGAAGGTCCATTGCTTGGCGATGCCGGAAAGCGGGGCGGCGGACGCGGGCAGGGCGACGGGAAGGAGCGCGGCGGCAATGGCCAGCGACAGGATGCTGCGTTTCATGGTCTTGTCCTCATGGATGGCCGGTGCGGCCTGACGGTGGGGTGAATCAGCCGGCAGCTTAGCCGCCGATTGTTAAGCCTCTGCCTGCCGGGCCGGGGGCGCGGATGGTCCGTTCGGACCGCTCGGCATCGTCCGGTTGGCTAGCGCGCCACGGCGAAATTTCCCTCTCCAGGCTTTGCCTGCCGGGGAATCCGCTTCGCGGGCCGGCAAAGGGGAGGGACAGGGTGGGGATGGGGCTCGCGGCAGCCGGGCCGGAAAGTCGGCGCTGGCGGTACGGCGATCTACCGAAGCTTCGCGGGGCCGGCGAATCTGCCCGCGGATTCAGAATTCGGTCGACATTGCGCCGGCATCGGCGCCGCGTGCCAGCAGCACGTCGGTGCTTTGTCGCTGGTGCTTGTAGATGGCCCAGAACAGCGCGGTGCGATTGCCCTTGTCGGGAAATTCGATTTCCGCGCCATGGGCCAGCAGGGCTTCGAGGATTTCGCCGCGACCGTCGCGCGCGGCCAGGGCCAGCGCATGCAGGCCCTCGCGATCGTAGCGTTCGAGATCGGGATCCTGCGCCAGCAGCAGACGCACGACGGTGGGGCGGTCCATCAGCACGGCGTCGAGCAGCGGCGTGTTGCCGTGGGCACCGCGGATATCCACATCGGCGCCGGCCTTGAGCAGGACGCGCACCAGCGCGGCATTGCCGTTGAGTGCGGCGATGCCCAGCGGCGTGCGGCCGTCGGCGCCGCGCAGGTCGGGCCTGGCGCCCTGGGCGAGCAACTGGCGCGCGAGTTCCAGGCGGCCGGCGCGCACCGCCAGCGGCAGCGCGCGTTCGCCGCGCAGGTCGGCGGCATTGGGCGAAGCGCCGTCCTTGAGCAGAGCCTTGACGCGCGGCAGATCGCCGGCGCGCACGGCGGCCAGCAGTTCGAGCGTTTCGGGAAGGGGCTCGGCGATGGCGGTTTCCTGCTGCGGCAGCGCGGCGCGGAACACGGGCGGCAGGTCGGCGCCACGACGCGGCGCTGTCTGCTGCGAGGCGCCTGGGTCCTGCAGCCAGTCGAGGTCGGGGGTGGTATCGGAGCCGCGCGCCGCGTGGGCGGCGAGCAACAGGCCGGAGAGGAGAAGGAATGAAGACCGGCGGCGCTTCATGCGTTCAGCCCGCCGCGAAATCGAGCAGGCGGAGCGAGATGCCGCGGGA
>VBWA01000129.1 GCA_006218025.1 Rhodocyclaceae bacterium | reverse complement strand
TGTTATTCGATGACCTTGGCGACGACACCGGCGCCGACAGTACGACCGCCTTCACGGATGGCGAAACGCAGGCCTTCTTCCATCGCGATCGGCGCAATCAGCTTCACCGTCATGGCAATGTTGTCGCCCGGCATCACCATTTCCGTACCCGCCGGCAACTCGATGCTGCCCGTGACGTCGGTGGTGCGGAAGTAGAACTGCGGACGGTAGCCGTTGAAGAACGGCGTGTGGCGACCGCCTTCGTCCTTCGACAGGATGTACACCTCGGAGGTGAAGTGCGTGTGCGGGGTGATCGAACCCGGCTTGGCCAGCACCTGGCCACGCTCGACTTCTTCACGCTTGGTGCCGCGCAGCAGCACGCCCACGTTGTCGCCGGCCTGACCCTGGTCCAGCAGCTTCCGGAACATTTCAACGCCGGTACAGATGGTCTTGATGGTCGGGCGGATGCCGATGATTTCAATTTCTTCGCCGACCTTGACGATGCCGCGTTCGACACGACCCGTGACGACCGTGCCGCGACCGGAGATCGAGAAGACGTCTTCGATGGGCATCAGGAAGGGCTTGTCGATGGCGCGCTCGGGCGTCGGGATGTAGGTGTCCAGCGCATCGGCCAGGGCCATGATGGCCATTTCGCCGAGTTCGCCCTTGTCGCCTTCGAGCGCTTTCAGGGCGGAACCCTTGATGATCGGGATGTCGTCGCCGGGAAAGTCGTACTTGCTGAGCAGTTCGCGCAGTTCCATTTCGACCAGTTCGAGCAGTTCGGCGTCATCAACCATGTCGCACTTGTTCATGAACACGACCATGTACGGTACGCCGACCTGGCGCGCCAGCAGGATGTGCTCGCGGGTCTGCGGCATCGGGCCGTCAGCGGCGGAACAGACCAGGATCGCGCCGTCCATCTGCGCGGCGCCGGTAATCATGTTCTTGACGTAGTCGGCGTGTCCCGGGCAATCCACGTGTGCGTAGTGGCGGTTCTTCGTCTCGTATTCGACGTGCGCCGTGTTGATGGTGATGCCGCGTGCCTTCTCTTCCGGCG
>VBWA01000128.1 GCA_006218025.1 Rhodocyclaceae bacterium | reverse complement strand
TCAGAACAGCGCTTCACGGACATGGATGATGTCGTCGGTCTTGATGGTGTCGTCCTGCTCGGGCTCGACGATCGCGATTCTCCCGTCGGCCTCGCGGCGATGGATGCGGATGCCGCGTTCGGTGCCGCGCAGGCTGATGCCGCCGCTGTGGGCCAGGGCATGGCGCAGGGTCATGTCGCGTTCGAGCCGATAGGAACCGGGTCGCTGGACTTCGCCGTGGATATAGAACTGCGGTGCGCGATGCACGTAAATGATGTCGCCGCCCTGGACCACGATGTCGTCGCGGGAATTGCCGTTCATCAGCATCGCCGGCACATCGATTTCCATCCGCAGCGGCTTGCCATTGCGGATGCCGGTCAGGATCAGGGTGTCGGCGCCGCCCGGAGCGATGCCGCCGGCCGTGGCCAGCATCTCGGTCACCCTGGTATTGGCCGTTTCCAGCGGAAAGCGGCCGGGGCGTCCGACCTGGCCGAGTACCGACACCTGGCTGCCGCGGATCTGCACCAGCATGATGTTGACCTGCGGCTCCTTGACGAAGCCGCCCGCCTTGAGGCCGGCGGCGATGGTCTGCTCGGCGGCGCCGATGGACAGGCCGCCGATCGCCACCGCGCCGATCAGCGGATAAGTAATGGTGCCGCTTTCGGATACGCGCGATTCGAGCGACAGTTCCGGATTCTGGAATACCCCGATGCGAATGGCGTCGCCGGGACCGAGCTGGTAGTCGGCCTGCTTTTCCTGGGCGCCGGCGTTGCCCAGCAAGGCGAGGAGGAGCGCCAGCAGAACGGCCTTGATGGTTTGTCGCATCGTTGACATAGGGAGCTGCGCTTCGGCGTCGTGGAGAGTCGGGGTACGCGGTGAGGCAAGTCTGCGGGCGGCCGCCGACATGCGGTCCTGGCATCTGCACCGTTGTGGAACAGGCCGGATGCTACGCGGGCTTTATTACGTCGGCGTTGCACGGCCCGGCCCGTTCGGATAAAAATCGGCGACCCAGGTCGCCGGCAATCCGGGATGGGAGATTTCAGACGGACGGAGGGCGGTTTCTGCGGC
>VBWA01000039.1 GCA_006218025.1 Rhodocyclaceae bacterium | reverse complement strand
TCAATTTGCCTTTCGCGTGTTTCATCTTCTGTGGGTGGTACTCGGTGCCATGAGCGTTAGTGGGGAGAAGCTACGCGCGCGACCATCTGGCGCACGTCTTCCTTGCGAATCTTGCCCAGCGCGGTTCTCGGCAGCTGGTTGACCAACACGACTTCCTTGGGAAGCTTGAAGCGGGCAATGCGTCCTTCCAGCAGTTTCACGACCTGGTCGCCGGTAATCAGGCTGTTGGCTCGCGGCACCACCACGGCGACCACAATTTCGCCCCAGCGGTCGTCGGGCCGGCCGATCACCGAGGCTTCCAAAATGTCGGAGCATTCGATCAGCAGGTTTTCGATCTCGGCCGGATAGATGTTCTCGCCGCCGGAGATGATCATTTCCTTGCTGCGGCCATCGACGTAGAGATAGCCATCCTCATCCTGATGGCCCATGTCGCCGGTGTGGAACCAGCCGTCGATCAGCACCGCTTTCGTGGCCTGCGGCGCATTCCAGTAGCCGATCATGACGTTGTCGCCCTGCACCAGAATCTCGCCGGTGATGCCGGGCTTGACGTCGATTCCGTGGCCATCGACAATCCGCAGCCGGCAGTGGAGCGCGGCCTTGCCGGTCGAGCCGGCCTTGCGCCGCGCGTCCTCTGCCTTGAGATACACCGCGATCGGACAGGTCTCGGTGGAGCCATAGACTTGCACCATTGGGACTCCCTTGGCATGAACCGCGTTGATGACATGCAACGGAACAATGGTCGATCCGGTGGTGATCATGCGCAGGCCGGAGAAGTCGGCGCTGGTCCAACGGCGATGCGCCATCATCATGTCCAGCTGTGCCGGCACCAGCACGGTCAGCGTGATGCCCTCGCGTTCGATGGCGTCGAAAGTGGCGTCTACGTCGAACTTGGGATGCAGCACCACAGTGCAGCCGGTTTGCAGCGCCGGAGTGGTCTGGTTGTTCAGCCCGCCGACATGGAACAGCGGCAGGGTGGTGAGGATGATGTCGTTCGCCGTCAGATCGTGCATGTCGGCGCTGTTGGCCGCGTTGCAGATCAGCGCGCCCTGTGTCAGCAGCACGCCTTTCGGCTTGCCGGTCGAACCCGAGGTGTAGCAGATCAGGAGAGGCGTGTCCGGGCCGACCTGCGGATCGCGAGGTGTGGGGCCTTTGGCCTGGGAACAAAAATCAGCCCAGGAAATCCAGCCCTCGGCAGGGCCGAAGCTGACCAGTGTCGCGGCGCCCAGCGCACTGCGAAAGGCCTCGGTCTGGGCGATATATGGCGCTTCGACGAAGAGCAGCGCAGGCGGGCAATCCTCCAGCATCTGCCGGTGCTCGGGACCCGCCAGCCGCCAGTTGAGCGGCATGAACAGCGCCCCGAGGCGGGCGGAGGCGAACAGCAGGGCGAGCATTTCCGGGCTGTTGAAGCCGAGGAAAGCCACGCAACTGCCGCGCTTTACTCCGGATGCGGCAAGGGCCGCCGCGACCCGATCGATCAGCTCCGCAAACTGCGCGTACGAAACGTCGCGTCCGCAAAAGCGAATGGCCGTCTTGGCGGGAGTCAGCCCGGCATGGCGGTCTATCCATTCGGAGACGTTCATATGCTTGCGGCACCCGCATTCATTTTGCGTCGCACACTTCGAGCACCACCGACATCGCGGTGTCGCCCGCGGCGCAGCCGGTGAAGAGGCCGAAGCCGCCGCCGTGCAGCGCCAGTTCCTCGATCAGTTCGATGATGGCGCGCGTTCCCATTGGCGCCTGGGGATGCCCCCACACCAGCGAGCAGCCGTAGTTGTTCATCGACTTCAGGTCGCAGCCGGTCTGCTTGGCAAAGAACAGGTCGTTGACCGCGAACGGGTTGTGCGTCTTGATCGCAGTCATCTGGGCCACGCTGCGGCCGGCCTGATTCAGCGCGCGCTGCGCGGCAGGCAACATAGCTTCCGGCATGTAGGCCAGAGGCACGCGAGCCAGGCCGAAGCCATGCAGGCGCACGGCGATTTTCTTGTCGGTGGAAAGTTCGCGCGCCTTGTCCGCCGTGGTGACGATGATCGCGGCGTTGCCGTCGGCCGGATGGGTCTGGCCGCCGAAGGTGACCGAACCGCCCGGCATGACCGGCTTCAGCTTGCCCAGTCCGTCGGCTGTCGATTGCGATACGCCCTCGTCGCCGGCCATGATGCTCGCGGTCTTCTTGAAATTGGGCGCCGGCACGTCGAAGGGCAGGGTCATGAAGCGCCGGAGAAAAGCGGAGTCGTTCTCCAGCGACTGACGGTACTGTTCTTCGCGCCGCAGCACCAGTTCGTGCTGCTCCGCCGTGCCGATGCCATGTTTTTTGGCGACGTTTTCCGCAGTCTGCAGCATGGCATGGCCACCGAGAGGATCGCAGCCGAAGTTGTCCATCACCCAGTCCTCGGCCGCGCCGGTGCCGCCCGGGCCGCGCGGATTGGGGTAGTAAAGGTGGGGCCCGTTCGAGGTGCGGTCGCAATTGATCGCAAGTGCTGTGGTCGCCATACCGGTTTCGATTTCCTGTGCCGCGGCGAGCAGCGTGCGCGCGCCGGTGGCGCAGGCCTGCATGATCGTGGGGCCACCGGCTTGCGCCGCGCCGATCATGCCGGTGAGCCAGGGCAGGCCGTAGAAGGAATGGTTTTGCGGCACCGAGAAACCCAGCACGCCATAGTCGAAGCTCGCCGGGTCGATCTTGCGTTTTGCCAGTTCGAGTTTGGCCACGTGCGCGGCGAATTGAATGCTGTGCAGGTTGGCAAAGCTGCCCTGCCAGCGGGCGAAGGGTGTGCTCCAATAGGCGCCGTAGGGAATTTCAGCTTTGTATGTCATTTCGAGTTCTCTCTATGCGTGGCGCCGGGTATTCCGGCAAGGGTCTTGCAGCCACTCCGGCAGCGGCTGGCAAGGGGCTGTTCTAGCGCCCGGAGGCGCGCTGTTCGGCCTCTTTTTCCTGGTCGATCTCTTCAATGGCCGCGATGAGAAAGTGCTTGGCCGCCTCGAGGTGCTTGTGCATCGCCGCGGCGGCGGCGTCTGCATCCCGTTTCTTGAATGCGGCATGTATGTTCTTCATGCCGGTCAGCGCGGTCTTTCTTGCGCTCGCATCGCCCAGCGTCAGTACCCGCAAAAAGCGCACATGGCCGACGTACTGATCGAGGAGTTTGGACATGCGCCGATTCGGAATCAGCGCGCGCCAGGCGTTGTGGAAGCGGCTGTTGGCGTCCAGAAAGGCGCGGAAGTCGCCGCTTTTTTCGGCGGCGGCGGCATCCTCGATCGCCGATGCCATGCTCGCCAGATCGGCGGCGCTGCTGATTTCGGCGACGGCGGTTCGGGCCGCCGCGGGCTCCAGCAGAAAGCGCAGTTGGTAGATTTCCTCGATGTCGGCGTCGGTCAGTTCGGGAACCACGAAGCCGCGTCCTTCCACCGCGATCATGCCCTCGCTTTCGAGTCGCGCCAGCGCTTCTCGCACCGGCGTTCGGGACACGCCAAGCTGCGCGGCCAGGCTGACTTCCTGCAAGCGCTCGCCGGGACGAATCTGGTGGCTGCCGATGTTGTCGCGCAACTGGTGATAGACGCGATCGGCCAGGCCGGCGGGTCTTTCGAGGGGCTTGATGGATGTGTTCATGGCAGAATGAAATGCACTATTGCACTCGCGTCATGGAATACTGGATACTGTATACGCAGTACGTCGAGGGTGTCAATAGAAACTGGTGACAATAGATGGGTCTTTCGCTTGACGATTTGGCGGCGGGGGTCGCGGCGGGAGAGCGGCCAGCGCTGGCGCGGGCGCTGTCGCTGGCCGAGCGGGATTCGGCATCCGCTGCGGGCCTGCTTTCCCGGCTGGGCGACAGCTTGGGCCGCGCTCATGTGATCGGCATTACCGGACCGCCCGGGGCCGGAAAATCCACCCTCGTTGGCGTCATGCTGCGGCAGTTCCTCCAGATGGGACAACGTGTCGCGGTGCTGGCCGTGGATCCGTCGAGCCCGGTTACGGGTGGCGCCTTGCTGGGCGACCGATTCCGCATCGGCGAGTCGGCCGCAGACGACCGATCCTTCATTAGATCGACGGCCACGCGTGGCAGCCTGGGCGGCCTCACGAGCGCCGCCCGGCAAATGGTGGCACTGATGGACGCGGCGGGCTTCGACCTCGTGATCGTCGAAACGGTGGGTACCGGGCAGTCCGAAATCGACGTTGCCGGTCTGGCCGACTCCTTGGTCGTAGCGTTCCCGCCGGGTCTTGGCGACGAGTTGCAGGCGATCAAGGCCGGAATTCTGGAACTGGCGGACTTGCTGGTGGTGACCAAGAGCGACACGGCCGGGGCTCACCTCGCCTGTCAGGCTTTGCGGACAGTGGCGCCGCTGTGGCGGAACGCACCGCCCATTCACCCGGTCAGCGCGCTGACCGGCGACGGGATCATTGATCTTGCCGAGGCGATTCTCGCGCGTGTTCGGAATCCGGAGTCATCGCCAAGACGGGACGCTCGGGTCACGAGATCAGCGGATTCTTCCCTCGCCGATGCCTTTCAGGATCTCCGGCTCGAACTGGATACCCGTCTGCCCTTCGATCCGGCTGCCGGCTTGTCGATCCAGTTGGTGAATACCGAATCGGCTGCCCAAGCATCCGGTCTGCAGGTTCTTTATAGCGTTCGGCCCGGCGGCGATTCGTTTCAACTGGGTGCCGTGGCCGGAGCGCTCATGGTCCTCGCCGCAGACATGAACTTGAGTTGCAGCGTCGAGGACCTCGATCTCAGCGGCGGCAGGATGCAGCTGTTGCTGGAACACGCCGCCTAGGTTGCAAGGCCCGCGACCCACAAAGAAGAACAAAATGGATTTGAACGAAATCAGGGTGGCCGTGCTGGAGATGCTGAAATCGATAGCGCCCGAAATGGATGCCGACAACCTCAAGCCGGACCAGCCTTTGCGGCGTCAGGTCGACCTGGATTCGATGGACTGGCTCAACGTCATTGCCGGACTCCACGAAAAACTGCAGGTGGACATTCCTGAAAGCGACTACGGCCGGCTCACCACGCTCGATGCGATCGTCACCTGTGTCGCTTCAAATCTTGCCGCACGCGATGCCCGGCCTGAGCATGCGGCGGCCACTGATCCGGCCAGGTTTGCGCGGACCCACCAACTGCTGGATGGCAGGCAGGTTAGCGTGCGCCCGATCCGCAAGGAGGATGCGCAACTGGAGGCGGACTTCGTTCGGCATTTGTCGCGCGAGTCGCGCTACGATCGATTCATGGTCAGCATGAATGAACTTTCGCCGTCCAAATTGAAATACCTGACCGAAGTTGATTCCGACCACCATGTGGCGCTGGTGGCGATGGAAAATCGCGACGGCAAGGAAGTCGAGGTGGGCGTGTCGCGTTATGTCATTGCTCCGGGCACCACCTGCTGCGAGTTTGCGATCGCGGTGGACGATGCGTGGCATGGCTCAGGTCTGGCCGGCGCCCTGATGGGAGACCTGATCGAGATCGCTAGAGCGAGGGGCGTGACCGAGATGGAGGGTTTTGTCCTGGCCGTCAATCACAGGATGCTGAAGTTTGCGCGCCAGCTCGGGTTTACTCAGCATCGCGATCCGGAAGACCGGGATACGGTCCATGTGGTGCGCATGCTGTGAGCCCGGACGCAAGAACGGGGACCGCAGTCCCCGTTCGCACGATCCGGAGCGTATTTCCTTAATCTTCGTACTTGAACGACATCGAAACGCGTGCGCGGTAGGCCACCACCTTGCCGTCCTCGATCTTCATGTCCAGCTTGGTAACTTCCGCGACACGCAGGTCGCGCAGGGTCTTCGCGGCAGCTTCCACCGCCGCGCTTGCCGCAGCTTCCCAGGATGTCGGGCTGGAACCTACAACCTCCACGATTTTGTAGACGGTATTTTCGGTTTTCGATTTCTTTGCCATGGTCGCCTCCGATGATCTATTGGTTGGGCTGAGTTCTGCATCAGCGAATCCATGATAGTCCAATCGATTGAACCATGCAGAATCAATGGCAAAAGTCGGCGCTGGCGATACGGCGACGGCAATCTCAGCGGTGTTCGGGGAACACCTTCTGCAGCAGTTCGAAGAACTGCCCGCGCTCGGCGTCGCTGAAGTTCTGCAGCAGCCGCTTTTCGTGCTGGTTGACCTCGCGTTTCAGCTTGCGCAGCAAAGCGGCGCCCTCGGCTGTCAGGCGAATGGCATTGGACCGGCGGTCGTTCAGGGCGGCGCGTCGTTCAACCAGGCCGCGCCGCTCCAGATTGTCGATGACCGTTACGACGGTCGAACGATCGAGATGCGTGGCGCGGGCGAGGTCGCTTTGCTTGAGGTCGGGGTTGGCTTCGATGATGACCAGAACGCCGAACAGGCCGGGTGTGACCTCATGCCGTCCGGGACCCTGGGCAAAATCGCGGAATATGGCGATCTGTGCCATGCGCAGGTGGTAACCCACCAGATTGGGCAAAAGCCCGAAGTCGAGCCTCGCCTTCTTCTCTTTTCCGGATGTCTTGGCAGGAGTCATTGCTTGGGTTCGTTTGCACAGGGGCCGTTGGGGAATGTCAGGCCGCTGACGCGAAGGCGCGTCAATACCGTTGCCTGGTGACCGGATTATAGATGGATGTCAAATAATAGGCTGTACAGCGCTGCATTCCCACGCAGTACAGTCAATCCGGGGCCGTGACTCCGCCCCGGCCGGCCATTCAGGCATCAGTGCCGGAAGGACTCCGTCACCCGCCGGCGATGATCGGCACCAGGGCGACCCGATCGCCGCTGCGAATTTGTGTCGCTTTTTCTCCCGACAGCACCATCTCGCCATTCACCGCGATGTTCCACGAACTGTCGTTCAGGTCCGACGCTGCCTCGGGAAGCTTGCGCAGCAGCGCCTTGCGCAACTCGGTCGCGTCGCTCACGTTCTCGTCGATGACCACGACCTGTTCCGGAGCCCCCGGCAGTTGTCTTGGCAACTCGACGCGCACCGCGAAGCCGGTGATCCAGCGCGAGAGCTTTTCGTGCCAGTCGCCGGCGGGCAGGCCTTCGGCGTTGAGCCCGGTGACGGTGTAGAAGCGCTTCTTCATCGCCTCGAACTCGGTGCGGTCGATCTTCTCCCCGGCGAAGGGGCCTTCGGTCAGGGCCTCCTCGAACCAGCGGCGGGGCAGGGTGTCGTCCTTGGCGCGCAGACCGAGGCGGAAGTTCAGCATGTGCTCGATGCCGCTGATGTTGCGGCCGATCTCGTCCATTTCGGCTTCGACGAAGGGCTGACCGGTCAGCGAAGTGAGCTGCACGGCGAAGTCGCCGGGATCGGGCAGGGAGGGTGAGTTGAACAGTTTGGTGTTGAAGCGGCACATGCCCACCGAATCGCCCACTGCGAAGTTGTTCTCGCACTTCCTGACTGCGTATTCCTTGCCCTCGTAACTGTTCGGCTTGGCACTGACGACGCCGTTGTAGAGTGAAGCCTTGAGCGCCGGATCGTCGTTGATGCGGGCATTGATTTCCAGCGTCGGGCGGCTGCGCAGGTGGTCCATGCCGCGCGTGGCGACCGAGAGGCCCAGGGCGAAGGCCTTGAGGATGCGCGCATCGTGGGGGTCGGACTGGAACAGGCCCTTGACCGTCATGCGGTAATCGAGGGCGGATGCCGGGTACTTGCCGCGCTCCACGGCGCGCGCCGAATCGGCGATGGTGTCGCCGAAGCCTTCGCGTTTCGCGGTCATGAACAGCAGCTTCTCGATGACGTCGTAATTGCCCCAGGACAGGTCGAGGCCGCCGGTGTCCTTCTGCGTGATGATGCCGCGCTGGTAAAGCTCCATGGCCCAGGCGATGGAACTGCCGCAGGAGGCGGAATCGAGGCCGAGGTCGTTGAGGATGTTGTTGAGGCGCAGCACCTGCTCGGGCTCCTTGATGCCGATCAGCGGGCCGAATTTGCCGAGGGTGACGTACTCGGGACCGTCACCCTTGTCGTACTTGTCGAACTTGCCGTCGTGATGGATGCCCGCATAGTCGCGCGCCTTGCCATGCTCGACCGAGGCTTGCGCCTTGTCGTAGCTGGCGTTGCCGGTGAGGCCCTTGAGCGCTGCGGCGCCCCAGCCGCCATGGCCTTCGGGCGTCATGTCGTTCTGGTTGCGGCAATGCACGGGGCACAGGTAGCAGCCGTCCATGCCGGGCCGGTAGGGGTCGAAGTTGTCGGCATCGAGGGCTTCGGTCCAGCTGGTCTCCTGGTGGTTCCTGGCGCCGAGGGCGCAGAGTACGCGGCTGGGCTTGTAGAGGAAGGGGGTGCCGACCATTTTCAGTGCGTTCTTGATCACGCTGGTGGTAATGATCTTCTTGCCGATCACCTTGTTGTATTTCGCCATGGGTTCGACCGGCTGCAATTCCCTGGGCGCGCCGTGCACCATGATGCCCTTGAGCTTGAGCGAGCCCATCTTGGCGCCGCCGCCGCCGCGCGCCCAGATCGCCTTGATGCCGCCCATGATGCCGGCGCACAACACCTGGTTCTCGCCGGCCGTGGTGATGCGGGCCAGCGCCATGTCCTCGCGCTCGATGCAGTGGAAGTCGCGTTCGATCGCTTTCGGCAGTTCGAGGTTGTCCATGCCGACGTAGGGCGCGGCGTCGACGAACTCGACATTCTCGTAGGCGATTTTCAGCAGTGTCCAGGACGGCGCACGGCCGTAGAGCACGACGTGGTCGTAGCCGTGGGTGCGCAGGAAGGAGGGGAAGTGGTCGCCGCCGTTGGCGTCGAGGATGGCATCGCTTTCCGGCGACTTGCTGGTGAAGTTGCCGCGCGTGGCCGAGGGCATGCTGCTGGTGAGGATGCCGGTGCCGAAGATCAGCGGAATCTCGGGATCGAGCGCGGCGCGCTCTTCCTCGATCAGGTTGTAGAGCAGCCACATGTTGGCGCCGCGTCCACCGAGAAAGTTCCTCATGACCTCCAGCGGCAGGTATTTCTTCAGCGTCTTGCGCTGTTCGAGATCGACGAAGAGCACCGCGCCCTGCGAGTTGTACTGCGGCGTGTCGTGCATGCGGGCGACGAGCTGCGCCAGTTTGTCTCTGATACCCATGTCCTCGATTCCTTGTATTGGTTTGATCAGGCGGCTTTTTGCGCCATCAGGCGCTCGTACTTCGCCTGCAGCTCGTCCTTGCTCTCCCTGTGCGCCGGATCGGGAACACAGGCGCGCACCGGGCAGACCTTGACGCACTGGGACACCGCGTGATGGCCGACGCACTCGGTGCAGAGGTTCGGATTGATGGTGAAGATGTCTTCGCCGGCCGTGATCGCCTTGTTCGGGCAGGCGGCCAGGCACACGTCGCAGGCGATGCAAAGGTCATTGATGAGTAGCGCCATTTGGATTTCTCCTCGATTGATGTTCGGTTCTGAAGTGGTCCCGCAGAATTCTTCGCAGTTCCCGGGCGCCTATTCCTGACTCATTGGCGGGTCGGGATCCTCGGTCGCGATCGCGTCGGCGGGTCCGCACTTGGCCAGCCAGGCTTCCAGCCAGCCGATGTGCTCCTGTTCTTCGGCGGCGAACTGGCGGGCCATCTCCTTCACGTCGGCCGCCTGTGCGCTTTCCGCCACGCCGGCATAGAACTCCGCGGCCTTGCGCTCGTGTTCGTAGGCCAGCAGGATGGCCTCCCGCACCGACAGTTGGTAGTGCACCCTGCCGGTGTCGATGGCCTCGGGGCTCTCGGCCCCGGTCCATTTGAAATCCCACGGGGCATAGTGCGGCAGCTCGACGTTGCGGCACATTTCGGTGATTTCGGCCAGGTGCTTCTTTTCTGCGCTTTCGAGACGACGGAAGATCGCCGCGACGGCGGTCTTGCGATGGATTTCCATCTGCACGGCCAGTTCGCCGTAGCGCTCGGCGGCTTCGGTTTCCATGGCCAGCGCGTGCGCCAGGAGTTCAGGCACGGTGGCGATGGCGACGCTCTTGCTGGTGCTGTCGCTCATAGCGCAAACCTCGCTTCCAGTTCCGCCACGGAGCCGTTGGTGTTTTCGAATTCCGGCCGGAACGGCGGGCGACTTCCCTTGTAGAGCACCTTGCCGACGTTGAAACCGTCGTCGGTCATCAGGCGGCGCGCGGCACGCGCGGCGTCGTCCGTGACGTCGACCACGGCGGTGCGCACGATGTCGCGCCATTCCGCCTGTTCCGGGCGGAAGGTGACACAGGGGCTCAGCACCTGTACCAGCGAGAAGCCGGGGTGGCGTATGGCTTCGACGATGATCTTGGCCATGTTGACCGGGTCGCTGCTCGACACGCGGGCGACGAAATTCGCTCCCGAGGCGAGGCCGACCACCAGCGGCTGGAAGGGATTGATGCCGGTGCCTTCCGGCGTCAGCTTGCTGCCTTCCCAGTCGGGTGCGGTGGTGGGCGAGGCCTGGCCCTTGGTCATGCCGTACACCTGGTTGTCCATGACGATGTAGGTCAGATCGACATTGCGCCGGCAGGCGTGCAGGAAGTGATTGCCGCCGATCGAGAAGCCGTCGCCGTCGCCGCCGGTCACCAGCACCGTCAGCTCGGGGCGCGCCAGCTTGAGGCCGGTGGCAACCGGCAGGGCCCGGCCGTGCACGCCGTGAAAGCCATACACGCTGGTATAGGCGGGTATCCGCGAGGAACAGCCGATGCCGGAGACGACCGCGACCTCTTCCGGCGGCAAGGCGAGTTCGGCCAGGGCCCGGGTGATGGCGTTGAGCACCGTGTAGTCGCCGCAGCCCGGACACCAGATCGGCTTGAGGTCGGACTTGTAGTCCTTGGCAGCGTATTTCTTCGTTTGCGCGCAGCTTTCCATCAGGAGCTCCATGCGTTGAGTTGTTCGAGGATCCGGTTGGGGCCGAAGGCCAGCGGGCCGGCCTGGTGCAATGAGCGTGTGTCCTTCGGCAAGTCGTAGAACGCCCGCAGCATCCGGTAGAACTGGCCGCTGTGCGATTGCTCCACCACCACGGCACGGGTGATTCCCTTGAGGGCCGCGGCCATTTTCTCGGGCTGCACGGGGGCGATCAGGCGTACCGAGATCAGGCGCGCCTTGCCGCCGGCATCCGAGAACCGGCGCAGGGCTTCGCGCGCGGGGCCGGTCGAAGAACCCCAGGTGATGATCGCCGTGTCGCCAGCGCCGACTTCTGCGTCCTCGATATCGGCCCAGTGGTCGCCATAGTTGAACTGCGTCAGCTTGCGGCTGCGCTTGTCCATCTGCGCCTGGTGGTCCGAGGCCTGCGATGACGGCGTGCCGAACTCGTTGTGCTCCAGCCCATCGGCGGTATGGGTCAGGCCGGCGGTCCCTGGAATCGCCATGGGCGAAACTCCGGAGGCGGTCACGGCATAACGTTTGTAGCGTTCGCCTTCGATGGCTGCGGGCGCGGCAGTTGCGACGAGTCGCTGGCCGATGAAGGCCAGCTCGGCAGGGCGCGGCACGATGGCGCGGGCCTGGCCCATCGCCTGATCGGTCAGCACCAGGGTCGGCGTCTGCATGGCTTCGGCCAGATGCACGGCCCACTGGGTGGTGAACAGGCAGTCGGCCACCGAGTTCGCCGCGACGACGATGTGCGGCGCATCGCCGTGCAGGCCATACACCGCGATGTTGAGGTCGCTCTGTTCCGACTTGGTGGCGATCCCGGTCGAGGGGCCGACGCGCATGACATCCACCACGACCAGGGGCACCTCGGCAGCTACCGCGAGCCCGAGGGACTCGATCATCAGGGACAGGCCCGGACCGGACGTGGCGGTCATCGCCGGCACACCGCCGTAGGAGGCGCCGATGATCTGGTTGATGGAGGCCAGTTCGTCTTCGGCCTGCACCAGCACGCCGCCGACTTTGGCGAGCGACGGCGCCAGCCATTCGAGGACTTCGGTGGCGGGTGTGATCGGGTAGGCAGCGACAAAGCGCACGCCGCCGCGGATCACGCCGAGCCCGGTGGCTTCGTTGCCGGTAATGCTCCAGCGCGGTCCGGATGTGGCGCCAACCGCCGGCAGCTTGGGGATCGCGGGAAGGTCTGCCGCGGCGGCAATGCCGGCGTGGAAGGCGGCCATGCTGGCATCGATCGCCGCCTGGCCCTTGCGCTTCAGATGCTGCTCGACCACGGCCTGCATCGCTTCCGCAGGCAGGCCGATCATCGCGGCGATGGCGCCGAGGGCGACCATGTTGGGACGTCCGTTCTCGATCCTACCGGCAATGTCGGTCATCGCCAGCGCCGCCTCGCGCGGCTTGCCGCTCAGCAAGGCGACCGGAGCCGGTCCGTGGGTCGGGTCGCCGACGATCAGGCTGGCCTCGACCAGCGGGATTTCGGCCGAGAAGCGCCCGATGTTCTCCCAGTCGATGGCCATCAGCAAGTGGAAGCTGTCATCGTGCGACATGATCGGCTCGGTGGCGAAGCGCAGCATTGCGGCCGCCTCGCCGCCCCGGATCTGCGGTCCGGACGAGCGGCTCATCAAGGCATACCAGCCGGCCTTCGCAGCCGCTTCGAGCAGCAGGGAGCCGGCGGTAACGACGCCGGCGCCTCCGCTGCCGGCGATTACCAGCGAGACACTTTGCACTGTCATCTGTTTCTCCCCTCCTGAAAATGAATGGCCATTCATAAGCCTTACTGGAGAATATACAATTAGAAGCTGGAAGTCAAATGATTGGAGTTCCATCATAAAACGCCGATTCGCGTCGCCGTGCCGTCAGCGCCGACTTTCGGCCTGACTGGCTGGAAAACGCCTGGAGCGGACCCGGTTCAGGTCCGCAGGAACTCGCGCAGCGGGCCTTCGAGCAGCAGGCAGGTCAGCACGCCGCTGCGGTAGGCGCCCGTATCGATGCCGATGCGATTTGGGCGAATCACCGGGTGCGCGGAGATGCTGTGACCGTGCACGATGACCACGCCATGATCGGCGTCCGAATCCAGAAAGGCTTTGCGGATCCACATGCGGTCATGGTCGCTTTGCTCAGCCAGCGGCACGCCGGGGCGAATGCCGCCATGGACGAAGTAGTAGTCGCCAGCCCGATAGCTGACCGATAACGCGCGGAAGAAGTCCAGGTGCGCTTGCGGCAACGCAGCCCCAAATCGGTCACGCAGAAGGGTCAGGCTTGCATCGTCGCGGGCCTGCCGGTCCGGGATGGAGACGCCGTAATGGGCCAGTGCATCGAGACCGCCATAGTCGAACCAGTGACGGCCCATATCGAGGTCGCCGCCCAAGAAGCTCAGCAGCAGGTCTTCGTGATTGCCCTTGAGCGTCACCCGCTCGAATCCGGCGGGCAGCCATTCACGCACGCGGTCCACCACTCCGCGGCAATCGGCGCCGCGGCTGACGTAGTCGCCGAGATAGACGACGATCTTGCGCCGCGCCGATCGCTGCCGCGCGTCCATCTCTATGCGGTCGTGAATGGCGGCAAGCAGGTCGACGCGGCCGTGGATGTCGCCGATGGCGTAGATGACCGTATCCGGCGGCGTCTGGCTGGTCATTCCCCGAGATTCACGTGAAGCCGCGCATTTCGGCGCGCATTTCGGCGTACACCGTCTGTTCCATGCTGAGCATGGCCTCGCGTTGCGCCGCGGGCCATTCGTACGTCAGGACCGTGGTGGTGACACCGGGCCAGGACAGGTCCTTGGCCGACACCACATCGATTTCCCAGAGCATGATCGAAGCCGGCGCCGCGGCTTCGATGCGATCCTTGATCCTGCGTGCCCTGCCCTTGACCAGAAAACTGACATCGCCCGGACCCATGATCTGGATCGCCACCTGGCCGGTGCGCTGCAGGTTGTCCATGGCTGAACTGCCGAGGTCAACAGCGAACCGCAGTCGCGTGGCATCCATCACCACGACCCAGGTATAGGCTGAACCGGCATAGCCGTCCGCGCCCGTGGTGAGCATCAGGGCCGGGGCGCCGGGGCGCAAGTAATCGATCAGTTTGTCCGGAAGAGTTGTCGTGATCTTGTCGTTCACGCTGCCGCGCTCCTTTGTTGACTATCGCTACGCCGCGCGGTGCCAGGGCGCAGTCACGTCGAGGATCACCTCATGCAGCCAGCGGTCCGTTGCTGTTCCTGCGGCTGGCGACGGCTGTGCCGGCAAGCGCCCGGGTGCAAACAGGCCGACTTCGCTGGCATCGTCGCCGGCGACCAGGCATCCGCCGCTCGAATGGGCGCGATAGGCGACGATCAGCACGTCGACGTCGGCCTGCGAATACACGCCGGCCAATTCGTCCAGCACGATTTCCAGGCCGCATTCCTCGCGTGCCTCGCGGATCACTGCCTCGGGTACCGATTCGCCGCATTCGACGTAGCCGGCCGGCGGCGCCCAATAATCCGCGAGCGGCGCGTCGCGGCGGCGGATCAACACCAGTTGCTGTTCATGCTCGATCACGGCCATTGCCACCGGTGCGGGGTTGCGCCAGGCGATGAAGCCGCAGGCCGGGCATTGTTCGCGCTGGCGATCACCGATGTTGGCAAACACCATGCGTGACCCGCACTCGCTGCAGTGCCGGGTCGTCATTCAAGCCCGATCCGGCGTTTCACCCGATCCCCGTCGCAACTATTACTGCGGCTTTTTGGCGCGTTCGCGTTCTTCATTGCCGGTCCAGCGCTTGAACAGGTCGAGTTCCACGCCCAGATCGAATTGGTCGAGCGCCTTGTTGACCGACTGGTTGATGATGTCGTCGAGCGTCTTCGGGTGATGATAGAAAGCCGGTAGCGGCGGCACCAGCACGGCGCCGATTTCGGTCACCTGCGTCATCAGTCGCAGGTGACCGAGGTGCAAGGGAGTCTCGCGGATCATCAGCACCAGCTTGCGCCGCTCTTTCAGGGTGACATCGGCGGCGCGGATCAGCAGGTTGGTATTGAACGAGTTCGCCAGCGCCGAAAGCGTCTTGATCGAACACGGCGCGATCACCATGCCGTCGTGCCTGAATGACCCGGACGAGATGCAGGCGCCGACGTCGTTGACATCATGTACATGGGTGGCCAGCTTCTTGACGGCATCGATCGTGTAGTCGGTTTCGTAAACGATCGTGCGCTTGGCCGAATCCGACATTACCAGGTGGGTTTCCACTCCGACCTGCTGCAGCACCTCCAGAATCCTCAGTCCGTAAATTGCGCCGCTCGCGCCCGAGATGCCGACTACCAGTTTCATGTCTTGTCCTTGTTCCAGATTGGGGTCCGCACAGCCTGCACCGTGGCCGACTGCCGAAATATCGCCGTATCACCATCCGCTACGGCGAGGAGAGCGTTTTTTGCTCGACCGCCTTGTAGCGCAGTTGCTTCACCAGCGCCGACTTTCATCGATGGCAGGCACATTGTTTCACTCCTGCCGATGTTTGTCAGTGTCCGCTGTCGTCCGGCCCGGCCTGACAAGCTTCGGCATGCCGCATCTCGGTCGATTCGATGACCGGGAAGCCGGCGGCTTCCAGCGCGGCCGCAACGTTCTGCCCTGCGTCGGCATGAAAGCGGAGGATGACCCTTTTCTCCGGATAGCCCCATTCCGTCTGGGCGTCCTGACGTCCGATCGGGTACACCGCCTGCAGCACGGCGCCTGTCCCTTCGACGATGTCGACGATGCGTCCGAGTACACCGGGGCCCAACTTGAGCGGCGCCAGCGTGACGCCGGTGCGCTTCTCCCAGGCACCGAGGCAGTGGGCCGCCAGCTGGAATATCTCGTTGGCGGAAATGACTCCCACCACCTGCTCCTTGTCGATGACGGGGAGCTGCGCCACGCCGAGTTCCTGGCCCTTCTGCAGGCAATGCTCCATGGTGTCGCCGGCCTGAACCGTCGCCGGATTGCGCACCATGATGTCGCGCACCTTGAGCCGGGTGACAAAGAAGTTGAACTCGTCCGTACTCTGCGTGCGCAGGACGAAGCTGCCCATGCGCAGCAGGTTGGCCCGGGTCACCAGACCGCGCAGCTTGCCGTTATCGACGACGGGCAGGGCGTGCAGATTGTTCTCGCTGAGGATTCGCTTTGCCTCCGACACGAGCGTATCGCTCGGGATGACCGTCGGGTTTGCCTGCATCCAGTTGCGCACCATCATGGCCGTCTCTCCTTGGTCTTTGCTTCTTCATGCAAACGAACGAACTCGTCGACGGCTGCACGGGCGAATTCAGGGGTGTAAAGGTGCAGATCGACCTCCTTGACCCGCGCCGGATCGTCGAGTTTTTCCTTCAGCCGGGCGACAAAGGCGGCATCTGCAACGGGGTCGTAGATGGGCCGCCCTTCCTTGTCCAGCGACGACCAGCCCTTGAGCGGGATCAGGAAGGTCCAGGGACCCCTGGCCCGATTGAGCCGCTCGGCGATCACGTCGGCGGCCTGGCGCAGTTCGTCGGCGGTGGTGCGCACCTGGACGCGCAGTGCGTCCTGCACATACTGCACGCGGTCTTTGGTCTGTTCCAGCATGTCGGCGCGGCCGCCGTAGGAGAGGATGTCGAGGCCGCAGGGCGCCAGCACCATGGGAATGCCGGTTTCCACCGCCGCCATCAGCCGGTCCGGTCCCGGGTCGCGGTTGCCCTTGAACAGGTGTTCCATGATGCCGCCGGTGCAGATGTCGAGCACCCCGTGAAAGGCGCCGTCGCGGATCATTTCCTCCATCGCTTTGTCGCCCTTGCCCTGGGCGTGGCAGACGATGGGCGTGAAGCCCGCTTCCTCCAGCATGCCGATCGCGGTCTGCACCGCCATTTCGCCGAAACCGAAGGAGGAGATGGCGACGCAGGGCTTGTCGAAGGTGATCTTGGTGCCCTGCGTCATCTCGACCATGCCGCAGATGGCGCCGACCGCATTGATGATCTGCGCCTTGAGTAAGGGATTCATCTTGACGATGTCGAGCACGGTGTGATGCATGGTGATGTCGCGCGTGCCGACGTATTTGTCGATGTAGGCGGGGTGCGCCGCCATCGGCGAGGCCATCAGCTTGGGCATGCCGAAAGGCAGTTGCTTCATGATCGAGGTGGCGACCAGTGTCGCGGTGCCGCCGCCGATGCCAATGATGCCGTGCACGCGTCCCTCCGCCAGCAGATCCTGGACGATCGCCGCCGCGCCCCGGATCTGGTTGTTGGTGGCGGTGTCGCGGTCCGAGCGGTATTTCTCGCGCACCACTTCGATCGGCAGGCCGCCGCGCGCCGCAACGTCTTCGGTGCGGATGTCGCCGGGGAAGGGCGGCGGCTCCTCCATGCTGAAATCGAGCAGGATCGGTTGGTGCCCGCGGTCGGCAATCAGTTGCTTGACGAAGACGATGTCTTCGCCGCGGGTGTCCAGGTTGCAGACGATGACAATGCCTTTTTTGGAATTCATGTTCGCTGTCTGGTTGCAGCGCCGGCAGGCAGGTCTGCCTGCCGGCGCCGATTCACTTGCGGCTCTTGGCTTTCTTCGCTGCCGGTTTGGCCTTCTTTACAGGAGGTTTGGCCTTCTTCGCCTCCGGCTTGGCTTTTTGCGCTTCCGGTTTGGCCTTCTTCACTTCCGGTCGCGTCAGCCGGTTGATCATGCCGGCCACCGGGCTGGTACCCGGGAAGCCATACTCGTTCCAGCGGTCGGAGACCTTCTGCAATACCGTGCGATCCATGAAGATTTCGTTGGGCTTGTTGGCCCACTCGTAGGGCGTGCAGGCGTCGAGGATGATGCGGCTGGTGATGTCGCGCGCCTCGATCGGCAGCCCCGGATCGAGCGGGGTCGAGCGGCCGCGGTCGATGATCTGGGCCGAACGCTTCGGGTCGAAACGGGTGGCCAGCGCCCACCAGACGCGATCCCAGTCGTCGGCCTCGATGTCGTGATCGACGACGATCACGCCCTTCACCCCATAGTGGCCGGTGGTGGTCGAAATCACGGCATTGCCGACGTGGTTGGAGTGCCCCGGATACATCTGCTTGACCGAGACCACGACCCAGAAGCGGCCGCAGGCTTCGGGCGGGATATACACGCTCTGGATGCCCGGTACCTTCATGGTTTCGAGGTCATGCCAGAGTGTCGCGGTGCGGTTCAGCGACTGGATCATGTGGATGTCGTTGATCGGCTTGCCGACGGTGGTCGCCCACATCACCGGCTTGTTGCGATGCAGGATGCGCGCGATGCGCAGCACCGGCTTGGGATAGTCCTTGCCCTTGTTGCCGGAGTAGTAGCCGGTGTATTCGCCGAAGGGGCCCTCGTCCATCAATTCGTTGGGGTCGATCCAGCCTTCGGCGATGATCTCGGCATTGGCCGGCAGGGTCAGCCCGGTCAGGTCCGACTTGAATACCTTGACCGGCTTGCCGCGCAGCGAGCCGGCCACTTCGTATTCATCCACCTGCGCGCTGACCAGCGTCGAGCCGGCGAGGAACAGTACCGGATCGGTGCCGACCACATACGCGGCGGGCATCAGCTCGCCGCGCTCCTGGTACTTCTTCATGTGCATGTCGCCATGCTTGCCCTTGATGATCTGCGAGCCGAGGATGTTCTTGCCCAGCACCTGGGCGCGGTAGGTGCCGAGGTTGGTCCAGCCGGTGTCCGGGTCCTGGGTCACCAGGAAACCGGACGTGACGAAAAAGCGCCCGCCGTCGTCGGGATAGAACCAGGGCGAGGGAAACATATTGATATCGACGTCGTCGCCGTCGATGATGTTCTCCTTCACCTCCGGGTTGTCCACAAACACCGGCTTGACCATCGTCTTGGTCGTCAGCTCCATCCATTTCTTGGAGAGCTGGCTCATCGACAGCGACGGGTCCTGCTCCAGCGCAATGGCCAAGCGTCGCGATGTGGTAAAGGCGCTGGTGAATACCGGAATGTCGTAGCCCTTGACGTTCTCGTAGAGCAGCGCCGGTCCCTTCTGTTCCTCATTGACCTTGGAGACATGGCAGAGCTCGAATTTCCAGTCCACCTCGGTCTTGACGCGATGCAACTCGCCGTTGAGATCGAGGGCGGCGATGTAACTGCGGATATCGTCGATGGGTTTTGCTTTCGCTGGTGCTTTCATGTGCGCTCCGTAGTAGTTCAGATGGTGTGGGTGAAATTGAATCTTTGCTGCCTAGCCGACCTTCTTGCCGGTCAGCAAACTGGAAAGGATGTAATCCATTGCAGAAGCACTTCCCGCGGACACGGGAGCCTGCTGCTTGTTGCTCCAGACCGTCTCCGGCCGCGCCTGCAGGATGAAGACGTTGCCGCCGGCGGGGAGGTCCTTGTCGATCGCCCATTCGATATCCATCGGGCGGCCGTAATGCTTTTCGATCTGCTTGCCCATCCAGGCCAGTTCGGTGACTTCATCGTCGATGATCGACTGCACCTTCTGCCGCTCGAAGGGAACCTCGGTGGCGATGGATTTCTGCGCCTTCAGATCGACCGTGTAGCAAATCTCCTTGGTGGAGATGGTGCGCTCCATGATGTCGAGCGCGACCTTGTTGACCACGAAGTGGTCGGGCGTCACCTCGCCGGAAACGACCGATTCGCCAAAGCCGAAATTCGAGTCGATGACGATCACCGAACGATCGCCGTTGGTCGGGTGGATGGTGAACATGACCCCGGCGGAAAACGAGTTGGCCATCTTCTGGATGCCGACGCTGATCGCCACCTGCTCGTGGGGGAAGCCCATTTTCATGCGATAGGCGATGGCGCGACCGGTGTACAGGCTGGAGATGCAGCGCCGCACATGGTGCATCACCTCGTCGATGCCGCGAATCCACAGATAGGTATCCTGCTGACCCGCAAAACTTGCGCCGGGCAGGTCCTCGGCCGTGGCGCTGGAACGCACCGCGACCGGGACCGCCGGAATGCCACAACGTACCGACAACTTGCGATAGGACTCGGCAACCAGATCCTCAAGCTCGATGGAGACGGGACGCGATTCGATCATTTCGCGGATGGCGACGGAGGCTCCTTCGAGCTTGTCCATGTCCTCGTGATCCAGGCCTTTGAGAAGGCCGGTCACTTCGGGCTGGATACCCGCTTCGCGCATGAACTGCGCATAGCCGTGAGTCGTCAGGGCAAACCCCGGCGGCACACGCACCCCCGCATTGATGAGTTCGCCGAGAGAGGAGCATTTGCCCCCCACCATGGCGACGGAGTTCTTGTTGCACTCCTCGAACCAGCACACTTTCGGCATTGCGCTATCCATCCCGGCCTCCATGCGAATCCTGCCAATTGCCAAAGCGCTTCCCATTGTCGGTACCTTCCTGCCGCGTTAACGTGAAAAACAAACTTGGACCCCCTATGACTTACGCGCGCAGCGCGCCGATTGGTAACCCCCCGCGAGGGGGGAAGGGGGGAGGGCAAATAAACAGCTTTTCGCGTGTTTCATCTTCTGCGGGTGGCGCTCGGTGCCATGAGCGTTAGCGGGTGATCGAAACCACACCCGAAGAACCGTCGACCCTGATCATCATTCCGGTCTTGATGATCTTGGTGCCATGCCCCGTTCCCACGATTGCAGGCAGTCCGTACTCGCGGCAGACGATGGCGGCATGGCTCATGACCCCGCCGACATCGGTGACGCAGGCCTTGATCTTGGCGAAGGCCGGTGCCCAGGATGGCGAGGTGGTCGGTGCCACCAGGATTTCGCCGTCCTGCAGATCGCGAATGTCCATCGCCGTGCGACAGACGCGTGCCTTGCCCTCGACAATGCCGGGGCTGCCGGCAAAGCCCTTGAGCTCGGTGATGCTGTCGGGATCGCTCACTTCCTGTACCGCGGACCAGTCGGCCAGCGACTTGTTGGTGACGCCCCAGAGCACGATGGTGAAGGGTTCCTGGATCACTTCCGGCGCGATGCCGATGGCCGGCGGCACACTCCACGTGCGGAACTTCTCCATGACGCCCTTGCGCCACTCGATTTCCGGCGGCCAGGTAGTGGTACCGCGCGGCGTGACGCCGGTGGCCCAGGCGGTGACCACATCCCACAGTGCGGACTTGATCTCGTCGCGACGCAGATACCAGATGTCCTCGACGTCCTTGATCATGCCGTTATCCTTCATGATCGCAGCCACCTCGCGGATCTTGTTCCAGAACACCGAGTGGAACCAGTGCTCGACGTAGAACAGGTGGTTCTCGACATAGGGGAACACGGTCTTGGCACAACCGAGCAACTCGTCGAACTGCTTCAGATCGGCTTCGTTGGTGATCAGGGCGCGGTACTCGGCGGTGATGCGGTCGCGTTCGGCACGCACCTGTTCCGTCGGGCGGTCGATGGTGGCGCCGACCTTGAGCCTGCCGATGTAAGTCTGGATGCCGGACAGCGGAACATCGAGGTTGTCGTTCCAGCTGCGGTCGGTATGGAACCAGCCGGTGCCGTCGGAGATGTTGAACCACGGGTAACGCGCCTTCTCGAAGGCGGCCAGCCATTCCGCGCCCTTCGGCAGCTTCCCTACGTTGGCCTTGACGGTGGCCCAGTCCCGGTTTGCGGTCACGGCCTGGTCGACACCGAGCGCAATCGCACTCTTGGCCAGTTCCTTGAGCTCGTCATCGGGCCGGTACATGATCACGTCGATGCCCGAGATCATCTGCGTGATGCGCTGCAGCGGGATGCTGGGGAACAGCTTCTGCGTGAAGTCCATGAAGAAGACATAGGCCGCATAGCCGAGATTGAGGAACTCGAAGTGATACTGCCAGCACTTGATGCCGAGATTGATCAAGTCGTCGTAGTTCTTGATCAGGTGGTAGCCCTTGGATTCACCGAGGGCGTCCATGACCACCGAAATGTCTTCGAGATCCGGCAGGGGCGAGATCTGCAGGTCCTCGAGTTCCTTGATGGTGGCCTCCATCTTGATCTTCCACTTGGCCTCGAGCGCATCCCAGTTCTTGTAGTAGAAGCCGGCGCGTTCCATGAAGTTCGGTACGCGGCTGCCGATTTCCGCGCCGTCCTTGACCGGCACCGGCGAGATGTAGACATAGCCGTTAATGATGCGGTGGTCGACGCCGCGCACCGGCGGCACCTGGAAGATGCGGTTGTTGAACTGCGACAGGGCGAGGAACCAGGCCTCGTCCCAGATGGTATCGAAGGGGTAGAGCGGCTCCGGATAGTGCAAGCCGTCGTAGAACCAGAACGTTTCCTTTTCGTACTGGTTGCGCACCGGATCGTCGGTGACGAACTGGTACTGGTACGGATACATCCTCTCCCAGCCTTCGGTGCCGGGAATGGTCTTGGCCTTTACATCGTGCGGAATCGGAAACTTCATTGAATGTCTCCTTCTGTAATTATTTATTGTGGAAATCGGAAAACCGGCCCCGGTCAGGTGCCGGGAGTCATGGATGTAACGCAAGGCTTGGGCCACCAGCCGTTGGCGCGGCGCAATATTTCGAATGGAAAATGAATGGCCATTCGGTCAGGATTGTCTGGAATGCTGGAGTCTGAATTTCATGCATGTGCAGCAAAAATGACAAATGGAATGTCGGATGAGGCGATTGCGATCCTCAGGCAGCGGCAATCGACTATTGTTCATTTGGTGAAATTTGGAGTCCCGGCGTGGCAGATTTGATCTTCCGGTCACTTGCCGGAATCCCGCCGGCTGCAGGCGGAAAATCCACTTTTGCCCGCGATCAAGGTATGCTTTCCGGCTTGCGCTTAAATGAGCAAATCAAGGAGGAGACAGTGAGAGTGAGGCAATGACCAAACTCCGCAGTGTGGGGCGCTCGACCAACGAGGATCTGCGCGCCCGCGTGCATTTCTGCGCCGAGACCGGGCAGATCTGGCTTCACGAGCACCGCATGCTGCTGGTGCACGCCGAAGCGCAGGCGACATTGCGCAATGAACTGATCGACACCCTCGGCATGGACCGCGCCAAGGGCTTGCTGACGCGCATGGGTTACGCCTCCGGCGTGCGCGATGCCGAGCTCGCCCGCACCCGCGCCGAGGATTCGAGCGACCTCGAAGCCTTCATGACCGGCCCGCAATTGCATACCCTGGAGGGCATCGTCCGCGTAACTCCGATCAAGCTGGAATTGAACCGCCACACCGGGAAGTTTTACGCCGAATTTCTCTGGGAACACTCCTGGGAAGGACAATCCCATCGCCGCCACTACGGCATTCACAGCGAACCGGTGTGCTGGACCCAGATCGGCTATGCCTGCGGCTACACCTCGGCCTTCATGGGCCGCACCATCCTCTACAAGGAGGTCGAATGTACCGGGATGGGGCACAACAACTGCCGCATCGTCGGCAAGCCGGCCGACGAATGGGCAGATGCGGCCGAGCAGATGCGCTTCTTCAACAGCGAGTCGATCGCCGACCAGCTGATCGACCTGCAAACCCAGGTGGTGCAGCTGCGCTCTTCGATCGGCGACCGCGATCAGTTGCCGGAAGACATCACCGGGACATCTCCCGGGTTTCGCGCCGCCTACGAACTGCTCAAGCAGGCGGCCGGCAGCCATATCACCGTCCTGCTGCAGGGTGAAACCGGTGTCGGCAAGGAGGTCTTCGCGCGCAGCCTGCACGAAATGGGGCCGCGCTGCAGCAAGTCCTTCGTCGCCGTCAACTGTGCGGCGATCCCGGCGGAACTGGTCGAGTCGGAACTCTTCGGTGTCGAAAAGGGCGCCTATACCGGCGCGCTGGTATCGCGTCCGGGACGCTTCGAGCGCGCCGATGGCGGCACCCTGTTTCTCGACGAGATCGGCGACCTCCCGCTGTCGGCGCAGGCAAAGTTGTTGCGCGTGCTGCAGGACGGCGAGATCGAACGCCTGGGCGACCAGAAGACGCGCAAGATCAATGTGCGACTGGTGGCGGCCACCAACGCCAACCTGGCGCAACTGGTCAAGGAAGGCCGCTTCCGTTCCGACCTGTACTACCGCCTCAATGCCTACCAGATCGTCATCCCGCCGCTGCGCGAGCGCAAGCAGGATATCCCCCTGCTGGCCAAGCATTTCCTGGCCAAGCACACGGCCATCCACGGCAAGAAGCTGCGCGGTTTCACCGACAAGGCCAAGCGCGCCTTGCTGGCATATCCGTGGCCGGGAAACATTCGCGAACTGCAAAACGCGGTCGAGCGCGGCGTCATACTGGCGCCCGGCGACACGCGCATCGAGGTGAGCCACCTGTTCCTGTCATGCAATGATGTGCAGCCGCAGGAATTCGGTCTCGACTCCACCGGAGGGCTCGACATCAACCGCTGGGAGACCGGCAAGGATCTGCGCGAGGCGGTTTTCAACGGTGCGCTGACGCTCGACCAGGTCGAAGCCATGCTGCTCGAAACCGCCGTCGACAAGGCCCGCGGCAACCTGTCTTCTGCGGCGCGCATGCTGGGGATTACCCGGCCGCAGATCGCCTATCGCCTGAAGCGGCTGCATGAAGGCAAGGACAGCGCGAGCGATCTCGCGCCCGAGGCGGCGGACGAAACGCGCCCCCGCTCGGTCTGATGCAACTGATATTGCCGCAGGCGGTGGCCGACTATCTTGCCGTCCACCACGTCATGACGCTTGCCACGCAGGGGCCGGATGGGCCTTGGGCGGCCGCCGTGTTCTATGCCGGCGAGGGCAGCTCGCTGATTTTCCTGTCTTCGCCGACCACCCGCCATTGCCGCAATCTCGCGCTCGATGCCCGCTGCGCGGCGACGATCCAGGAAGACTACAGCGACTGGGCGCAGATCAAGGGCATCCAGATCGAAGGCCGCGTCATCGAACTGCAGGGCGACGAGGAAAAGCGCGCCCAGCAACTCTATGGCGAGAAGTTTCCCGTCGTCGGGCCGCTGGCGAAGATGCCGCCGGCCATCGTCAAGGCCCTGGCCAAGGTGCGCTGGTACCGGCTCGTGCCCGAGCGCTTCCATTTCATCGACAACAGCAAGGGCTTCGGCCACCGCGACGAGATCGGGCTTGCGCCACGGATTTCTTGATCTGGTGCGGTTCCGCCAGACTCGGCCTATCTCGATCGGCTTATGAAATCCGCTACATATGCGTGAAATAGTTTGTATCGCATTCCCGGAATGCGTTATGCTTATCGCCGCATAAATACAAAGCAAACTCGCCGGCGCCGCAAGGTGCCGGACGATGAAGCGGCAAACCTCCAAAAGCGTCTGACCCACCGAACAATCGACACGCGAAGTCAATTTCGTCGTGCGCTTTTGACGAAGGATTGCGTGCTGCCCTTGCATTTGATTCCGGAATTTCGCAGCGCAAGCTCGCGCCGTGCGAATCGTGGGTGACCTGCCCCTGACCCCGATGGCCGAGCCGGAAGGCGATGCTTCGTCGGCGGGTTCGAGGCAAGAACCCGACACCGGGTTGATCAGTCTGGTCATGCTGGCCCGATTCCACAACATCGCTGCCGATGCCGATCAACTGGCACACGACTTCCGCGAGCCGGGTCGTGACTTCGGTATCCTCCAGATCCTGCTCGCGGCCAAACAGCTCGGCCTCAAGGCGCGCCAGGTGCGCACCCAGCTTTCACGTCTGCCGCAAACTCCTCTGCCTGCTTTGGCAGTCGGCAATGACGGCCGCTTCGTCATCCTCGCCCGTGTCGATGGCGAGCAGATACTGATCCACGACCCGCGCGTCGAACGTCCGCAGATACTCGACGCCGCCGAGTTCACCGCGCGTTGGAGCGGCGAGCTGATCCTGTTCACCTCGCGGGCGTCGCTCGCCGGCGAACTGGCCAAGTTCGACTTCACCTGGTTCATCCCGGCTTCCAGGTGGTGATGGACAAGGTGCTGGTCCATCGCGGCATGACCACGCTCGACGTCATCGCCATCGGCCTGCTGGTCGTCATGCTGTTCGAAGTGGTGCTGTCCGGAATCCGCAGCTATGTCTTCGCCCACACCACCAGCCGCATCGACGTCGAACTCGGCGCGCGACTTTTCCGGCATCTGCTCAACCTGCCGCTGGCCTACTTCCAGGCGCGGCGGGTCGGCGACACGGTGGCGCGGGTGCGCGAACTGGAAAACATCCGCCAGTTTCTCACCGGCAATGCGATCACCCTCGTGCTCGACCTGCTGTTCTCCGTCATCTTCATCGGCGTCATGCTGGTCTACAGCGGCTGGCTGACGCTCGTGGTGGTGATCTCGCTGCCGTGCTACGTGATTCTCTCGGTGCTCATCACGCCGCTGCTGCGCGCCCGCCTGCATGAGAAATTCAATCGCGGCGCCGAGAACCAGGCCTTCCTCGTCGAAACCATCAACGGCATCGACACCGTCAAGGCCATGGCCGTCGAACCGGCCAGTTGATCGCCTTCAACATGCTCGCCGGCCGTGTCGCGACGCCGGTCATGCGCCTCGCGCAACTGTGGACCGACTTCCAGCAGACCGGGATTTCGGTACAGCGCCTGGGCGACATCCTCAACACCCGCACCGAGCTAGCCAAGTCGGGCGGGCAGGGCGGCCAGGGTGTACGTTCGGGTACGACCCTGCCGCCGCTGGCCGGCAAGATCGAGTTCGACCAGGTGGCCTTCCGCTACCGGCCAGACGCACTCGAAGTGCTGCGCGGCATCGATCTCGCCATCGAGCCGGGCGAGGTGATCGGCATCGTCGGCCGCTCCGGCTCGGGCAAAAGCACGCTGGCCAAGCTGGCGCAGCGGCTCTACCTGCCCGAACGCGGCCGCGTGCTGGTCGATGGCATCGATCTGGCAATGGCCGACAGTTCCAGCCTGCGCCGCCAGATCGGCGTGGTGCTGCAGGAGAACATGCTGTTCAACCGCAGCATCCGCGACAACATTGCGCTGGCCGATCCCGGCCTGCCGATCGAAGCCGTGATCGCGGTCGCCAAGCTGGCCGGCGCGCACGAATTCATCCTGGAACTGACGGAAGGCTACGACACGCTGGTTGGCGAGCATGGCTCCACGTTATCGGGCGGCCAGCGCCAGCGCATCGCCATTGCAAGAAGCCACCAGCGCGCTCGACTACGAATCCGAACGCATCATCCAGAACAACATGAAGGCGATCTGCAAAGGCCGCACCGTGCTGATCATCGCCCACCGCCTGTCAGCCGTGAGGGACGCTAACCGCATAATCGTCCTCGACCGCGGCCAGATCGTCGAGCAGGGCAGCCATGCCGAGCTGCTGCGGCATGAAGCGGGGCATTACTCGCGGCTGCACCGGATGCAGCAGGGGTAAGGGGAAAGCGAATGCCGAGGAAATATCGACCAAGCACCAATTCGTCATTCCGGCGGACGCCGGAATCCAAGCAAATCAACGCACTGGACACCGGCTTTCGCCGGTGTGACGGGATATTCGGCGATTCCTTAAGTCACCGACACCTCGACATGCCGTCCCAGCGCCCGCGCCGCCGCCTCGATTTGGTCGAGTCGCGACGCATGCCGCAGATCGAACAACCGATCCACCTGCGGCATATGCCAGCCCAGGCGACGGGCCAGTTCGGCCTTCTTGATGCCTTGCTCGGTCATCGCCTGATACACACCCAGCTTGGCGCATTCCAGGGCCGAGGGACGCACCGTCCATTGTCCGCGTTTGGCTTTGCTCGGCACCGGCAGGGGTTTGCGGTCATCGACGTAGAAGGACAGCGCGGTTTCCAAGGCATCGACGGCGTAGAGCAAGGCTTCGTCTTCATCCTCGCCTTGAGTGATGGCCTCGGGAACATCCGGAAAGGTGACGACGAAACCGCCTTCGGGTTGCGCGGCGAGAATAACGGGGTAGTCAAGCATGGTTCATTTTCCTTTCAATCCAAGCTGCTTCTTGATGCCTTCGACCGTGCCGGTTTTCAGTTCGGCGTTGTGCATCGGCATGACGGACTGGCGACCATTCAGAAATATCTTCAGGTGCGATCCCTTGGTCGTCTGAAACGTCGCTCCTTGCTTCGTCAGCCAGCGTTTGAATTCGTTCGAGTTCATGCGGGCAATGTTAAACACTTGTGTTGTGTTTATCAAGGGCTGCCCTCATGACCCACGCCCTCACCCTCCGCCTCCAAGCCACGCTCGACCTGCTCAAGCGCTACGCCGCCATCTTCAGCCACGTCTGGAAAATCCGCAAAGAGCTCGACCCACCGCCACGCCTCCCTCACGAAGCGCAATTCCTTCCCGCCGCGCTCGAACTGCAGGAATCCCCGGTCTCCCCCGCGCCGCGCATCGTCGCCTGGCTGCTGATGGCCTTCGCCTTGATCGCTGTTCTGTGGGCCATCTTCGGCAAGATCGACGTGGTCGCCACGGCGCAAGGGCGCATCGTGCCCAACGCAGGCAGCAAGCTGATCCAGCCGATCGAGACCGCGACCGTCAAGGCCATCCATGTGGTCGACGGTCAGGCCGTCAAAGCCGGCCAGGTGCTGGTGGAGCTCGACGCCACCATGGCGCAGGCCGACAGCACGCGCACCGCCAACGACCTGACCACGGCGACACTGCAAGCCGCCCGCGCTCGCGGCCTGCTGGCAGCGCTTGCCAACGGCAAATCGCCGCGCATCGAAACACCGGTCGGCATCGGCGCCGAGCGCGTCGCCCAAGAGCAGCGCATCCTCGACGGCCAGTACGGCGAATACCAGGCCCGCGTCTCGCGCATCGAGGCCGAAATTGCCAAGCGCGAAGCCGAGCGGCGCTCGACCCAGGAGATCGTCAAGAAGCTCGAACAAACCGCGCCCATCGCCCGCCAGCGCGCCGAGGACTTCAAGGGTCTGGTGGAAAAGAACTTCATCTCGAAACACGGCTACCTGGAAAAGGAACAAGTCCGCATCGAGCAGGAAGCCGATCTCGAAACCCAGAAGAGCCGCCTCAAGGAACTCGCCGCCGCCATCGAAGAGGCCAAGGGCCAGCGCAACTCGGCCGTCGCCGAAACCCGCCGCCTCGCGCTCGACACGCTCAACGAAGCCGAACAGAAAGCCACCGGCTACGGCCAGGAACTGGTCAAGTCAGACACTCGCGGAAAACTTATGACCCTTACCGCGCCGGTCGATGGCACCGTGCAGCAGTTGGCCGTGCGCACCGTCGGCGGCGTCGTCACCCCGGCGCAGGTGCTGATGGTCATCGTACCCAAAGACGACGCGCTGGAAGTGGAGGCCTTTCTGGAGAACAAGGACATCGGCTTCGTCAATGCCGGGCAGGTGGCCGAAGTCAAGATCGAGACCTTCCCCTTCACCAAGTACGGCACGATTCCGGCGAGTCTGGTCCACGTCTCGCGAGACGCCATCAATGACGAGAAGAAGGGCCCGATCTACTCCACCCGCGCCCGATTGCAGCGTGCCACCATGCAAGTGGAAGACAAGACCGTGAATCTCTCGGCCGGCATGGCGGTGACCGTGGAAATCAAGACCGGCAAGCGACGGGTGATCGAGTACTTCCTGAGTCCGCTGCTGCAGTATGGGAGTGAGAGTTTGCGGGAGCGGTGAGGGTATGAAACGAAGAAATGGGGAGGAGACAGGCATGCAAGAGAAGAGTGTTTTGAAGAGTCGGCGCTGGCGGGACGGCAAGCGGAACGATAACTGCCTTGGCGTCAATGATGGGATGTTCGAGAGCAAAAGGGTGGATTCAAGATGAATGAGAAACTGACCGCCAGCGAGCCAAATAGGCTGGTCCGAAGCCGGTTGACTATTGTGGAAATGGCGTCTCGTAGCGTGCGAAATACGGTACTGGTTTTATTGGCCGCCACTGTCGCGATGGCGGGCTGCACGTCAATAAGCGACGGTGGCAAGACGGGGTCGGTGCGGCAGTACACCGGCCACGAATTGCAGGCGGAACGCATTCCCTGGTACTTCCCGGACCCGAAGGTGCCACCGCCGCGCTTTCCGCAAGCGCATCCCGATGCCGCTTACAAGGAAGGGATGACGTCGCGCGAATACTTTGACCACCTGTGCAAACTCGAAGCCGGCGAATTCATCTCGCGCACCGTCGAAGGCGTCGAGGGCATCTACCTGCTACGGCCGCGCTTCCGGCCACGCGAGATTCTGTTGACTCAGCGGAGGGCGATGGAGGATCCGTTCAGCGCAGTAGCCTACGATGGGCTGTACTACAGCGTTTTCCATCGAGCCTATACGCTGGCTGTTCAGGACGGATCGCGGCTGACTGAAGGCCGTTTCGTTCCCGAGCGTTCGTACAAGTTCACCGAGAAGGCCTACCTAGAGGAGAAGGACGTCTTCGGCGCGGAGTCGCATTACAAGAACCCGCTATTCAGCGCTGTTTCGGATGGCGATGACTATGGCCACTGGGGCAAGAACCAATACCAAGGCGACGAAAAACTTCGCCGCGCCACCGAAAAGCAAGGCCGCTACCTGCGCTACGTGCGCAACTGGCCGATCGAATACAAGGTCTCGCCGGGCGGACGCCACTATCCGCAGAACGGCTACCTGATCGAACACCGCGTTGACAAACTAAAAAGCCACTACGGCGTCGCCTGGCGCGGCATACAGCGGCCGCGCGACCGCGAGATGGGCATCGGCGGCGGCGAACTTTACGTCATCGACCTTGCCACCAATGAAATCCTCGCCTACCGGCGCGGATTTGTGCTGGGTGGCAAGCAAGGCGATGGGCCGGTGTTCTGGCGCTCCACCGCGGAATGTCCGAAGGAATTCATCCGGGGTCGAAAAATTGACGTAGATAATTCCCCGAAAGATGCCCGCAACTTCATCGAACGAATTCTCAAACCCTCAACCTCTCTACCCGAGAAGGAGTAAGCCATGACTGATCCAATCATCCTCACCGATCTCTCTCTGCAGCAGGCAAGGGCCATCGAGCAGGCGCGCCTGCTGCAACTCGTTGCGGAATCGAAGCTTAGTTCGACGACCCCGAATGACAAAATCGTCGAAGTCCTTCAGAACGGAAACCGGTTTACGAACACGGTAACCGAGGAAACCTTCGGCAAGCTCCAGATGACAGAACGCGATGCGGAATACGTGGCAGCCAACTTCACGCTTCTGAACCGCGAAGACACCTCCTCCGGCCTGACGGTAATGTACCTGAAGCAAATAGCTAAAGGGGTCAGAGTCATTTGACTTCCTGAGGATCTGACATGCCACGCCGCCCACGCATTCTTCTTCCCGACTACCCGCTGCACATCGTTCAGCGCGGCATCAATCGCGAACCCTGCTTCTTTGCCGAGGAGGACTACCAGTGTTACCTCCATTGGCTGGAGGAAGCGGCTCGCGATTGCGGCTGCGCGATCCATGCCTATGTGCTGATGACCAACCATGTCCATTTGTTGCTCACGCCGGTGGTATCCGGCGCACCGTCGCGCCTGATGCAATCGCTGGGCCGTCGCTACGTGCAATACGCCAATCGCCACTAC
>VBWA01000127.1 GCA_006218025.1 Rhodocyclaceae bacterium | reverse complement strand
TATACTTGATGGTCTTTATTGCAGACTCTGCATATGCGTTATCATACGAGTTTCCTTTGTCGCTCATGCTTGAGCGCATTCCAACTTCTTCAAGCCTCTGCACATAGGCATTTGAAGCGTACTGGACTCCCTGATCAGAATGGTGTATGCACCCTTTCATATTTTTTGCGCCACGCAAGGCAATTGCCCTGTTCAGGGCATTCAGCGCCAATTGCGCATCTGCTTCTCTGCTTAGTTCCCATCCTGTAAACCGTCTGCTGAAAACATCCATAATAATCGCAAGATACACAAAATCAAATTGCAGGGCGATATAGGTGATGTCTGCTACTGCAAGCTGATTAATGGCCCTAGGAGTAAATCCCTTTGCAAGATTGCTGTATTTGGGAAAGTCGTGGCTTGACTGCGTTGTTACAGGAGTGAATCTTTTCCGCTTGTTAAGCAGTTTCTCCTCTGCCATGAGGCGATAGATGCGCTTGTGATTTACCTTGTGCCCTTCTCTTTGCAGAGCTTTTGTCATGCGCTTGTAGCCGTAGTAAGGAAACTCTTCGGCTATCTTGCGCAAATCGCAGCGAAGCTTTTCCTCAAACCCGTCACTCTTGGGATTTCTTTCATTCCGGGCAAGGTAGCCGCTCCTGCTGACATTCATGAGCCGGCACGCTTCTCCAATGGACATAGGACTCGCGAAGTTATTTTTGATAATCATGTATATCAGCTCCGTTTGATTTTTTCCTCGTCCAATCTGGTTTTTAAAATCACTGAAGTTTTTTTTAAAAACTCAATTTCAGCATAGAGCTTGCCAACCAAACGCTGGTAATTTGCAACCTCGGCTTCCAATTTGCATATCTTTCCATGTCCTGCAAATGCTTTTGCAGGGTTTACCTCAAACTCCCGCTCCCATTTATAGATCATCATAGGATGAACGTTGTTTTCTTTTGCAATCTCTGCAGCAGATTTGCTCTTGAGCTGCTCAAGGATTTGCAGCTTAAATTCACGTGTAAAATACCTTCGTTTTGCCATTTTTTACCTCCAAGTTTGGCAATATAGAATTAGCTTAACTGTTTGTCTATTTTAGGGGGTCAGTCCA
>VBWA01000038.1 GCA_006218025.1 Rhodocyclaceae bacterium | reverse complement strand
TCGACCGAGGGCAGCCATTCGAGGTGATGGTGCGTCCATTCGGCTTCGGAGAGCACCTTGCCCGCCGGGGAAATCTTCGCTGCCGACAACGGGCCGATCTTGCGGTTGAAGGCCTTGTGCGGTGCCGTGAGCGTGAAGGGAATGCCCTGCTTCTGGAGGATCTTGTTCCAGCGCTCGATGCCGGCGACGGCATCGCGCACGTAGTCGTCCCGCAGGCGCTCGTTGAGGGCGTTGAGATAGGGCGCCTGGACGGTAAGGAGCTTTCCATCGCCAACTTCGAGCACCGGATACGACGCATCGCTGAGCTGATGGTCGTCGTCCTGCTTGGTTTCCTCGTAGCGGCCCTTGAGTCCGGTGTTGTAGAAGGTCGCGGCATTCGACGAAACATCGGCGCCGAACAGGTCCATGGTCACGCTGAAATGGAAGTTCAGGTAGCGCTGGATGGTGGGCAGGTCGATCGCGCCGGCGGCGCGGATCTTCGCCACGTCGTCGGTCTTGAGCTGGTTCATCACCTCGCAGGTGCGCTGGATGACGCGGCCGACGCCGGATTCGCCGACGAACATGTGGTGGGCTTCTTCGGTCAGCATGAACTTGCAGGTGCGCGCCAGCGGGTCGAAGCCGGATTCGGCCAGCGAGCAGAGCTGGTACTTGCCGTCGCGGTCGGTGAAGTAGGTGAACATGAAGAAGGACAGCCAGTCCGGCGTGCTTTCATTGAAGGCGCCGAGGATGCGCGGATTGTCGGCATCGCCGGAACGGCGCTCGAGCAAGGCTTCGGCTTCCTCGCGGCCGTCGCGGCCGAAGTAGGCATGCAGCAGGTAGACCATGGCCCAGAGGTGGCGGCCTTCCTCGACGTTCACCTGGAACAGGTTGCGCATGTCGTAGAGCGAGGGGCAGGTCAGGCCGAGGTGGCGCTGCTGTTCGACCGAGGCGGGTTCGGTGTCGCCCTGGGTGACGATCAGGCGGCGCAGGTTGCTGCGATACTCGCCCGGCACTTCCTGCCAGGCGGCTTCGCCCTTGTGCGCGCCGAAATTGACCTTGCGGCCCTCTTCGGCCGGGTTGAGGAAGATGCCCCAGCGGTAGTCGGGCATCTTGACGTAATCGAAGTGCGCCCAGCCGCCGGGATCGACGCTGACCGCGGTGCGCAGATAGACGTCGAAATTCTGCGAGTCGTCCGGGCCCATGTCCTTCCACCAGTTGATGAACTCCGGCTGCCAGTGCTCGAGGGCGCGCTGCAGGGTCTTGTTTTCGGAAAGGTTGACGTTGTTGGGGATTTTCTGGTTGTAATCGATGCTCATGGCATTCTCCTGATTGGGGTCGGGGTGCTTTTTTATCGGGAAACGTCAGACGCGTTCCCAGTTGAACTTGGCTTTGTTGCCGCTGCCGAAGACCTTCAGTGCGCCGGCTTCGCCGACCGCATTGGGACGGATGAAAATCCAGTTCTGCCAGGCTGAAAGGCGGCCGAAGACGCGGGTTTCCATGGTTTCGCCGGGGCCGAAGCGGAGATTGGCCTCCATCGCCGTCAGCGCGTCAGGGGAGAGGCTGGCGCGTTCTTCCAGGACGAGGCGGATCTCGTCTTCCCAGTCGAGGTCGTCCGGCGTGGCCGTGACGAGGCCCAGTTCCAGCGCCGCGGCAGCGCCAAGGGGCTTGCCGGTGGCGGCTCTGGCGGCCGCAATCGGGCCTTCCTCGCCGTAGAAGCGCGCACCGATGCGGTACTGCCCATTGACCATCGGGTAGCTGCCGAAATTCATTTCGGACAGCGTGACTCTGGCTTCGCCCTGTTCGTCCTTGGGCAGCGACAGCATGTAGCTGCGGTCCGCTGCTAGCAGCAGTTCCGCCAGGGTGCCGGCAAAGCAGCTGCCCTGGTCGACCAGCGCGATCAGGGTACGCGAGGTGACATCGAGGCGTGCCAGCGTCCTGCGCAGCATGCCGATGGTTTCGCGGACGAACCAGTGCTTCTGGTGCTGTGTCAGCGCTGCATCGGCGGCAAGCACGTGTTGTGCATCGCCACGGGTTTTCAACACCCAGGTGCCGATTTCGAGGTCGTTGGTGCGCAGCATCAGGATCGCGTCGTCGAGTTCGCGGGCCATCAGTAGCGGCCACCACGACGCGCCGGCGGCGACGATGCCGTCGATACCGGTGGCGGGTGCGGTTGCGGGTGCGGCAATCGTCAGCGTGGCACGGCGGGCCTTGCGGTCGATGACGACATCGACGGTTTCGTAGTGGTAGCCGCTGTCATCGATGGTGCGTTTGACGGCCGGCAGGGCAACACCCTTGGCGTCGGCCGGGCGATCGCTCTGCGCGGCGAGTTCCATGGCGCGCTGCTTTACCTTTTCGGCGAAAGCCTGCGGCTTGGCGTAGTCGTCGATCAGCCGCCATTCCTTGGCGCGCTGCGCCCGCACGCCTTCGGTCAGCGTGCAGAACATGTCGGCATGGTCGCGCCTGACGTGGCGCTTGTCGGTGACGCGGGTGAGGCCGCCGGTGCCGGGCAGCACGCCGAGCAGCGGGACCTCCGGCAGGCTTACGGCGGACGAGCGGTCGTCGATCAGGATGATTTCGTCGCAGGCGAGCGCCAGTTCATAGCCGCCACCGGCGGTGGTGCCATTGCAGGCAGCGAGGAACTTGAGCCCCGAGTGGCGGCTGGAATCTTCGATGCCGTTGCGCGTCTCATTGGTGAATTTGCAGAAATTCACCTTCCACGCATGGGTCGAAACGCCCAGCATGAAGATGTTGGCGCCGGAGCAGAAGATGCGGTCCTTTCCGCTGGTGACAACGACGCTGCGCACTTCCGGGTGCTCGAAGCGGATGCGCTGCAGCGCGTCGTAGAGTTCGATGTCGACACCCAGGTCATAGGAATTCAGCTTCAGCTTGTAGCCGGGTTTGATGCCGCCATCCTCATTGATGTCGAGATGGAGGGTGGCGACCGGGCCGTCGCAGCTCAGGCGCCAGTGCTTGTATCGGTCGGGATGGGTGTCATAGGTGATCGTCTGCCGGGGGGCATCGGGACTGTTCATGGAACTCTCCGTTGGTTTTATGGTGTTTCTGGGGTTAGGGTGACTGCTTGGCGCAGTTTCTTGAGACATTCTTCCGGCGGACATCCGGTGGTATCGAGTGTGAAGTCCGCCTTCGAGTAGAGGGGCTCGCGCGCGACGAGGATGCGGCGCATGTCTTCCATGGCTTCGGCATTGCCTTCCATGGGACGGAAGTCTCCCTGGGCGACAACGCGCGACATGTGTTCTTCCGGGGTCGCTTTCACCCAGACGGTAAAGCAGTTCATCAGCAGCAGATTGAAGGTTTCCGCTTCGGAAACAATGCCGCCGCCGACGGTAATGACTGCGCTCTCGTGCTGCGCGATGAAACCTTCCAGGCAGCGGCGTTCAAGACGGCGAAAGCCGGGTTGGCCGTAGAGCATGAATATCTCGTTGAGGCTCATGCCGGCCTCGGCCTCGATGGCGCTGTTGAGTTCGACGAAGGGCAGGGACAGTTCGCTGGCCAGCGCACGGCCGAGGGTCGACTTGCCCGCGCCGCGCAGGCCGACCAGGGCAATGCGCTTCCGGCGTGTGGCGTCCTCGTTCCCGAAATCGCGCATCAGGCGCAGCAGTGCTTCTTCGAGCCGGTTGGGCGAGAGCTGTTCGAGGAAGCGGGAGATCAACCGGTACTCCGGAGAACTGTGCTGCGATTCCAGGAGTTCGATCAGGGAAACGCCCAGCGCATGGGCGACGTGGCGCAACACCATGATGGAAGGATTGGTCTCGCCGCTTTCCACCTGCGCCAGGTAGCGCTCCGACACATCGGAATTCAGCGCCAGGCTCTTGCGCGACATGCCGCGTCGTGCACGCGCTTCGCGAACCCGGAGGCCGAGCTCCTGGATGAACTCGGCATCGGCGGCTTCGTCGATGAAGGGCAATGGAGCGGGCTGGTCGGCTTTTGCTGAGGATTCCATCATGCTTGGGCGTGGGTGTGGAAGAAGTACGACTCTCGAATAGGCACTATAGTACATGATCTGAATCAAGAAGTGAAATATTTTTTTAAGCCTAAACAAAAAATGGGTATTAAAATCTTGTAACTGATTGACCAAAGGCTATAAACAGGAGGCGGGTGCGGTCATGAAAAATAATGCATGACCCTATTGACGAGGGCGTTTTTTTATCCCATACTCCGCTCAGAGTGTGCAGTATGGTTCAGCAAAGGAACAATAGTTCCACGTTCAACTAACCTAACGAATACCGCGTCCGGAGCACAGCGCTGCGACGGACAGCTAACGAGGAGGCAGCAATGGCTGATGGTATGTTCGACCAGTTCAAAGACTGGTATGAGAAGCGCCACGACTACGCGCGTGATTGGAAAGCGCGCACCGGTGGTCAGGTCGTCGCGACGATGTGTACCTATACCGCGGAGGAACTGCTGATCGCCTGTGGCATGCTCCCCGTCCGCGTACTCGGCGCACACGAGCCGCAGAACGTCACCGAGCCGCACATCTTCGGCATGTTCTGTCCCTTCTGCCGCGATTCCCTGGCTCAGGGCCTGCTCGGTCGCTACGATTACTGTCAGGGCGTTACCCTGACGCAATCCTGCATCCAGTATCGGCAGACCTTCAGTTCCTGGCGCAGCAATGTCCCTACGGTGGAATGGGATTACTACGTGGCGATGCCGAACGATGTCCAGTCGCCGCATGCACGCAAGGCCCACTACGCGGAGCTCCAGTCCTTCCGCACCTTCCTGCAGGCGCTGACCGGCAAGCCGCTGACCGACGACATGCTGCGCGAAGCGCTCGCCGTGGTCGACGAGAACCGTCGCCTGTTGCGCGAACTGTTCGAATACCGCAAGGTCGCCAATCCTCAGGTCACGGGCGTCGAAGTGCTCTACGCGTCGATCACCGCCCAGTTCGTCGACAAGCGCGAGCACAACGAGCAGCTGAAAAAAGTGCTGGCGGCCTTGCCTACGCGCAATCTGAACCGTCCCGAAGGCGTGCGCTTCATGACCATCGGCTCGGAGAACGACGACCTCGCCTTCATGGCCATGGTCGAGTCGGTCGGCTCGACCATCGTCATCGACGATCAGTGCTCCGGCACCCGCTACTTCTGGAACGAGTCGAAGCCCGAGGACGACGTGATCAAGGCGATCGCGGACCGCTATTGCGATCGCCCGGCCTGTCCGACCAAGGACTATCCGGTTCATACGCGCTTCGACCATGTGCTCGGCCTGGCCAAGGAGTTCAATGCGCGCGCCGCGGTCTTCCTGCAGCAGAAGTTCTGCGATCCGCACGAGGGCGAACGGCATCCCGACGCTGTTCCTCGAATTCGACATCACCAACCCCATCGGCCCCTTCCGTATCCGTATCGAGGCATTCCTCGAAACGATGAGCGACGAAGAGCTGTTCTAACACTGACGGGAGATTAGAAAACAATGAGTGCACAGAACAAATATCCGACCGAATCCCTGAAGCTGTGGGGCAAGGCGAAGCAGCTGCGCGAGCAGTATTACCAGAACTACGCCCGGGCCAAGGACAATGGCGGTTTGCGCTGGTCCGGCTCCGCCTGGGCGCTGGATGCGGTGCCGGCAGGTCTCGGCGACGACGTCTATTCGCTGACCGGCGAGCCTTACGCCGCGGCGATTGCGCACGACAAGAAGTTTGCCAAGGAGTGCATGGACGCGGCCGAATCAGTGGGTTTTGCCCGCGATCTTTGCTCCTACATGCGCATTTACTGGGGTGGCATGCACCTCGACAAGTACCTGTATGGCGGCAAGTTCCCCAAGCCGGACTTCATTTTCCAGACGCAGATCTGCTGCTCGCACTCGAAGTGGTACCAGCACGTCGCCAAGGAAGAGAAGGTGCCGCAGTTCTACGTCGATGTCGGCGTCGGCCCTTACAAGGACATGAATGCCGCGCGTCTCGACTACGTCAGCAACCAGATCCACGACGGCATCGAGTTCCTGGAAAAATCCACGGGTCGCACCTTCGACGACGAGAAATTCCTCAAGGCGGTCAAGAACGAAATGCGCTCGACCAGCCGTTGGGCCGACATCTGCGCCCTGAACAAGGTCAAGCCGGCGCCGCTCGACGAAAAGACCATGTATTCGCTCTACGTCCTGGCGACCCTGGCGAAGTCCTCGCAGTGGTGCGCCGACTTCTACGACGAACTCTACGAAGAAGTGAAGGATCGCGTCGCCCGCGGCATCGCGGCAGTGCCCAACGAACGTTGCCGCATGATGTCGGATACCCAGCCGCCCTGGTCCTTCCTCAAGATCTTCCGCTACCTCGAAAGCTTTGGCGCGGTGTCGATCGGTTCGCTCTACACCTTTGCCCTCGAAGGCATTTGGGAAGACAAGCCGGATGGCAGCTGGGGCGGTCGGTCCTTGCCCTGGGAGAAGGGTATCGAGATGAATACCCGCGACCAGATAGTGCGCCTGTATGCCGACTGGAATCTGTCGAAGCCGCAGTGGCAGCACTTTTTCGATCCGCGCCTGAAGACCGCGATGATGCTGCGCATCGTCAAGGAATGGCAGGTCGATGGCGTCATGCTGCACCTGAACCGCGGCTGCGAAGGCCTTTCGATGGGCATCATGGAAAATCGGCAGGGTATCGCCAATGCCGGCGTGCCGATCATGACCTTCGAAGGCAACATGGGTGACGAGCGCGAATTCGATGAAGTGCGGACGCAGGCCCGGGTCGATGCCTTCATGGAACAACTGGGTCTGCGCCGTCAGGCCGCCTAACGAGACGAGGAGAGAACACAAAATGATTACCGCTGGAATCGATATGGGCTCGCGCAGCGTCAAAGTGGTGCTGCTGGAAGAACTCAAGGTAGACGGAGCGCCGCAACTCAAGTACGGCGTCAAGAAGACACACATCATGATGCCCGGTGACCTGGACCAGGACCAGGCCGCCGACAAGGCCTTCGACGACGCTTTGGCCGCCGCCGGCTTGAAGCGCACCGACGTCAAGGCCATCTTCGCCACCGGCGCCGGACGCAAGCAAGTCGCCTTCGCCAGCGAAGGCATCACCGAAATGACCGCCGGCGCCAAGGGCGCGGTCTATATGTACCCGCAGGCCCGCACCGTGGTCGATGTCGGCGCCGAAGAAGGCCGCGGCATGAAGACCGACGGCGAAGGCCGGGCCATCGACTTCGCCGGCAACGAGAAATGTGCCGCCGGCGCCGGATCGTTTGCCGAAGCCATGAGCCGTGCCCTGCAAATGACCCTCAAGGAATTCGGCGAAGCCAGCCTCCTGTCCGACAAATCGATCCCGATGAACGCCCAGTGCACCGTGTTTGCCGAATCCGAAGTGGTGTCCCTGATCCACTCGGCGACGCCGAAGAACGATATCGCCAAGGCTGTGCTCGACGCAGTGGCCAGCCGGGTCTGCGCCATGGTGCGCCGCGTCGGCATCGAAGGCGAAGTCGTCCTCATCGGCGGCATGGTGCACAACGCCGGCTTCGTCCAGTCGCTGAAGAACGCGATGGGCGTCGACACGATATCCTTGCCCGACATGCCGGAATACATCAGTGCCCTCGGCTGCGCGTTAATTGCCGCCGAACGTCAGCACTAACCCCTACGGAAGAGGAGTGAAAACATGAATGCAGAAGTGAGCGCACCCGTGGTTGCCGAGACGGCCCCCGAGAAGAAGGAATTCTGGCGCTGGCAGGAAAGCGTCTGGATCGACGAAACCAAGGACTGGAAAACCGCCAAGATCATCACCTGCGGCATCGACGTCGGCTCCGTCTCGTCCCAGGCCGTGCTCGTCGTCGATGGCGAACTCTACGGCTTCAACAGCATGCGCACCGGCAACAATTCGCCGGATTCCGCCACCAACGCCCTACAGGGTGTCATGGACAAGTGCGGCATGAAGCTCGAAGACATCCACTACGTCGTCGGCACCGGCTACGGCCGGGTCAATGTGCCCTTCGCCCACAAGGCCATCACCGAAATCGCCTGCCATGCCCGCGGCGCCAACTACATGGGCGGCAACAGCGTGCGCACCATCCTCGACATGGGCGGCCAGGACTGCAAGGCCATCCACTGCGACGAAAAGGGCAAGGTCACCAACTTTCTGATGAACGACAAGTGCGCTGCCGGCACCGGCCGCGGCATGGAAGTCATCTCGGACCTGATGCAGATCCCGATCGCCGAACTCGGCCCCCGTTCCTTCGACGTCGATGTCGAGCCGTCCGCCGTGTCGTCGGTCTGCGTCGTCTTCGCCAAGTCCGAAGCGCTGGGTCTCCTGAAGGCCGGCTACACCAAGAACAAGGTGATCGCCGCCTACTGCCAGGCCATGGCCGAGCGGGTGGTATCCCTGCTGGAGCGGATCGGGGTGGAGGAAGGCTTCTTCATCACCGGCGGCATCGCCAAGAACCCGGGCGTGGTCAAGCGCATCGAGAAGCTGCTGGGCATCAAGGCGATGGAGACCAAGGTCGACAGCCAGATCGCCGGGGCGCTCGGGGCTGCGCTGTTCGGCTACACCTTGATGTCGAAGAAAGCAGCGGCTGCCTGATAGCTTCCTGCGGTGCCCTGACCATCCGCAGCGGCGAGGAGAGCGTACTTTGCTCGACCGCCTTGCTGCGCAGGGGTTTCAACAGAAGGAGAGAGACATGATCGCCAACTACGGCTACAAGGACGGTTCCGGTGAGTACTACATCAGTATCGACACCGACAAGTGCATCGGCTGCACCGCGGAGCGCGCCTGCCTGACGGCCTGCCCGAAGCAGATGTTCGAAATCATCACCGACGACTACGACGACGAAGTAGCCTGGGTGAAGAAGCCCAACTGCCGGACCCTGGCCTACGATTGCGCCGACTGCAAGCCGTCCGGCGGCTACGCCAGCCTGCCCTGTATCACGGCATGTACGCCGGGTGCGATCAAGCATTCGTGGTGAGCGAGGTGATTCCCATGGCAGAAACACGACGTGTCATCCCGATCGCCCAGGCAAAGGTGGTCAGTCCCGAGGATCAATTGCTCAAGGATGGCTGGATACGTCAGACCGTCATCGGCGAGCCGCGCTTGTCCGAGATCGTGCAGAACTACAAGGCCATGGGCTTCGAGGTCCATGTCGAGGAATTCAAGACGGAAGGCGACGGCTGCAACACCTGTTTCGATGCCGGTCAGGAAATGGGCTTCATGTATGGCACGGTCTATGTCCGCAAGCGCAGCGAACCGGCCGGCGAAGACGAACTGTTCTAACTTTCATGCGGAGCTCGGCACCCCTGATGATGAAACACGCGAAAGGCGAATGGAAGGCCCCCCACCCCATCCCCGCCCCAGGGCGGGGCTACCCATCCGCTCGCTTCGCTCGATCATCACCTGTGACTTCGTAAGCGGCTGTATTTCACGTTAAGGATCGGCGCCCGTGGCGCTGCCGACTACACAAGGAGGAATGAAATGCCTGATCAGAAACGAGTAATGCGCGTCCTGCGCCAGAGTGACCTGGATGCCATCGTCGCCATCGACGCCTTCGCGTCCGGCGAGCCGCGGCGCGAGTACTACGAGCGCAAGATTGCCGGGATCCTGAACCGGGCCGCCAACATCAACACCTCGATCGTCTGCGAGGTCGAGGGCAAGGTGGTGGGCTTCGTCATGGGTTACGTCTTCTTCGGCGAATTCGGCATTGCCGACGCCACGGCGACGATCGATACGCTGGGCGTCCATCCGGATTTCCGCAACTTCGGCGTCGCCGCCGAGATGCTCGACCAGTTCATGATGAACATGAAGGCCGCCGGGGTGAAGAAGGTTTACACGCTGGTGAACTGGGATGACTTCGCCCTGGAGAAGTTCTTCAAGGCCAACAAGTTCGTGCCGTCCAAGCGCGTCAATCTCGAGTACGTGTTGCCCTGAGTTCCAAAAGGCGCCGCACCAGGTCATGTGGATCGATACCCACTGCCATACGAAGCATTCGTACGACAACTGGCTGGAGCCGCTTGACCTGATCCGGCGCGCGAAGGCGCTGGGCCTGGATGGCGTCTGCATCACCGAGCACCATTCCTACGACGCGTCCGAGCCGGTCGAGCGCATCGGTCGCGAGGAGGGCTTGCTGGTCCTGCGCGGAGTGGAAATCGCCACGGATCGTGGGCACTTGCTGGCTTACGGCATTGAGGACGATGGTTGGAACGTTTGGGGCCGCGACAGCTATCTGCCGCTGAACGAGGTGATCGAGCGCATAAATTCCCTGGGCGGAATCTGCGCTCCGGCGCACCCCTTTCGCGACATGGGGTTCTCCGGTTTGCTCGAAGGCTTGCTGGACCTGGAAGGCATCGCTGCGGTGGAGTCGCATAACGGCGGCAACATCGAGAGCGACAACGATCTGGCCATCCAGGCGTCGCAGCATCTGGGGCTGCCGACGTTGGGGGGCAGCGATTGCCACAAGGTCGTCGCGGTGGGCCGCTGCGCCACCGAGTTTTTGCAGTCGGTGCACGACATGACGAGTTTTTTGGCAGCAGTGAGAGCGGGAGCCTGTCGTGGCGCTTATTACGCGCCTTACCGCCGGACATAGTCGCAGCAAGTCATCAGAATTGCGTGGCCCGGCGAGGCCGTGCAGCCAGTCGGAAGACGCATCGAGGAGGAGCACCATGCAGGCCGTACAGACGTCCGAGATCAGGTGGTACAAGACCCGGCAGGCGCCCGGTGCAGCGGGTTTCGCTGCCGATGCGGGCGTCAAGGTCAAGCTCACCATCGATGGCAAGGATGTCGAGGCGCCCGAGGGGGTCTCGTTGCTCTCCGCGGCGAGCGCCGCCGGGATCTACATTCCGGCTCTGTGTGCCCACCCCGATCTGCCGCCGAGTTCGCAGCGGGGCGGCGGCCCGGACAGCAATAGCGGCTGCAATCTATGCGTGGTCGAAATCGCCGGCATGACCGGCATGCGCACGTCCTGCTCGATTCCGGTCGAGGCGGGAATGGTCGTCACCACTACTTCACCCGCAATCGACAAGCTGCGCAAGGAACGCATCGCCAGGACGCTGGGCACGCATCCGCATGTCTGCCTGACCTGCCCGCAGCGCGAAGGCTGCAGCCGCACTACGTGTTCCTTCGGCAACCCGGTCGAGCAGCGCTGCTGTTCCATCTTCAACAGCTGCGAATTGCGCAAAGTGTCCGATTACGTCGGCATTCCGCCGACCACGCCGAACTACAAGCACGTCCAGCTGCCGGTGATCAAGGACGAACCGTTCTACGATCGCGACTACAACCTGTGCATCGACTGCCGGCGCTGCCTGGTGGCCTGCAACGAGGTGCGCGGCGTGGGCTGCCTCGAGGTCAAGAACACGGACGGTCGCACCTGGGTCGGCACCATCGCACCGACCTTGCTCGAATCCGGCTGCAAGTTCTGCAGCGCCTGCGTGACGGTCTGCCCGACCGGCGCCCTGATGGACCGCACCCTCGATGTGGCGCGCAAGGAAGAAACGCAAGTGCCGTGCAAGGCGACCTGTCCGGCCGGCATCGACGTGCCGCGCTACGTGCAACTGGTCGGCCTCGGCATGTACGGCGAGGCGGTCGCAGTCGTGCGCGAAAAGCTGCCCTTCCCCGGAATTCTCGGTCGCGCCTGTTTCAGTCCCTGCGAGTCCGCCTGCCGGCGCAAGGACCTCGATGATCCTTTGTCGATCCGCAGCCTCAAGCGGATCGCCGCGGACAATGACACGGGCCTGTGGCGCAAGCATTCGAAGCAGTTGCCGCCGTCCGGCAAGAAGGCCGCGGTGGTCGGCGCCGGGCCGGGAGGACTGACTGCCGCCTATTACCTGGCCAAGAAAGGCCATGCCGTCACGGTATTCGATGCCCTGCCGGCGGCAGGCGGCATGGCGCGCTACGGTATTCCGTCGTATCGCGTGCCGCTGGACGTGATCGACCAGGAAGTGGCCGAAGTGGAAAAGCTCGGTGTGGAATTCCGCTTCAACACCCGGATCGAGAACATCGATGAACTGAAGGCTCAGGGTTTCGATGCGATCTTCCTCGGTATCGGCGCGCAGAACGGCGACGCGCTCGGCATCCCCGGTGACAACTTGCCCAACGTAGTCGACAGCCCGACCTTCCTGCGCGCGGCGACGACCGGCAAAGTTATGCGAAGCGGTATCCCCGGGGACGGAAAAGTCGGCGTCGCTCCGCCTTGCGTGCCTGGGAATCCGCTTCGCGGGCAGGCAACGGCGATCGTGATCGGCAAGCGCGTCGCGGTGATCGGCGGCGGCAACGTCGCGACCGACAATGCGCGGTCGGCACGGCGTCTTGGTGCCGAAGTGGTGGACATGGTGTATCGCCGTACCCGCGAGGAAATGCCGGCGCGCGACGACGAGGTCCAGGGCTGCATTGAGGAGCAGGTCAATTTCCGCTTCCTGCTGGCGCCGAAAAAAATCGAACTCAACGACAGCGGCAGTTCGCGCCTCAGGATCACCTACGTGAAGATGGAACTGGGCGAACCGGATGCCTCCGGTCGTCGTCGTCCGCTGGAGATTGCGGGCAGCGAGTTTGCCGAGGACGTCGATCTGGTCATCGGCGCCATCGGTCAGCGCCCCGAAGAGTTTCCCGCCTACAGCGTTCAGGTTTCCAAGAACGGCCGGGTGCAGGTGCGCGAGGACAGCATGCTGACCAGCCGTCCCGGTGTCTATGCCGGCGGCGACTGCGTGCTCGGCCCGTCGACGCTGATCGAGTCGGTTGCCCAAGGCCGCAAGGCGGCCGCGGCGATGGATGCCTACCTGGGTGGCGACGGCGACATCGAGGAAAATCTGCTGCCCGATTGGGATACCGATCCGCATATCGGCCGCGAGGAGGGCTTCAACACCCGCAAGCGCCTGCATCCGATTTTCATCGCTCCGGCAAAACGCGACAACTGGGACGAAGTCGAACTCGGCTTCGATGAAGCGACAGCCCGCGCCGAGGCGCTGCGCTGCCTCAAGTGCAATCTCGCGGCGAAGATCGAGGACATGGTGCTGCCGCCGGAAGCCTGGCTCGAATTCAACGCCGAGAATGTCGCCGGCGTACCCACGGATGCCAGCGTGTTCCAGCTGCTCGACGCCGACAAGAAAGTGCTGCTGATCAGGGGCGTGGAGAATCTGCGCGAAGGCCTCGAAGCGATGCTGGACAAGGCCGATATCGCCAAGTTCTTTGTGTACGAAGATGCGCCGTTCTTCAGCCAGCGCGAGAACCAACTGGTGCAGGCCTACATGCAGCAGTATGGAAGCATGCCGCCGGGCGTGGGCGCCGACGAGATGGACGATCTTTTCTGAACGCGCATGACAGTGAGAATTACCCGTCGATGATGAAACACGCGAAAGGCGAATTGAACGCCCGCCCCTCCCATCCTCCCCTCACGGGGAGGCTACTGATTTGCTCGCTTCGCTCGACTATCACCAGTCGCTCCGAACGAGTTATTTCACGCTAACCGCAGCACGCAGAAACCAGAGGACATTCATGGCAGATTTCAAGTTCATCTCCTACGAGCAGCACGGCGACCAGCTTCGCCTCGCCATCAACCGGCCGCCTTACAACGTGCTCGACATCGCGACCATGGAAGAGATGAATGCCGCTCTCGACATGGCGATGGGAAACACCACGGCCAAGGTTCTGGTCATCGCCGGCAACGGCGACAAGACCTTCTCCTCTGGGGTGGACGTGGTCGATCACACCCCCGACAAGGTGGTCAAGATGATCGAGGTGTTCCACGGCATCCTCAAGCGCCTGATGCAGGTACAGATACCCACCGTGGCCGCCGTCAATGGGCCGGCGCTGGGCGGCGGCTGCGAACTGGCCATCGCCTGCGACATGGTGGTCGCCTCGGAGAGTGCCAAGCTCGGTCAGCCGGAAATCAAGCTGGGCGTGTTTCCGCCGATTGCCGCGATCCTGTTGCCGCGCCAGTTGCCGATGACCAAGGTCATGGAGCTGCTGCTGGGCGGCGGCATCATCGATGCGCAGGAGGCGCATCGCCTCGGGCTGGTGAATTGCGTGTTTCCCAAGGAGAGCTTTGCCGCCGACACGGAGAAGTTCCTCCACCAGTTCACCTCGCTGTCCCGCGTCGCGCTGATCCATACCAAGAAGGCGGTGAAGGAAGCGGCCACGCGGCCTTTCTACGAGGCCCTGTTCCATATCGAACAGCATTACCTCAAGGATCTGATGGCCACCGAAGACGCCAAGGAAGGCCTCAATTCATTCATTGAAAAGCGCAAACCCGTCTGGAAGAACAAATAATTCATTTTCCGCAGATGACACAGATTTTCACAGATTAAAACTCGGTAATTCATTGGGGTAGGGGTGAGACGCGGCAAGCGAGTTGTTCGATCTGCGTAATCTGCGAAATCTGCGGATCAAATGCTTTCTCAAGGAATAAGGAAATGACGATGATTCCAAGCACCATCAAGACATGGCAGATGACCGTACCGGGAACGCTGACCAAGACTGAAATTCCGGTGCCCGAGCTGAAGGCGGGCGAGGCGCTGGTCGAGATCAGGGGTTGCGGCGTTTGCCATACCGATCTTTCGTATTTCTACATGGGCGTGCGTACCGAGCAGCCGCCTCCCTTGTCGCTCGGCCATGAGATTTCCGGTGTCGTGGTGGCGGGCGATGCGCGGGTGCTGGGCAAGGAAGTCATCATTCCCGCGGTACTGCCCTGCAACAAGTGCGAGCTGTGCAAGAGCGGTCGCGGCAATCGCTGCCTGGCGCAGAAGATGCCGGGCAATTCGATGGGCATTTACGGCGGCTTCTCCAGTCATATCCCGGTTCCGGCCGCGGACCTCTGCATCGTCGGCAATCGCGGCAAGATCCCGCTGGAGCACCTGTCGGTGATCGCCGATGCGGTAACTACCCCCTACCAGGCCGGCCTGCGCGCGCGTCTGCAGCCGGGTGACCGCGTCATCGTCATCGGTGCCGCCGGCGGCGTCGGCAGCTTCATGACCCAGGTGGCCAAGGGCATGGGCGCCAGCACGGTGATCGGCATCGACATCAACGCCGACAAACTGGAATTCATGAAGGGGTACGGAGCGGACTTCACGATCAATCCGAAAGGCAAGAGCCCCAAGGAAGTGAAGGAAAGTTTCAAGGCCTGGTGCAAGGAAAAGGGCATTCCATCGAACTACGGCTGGAAGATCTTCGAGGTCACCGGTACCAAGCCGGGCCAGGAACTGGCCTTGTCCCTGCTGTCCTTCACCGGCACGCTGGTGGTGGTCGGCTACGGTACCGACGAAACATCCTACATGCTCTCCAAGTTGATGGCCTTCGACGCCGAACTCATCGGTACCTGGGGTTGCCTGCCCGAGCATTACTCGAAAGTGCTCGACATGTGCGTCGACGGGCGGATCGTGCTCGAACCCTTTGTCGAGACGCGCCCGATGAGCCAGATCGAGGAGGTTTTCGACCATGCGCACCACGGCAAGCTCAACCGGCGCGTGATCCTGATCCCGGATTTCTGAACACGTTTTTCATATCGACCCACGACCCACCGAATTCAAAGAGGAGAACTACCATGGCATTGGAATGGCTACGCAGGGAAAACGATCTCAAGGATCACCAGCTCATCGACAACAGCCACTTCGGCAACGCATCGCCCGATGATGCGCCGACGGTGATCTACGAGGAACGTCCGGTACTGGACGACAAGGGTGCGGCGGTGTCGGGCCTGTTCTCTGCATGGATCTGGCTGAACAATCCGAGCCAGTACAACTCCTACACCACCGACATGGTGAAGGGTGTCATCGCCGGTATGCAGCGTGCATCGAGCGATCGCAAGGTCGTTGCCGTGGTGTTCACTGCGGTCGGCGACAAGGCCTTCTGCACCGGCGGCAATACCGCCGAATACGCTTCCTACTACTCCAAGCGCCCGAATGAGTACGGCGAGTACATGGATCTGTTCAACGCCATGGTGGACGGCATCCTCAATTGCAAGAAGCCGGTCATCTGCCGCGTCAACGGCATGCGCGTCGCGGGCGGGCAGGAAATCGGCATGGCAACCGACATCACGGTCTCCTCCGACCTGGCGATCTACGGCCAGGCCGGTCCCAAGCACGGTTCGGCGCCGGTCGGCGGCTCGACCGACTTTCTGCCGTGGTTCCTGTCGATGGAAGATGCGATGTACAACTGCATCTCCTGCGAGACATGGAGCGCCTACAAGATGAAATCCAAGGGCCTCGTCACCAAGGTGGTGCCGGTTCTGAAGAAGGACGGCCAGTGGGTTCGCAATCCTCTGGTGCGCACCGATACCTATGTCGACGACGGCGAGATCGTCTATGGCGAAGCGGTGGCAAGCGACAAGGTGGCTGCCGCCAAGGCGCTGATCGCAGAGTGCAAGACCGATTTCGAACTGCTCGACGCGGAAGTCAATCGCCTGGTGTGGAAGTTTGCCAACCTGTTCCCCAACTGCCTGATCAATTCGATCGACGGCATCCGCGGCAAGAAGAAGTTCTTCTGGGACCAGATGAAGCTGCCGAACCGCCATTGGCTCGCGGCCAACATGAACCACGAAGCCTGGCTCGGCTTCAATGCCTTCGACGCGAAGAAGCCGACCGGCAAGGACGTCATCGACTTCATCAAGTTCCGCCAGCTGGTGGCCGAAGGTGCGCTGTTCGACGACAAGTTTGCCGAGCAGGTTATGGCCAAGCCGAAGGGCTGAGGCTAGAAGGCATTGGTCCGCAGATTACGCAGATTGACGCAGATTGAAATACGATCAGGGCAATAGATTTTTCATCTGCGCAAATCTGCGAAATCTGCGGATTGATCTTGCTTGTTGGCTGAATCATCATTTTCAATCGGGACCAGCACATGCAGCTAAAAGATAAGGTAGCCATCGTCACCGGCGCCGGGCAGGGCATCGGTGCCTCGGTGGCGCACGCCTACGCCCGCGAGGGCGCCCAAGTGGCAGTCGTGGACATGAACGGCGAGGCGGCGGCGCAAGTCGCGGCCGAGATAGTCGGCGCTGGTGGTACGGCGATCGGCATCGCCTGCGACGTCGCCGACCGAGCACAGGTGGAGGCGGCTGCGGCCAAGGTGAATGCAGCTTGGGGTCGCATCGATATCCTGGTGAACAATGCCGGCATCACGCGCACCGCGATGCTCAACAAGATGACCATCGAGCAGTGGCAGCAGGTGATCGGCGTGCATCTGACCGGCGCCTTCAACTGCCTGCAGGCCGTGGTCGGCGGCATGATCGAGCGCCGCTACGGCCGTATAATTTACGTCACGTCCGCTGCGGGAGTTCTCGGCACGATAGGCCAGATCAACTACAGTGCGGCGAAAGCCGGCATTCTGGGCATGACCAAGAGCACGGCGAAAGAGTTGGCCCGCTACAACATTACGGCCAACGCCATTGCACCCGGCGCTGCCACGCCAATGACGGAGACGATCCGCACCGATGAGCGGTTCAAGGAAAAGTATCTCGATCGCATTCCCCTCGGCCGCTGGGCCGAGCCCGATGAGATCGCGCCCGTCTTCGTATTCTTCGCTTCTGACGCCTCGGCCTATGTCACCGGGCAGATCCTCGCCGCCGACGGTGGCATGACGATTCACTGACGCTTATGGCTCCGACAACTCGCTCAGCATCATGAAAATTCGTAACTTCGCCGGGCCTCAAGCTGGCAAGTGGACCCGCCCCTCCCATCCTCCCCTCACGGGGAGGCTACTGATCGGCTCGCTGCGCTCGATGATCGGCAAGCACGCCGCCTAGGTATTTCACATTAAGGACTATTGCATGAGCAGCCAACCGAGATTCAACTGGGAAGACCCGTTGCTGATGGATCAGCAACTGACGGACGATGAGCGCATGGTGCGCGATACAGCCGCTGCGTATTCGCAAGACAAGCTGGCGCCGCGCGTGCTCGAAGCCTTCCGCCACGAAAAGACCGATCCGGCGATCTTCCGCGAAATGGGTGAACTCGGCCTGCTCGGCACCACCATTCCCGAAGAATACGGCGGCGCCGGCATGAACTACGTCTGCTACGGCCTGGCCGCGCGTGAAGTCGAGCGCGTCGATTCCGGTTACCGCTCAATGATGAGCGTACAAAGCTCGCTGGTCATGGTGCCTATTTACGAATTCGGCAACGAGGCCACCAAGCGCAAGTACCTGCCCAGGCTGGCGACGGGCGAACTGATCGGCTGCTTCGGCCTCACCGAACCGAACCATGGCTCCGACCCCGGCAGCATGATCACCCGCGCCCGCGCCGTCGACGGCGGCTACAGCATCTCGGGTTCCAAGATGTGGATCACCAACAGCCCGATCGCCGACGTCTTCGTCGTCTGGGCCAAGGACGACGGCGGCCAGATTCGTGGCTTCGTCCTCGAAAAGGGCTGGAAAGGCCTCAGTGCCCCGGCCATCCACGGCAAGGTGGGGCTGCGCGCTTCGATTACCGGCGAGATCGTCATGGACGAAGTCTTCTGCCCCGAAGAGAACGCCTTCCCCGACGTGCGCGGCCTCAAGGGTCCCTTCACCTGCCTCAACTCGGCGCGCTTCGGCATCGCCTGGGGCGCGCTCGGCGCGGCCGAGTACTGCTGGCACGCCGCCCGCCAATACACGCTCGACCGCAAGCAGTTCGGCCGGCCGCTGGCCGCCAATCAACTGATCCAGCTCAAGCTGGCCAACATGCAGACCGAGATCACCATGGCGCTGCAAGGCTGCCTGCGCCTGGGACGGATGAAGGACGAAGGCATCGTCGCTCGACATCGCCCGCATGGCGCGCGACATGCTCGGCGGCAACGGCATCTCCGACGAATTCGGCGTGATCCGCCATGTCGTCAACCTGGAAGTGGTGAATACTTACGAAGGCACGCACGACATCCATGCGCTGATCCTGGGCCGGGCGCAGACGGGGATACAGGCGTTCAGCTGAACGGGCAGCATCCGCAGCACGTGAAGAGCATAAACAGCAAAGAAAAACCAGCCGCCGCAGGGCGGAGGAGGAGATTGAAATGTCAGAACTGAGCTCTGCCGATCACAGAACATCGCCCCCGCGCGTCAGCATTCCGCGTCAATACAACGCGGCCTACGACCTGATCCAGAGAAATCTGAGAGCCGGGCGCGGGCAGAAGATCGCCTACATCGACGACCAGGGGCGCTATACCTTCGGCGATCTTGCCGAGCGGGTCAATCGCTTCGGCAATGTGCTGGCCGGCATCGGTCTCGAAGCCGAGGACCGGGTGATGCTGTGCCTGCTCGATACCATCGACTTTCCAACGGCATTTCTCGGCAGCATTCAGGCCGGCATCGTCCCGATCGCCGCCAATACCCTGCTGACCACGGCCGACTACGACTTCATGCTCGGCGATTCGCGGGCCAAGGCGCTGGTCGTTTCGGAAGCCCTGTGGCCGGCTTTTGCGCCGATCGTGGCGAAGCACAAGACGCTGCGCCACATCATCGTTTCGGGCAGCGATGGCAAGGGACATCAGTGCCTGAGCGACCTGATGAAAGGTGTCAGCCCGAACTTCGATCCGGCGCCGACCACCTGCGACGACTTCTGTTTCTGGCTGTATTCCTCGGGCTCGACGGGCACGCCGAAGGGAACCGTGCACCTGCATTCCCACCTGATCCAGACTGCCGAACTCTACGGCAAGCCGATACTCGGCATTCGCGAGGACGATCTGGTGTTCTCGGCGGCCAAGCTGTTTTTCGCCTATGGCCTCGGCAACGGCCTCACATTTCCGCTCTCGGTAGGCGCCACGACGGTGCTGATGGCCGAGCGGCCGACGCCCGAGGCGGTTTTCAAAAGGCTGCGCGAGCATAAACCGACTATTTTTTATGGGGTGCCGACGCTCTACGCCGGGCTGCTCGCCAGCCGCGACCTGCCGGCACCAAAAGAATTGCGTATGCGAGTCTGCACCTCGGCCGGCGAGGCCCTGCCGGCCGACATCGGCAAGCGGTGGACCGAGCATTTCGGCGTCGAAATTCTCGACGGCATCGGCTCCACCGAGATGCTGCACATCTTTCTGTCCAACCGTCCCGGCGAGGTGCGCTATGGCACCACCGGCAAGCCGGTTCCCGGCTACGCGGTGCGCCTGATCGGCGAAGACGGCAACCCGGTGGCGCCGGGGGAGATCGGCGAACTGCAGATCAACGGTCCCAGCGCGGCGGTCATGTACTGGAACAGCCGCGAGAAGTCGCGACATACCTTCATGGGTGACTGGACGCGCAGCGGCGACAAGTACATCGAATCGAACGATGGCTACTTCCAGTACTGCGGTCGCTCCGACGACATGCTGAAAGTGGGCGGCATCTATGTTTCGCCCTTCGAGGTCGAAGGCGCGTTGATGACCCATGAGGCTATCCTCGAAGCCGCCGTGGTGGCGCACGCCGATACCGATGAACTGGTCAAGCCCAAGGCCTACGTCGTGCTGAAAGCCGGCATCGAGCCTTCGGACGCTCTCGATGCGGCGCTCAAACAACATGTCAAGAATCAGTTGGCACCCTACAAATATCCGCGCTGGATCGAGTTCGTGGCGGAGTTGCCGAAGACGGCCACCGGCAAGATTCAGCGCTTCAAACTTCGTTGAGTGCGCCGCGGCAAGGCGCCACGGAGCCTCTGGGAGAAGGCTTTGGATGTTAATTGGCTTGACGCACTAACGCGGAAGTGTTGTGATTGAAGTTCTAAAACACATCGGGCGCAAATGCCTTTGTGCCCTGTCAGAAAAACGTAGAGTGAGGAGAAGGACAATGAACAAGAATGAGAAGGCCGGTTACGATCGTCGCGAGTTTCTGCTGGGCAGCACCGCCATCGCAGGTGCGACCGCAGCCGGCGCATTGCTGCCGAGCGGGACGGCATTGGCCCAGCAGGGCAAGCTGAAAGTCGGCCTGATGCTGCCCTACACGGGGACTTTCGCGCAGCTTGGTGTCGCCATCACCAACGGCTTCAAGCTGGCCATCGAGGAACACGGGGGCAAGTTCGGCGGTCGCGAGATCGAGTACGTCACGGTCGATGACGAGTCGAATCCGGCCAAGGCGCCGGAGAACGTCAACAAGCTGGTGCAGCGCGACAAGGTCGATGTCGTCATCGGCACCGTCCATTCGGGCGTGGTGATGGGCATGGCCAAGGTACTGAAAGAGTCCGGCACGCTGTGGATCAATCCCAATGGCGGCGCCGGCGCCATGACCGGTGCCGCATGCGCACCGAATTTCTTCCGCACCTCGTTCTCCAACTGGCAGACGACGCATGCGCTGGGCAAGGTGCTCAAGGCCAGGGGCCACAAGAATGCCGTGTTCATCACCTGGAAATATGCTGCGGGCGAGGAGATGATGGAGGGCTTCAAGGAAGGATTCGAGAAGGAAGGCGGCAAGCTGACCAAGGAACTCTATGTTCCGTTCCCGCAGGTTGAGTTCCAGGCCTTGCTGACCGAGATTGCCAGCATCAAGCCGGATGCGGTGGTGGCCTTCTTTGCCGGCGGCGGTGCAGCCAAGTTCCTCAAGGACTATCAGGCCGCCGGCCTCAAGGGCAAGATTCCGCTGTATGGATCGGGCTTCCTCACCGATGGCGTGCTCGAAGCGGTGGGCGATGCCGGCGAAGGCGTGGAAACCACGCTGCATTATGCCGACGGCCTCGACACCAAGAAGGACAAGGCCTTCCGCCTCGCCTATGCCAAGACCTTCAAGCTGCAGCCCGACGTGTATGCGGTACAGGGCTACGACGCCGGCCAGTTGCTGGCTGCGGGCCTCGCTGCCGTCAAGGGCAATGTCAGTGACAAGGTGGGCGTGATCAAGGCCATGGAAGCGGCCAAGATCGACAGCCCGCGCGGCACGTGGACCCTGTCCAAGGCGCACAACCCGGTGCAGGACATGTATCTGCGCAAGGTGGTCGGCAAGGAGAACAAGGTGCAGGGCGTGGCCTGGAAGGCCCTGGCCGACCCGGCGCGCGGTTGCAAGGCCTAGTCTTCGTTCCGCAACAGGGCGGCCGGCCAAGCCGCCCTTTTTTTGTCCTCTGATCGCCGTATTGCCAGCGCCGACTTTTAAAAACCTGTCCAATGGATTTCGCCTTTTTTCTGATTCAGTTGCTCAACGGCCTGCAATACGGCTTGCTGCTGTTTCTGGTGGCCAGCGGCCTGACGCTGGTCTTCGGCATCATGGGCATCATCAATCTGGCGCACGGCAGCTTCTACATGGTCGGCGCCTATCTGGCCTGGTCGCTGTCCAGCATGACCGGAAGCCTCACGGTTGCCATCCTGCTCGCCATTCCGCTCACCGTGATCCTCGGCATGGGCCTGGAACGCCTGTTGTTCCGCCATCTCTATCAGCGAGACCATCTCTATCAGGTCCTGCTCACCTACGGCCTGATTCTGGTTTTCGAGGAATTGCGCAGCCTGATCTGGGGCGATGACGTGCATGGCGTCGCCGTGCCGGCGCTGCTCAACGCGTCGATTCCGCTGACCGAAAACCTTTCCTATCCCGTCTATCGCCTGGCGATTTCCGGCGTCTGCCTGCTGCTGGCGGCCGGACTCTATTTCCTGATCCAGAAGACGCGGCTGGGCATGATGATTCGCGCCGGCGCCAGCAACCGCGACATGGTGCAGTCGCTGGGCATCGACATCAAGCTGATCTACACGCTGGTGTTCGCGCTCGGCATCGCCCTGGCCGCTTTCGCCGGCATGATCAATGCGCCGCTGTCCTCGGTGTTTCCGAACATGGGCGGCCAGGTGCTGATCATCTGCTTCGTGGTCGTCGTCATCGGAGGCATCGGCTCGGTGAAAGGCGCCATGGCAGCCTCGCTGATCATCGGTCTGGCCGAGACCTTCGGCCAGGTGCTGGTGCCCGAGGTCGCGGGCATGATCGTCTATGTGCTGATGGCCATCGTACTGGTGTGGAGGCCGGAAGGCCTGTTCGGGCGAAGCTGAGAGCATGAAAGATTCCCGCCTGACACAATATCTGCCGTACTTGGTGGTCGGCCTGCTGGCGCTGTTTCCGCTGGTCGAGAGCACCTTCTACATGCAGTTGCTGACCAAGGTCCTGATCTTGGCCATCTTTGCCATGAGCCTCGACTTGCTGGTCGGCTATACCGGGCTGGTCAGCTTCGGCCATGCCGCCTACTTCGGCCTTGCCGGCTATGCGCTGGCACTGATGGCTCCGAAGTACGAGACGGTCAGCCTGTGGTGGTCCCTGCCTGCCTCGATAGGGGTCTGCGCGCTGTTCGCGCTGATCACCGGCACGCTGGTGCTGCGCACGCGCGGCATCTACTTCATCATGGTCACGCTGGCGTTTGCCCAGATGCTGTTCTTCATCTTCCACGACACCAAGCTCGGCGGCGGTTCGGACGGCATCTACATCTATGCCAAGCCTCTGATGAAACTGGGCGAGATCGAAGTCGCCAACCTGGAAAAGCTGGAGCATTTCTACTGGCTGGTGCTGATCCTGACGGGAGCGACTTACCTGCTGCTGCATCGCATCCTCGGATCGACCTTCGGCCGCGCTCTGCTGGGGATCAAGGTGAACGAGCATCGCATGCGCGCGCTCGGATTTCCGGTCTTCAAGTACCAGTTGGCCAGCTTCACGCTGTCGGGTGCGCTGGCGGGCCTCGCCGGCTACATGGCGGCCGTGCAGTACGGCTTCGTCAATCCGGAGATTCTCTCCTGGCACCAGTCGGGCGCAGTGCTGATGATGGTCATCCTTGGCGGCATGGGCACGCTTTACGGGTCGGTGATCGGCGCCTTCGCCTTCGTCCTGCTGCAGGAAGTGCTGTCCAACCAGGCCTGGTTCGGCATTGCCGCAAAGCATTGGCAACTCGCGATGGGCATTTTTATCATGCTGGTCGCCCTCTACATGCCGCAGGGCCTCGCCGGCCTGGCGCAGAAGTTCCGCCGCAAGCCGGCGGAGGAGGCCGCAGATGAGTGAGCCCATCCTGCGCACGAAAGCCCTGACCAAGCGCTTCGGCGGCCTGGTTGCGGTCAGCGACGTGTCGCTCGATCTTTTCGTCGGTGAAGTCCATGTCGTGATCGGCCCCAACGGCGCCGGCAAGTCCACGCTGACCAACCTGTTGTCCGGCGATCTGCCGCCGACCTCGGGCGAGGTGATTTTCGAGGGGCGCGACATAGCGGGCTGCACCTCCGACCATATCTCGCGTCTCGGCATCGGCCGCAGTTATCAGAAGACCAACATCTTCCTGCCTTTCACGGTGTTCGAGAATTGCCGTCTCGCGGCTCAATCGCGCACGCCGCACGCGTTGAGCGTCTTTCAGCAGGCCGGGGGATACGCCGAAATCAACCGCCTGGCGGAAGAGGCGATGGCGGCAGCGGGCCTCACCCATCGCGCCGGGCGCATCGCGGCTACCCTCTCGCATGGCGAGCAGCGCCAGCTCGAAATCGCCATGTGTCTGGCGACGCAGCCACGCCTGCTGCTGCTCGACGAACCGCTCGCCGGCATGGGGCCGCACGAGTCGCAGCGCATGGTGGAACTGATCAAGGGGCTGACGGCGGACCACGCCATCATGCTGATCGAACATGACATGGATGCGGTATTCGCGCTGGCGCACCGGCTCACGGTGATGGTCAACGGCGAAGTGCTGGAATCCGGTACGCCGGAGGCGGTGCGGTCCAGTCCGGCCGTGCAGCTGGCCTATCTCGGCGGCGAGGAGTTGCTGTATGACTGACCAGAAGGGCCTTCCCCCCAGCCCCCTTCCCGCGGAAGGGGGTGACCACGGCTCGCTGCGCTCGCGGGCTGTGACTGTTCAGTCTAGGGGCGGCCCGTCGACTGAACTGCTGATCGAGGCGACCGGCCTGCACACTTTCTACGGCGTCAGCCACATCCTTCACGGCGTGGATTTTTCCGTGCGCAAGGGCGAAACGATCGGCCTGATGGGGCGCAACGGCATGGGCAAGACCACGCTGCTCAAGACCCTGCTCGGCCTGGTGCGTCCGCGCGAGGGGATGGTCAAGGTCCGCGGCATGGACATGACGCAGTCCGCGACACATGCCATCGCCCGCCGTGGCATCGCCTATGTGCCGGAAGGCCGCGGCATCTTCCCCAATCTTTCGGTCCGCGAAAACCTGGTGATGGCGGCGCGTGCCGGCGTCGACGGTCGTCGCGAGTGGGATTTCGATCGCGTGATTCACACCTTTCCGCGGCTTGGCGAACGTTTGAGCAACGGCGGCGCCCAGCTGTCCGGCGGCGAGCAGCAGATGCTGACCATCGGCCGCGCGCTGATGACCAACCCCGATCTGCTGATCCTCGACGAAGCCACCGAGGGTCTGGCACCGCTGATCGCCCGGGAAATCTGGAGCATCATCAAGACCATCCGTGCTTCCGGCATCGCGACGGTGATCGTGGACAAGAATTACGCTGCCGTCATGGCGCTGGCGAATCGCAGCGTGGTGCTGGTGAAGGGCAGGGTGGTATTTTCCGGAGACTCCAGCGAGCTCTCGGACAATCAAGAATTGATGCACCGTTTTCTCGGAGTCTGAGAGCCCGTGAATAAATCTACTGCGCGCGCCGGATCGGGGCTTGGGCGGCTCATTTGGCAACCCCGGCTATCCTCACGTATAGATACATACGCTCCGGTAGCTGCGCTCCGGCCGCACCCCGCTGCGGCCCGCTCGCTACGATTTCTTCACGGGCTCTGAGGCGTGCATAAAGGTTTCGTCCGGGTCTGCGAGCGGAATCTCGAGTACCTGCTGATCCCCGCCCACCAGATCAACCGCCCGACGCTGGTGCTGCTGCACGAGGGCCTGGGGTCGGTGGCAATGTGGCGCGACTTTCCGGAACGGCTTGCCGCTGCCACAGGTTGCCGGACGCTGGTCTATTCGCGTTATGGCTATGGCCAGTCAGATATCCTCGAGGCCGCTTTCGAGACCGATTTCATGCACCGCGAGGGACGCGAGGCGCTGACCGAACTGCTGGCGGCACTGGATATCGAGAACCCGGTTCTGGTCGGGCATTCCGATGGTGCCTCGATCGCCCTGCTGCATGCCGGAGACAGCCGCAGCAATGTCGCCGGCCTGGTGGTCATGGCGCCGCACTGCTTCGTGGAAGACATTTCGATCCGCAGCATCGAGGCGGCCAAAGTCGCCTTCGAAACCACGGACCTGCCCGCCAAACTCGCCAAGTACCACCGCGACGTCAGGCGCACTTTCTACGGCTGGAACGACATCTGGCTGCATCCTGATTTTCGCGCATGGAATATCGAGGACTGCCTGCCGCATATCCGCTGTCCGATCCTGGCGATCCAGGGCGAAGACGATGAGTACGGCACCATGGCGCAGATCGAAGCGATCGCGTCGCAGGCAACGGCCTCGCCGGACGTCGAACTGCTGAAGCTGGCGGACTGCCGCCACTCGCCGCACCGCGATCAGACGCTTGCGGTGATCGAGGCGATCGGTCGCTTCGCGGACCGCGTCGATACCGCCGTCGCGCCAGCGCCGACTTTCTGATTCGACTGCCTGACAGATCGCGCCGCGAAGCGACGGTATCTATCCTGGTCGGGTCGGCGTCAGGCCGCCACCTTGCCGCCATGCGCTTCGCGCGCTGTGCCGGTCGGGGCCAGATGGTCGATGACCACCGGTGGCCGGTTGGGAAATTGCGCCACCAGTTCCAGCTTGCCGCCCATCGCCTCGACATAGCGGCGCAGCGTGGAGAGCAGCATGTCGCTGCGTTTTTCCAGTCGCGAAATGGTGTCCTGCCCCACCCCCAGCGTGGCGGCAAGGTCTTGCTGCGTTTGTGCCACGGCTTGGCGCAAATCTTTCAGCGTTGCCAGTTCGCCCGCACGCGCCTCAATGGCAGCGCGGCGCTTGGCCGGCAGTCGCTCCAGCAGATGATCAAGTTTTTTTGCCATGTCGATGCTCCTTGTTCGTTGCGGCCAATGTGACCAGATGCGCATCAAAGCGCGCGTCCGCCAACGCAATCAATCGTTTGTAAAAGCGCCGTTGATCCGCGCCACCCTTGTCGCCGCCCACCAGCAAAATCGCCTGCCGCGCGGGGTCGAACGCAAAAACCACGCGCCATACCTCGCCACCCCAGCCAAAGCGCAACTCCTTCATGTTGGCGTGCTTCGAGCCCTTCAGCGTATCCACGGTCGGCCGCCCCAAGCCGGGGCCGAAATCTCGCAACAGCAGGGCATGGGCCAGCAACTCGTCCTGCAAGGATTCGGTCAGGGCCGCGAATTCGGCGGCAAAATCGTCGTGAAAGAGGACGGTCCAACTCATGCGTGGATTATGTACTTAAAGCCATAATTATTCAAGTTGCCCGATGAACTCATGTTGCCGTCCCGCCAGCGCCGACTCTTTGCTTGAAGCTAGCTCGTGAACAGTTCCGCGAATTGCTCTCGCAGCCAGCGGTTTCCTTCGTCGTCATGAAAACGTTCATGCCAGCATTGCTTGACGTCGAAGGCGGGGATGGAAATCGGCACCGGCAGCAGCTTGATGTCGTTGCTGCGCGAGAGCTGGCTGCCGACACTGTGGGGCACGAGGGCGATCAGCTTGGTCGTGGCGACGATGCTCGGCAGCACCAGAAAATTCTGCACGCGCAGCACGATGCGGTTCTCCAGGCCGTGTTCGATCAGTTTCCGCTCGATCACGCCGTGGCCGGTTCCGGCCGGCGTGACGATGGCGTGGGAGGCGGCGGCGAACTGGCGGGATGTGATGCGATCGCCGATCGCAGGGTGGTCGCGGCGCACGGCGCAGACGTAATGTTCGCGGAACAGTCGCTGCTGATAGAAGCCGGTACGGAAGTCCGGCAGATTGCCGACGGCCAGATCCACTTCGCCGCTCTTCAAGGCTTCCTGGGCCGACTCCGGCGGCATGGGCAGGGTGCGGATGCGCACCCCCGGCGCGACCTGGCTGAGGCGGGCCAGCAGTTGCGGCAGGAAAAATGCCTCGCCGAGGTCGGTCAGATAGAGAGCGAAGCTCCGTTCCGCGGTGGCAGCGTCGAACCCCTGGCTATCCGACAGGGAGTCACGGATGGTGGCCAGTGCATGGCGGACCGGACCGGCGATGCGCAGCGCATAGGGTGTCGGCGCCATGCCGTTTGCCATGCGAACGAACAGCCGGTCGCCTGTGGCCTTGCGCAGTCGGGCCATGGCGTTACTGACCGCCGGCTGGGACAGGTCCAGCCGATCGGCAGCGCGGCTGATGCCGCCCTCGGTGATGACGGCGTCGAAGACCACAAGAAGGTTCAGATCGAAATCGGAGATATTCATGATGTGAATGGATTCTATTCCCGCTATTTGCTGGAAGGACCAACGGTATAGGAATAAAGTGCATCTCACGGCAGGGATTTCGTGCCGGACGACCGGGATCGACCCGGCAGAGTTTTGAAGGAGGAGAACCATGCTCGAAGGCTGTGTGCCCTGGCCCGCCGATCTGGCGGAACGTTACCGCGCCCGCGGTTGGTGGGAAGGCATCACCATCCCGGAAATGCTGGCGCGCAGCGCCGGGCGTCACCCCGGGAAGACCGCCCTGGTCAGTGGCGATCTGCGCCTGAGCTATCGCGATCTGGTTGAAATTTCCGACCGCCTCGCCTGCCGTTTCCTCGAGGCGGGTATCCAGCCGCTTGACCGCGTTGTCGTGCAGTTGCCCAACGGCCCTGAGTTCGTCCACACCTACTTCGCGCTGACGCGCATCGGCGCCGTGCCCGTCATGGCTCTGCGGGCCCATCGGCACACGGAAATCCGCCACTTCGTGCGGGCCTCGGGTGCCGTCGCCTACGTGATCCCGGATCGCATCGGCTCCTTCGATTATCGTGCGATGGCGACGGAGGTTCAGGCCGATTTTCCCGCCTTGCGCGCCGTGTTCGTCGCCGGCGAGCCGGGTGAGGGGCAGCAGGACCTGCGCCCGATGATAGCCGCGCCGATGCCTGCGGACGAGGTCCGCGCGGCGCTGGCGCAACGTCGCCCCGATCCGTCCGAAGTGACGACCATGCTGCTCTCGGGCGGCACGACTTCGCTCTCCAAGCTGATACCGCGCACCCATGACGACTACGTTTTGAACGCCCGGCTCTGCGGCCGTGTCGGCGGCTTCGGCGAAGACACCGTGTTCATGGCGATCCTGCCGCTCGGACACAACTACAACCTGGCCTCGCCCGGCATGCTCGGCACTTTCTACCATGGCGGCACGGTCGTGCTGGCGCCCTCGGGCGATGCGGCAGACGTGTTTTCGCTGGTCGAGCGCGAGAAGGTGACGGCGATCGCCGCGGTCGTGCCGCTGATCTCCAACTGGCTCAATTCGCCGGTTCCCGACGACTACGACTTGTCGTCGCTTGAGGTGATCCAGAACGGTGGCGCCCGCTTGGCACCCGAACTGCGCACCCGGCTGCGGGCCCGCTTCGGCTGCACTCCCCAGGAGATCTATGGCACGGCCGAGGGCCTGATCAACATCGTTCCGCTCGATGCGCCTGATGAGATGCTGCTGAACAGTTCCGGGGCGCCGGTCTGCGAGGATGACGAGATCAAGGTGCTCGATGACGACGGCAAGGAGGTTCCCGACGGCACTCCCGGCGAACTGGCGACGCGTGGTCCCTACACCATCCACGGCTACTACAACGCGCCCGAGAAGCAGGTCGAGGCCTTCACCCCCGACGGTTTCTATCGCATGGGCGACATCGTGCGCAAGGAAGGCCGCTATGTCTTTACCGAGGGCCGCAAGAAGGATCTGATCAACCGCGGCGGCGAGAAGATCAGTTGCGAGGAAGTCGAGAACCTGATCTTCGCCCATCCCCGGGTGAAGGCGGTCACCCTGGTGGCGATGCCCGACCCCGTGTTCGGCGAAAAGGCCTGCGCCTTCGTCATCACCAAGGACGGACAGGGCCTTGAATTCGACGAACTGATCGGCTTCCTGCGGCGGCAGAACATCGCCAGCTTCAAGCTGCCGGAGCGGCTGGAGGTGGTGAGCGAATTCCCGCTCAGCCCGGTCGGCAAGATCCTCAAGCGCGCCTTGCGCGAGGCGATTGCCGAGAAGATGGACAACGAGAAGGTGGCGTGAATATGAAGATACGCATCATCGGCGGCGGTCCGGCCGGCCTTTACTTCGCTTCGCTGATGAAGCGCGAAAACTCCGCGCACGACGTCGTGGTCTACGAGCGCGGCCCGCGCGACGCGACCTGGGGTTTCGGCGTGGTGTTCTCCGATCGCGCTCTGGAATTTCTCCGCGCCGACGACGAGCCCATGGTCCAGTTGCTGACGCCGTTGATGGAGACCTGGCCCAATCTGACCATCGCCCATAACGACACGCCCATCCCTGTCGCCGGCAACGGCTTCGCGGCGATCGGGCGGCTGGAGCTGTTGAGCCATTTGTATGCCCATGCCGAATCGCTGGGCGTGAGAATCGAATTCGACAGCGAGCTGGCCGCGCTGGATCATCCTGCGCTGGCAGGTGCCGACCTGATCGTCGCCGCCAACGGAGCCTTCTCCTGGGTGCGCAACGAGAACGAGGACAAGTTCGGCACCGAAAGCGACCTGCGCCGCAACCGCTTCATCTGGTACGGCACCGGCAAGCCTTTCGACAGCCTGTCGCTGACCTTTCGCGAAACCGGGCACGGCGTGTTCTGCGCCCACCATTACCGCTACAGCCCGACGATGAGCACCTTTCTGGTCGAAGTCACCGACGCCACCTGGCAGCGCGCCGGCTTCGCCGACATGGACGAGGCGGAAACCATCCGCCATTGCGAGGCGGTATTCGCCGCGGATCTGGACGGCCATCCGATACTCTCCAACAAGTCCTTCTGGCGCCAGTTTCCGGCGGTATCGAACCGGCAGTGGAGCTTCGACAATGTCGTCCTGATGGGTGACGCGCTGCGCACGGCGCACTTTTCGATCGGCTCCGGCACGCGCCTCGCCATGGAGGACGCCATCGCGTTGTGGAAGGCGTTGCGCGACTCGGAAAGCCTGACGGAGGCCCTGGCGCTCTACCAAGCGCGCCGCCTGCCGCCGATGACGAAGATCCTGGACGCGGCCAATGCCAGCATCCGCTGGTACGAGCGCATGGATGAACTGATACGGCTTTCGCCGATCGATTTTGCCTACAGCTACATGACGCGCACCGGCCGGGTCGACCACGACGAAGTGATGCGCCGCGATCCGAAACTGGCGGCCGCGTGGGAGCACGGCCACCCCGAAATCTTCGGCGCGTCGTATTGACGCGCCGACCCTTTGCGCTTAATGTATACAGTATCCAAAGACAAATTCAACGCCCGTCGACGGCCGGGCCACGAGGAGGTATCGCAGTGATAAAACCAGGCGAAGCAAAGCTCAATCACCTGTTCCAGCCGGGAAAAATCGGCAAGTTCGAGGTCAAGAACCGCATCAAGTACGGCGCCTGCTGCGTTTCCAACTACAACGGCCGCGACGGCACAATTACGCCGCGCGAATTGGCGCGCGTTCGCGTCATCGCCGGCACGGGTTGCGGCCTGATCACCAACCAGGGCGCCTACCCCGATGCGCTGGGCGAGGGCAAGTCCTACTTTCGCCAGATTGCCATTCACGACGACAAGTTCCTGCCGCAGTTCGAGATGATCGCGCGCTACATCCATGACGCCGGCGCCATGGCGATGCAGCAGATTCTGCATGCCGGCCGCTACGGGGGCATCGACCTCGGCTACTGCGTGCAGCCTTCGGTGGTGCCGCAGACGCTGCCGCATTTCCGTCCGCCGCGCGAGCTGACCAAGGAGCAGATCAAGGTGGTCATCGAGCAGCATGCCGACGCGGCAAAGCGCGCGATTCGCGCCGGCTTCGACGCCACCGAGGTCACCAGTTTCATGGGCTATTTGCTGGCCAACTTCAATTCCCGCTTCACCAACCAGCGCACCGACGAATACGGCGGTTCGGTGGAGAACCGCGGCCGCTTCATGCGCGAACTGATCGACGCCATCAAGCAGGCCACGCCGGACAATCCACTTTCCATTCGCCTCAACGGCGCCGAACTGATGGACCGCTGGGGCGGCAATACCCAGGAGGAATCCTTCGAACTGATGCAGCAGGCCGTCGATTGCGGCGTGGACATGATTTCGGTCACGGTCGGCTGGCAGGAGGCGCCGGAATCCTCCTTCGGCCGCGACGTCGAGCCGGGCTACTGGAACTTCCTCTCGGAAAAGGCCAAGAAGTTGTTCCCCAATGTGCTGGTGGCCTTCGGCAACCGCCTGCCCGACCCGGCGATGGCCAACCAGTGCGTGCGCGACAACGTGTTCGACTACTGGGAAGTCTGCCGCCCGCTGCTGGCCGATCCGGAACTGATCCACAAGGCCGCCGAAGACCGCATGGAGGAAGTCCGTCCGTGCATCGGTTCGCTGAACTGCCTGTCGCGCCTGTTCCGCGACCTGCCCTATACGTGCACCATGAACCCCATGCTCGGCCACGAAGTCGAGCCCGAGTACCACGTTACCGAGGCGACCGAGAAGAAGCGCATCATGATCATCGGCGCCGGCCCTGCCGGCATGGAAGCGGCAATCACCGCCCGCAAGCGCGGCCACACGGTGACGGTGTTCGACAAGGCCGACAGGATCGGCGGCGCTCTCGGCGCCTATGCCGCCAACGACCTGGCGCGTCCGGCCGACCTGCAAAGCGTGATCGACTACTACGGAGTCATGGCCAGGAAGCTCGGAGTCGAAGTGCGCCTCAATACCGAAGCCAATGCCAAGTTCATGCGCAGCGTGCTGCACGAGTACGACGCATGCATCGTCGCCGCGGGTTCGCGCACCGACATGGCGGTGTTCCAGTACCTCGAAGGTGCCGAACTGCTGGTCGATGCGCTGGAAGTGGCGCACGGCCGCGTCAAGACGGGCAAGCGTGTGGTGATGGTCGGTGGCGGCATGATCGGCTTGACCATCTCCGAGTTCCTCGCCAAGGCCGGGCACGAAGTCACCGTGGTGGAAAAGGAAAAGCGCATCGGCGGCGACATCATGCCGACCTTCAAGTGGCGCCATACCGCGTGGGTGGACGAACTGGGCATCAAGACGGTGACCCTGGCCGAACTGGTCAAGGTGACCAAGGAAGGTGCGACGGTGAAGACGCCCAAGGGCGAGCAGTTCATTCCTTGCGACAGCGTCATCGTGTCGAGTCCGCGCAAAGCCAACCACGACCTGTTCTACGAGTTCCAGTGGATGGTCGACGAGTTGCACGGCGGCGGCGACGCCACGGTGCCGCGCGGCCTCGATCAGGCGATCCAGGAAGGCTATCGCCTCGGTGTCCGCATCTAAGGGTATGTCCTCGGATTCAGGACATGTCCGCAGATTTCGCAGATTTTCGCAGATGAATCCGGCAGGCAATGATTCGGTGATGCCAGACGTGTTTGTCAATCTGCGCAATCTGCGAAATCTGCGGATAGATTTCCGCTTCCAGATTTAGAGGGTCCGCTCATGTCTTACTCGGCTCATGTCGATACCTTCACCAGCGACAACCTGCCGCCGGTAGCGCAGCAGCCGGAGTTCCTTTTCGATCTGCCGGCGCTCAAATTTCCCGAGCGGCTGAACTGTTCCGACCCCTTGCTCGACCGACACGTGGCGAAAGGGCGCGGCGCACGGCTGTGCATCCAGGCGCCGGGTGTGCGCTGGACTTACGCCGACCTGCAGGAACGCGCCAACCGCATCGCCAACGTGCTGGTCAAGGACATGGGCCTGGTGCCAGGCAATCGCGTCCTGCTGCGTGCGCCCAACAATCCCATGATGGCCGCGTGCTGGTTTGCAGTCATGAAGGCCGGCGCCGTCGCGGTGGCGACCATGCCGCTGCTGCGCGCCAAGGAACTCAAGCACGTCATCACCAAGGCGCGTGTGACCCATGCGCTTTGCGATCAGCGTCTGGCAGACGAACTGAAGGGCGCTGCGGCGGAGTGCGCGGAACTCAGGCACATCCGCTATTTCAACGACAGCTCGGCAGCGGGGCTCGAGGCGGCCATGGCGCAGCAATCGACGGCCTTCAGCAATATCGATACCGCCCTGACCGATACCTGCCTCCTGGCCTTCACCTCGGGCACCACCGGGCAACCCAAGGCGACCATGCATTTCCATCGCGATGTCATGGCCTCCTGCGTTTGCTGGCCGCCGCACGTCCTGCGCCCGGTCGCCGACGACATTTTCATGGGGACGCCGCCGCTGGCCTTCACCTTCGGTCTCGGCGGACTGCTGCTGTTTCCGCTCAGTGTCGGGGCTTCGACCGTATTGCTGGAGCAGGGCGCTCCGCAGGATCTGGTCGACGCCATCGCCAAGTACCGGGCCACGGTACTGTTCACCGCGCCGACGTCCTATCGCGCCATAGCGCCGATCGCCGGACCCCTGCGCAACAGCACCTTGCGCAAATGCGTCTCGGCCGGCGAGGCACTGCCCGCGGCGACACGCGCGCTGTGGAAAGAGGCAACCGGCATCGAGATGATCGACGGTATCGGCGCCACGGAACTGATGCACATCTTCATTTCGGCCGATGAAGCGCACGCACTGCCCGGTGCGACAGGAACCGTCGTGCCGGGTTATGTGGCCTGCGTCATGGATGACGACGGCAAGCCGGCGCCCGTCGGCCAGGTCGGCAAGCTCGCGGTCAAGGGCCCCACGGGTTGCCGCTATCTCGCCGACGAGCGGCAGGCCAGCTACGTCAAGGGCGGCTGGAACTACACCGGCGACGCCTATTCGATGGATGCCGAGGGTTACTACCACTACCATTCGCGCACCGATGACATGATCATTTCGGCGGGCTACAACATCGCCGGGCCGGAAGTCGAAGATGCCTTGCTGCGCCATCCCAAGGTGGCCGAGTGCGGCGTCATCGGCGTCGCCGACGAGGAGCGCGGCCAGATCGTCAAGGCCTTCGTCGTGCTGCGGCCCGATGCCGAGCCGACGCCGGAAACGGTGAAGGAACTGCAGGATTACGTCAAGCAGACCATCGCCCCCTACAAGTATCCGCGCAGCATCGAGTTTGCCAGCGCCCTGCCGCGCACCGAGACCGGCAAGCTGCAGCGCTTCCGCCTGCGACAGAATTCTTAAGGAGGTTTACATTGAAGACGCTATTGCCGAAAGGCTGGACGCTGGCCAAGGGATACGCCCACGGCGTGGTCGCCCGCGGTGAAATGGTGTTCGTCGCCGGCCAGGTCGGCTGGGACGAGAATTGCCGGTTCCCTGGCGACGACATCGTCACCCAGGCCGAACAGGCGCTGAAAAATATCGTCGCCATACTGGCCGAGGCCGGTGCGAAGCCCGAGCACATCGTGCGCATGACCTGGTATCTGGGCAGCAAGGAGGAATACTGGGCGAAACAGAAGGAACTCGGCGACGTCTTCCGCCGGATCATCGGCAGCTACGGCGCGGCGATGACGGCGGTGCAGGTCGCGGGCTTCGTCGAGGAGGGTGCCAGGGTCGAGATCGAGGCGACGGCGGTGCTGCCCGACGCATGAGAACGGACGAGTCGACCTGGCGGCAAGTTCTGGCGGCAATGCCTGCAGGCGACGTCGAGGTGAGCGAAGCGCTGGCTGTCGCCTTCGTCGGCAGCGATGACTTCAAGGCGAAGAGCGGATCGGCCTGGCTGTGGTGGCCCGGAGGCCCTGGGCGGCCCGCACGGCGCTGCGACTGGAATGGGTTCTTTCCCGCCGATTGGGGCATGTTGATGGTCATGAGCGAGGCGGCGCTGGAGACCGTGTGCGCCGAAGGCGACTCGTGCATGGCGGGCCTGGTGCGCCGCGGCAAGATCATGCCCTTCCTTTTGCAGCAGCGCGATGCGCTGGAGGCTGCCGGAATTCTGGACTTTATCGAGGCGCTTGAACTCGCGACTCCCAAACATTGATGACCACAGCTACTACTGACCAAACTTTCGGCGAGATCGCCTCATGGCAATCCATGCTGGATCGCCATCATGAATTGTTCCTCGACATGGTGCAGGGCTCGCGCATCGGTTTCGTCTCGCGCGAAGCGTCGGGCATTCTTCCCGGCAAGCATCTGGACGGCATGAAGGTCGCGGCAGAGGTGCCGATGCTCGCCTGGCAACTGGAAGACGGCGCCATGTCGGCGCGCATAGAGCGTTTTGCCGGCATGGCCTCGACCAAGGTCGATCTGTTGCTGGTGGCCGACGAAGAGGCACTGGAGACCATGCTTGGCGAATTGGGCGGCGATACGCTGACGGTGATCAAGCGACTGATCCGGCGCGGGCGCATGATGTTCTTCGTCTTCAAGAACAAGGCGCAGCTGCAGGACGCCGGCTACGAGGATTTCCTCGACTCGCTCGGGCTGGCCTTTCTCGGGGCGTGCAGATGATTTTCATCAATCCGCGAGGCGCACCGGAACTCGCCTGCGATCACTGCGGCTGCCGCTGGGTGGACAGAACCAACGGCAACCACTGCTACGAATGCGGTAGCGAGATCACTACCGCCGCGATCGAAGAGTTTCAGCAGGCGCTGGTCGAATTCTCGGCCAAGGGGGCCGGGCAACAGGACAACGCCAAGTAAGCGATCCGGACGCATCGGATCAGTCCGCGACAGCCGCTGACTTGGGCGCACCGCGGGCAAAAAGAAAGGGAGCCGAGGCTCCCTTTCTCACATCAGTCAGCTCGTTTGCCGATCATGCAGCCTTGGGCGGCCAGTCGACCTTGGGCAGGTCCTTGAGCGCCTCATCCACGAGTGCCTTCGGATAGTCGAAGTCTTCCAGCTTGCCGGACAGGTAGCGGTCATAGGATGCCATGTCGAAGTGGCCGTGTCCCGAGAGGTTGAACAGCAGGGTTTTCGGTTCTCCGGATTCCTTGCAGCGCAACGCTTCGTCAATTACCGCGCGAATCCCGTGGCAGGATTCCGGCGCCGGGATGATGCCTTCGGCCTTCGCAAACATCACCCCCGCGGCGAACGTCGCCACCTGTGGCACCGCCACGGCTTCGATCAGTTTCTCGTGGTACAGCTGGGATACCAGCGGCGACTCGCCGTGGTAGCGCAGGCCACCGGCATGGATGCCCGGCGGCATGAAATTGTGGCCCAGCGTGTACATCTTCATCAGCGGCGTGTAGCCGGAGACGTCGCCATAGTCGTAGGCATAGACGCCCTTGGTCATCGACGGGCAGGACGTCGGCTCGACGCCCACCAGGCGGACCTTCTTGCCGGCCGCCTTGTCGGCGAGGAAGGGGAAGGCGATGCCGGCAAAGTTCGATCCGCCGCCGCAGGGTGCGAACACCATGTCGGGATATTCGCCCACCTTTTCCAGCTGCTTCTTGGCTTCCTGGCCGATGATCGTCTGGTGCAGCAGCACATGGTTGAGCACCGAACCCAGCGCATAGTTGGTGTCCTTGCGCGACGCGGCTTCCTCTACAGCCTCGGAAATCGCCAGGCCCAGGCTGCCCTGGTTGTTCGGGTCCTTGGCCAGTGCATCGCGGCCGGCCTGGGTCATGTCGGTCGGGCTGGGGAAGACGTTGGCGCCCCACGTCTGCATCATTGAACGACGGTAGGGCTTCTGTTCGTAACTGATCTTCACCATGTAGATGCGTACATCGATGTCGAACAACTGCCCGGCAAAGGACAGTGCCGAACCCCATTGGCCGGCGCCGGTCTCGGTGGTAAGGCGGGAGAAGCCGGCCTGCTTGTTGTAATAGGCTTGCGGCACCGAGGTGTTGGTCTTGTGCGAACCGGACGGGCTGACGCCTTCGTATTTGTAGAAAATCTTCGCCGGTGTGCCGAGCATTTTCTCCAGACGGTGCGCCCGCATCAGGGGCGTCGGACGCCACAGTTTGTAAATTTCACGAACCTCTTCGGGAATCTTGATCCAGCGTTCGGCGCTCATCTCCTGCTCAAGCAGGTTGCCGGGGAAGATTGCCAGCATCTGCTCCGGCGTCACCGGATTGCCATCGGGCGCCAGCGGCGGCAGCGGCGGATTCGGCATATCGGCGACGACGTTGTACCAATGGGTCGGTATCTCGCTTTCATCCAGCATGATGCGGGTCTGGCTCATGTCCTGTCTCCTTGGCAATTATTTTGGGCGGTTCAGGCTGCGGCTGCGTTTTGATCTTGGATCTGAGATGGCTCGAAGGCCGGCGGAAGTCCGTATTCGCCTTTGGCTGGCAAGTCCAATTCAGGATACGGTACACTGTATGCAAACAAATGCCGTGATGTCAATCTCTTTGATATGGTTTTTTTGCGAACACCTGGGCATGGACGTTTCCCGATTCCGAAGTAGTAAAGTTGTCCTTCGCCTCACGCCATTTTGCAAGACGGAAAGCAAACGTGCATCCAGACACCGATTCCCTGTTTGAAACCCTGCAGCAGTGGCGGGCCGCGGGCAAGGCAGCGGCGCTTGCCACCGTGGTCAGCACCTGGGGTTCCTCACCGCGTCCCGAGGGCAGCCACCTCGCGGTCGATGAAGCCGGACATTTCGTCGGCTCGGTGTCCGGCGGCTGCATCGAGGGCGCCGTGATCGAAGCCGCGGCCCAGGTTATGGCCTCCGGCCGCCCGCGGTTGCTGGAGTTCGGCGTCAGCGACGAACAGGCCTGGCACGTCGGGCTTGCCTGCGGCGGCCGCGTGCAGGTCTTCGTGGAGCCGGTCGAATGAAGCGCGAGGCGCTGGCGAGAATTGCCGACGCACAGCGCGGGCGACGCGCGCTGGTGGCAGTGACGCGTTTGGCGGATGGTGCGCAGTGCCTGGTCGACGCCGACACGATTGACGGCGAACTTTCCCTGTCGGCTGAACAACTGACTGAAGCGAGAAGCCTTCTCGGTTCCGGGCGCAGCGCATCGCTGTCCAGCGCGCTGCCCGGAGCCGAGCGCTTGTTCGCACGAGCCTATGTGCCGTCGCCGCGCATGCTGATCGTCGGCGCCGTGCATATCGCGCAGGTGCTGTCGAAGATGGCCGATGCGGCCGGCTTCGAGGTCGTGGTGATCGATCCGCGCGGCGCCTTCGCGTCGCCCGAGCGCTTTCCCGGCGTGCAATTGACCGACGAATGGCCAGACGAAGCGCTGGGCCGCCTGGGTCTCGACGACGCGACGGCGCTGGTGGCGCTCTCGCATGATCCGAAGCTCGATGACCCGGCCCTCGAACTGGCCTTGCCCAGCAAGGTCTTCTACATTGGCGCGCTGGGCAGCCGGCGCACGCATGAAAAGCGGCTGGAGCGATTGCGCGCGGCAGGACTGGGCGAACTCGTCGGCCGTATTCATTCGCCGATCGGTCTCGATCTCGGCGGCCGCTCGCCGGCCGAAATCGCGGTGGCCATCGTTGCCGAAGTGATCCAGGTCCGCTACCAGGGCGAGCGCGGGTGATATTCGGCGAATTTCCGCTGGCCGAATGCGAAGGCCTGCTGCTGGCGCACAGTTTGCGCCTGCCGGATCGCATCATGAAGAAGGGCCGCCGTCTCACCAGCGCCGACTTTCAAGCCCTCGAAGCGGCAGGAATCCGGCGCGTCACCGGCGCGCGGCTCGACGCCGACGATCTCGATGAAAACGCCGCCGCCGGCGCTGTCGCCGCGGTCCTGGGCGGAACGGGCATTGCCGCGCGCGCGCCGCATGCCGGCCGCTGCAACCTCTATGCCACGGAGCGCGGCCTAGCGACCATCGATGCCGACATCATCAACCGGATCAACCGGCTCGACGAGTCGGTCACCGTAGCCACTTTGCCGCCGCATTCGGCGGTCAGGGGCGGCGCGGTCGTCGCCACGGTCAAGATCATTCCGCTGGCGGTGAGCCGCAGCCTGGTCGCAAGCTGCGCAGGCCAAGCAGGGCAGGGCGCCTTGGGCTTGCTGCCGTTCCGGCCGCAGCGCGCGGCGCTCATCGTCACCGAACAGCCCAATGATCCACCGCGCAACACCATTGCCGCCGTGAATAGCAGCCGCCGCCGTCTGGAAGACCTCGGCAGCCATCTCGGCCTGGTGCAGCGCTGCGCGCATCGCACCGACGCCGTTGCGGCGGCAGTGCAGGAGGCGCTCGCGGCGGGTTGTTCTCTGATCCTGATCGCCGGCGCCACGGTACCCAAGGACAGGACCGATACCGTTCCGGCCGGCATCGTCGCGGCGGGTGGCGAGATCACGCATTTCGGCATGCCGGTGGAGCCCGGCAACATGCTGTTGCTGGCGCGCGTGGGCGCGGTGCCCGTGATCATTCTTCCCGGCTGCGCCCGTTCGCGGCGCAGCAACGGCCTCGACTGGGTCTTGCAGCGCATGCTGGCAGGGCTGCCAATGGGCGCCGAACAGATCATGGCCATGGGTGTCGGCGGCCTGATCCGCAGCCCCCTCGAAGCCGATGAGGATGAGAAGCCCCAGCCCGAGCCGGTCCGGGCGCCGGTCGGTCGCCGGGTCGCAGCGTTGGTGCTGGCGGCAGGCAGCGGCCAGCGCATGGGCGGCGCCAACAAGTTGCTGCAAGCCGTCGGCGGCGTGCCCATGGTGCGGCGCGCGGCGAACGCGGCACTGGCTTCGCGCTGCACCTCGGTGACCGTCGTCACCGGCTTTGCGGCCGAAAAGGTGCAAGCCTGCCTGGCCGGCCTCGACGTCGATTTCGCGCACAACGCCGGGCATGCGACCGGCATGGCCTCCTCGCTGCGCTGCGGCCTGGCATCGCTGCCGGCCGACGTCGACGCCGTGGTGGTTTTGCTGGCGGATATGCCCTGCATTCAGGGCGGACACATCGACCGCCTGATCGCCGCCTTCGATCCGCAGCAGGCGAAAATCGTGGTGCCGATGAAAAACGGGCGGCGCGGCAATCCGATTCTGTGGCCGCGCAGCTATTTCGCCGAAATGCAGGCGGTGGAAGGCGATGTCGGCGCTCGCGAGCTGCTGCGCCGTCATGCCGACAAGATCGAAGCCGTGGCCTTCGACGACGATGCCATTTTCGCCGATGTCGACACCCCGGCGGCGCTGGAAGAACTGGCGGGCCGATGAGCGCGACGCCTGCATCCCTGCGCGACGAGTTTCCGCTGCTGGCGGCAACGCCGCAACTGCATTACCTGGACAGCGCCGCGACTTCGCAGATTCACCGCATGGCACTCGACGCCGTGGTGCGCCACGAGACCACCCGCCGCGCCAACGTGTCGCGCGGCACCTACCGCCTCGCCGAAGCGGCCGACCTCGCCTATGAACAGGCGCGACAAACCGCGGCGCGCTTTCTCAACGCGACCTCGGCCGATGAAGTGATTTTCACCTCGGGCGCGACGGCTTCGCTCAATCTCGTCGCACATGCCTTCGGCGGCACGCTCAAGGCCGGCGACCGCGTCGTGATCTCGCTCGCCGAGCACCACAGCAATTTCGTGCCCTGGCAGATGCTGCGCGAGCGGACCGGCATCGAGCTGGCGCTGATCCCGGTGACGACCTCGGGCCAGCTCGACTTGACCAGCCTGCCCGAACTGATCGACAGCAAGTGCCGCCTGGTCGCCGTCACGCAATGCTCCAACGTCACCGGGGCATGGACCGACGTGGCGACGTTGGTCGCGGCGGCGCGCAAGGTGGGTGCGAAGGTGCTGCTCGACGGCGCGCAAGCGGTGCAGCACGGCCCGCAGGATGTGCGCGCCTTGGGCATCGATTTCTACGCGTTTTCCGGCCACAAGTGCTTCGGCCCGGGCGGCGTCGGCGTGCTGTGGGGCAGGGGAGAACTGCTGGCGGCGATGCCGCCGTTCCTCGCCGGCGGCGGAATGATCAGCGAGGTCACGCCGCAGGCCACCACCTGGGCCACGCCGCCGCAGCGCTTCGAAGCCGGGACGCCGCCCATCGCGCAGGCCGTCGGGCTGGCCGCCGCGCTGGAATGGATGATGAGCCTCGACTGGCCGCAGATTCATGCGCGGGAAGCTCGCCTGTGCGAACGGCTGATCGAGGGCCTGCTGCGCATTCCGGGCCTGCGCCTGCTCGGACCGGAGGCGCAGGAGGCGCGCGCGCCGATCGTCTCCTTCGAGATTCCCGGCCTGCATCCGCACGACATCTGCCAGGTGCTCGATGCTCACCAGCTCGCGCTGCGCGGCGGCCACCATTGCGCCCAGCCGCTGCTGGCGGCGCTCGGCGCCGAGGTCTGCACCCGCGCCAGCATCGCGCTCTACAACGACGAGGCCGACATCGCGGCGCTGCTCGATGGGCTGGGCTTCGTACTGCGGGAACTGGCGTGAACGACAGCAACGCGCTCTACCAGGACGCCATCAAGCAGTTCGCCCAGGCCGCCCACGGCCATGGGCAACTGGCGGCGGCCACCGGCGAGGCGAAGCTGGACAATCCGCTGTGCGGCGATCGTGTTCGCATGCAGGTTGAAGTGGCCTCGGGGCACATCGCCGCTGTCGCCCATGAAACCAAGGGCTGCCTGCTGTGCCGGGCCGCTGCGTCGGCGATCGGCGCCCGCGCGGTCGGACAGGATGAAGCGGCCATCGAGTCGGTCGCCACCGCCCTCGAAAACATGCTGAAGAATGAGACCCCGGTTCCCGCCGGCTGGCCCGAACTGTCGATGTTCGAGCCGGCACGCGCCTATCCCAGCCGGCACCGCTGCGTCCTGCTGCCGTTTCGTGCCCTGCTGGCCGCGCTGACAGAGAGTCGGCGCTGACGATACGGCGATATTTCGGCGCCGTGACCAACCCATCTGACTATTTCTAGCGAGATCAAACGTGTCCACAGATAGCGATCGCAAACTGGTGCATACGCGGACGATCACCTGCCGCGCCTTCCGCCTGAAGAATGGGTTTCTAGAAATCGAAGCCACGGTGACCGACCTGAAGGGCCAGGAAGTGCCCTTCCGCTCGCGGCCGCCGGTGCGCGCGGGCGAGCACATGCACAGCATGTCGCTGTCGCTGGTGATCGATGACGACTACGTCGTCAGGGACGTCAAGGCGCAGACCCTGAAGGCGCCCTGGCCCGTGTGCGGCAGCACCGACGCGGCCTATCGCGGGTTGATCGGCTTGCGCATCAACGACGGCTTTTCGCGGAAGGTGAGGGAGATTCTCGGCGGCGTCCAGGGCTGCACCCATGTCACGGAACTGGTGATGCAGGCTGCCAACACCTATATGCAAGCCTCATGGCCGGACCGGATCTCCCGGCAGATCGCCATCGACCCGGACCCGCGGCACTGGCCCGGAGCAAGCCCGCCAGCCTTCGTCGACAAGTGTTACGCTTGGCGTCAGGATGGCGAGGCCGTGCGGCAGGAATACCCGGAATTGATCCAGCCGAGGAAATAGCGGCTGCCTGCACGCATGTTTCCGGCAGCGAGTCAGGCGATGCGGCGGGCTCGGGTTTGTCGGGCGGTCGGTCAACGCTCTGCTTTAGTGGTTCCTTCAAGGAAGCCCCAGGCCGAAAATCAATAACGACAACGTGGATTTGGGACTATGATTTGCGGGAGAAACTGCCGCAAAAATCGATAGTTATGCCTTTCGTACTAAGCATTCCCGGGGGGCTGGAAACTGTTTGTTGTCGCCAAGTCGCGAAGGTCGCCATGTCAAATTCCTCAGGCCTTTTTTGCCGACCGCTTCTTCTCTGTGACCGGGCCAGTAGGTTGGATCGGACTGTGGATTACGTGACTCGCCCGCCGGAAGCTCAGGGGTTGGTGACGCGCTGTCACGCGGTCCTTCGGGAGAACGGAGAAAGTGGATATGTCCAAAGCCTTGCGACTGCTTGTGTTGATGGTCGCAGCAATGGCCGCCGCAGGCGCAATGGCTGACGACATGGCTGCCGGTGCGACGGCGCTCTCGCCGAAATCATCCGGCGCGGACAGGACCGGGCAGGAAAGCTGCCCGGATACCCTTACCCTGCCGAACGACCGGCTGCTCTTATCCCCAGGCATGCTGGAATCCGTCCGCTGCCTGATGGAACGTGGACACGCCGCCCTTGCAGTCCTCCTTCTGCAACAGTTGCTTGCGGCGGACGAATCGAATCGGGAGGCAGCATTGCTCCTCGAAGAACTGCTCGGGGTTGCCAGGTCTCCGCAGGCGGGATCGCTTCAGGCACCCCGGGGAGAATCGGTGACGATCGCGGGATGGATGGCCGGCGAGGTGGGGCACGACTCCAACATCAATCGCGCAACCAGTGCCAAGGTCATCGATATTCCCCTGCTGAACTACCGCAGTCTGTCTCTTCCCGATCTGCTGGTCGAGCGCCCCAGCGGCTTTGCCGGTCTGAATGCAGGCGCAACGATCCGCGTGCCGATAACACAAGCCCTGCGTGCCAGCCTTCAGGGGCAGGCCAGCCTGCGCGGAAACTTTTCGGAATTGCCATACCTGCCGCACAACTATCTTTTTGCCGCTCAACTCGACCAGGATGTCGGCGACATCAGCGTCGGAATCGCCGGTTCGGCGGCTCAACAGTGGGTCGCCAAGTTTCGCTTGCTTGAACGCAATGCCGCCAGAGTCCATGTCGCGACCCTTGCGGCGGCCACCTTCGGGCTGGCGCTTTCCACCGAATGGGCGAGCAATACCTACCCGTTGTTCGATAATCTGGGCACTCGCGAGAACACGATCGAACTGCGCGCATCGTACCGCCCCTATAACCTGCAGCTCGGCGCCTACTGGGGCCGGGAAGCATCGCGAAACGAGATCAAGGATCTTGACCGGAATTTCGATGGCATGAGCATCGGATGGCGCTACCCGATAAGCGAATCCAGTCGGCTGGCCATCGATGCGTCATCGGGGCAGTCACGGTACCAACAGTTCAGCCGCCTGTTCGCCACCCGGCGCAGCGATAGACAGACCGACCTGTCCGTTGCCGTGCAGATTCGGCTGTCGGACGGATGGTCGCTTACGCCCAGGCTTCTGATGGAGCGGACCCGATCCAGCATGGCCCTGAACCAGTATCGGCGGTCACAGTATCTGGCCGAATTGCGAAAGGACTTCTGAATGGGACGCCTTTTCGCAGCGCTGGTAGTGGTCTTGCTCCTGTTGGGCCGCACGTCGGCACGGGCCGACGATGTTCTGCCTCGCGTGGTATTTCCGCCGGGCTACGGAATGCCGCTCCAGGCAGACGGCGTCGTTACGGTAGACACCGCCTGGCTGCAGCTTGAGTTGCAGCCAGGCTGGGTGGTCGCCGCGCAGCGGGGCACGCAGTTTGCGATCGTGGCCGCCGATCCGGCGCGCCAACTCATCGCGCTGCGCGTCCAGCGCGGAACCATGACCCTGGTCGGCCTGCAGACCAATGCACTTGCGCAGCTTCCCATTGGCAGCTATGGCATTACGCCTGCCGGCCTCGACGTCAACTTCCGCGGTGCATCGCCGGCCGCGACGGGCGCCCCGGGCGAAGACACCGAGCCGCTGGCCCCGGGCTACCGGATGTCAGATGCCGTCATGACGCAGCAGCAGAAATATCTCGATTCGCTGAAGGTCGATATTCGGGACATCAACAGCGGCCTCGCGTCGATCATTCGCGGCCTGTTTCCCCGTCGTCGCTAGGGCAATTTTCCAGTCACATTCAACTGCCACCTCGATCACCGATTTCCAAGGAGCTTCCATGAGCACCGCCACCCTGAACCTGACCACCGCGCAATCGGACGAAATCCGGAGTTTTTTTGACGGG
>VBWA01000126.1 GCA_006218025.1 Rhodocyclaceae bacterium | reverse complement strand
GAGCTAAGTGACATTTCGTGGAGGTTTAATCCTGTCTATCCCTTATGCCTATTGTGTGAAACGTGAAAGTTAGACAGGGTGGTAGTCTAATCAGATGAAAAAAACTCTGTTCAATCTGCTGTCACCCCCTCCAAAAGCGAGGTCTAACTGCTGCGGGTACACAACGTTGGCATTGCAATTTGTGTGCGTTAAGCACGGTAAGAAAGCGACCTGACACTCAAGAACGCCATCATCGAACGCTATTCACAAAATGGCTAACAGGTAATCTTTCCTTATCGGAAATTGCCAAGGATCACGGCATCAGCCGACGAACACTGATTCGCTGGTTTGCCTCCTTCTGGGAGAGCACTCAACAGCCCGCAGTACTTAAACATACCCCGTTCGCCGTCTACATTCTCGATGGCGTTTATCTATCTGGCAGAGAGAATGCTGCGCTCATTTGCAGAACGATGTCGGCGCAAATGTCTTGGGTGTTTGCGGAGCGAGAAACACTGGCTAACTGGAAAATCCTCCTAGGAAAACTTCCGGCACCTGATGCGGCGGTAATTGATGGACAAAAAGGATTGCTGGCCGCAATCCAATGCCTGTGGCCTCTGGCGAAGATTCAGCGGTGTCTTGTTCATATCGAACGGCTTGCTCGAATCAAACTGACTCGACAACCCAAAACAAGTGCTGGCAAAGAATTGTTGGTGCTCGTAAAGCGACTGCTAAGTGTGCGAACAAAACGGCAACGCAGGCGATGGCTGTGTGTATATAGCCGCTGGGAACGTAGGCACGCTGACTTTTTAAAGGAACGTAGTTACGGTGAACCGAAGGCAGGAAAAAAACGAACTTGGTGGTACACGCATCGAAATATTCGTGCCGCACGTTCACTCATCCGCAATGCGTTGCCACATCTTTTTACCTTCATTCACCACCCGCACATACCACGAACAACGAATCATGTTGAAGGCGGGGTGAACAGCAGGCTTAAGGAATTAGTGCATCGACACAGAGGGCTTTCGAAAGATCGGAAACGGGTCTTGGTGGCAGAACATTTGGCACGAAAAAGAGGCAAAAAACCTCCACGAAATGTCACTTAGCTC
>VBWA01000037.1 GCA_006218025.1 Rhodocyclaceae bacterium | reverse complement strand
AGCGACACGCTGGACTTCTCGGGTACCGAGCTGGTCGGCATCGCCATGATCGACGCCGGGGCAGGCAACGACACCGTCACCGGCAGCGCCGGTATCGACCTCATCGTCGGCGGCACGGGAACGGACAACCTGAGGGGCTGGCAGGGCAACGACACCTACCGGGTGGGGCTGGGCTCCGGCGCCGATACAGTCGTGGAAGACGACGCTACCGCCGGAAACACCGACGTAGCCGAGTTCCTGGCCGGAATCCAGGCGGACCAGATATGGCTGCGGCACCTCGGCAACAATCTGGAGGCGAGCATTATCGGCACCGCGGACAAGCTGACCGTGCAGAACTGGTATCTCGGCGAGCAGTACCGCGTCGAGCAGTTCAGAACCGCAGACGGCAAACTGCTGCTCGACAGCCAAGTCGAGAACCTGGTGCAGGCGATGGCTGCCTTCGCTCCGCCCGGTGCTGGACAGACCACGCTGCCGCCGGTCTACCAGGACAGCCTCGCTCCGGTTGTCGCCGCAAACTGGCAGTAGTTCTCAGCGATCTACCTCTCTGGTGTCGATTGACACCAGAGAGGTTCGGCTGTTTTCTGACTATTCTCCTGTGTACGTACTTAGTACGGAGCCATTGCACGTCATCGATCTTTGACCTAAACTCTGCCGGAATTCTTCCGTACAGGACACGCCTATCATGACTGCCGTTGCCCAGAATCACGAGCGCATTGATTTACGGACATCACCGGAAATCAAGGAATTGATTGTCCGCGCCGCCACTACTGCAGGGATGTCGGTAAGTGCCTTCCTGCTTGGAACCGCTCAGGAGCGCGCCAGGCAGATTCTTGCGGAGCAGGAGATGATGACGCTCACTTCGCGCGACTGGAATGCCTTTGCCAAGGCACTGGACAACGCCGACAAACCGAGACCGAAGCTTTCTGCTGCGATGAAGCGCCATCGTGCATGGCAGCAGGACAAGACTTGACCAACACTTTATCCGTCAGTATTGAACCACTGGCGACGAACCACGACCGGCGCGCCTTCTCGTGTGGCGTCGAGCCACTCGACGAATACCTGCGGCGCTTTGCTCGCCAGCATGCCGAGGCCAACGTCAGCCGAACCTACGTTGCGGTCGATGGCCAGGCAATTCGGGGCTTCTACAGTCTGGCCATGTCGGGTATCCGAAAGGAAAATCTGCCGACAAAGCATGCAAGCCGTTTCCCCGGCTTTCCCTTGCCTGTTGCGAGTCTGGCGCGCTTGGCGGTCGATTTGCGCTATCAGCGACAAGGGCTCGGCGACTTGCTGCTGGCCGACGCGCTCCAGCGTTGCTTGCGGCTTTCTGCCGAAATTGGAATGATCGGCGTGATCGCGGACGCCAAGGATGAACGTGCTCGAGGGTGGTACGCACGTTATGAATTCGAGCGCTTGCCGGACTCGCCCTTGACCCTTTGGCTACCGACGGAGGCCATTGCGCGCTTGTAGGTGAAATGTTCGAAGCAGGGCACTCCGCGACAAACGATAATTGCGCATGACCAACACTCCACCCCAACCGGCAATTCCCCGCCGCCTGTCGCCTCTAAGGGGCCTGTGGCCCTTCCTGCGGCCTTACCGAGCGCGGATCGCGCTGGCCTTCGTGCTGTTGTGCGTCGGCTCCGCAACCATCCTGCTGGTGCCACTGGCCTTCCGCGACTTGATCGACTTCGGCTTCGGAGCTCGGGAACGCGCGACCGGCGGCCTGCTGGGTGCGTTGAGCCTGAACGGACACTTCATTGCCCTGTTCGGCCTCGCGGCCCTTTGGGCAATTGCCGTAGCGGCGCGCTTCTACACGGTGTCGTGGGTCGGCGAGCGCGTCACGGCAGACCTGCGCAATGCGGTCTATTCGCGCGTGCTGGCGCAGTCGCCGCAGTTCTTCGAGACCCTGCAGACGGGGGAGGTGCTGTCGCGGCTGACGGGCGACACGACGCTGATCCAGACCGTGGTCGGCAGTTCCATTTCGATGGGCCTGCGCAGTCTGTTCCAGTTCATCGGCGGGATGGTCATGCTGGCCGTCACCAGCTTCTACCTGTTCTCGCTCAACCTGGGCCTGATGGCATTGCTGATCCTGCCGATCATCGCCATCGGCCGCAAGGTGAAGAAGCTCTCGCGCGAATCCCAGGACCGGATCGCGGACGCATCGGCCCTGGCGGGCGAGATTCTCAACGCGATGCCGACGGTACAGGCCTATACGCAGGAGCAGCACGAATCGGGGCGTTTCGCCGAGCGCACGGAACGGAGTTTCGTCACCGCGATCCGGCGCACCCGGGTGCGCGCGGCGCTGACGGTGCTGATCATCACGGCAGTCATGGGCACTATCATTTTCGTGCTGTGGATCGGCGCGCGCCAGGTGCATGACGGCATCCTGACCGGCGGCCAGCTGGCGTCCTTCGTGCTCTATGCGGCGCTGGTGGCCGGCGGGGTAGGGACCATGGCGGAAGTGTGGGGCGACGTGATGCGCGCGGCCGGGGCGACCGAGCGACTGCTGGAATTGCTGCACGCCGAATCTGCCATCCGCGAGGTGGCAAAGCCCGAGACGCCCGCGCATCCGGCGCAGGCGGCGATCCGCTTCGATCATGTCAGCTTCAGTTATCCGGCGCGCCCGCAAACGCGCGCCCTGGACGACATCTGCCTCGACATCGAGCCGGGCGAGAGTGTCGCGCTGGTCGGGCCGTCGGGCGCGGGCAAGACCAGCATGTTCCAGCTGCTGCTGCGCTACTACGAAGTGTCGGAAGGCGGCATCCGGCTCAACGGGCAGGACATCCGCCAACTGAGCCTGCACGACCTGCGCGGCGGCATCGCCATCGTGCCGCAGGACCCGGTGATCTTTTCGGCCAACGCGCTGGAGAACATCCGCTACGGCCGCGCCGACGCGAGCGACGCCGAGGTCATGCAGGCGGCGAGGGCGGCCCTGGTCGACGAGTTCATCGACCGGCTGCCCGAGGGCTACCAGACATTCCTCGGCGAACGCGGCACGCGCCTGTCCGGCGGCCAGCGTCAGCGCATCGCGATAGCACGCGCGATCCTGAAGGGCGCGCCCTTGCTGCTGCTCGACGAAGCCACCAGCGCCCTCGATGCGGAGTCGGAAATCCTGGTGCAGCAGGGCCTCAACGCCGCCATGGAAGGGCGCACGACGCTGATCATCGCCCATCGCCTGGCGACCGTGCAAAAGGCCGACCGGATCGTGGTGATGGAACGGGGGCGCATCGTCGAGACCGGCACTCCTGACGACTTGCGCAATCAGGGCGGCCTTTATGCGCGCCTGGCGACGCTGCAGCTGGATCTGTGAGCGCGACGGCAGCGCTGAACTCGCGGGCCATCGCGCTGTCGTAGTTCTTGGTATCCCAAATGGGAGTTTATCATGTTGCTGAAAGCACTGATTCTGGCCTCGTCACTGGTTGTTGGCGCCTGCGCATCCTATGAGGGCCGAGGCCTCAAGCCAGGCGAGGCAAGCCTTGAGGACGTGCAGGCGACGATGGGCCCGCCGGCGATGCAATGGCAAGATCCCGATGGCTCCCGGCAGCTGGCCTACCCGCGCGGTCCGGCGGGCTTCCATACTTTCATGGTCCGGCTGGGCCCAGACGCGAAGATGCAGTCCATTGAGAACGTGCTCGATGAGGAGCATCTGGCAACTATTTGCGCCGGAATGAGCAAGGAGGAAGTGCTGCGCACTCTCGGCCCCTCGGACACCAGGTGGACCGTCTATTTTGCAGCGCGTGACGAACTCGTCTGGGATTGGCGCTATCGTGCGGATTCCGGCGAGATGATGCGCATGATGGTTCTGTTCGACGCCACGTCCGGGAAGGTGCGCAGCACTATGGTGCAACGCGAGGTGACCGTCGAAGTCGAATCCAGCGGCCGCTGAATGCCGGGTACGTTGACGCCTGACAGGCAGCATTTGCCGGGTCGATATGAATACTTGATACCGTGATGGTAGTGGTGGATATTGAATCAAGCCTGAATCGCAGTAGACATAATGCCAATTATGCGCAGTATTAGATAGTGAGCTAAGTCGAATCCATCGACAAACTACTCGACGGCACCTACCTTGCGCAGGTACTCCACGATCTCCCCCCGTCCGAGCTTCTGCGCCAGGCGCAGCGCCGTAACGCCCTCATAATCTGCGAGATCCATGTCGGCATCGGCATCGATCAACTGCTGAACCAGCTCAAGTTTCCCGCCCTTTACCGCGAGCATCAGCGCCGTCTGTCCATTGGGCGCGCGTGCATCGAGTTTCGCGCCCATGGCGATCAGCAAGGCTGTGACATCCTTGCTGCCGCCGAACACCGCATAGTGCAAAGGCGTCCAGCCGGATGGATTGAGCTCCGCGCCTTTCTCGAGCAGAGCTTGTACTGCTTCGATCCTGGAATTTAGCGCCGCCACCAGCAATGCCGTGTCGCCGAACTGATTGCGCCGATTGACGTTGGCGCGATTGGCCAGCAGGGTTTTCAGCAACGGGAGGTTGCCGTTGCGGGCTGCGATCATCAGCAGGGTCGATCCGCTCCGGTCGGCTGTGTTGGCGTCCATCCCGCGCTTGAGCAAGTCGACGACCGCTTCCGTGTCGCCTTCATTCGCGGCCTTCAAAATGTCGTCATAGGCGCCCGCGTGGGCGAAGCTCACAACCGCCGCCAATATCATTCCGATCAATGCCTTACGCATGATCGGCGGCTCTAAAAAGGCGAAAGAAGTTGGCCGTCGTGGCCTGTGCCAGATCGTCCGTACTGATGCCCCTCAGCCGCGCCACTTCCCCGGCGACATGGCGTACCAGGGCGGGATGATTCAGCTTGCCGCGATGTGGCACCGGGGCGAGATAGGGCGCATCGGTCTCGACCAGGATCCTGTCGAGTGGGACGAAGCTCGCCACCTCCTTGATTTGAATGGCGTTCTTGAAGGTGACGATGCCGGAGAACGAAATGTGGAAGCCGAGGGCGAGTGCGGCTTCGGCGACGGCGCGCGTCTCGGTAAAACAATGGAATACCCCCCCTGCTTCGCCGGCCCCCTCCTCCTCGAGAATCCGCAGGGTGTCGGCGGCAGCCTCACGGGTATGGATGATCAGGGGTTTTCCGGTGCGGCGTGCCGCCCGGATATGAGTGCGAAAACGCTCGCGCTGCCATTCCAGATCGCCTTCCAAGCGATAGTAGTCAAGGCCGGTTTCGCCAATGGCGACTACTTTCGGGTGGGCGGCGAGAGAAATCAGCCGGTCCTGGTCCGGTTCCTCGCCTTCCTGCGTATCGGGATGAACGCCCACGGCGGCGTAGAGGTTCGGAAATCGCTCTGCCAAGGCCAAAACGCCCGGAAAACGCTCGAGCGTCACGCCGGCGATCAGCGCCCAGCCGACATCGTTGGTTTTCATGGCGGCCACCAACTCGTCTTCGCGGCCCTGAAAGTCCGGGAAATCGAGGTGGCAGTGCGAATCGACCAGCAGGGCGCTCATTGGCCGGCCGGTCGCAAGGCGCGCAGGAAATGTGCGGCCAGGCTTTCAAGAAAAAGCAATTGATTCAAGGGGTGGCGGGCGCTACGGCGAAACTGGCCGATGTCGCGCCAAGCGGTCATCAAGGCGGTCGGGCTGAGGTTTCCCACCCCTTTCGGACGCGGCCAGCCACCGTGGTAGCGAATCTCGCCTGCCATGCGCTCCTGCGCCAGATCGAACACCCAGCGCTGCACGTTTTCGACCAGATTTTCCATGCGGAACACCCCGTCACCCTTGAGTAAGCCATCCCAGCGCGCCGCAAGTGCGATCGGGTCGGCGGGCGGCGAGATCAGCGAATCGACCAGCGCGTCGATCGGAGCCAGTTGTCCCTGGTCCTTCCATTGCGCGACGCGCATTGGAGCGCCGCCGGCCAGCTGGAGATAGCGCGCCGCCTGCTTTTCGAGGCCGGCGTCGGCCAGCCAAGCGGTAGCCGCAGCAGCGTCCGGAGCGCCAAAGGGAATCACGCGACAGCGGCTGCGGATGGTCGGCAAGAGTGATTTTGTCTTTGACGAAACCAATATGAAATATACATTTGAAGGTGGTTCTTCAAGTATCTTAAGAAGTGCGTTTGCGGCTGCGGGAGGCATGGCCTCGGCTTCCGTGACGAGCATGACGCGGTTGCCGTTTCGATGGCTGCCGGTAAAGACGAAGCTTTCGAGTTCGCGGATCTGAGCGATGCGGATGATTCCGGGGCTCTTCTTTTTGGCCTTTTCGCCAGCCTTTTCTGCGGCGCCCTCTTCTGCCTCGTCATCGCCATCAGGCGCAACGCGCCTGAAGTCAGGATGATTGCCGGCATCCAGCCAGCGGCAAGCCTGGCATTCACCGCAGGCCGTCAGATCCGGTGCAACGGACTCGCAGAGCAGCAGGGCGGCAAGTTGTTCCGAGAAAGCGGTCTTGCCGACGCCCGCTGGCCCGACCAGAAGCACGGCATGCGGGAGATGGTCGAGCCCCTGTCCGAGCAGTTGCTCCCGTATCAATCCATTCCAGTGTAGCTGCTTTAAATCAAAGTGTTGCAACTATGTTCTCAAGTACTTTATTAATTGCGTCAGGAGTCTGCGTGGCGTCGATGAGGTGTACGCGGGCTGGGTTTTCTGCTGCTATTCGAAGATAGGCTGCTCGCACCCGTTCGAAGAATTCCGCCTGTTCCTGCTCGAAACGATCCGGTTGCGAAGTTGCCGCATGCAGGCGTTGCTGGGCAATGGCGACCGGTGCGTCGAAGATCAGCGTGAGATCCGGTTGCAGATCACCCAGCACCCAGGTCGCCAGTTCTTCGAGCTTCTTCCAGCTCAGGCCGCGCCCTCCCCCCTGATAGGCAAACGAGGCATCGACGAAACGGTCGCAAATCACCCAATCACCGCGCGCCAGGGCCGGTTCGATCACTTGCGCGATGTGTTCGCGTCGTGCGGCAAACATCAGCAGGGCCTCGGTTTCCAGATGCATCGGGTCGGCCAGCAGCATGGCGCGAAGCTTCTCCCCGAGCGGAGTTCCGCCCGGTTCGCGGGTGGCAACTACGGTATGCCCCTGTCTGCGCAGGTGCTCGACGAGCCAGCTGTGCTGGGTGCTTTTCCCGGCACCATCGATGCCTTCAAGACTGATGAAACGGCCGCGCGCCATGCTCGCCTAGCGCTTCTGGTACTTGGCGACGGCGCTGTTGTGCTCGTCCAGCGTTGTCGAAAACTCGCTCGATCCATCGCCGCGGGCGACGAAATACAGCATGTCGCTCGGTGGCGGCTTGGCAACGGCTTGCAGGGAAGCCAGCCCCGGCATGGCGATCGGTGTCGGCGGCAACCCGACTCGCGTGTAGGTGTTCCAGGGAGTATCGGTCAGCAGGTCGATCTTGCGCAGATTGCCGTCAAAACGTTCGCCGAGGCCGTAGATCACCGTTGGATCGGTCTGCAGCAACATGCCGCGGCGCAGCCGATTGACGAATACGGCGGCAACCTGGGGCCGATCGGTCGGCACGCCGGTTTCCTTCTCCACGATCGACGCCAGGATCAACAGTTCGTAGGGCGTTTTCACCGGCAGGGTGACGTCACGCTTTTCCCATGCAGCAGCCAGCCGCGGCTGCATGGAGCGGTAGGCACGGCGCAGCACGTCCAGATCGCTGCTGCCTTTGTCGAAGAGATAGGTATCGGGAAAGAACAGCCCTTCCGGATGGGGCTCTTTTGCACCCAGACGGGCAAGTATCTGGACATCGCTCAGTTTCAGCGAATCGTGGCTGAGATCGGGGTGCTCATTCAAGACGGCGCGAAACTGGCGAAAAGTCTTGCCTTCGACCAGCACGAGCTCGCCTTGCGTGACGTCGCCTCGCGTCAGCTTGTCGAGCAGCGCCAGGGCCGTGAGCCCTTCTTCCACTTCATAGCTGCCAGCCTTGATCTTGGTCGAGCGCCCCAGAACACGCCCCAGCAGTTCCAGTTGCCAGGCCGGCAGATCGATGCCTGCGGCTTCGATGGCCTGTGCCGCCGTGCGCAAGCTGGCGCCCGGCGGCACGGAAAACCCGGTCGGGTCGCTGCGCATGGGCAGGTGCCGCGCAGTAAACCAGCTGGCACCCACGATCGCCGTGACAAATGCGAGAATCACTACCAGCAGGATCAGCTTGAAAGTTCGCATGAAGGCTTGAATAAGGTCGGGATCGGCGCAACCTGCACCTCGGCCGCGATAATAGCATTCCAGACCCCAACTCAACCCGGACGCACCTCATGACTCAAGAATGGATTTCCTCGCTTGCCCCGCAAGGGCTGGCCGCAGACGGCAGCGACTTTGGCGCTGTCGCCGAAGAGCTGGTCGCGGCGCGCGATGCCGCGGTCGTCGCCCCCTTGACCGATCTCGGCCTGATCCGCGCCAGCGGCGCCGATGCCGCCGGTTTTCTGCACAATCTGCTGACCAACGACATCAATGGCATCACGCCCGGCGGTGCACGTTTTGCCGGATTCTGCACACCTAAAGGCCGCTTGCTGGCGCTGTTCCTGATTTGGCGCGAGGGCGACGATTTTCTGCTGATGCTGCCGCGCGATATCCTGCCGGCGATGCTGAAGAAGCTGTCGATGTACGTGCTGCGCTCCAAGGTCAAGCTGAAGGATGCGACTGGCGAGCGGGCATTGATCGGCTATTCGGCTCCAGCCGCCGTATCGCCAACGCCGACTTTGGGCGAGGCCGCAGCGGCATTGGCGCGCTTCGGCGTCGCTGCCGTCGAAGGCGGGCAGGCCATTCGGCTCGATGACACACGCTGGCTGCTGGCGCTCGATGCCGCCACGGCCGCTTCGCGCTGGCAGCAGCTGACGGCTACCGCCAAGCCGGTGGGCCTGGCGGCTTGGCAATGGCTGGAAATCGCAGCCGGTCAGCCGCGTGTCGTTGCGGCCACCCAGGAGGCGTTTGTGCCGCAGATGCTGAACATGGAATTGCCTGCCGTGGCAGGCGTGAGCTTCAGCAAGGGCTGCTACCCGGGGCAGGAAATCGTCGCCCGCACGCAGTACCTGGGCAAGGTCAAGCGGCGTACCTTTCGCGCCAGACTCGCCACTGCAGCCGTTCCCGGCGCGCATGTCTATGCACCGGAAACCGGCGACCAACATTGCGGCGCGGTGGTCAGCGTGGCGCCCTCCCCGGCCGGCGGCTTCGAATGTCTGGTCTGCGTCCAAATCGGCGCAGTGGAAGCGGGCGAAGTACATGTCGGCGCCCCCGCAGGGGAACGCCTCAAGTTTCTGCCTCTGCCCTACGAAATGACCTAGGCAAGATGTGCCTGATCCTCGTCGCGTGGCGGGTACACCCCGACTATCCGCTGGTGGTGGCCGCCAATCGCGATGAGTTCTTCGCTCGGCCGACGGCGCCCGCTGCATTCTGGAAAGACGCGCCACAGATACTGGCCGGGCGCGATCTCGAGGCTGGCGGCACATGGATGGGCATCACGCGCACCGGGCGCTTCGCGGCGCTGACCAATTACCGCGATCCGGCGCAGAACCGCAGCGGCGCACCCTCGCGCGGCGCGTTGGTGACAGACTTTCTGGCCGGCGACGAAACGCCGCAGGCCTATCTTGAACGCATCAAGGCCTACGGCAGTGAGTGCAACGGCTACAACCTGCTGGTCAGCGACGGTGAAACCCTTTGGTGGTCGTCAAACATGGGGGGCGAGCCACGGCAGCTGTCGGCGGGTGTGTATGGCGTGTCCAACCATCTGCTCGATTCTCCCTGGCCGAAAGTCGGCGCTGGCAAGACGGCGCTGGCGCAGGCTCTGGACGGTCTTCCCGCCGATGCGGCATTGTTTCGCCTGCTCCTGGACGATGGAATTCATCCGGATGAGAATCTGCCGCAGACCGGGGTCCCGCTCGAATGGGAGCGCCTGCTGTCCTCGGCTTTCGTCAAATCGCCTGGGTACGGTACACGCGGCTCGACAGTATTGTGCGTCGGGCAGGACGGCTGGGCCAGTTTCGACGAGCAGACCTGGCTGCCGGGGGCGCAGCGCGGCGAGCGGCTGCGCTATCGCTTTACGTTGAGCGCACCATGATCCGGTGCGGAATCCCCGCTTCGATGAACTCGGGCCCTTCCTCGACGAAGCCGAAGCGCCGGTAGAAACCGCTGGCCTGCGTCTGCGCGTGCAGCGCCAGATGATCGTGCCCCTGCAGGCGGGCTTCTTCCAGCAACCGTTCCAGCAACGCACGGCCGACGCCTTTGCCGCGCCAGTCCGCCAGCACCGCCATGCGGCCGATGTGACCATCCGGCAGGAGACGCCCGGTACCGATTGCGCCGCCGTCGCTGTCGCGCGCGATGACGTGCCGGCTCAGGGCATCATGCTCGTCCCACTCGATGTCCTGCGGGACCTTCTGCTCGTCGACGAACACGGCATCGCGCACCTGGCGCGCCTGCGCCATGAGTTCGTTCCATGAACCGGCCTCGACGCCGAACTCGACGATGTCGACCGGCGTATAGGCGGGAACCAGATCGAACAACTCGATGATGTCGCTGTTGCGCATGCGCACGCAGCCATGTGAGTCCGGTGTTCCCATTGGCGCCGAATCCGGGCATCCGTGCAGATAGATGTAGCGGCGCATGGTGTCGACTTCGCCGAGGCGGTTGCGTCCCGGCTCCCTGCCCGACAACCAGAGGATGCGCGTGAGTATCCAGTCGCGCTCGGGGAATTGTTCCGCAAGTTGCGACGTCCAGATTTCGCCTGTGGGGCGCCGCCCCGCGAAGACCGAATTCGCCGTCTCGCCAGCGCCGACTTTGGCCCTTACGATATGCCGGCCGCGCGGTGTGCCATAGCTGCCGTTCTGCTCGCCGGCGCCGTTCCTCGCGGTGGATACCGGATAGCGGCGCAGCAATGTCCCGCGCTCGTCATGCAGTTCCAGCGATTGCTGCGGCAGGCTGATGCGGATATGCATCACGTTGAAAATCAGGCCACCAGCGTGCGCCCGCGACGCGCGCTGAAAAAACCCGAAAGCAGGCTACCGCATTCCTCGGCCAGCACGCCACCGACGATGGTGGCGTGGTGATTGAGGCGGGATTCCGCGAACAGGTCGATGACGCTGCCGGCGGCGCCGGTCTTCGGGTCGCGTGCGCCGAACACGATGCGGTCGATGCGTGCATGCATGATCGCGCCGGCACACATGGCGCAGGGCTCCAGCGTGACGTACAGGCTGCAGCCCGGTAGCCGGTAGTTGCCCAGACGTGTCGCGGCATCGCGCAGGGCCATGATTTCGGCATGGGCCGTGGGATCGTGGCGGCCAACCGGCTGGTTGAAGCCGCGACCGACCACTTCCCCGCCCCAGACGATCAGCGCGCCCACCGGTACCTCGCCGGCGGCACCTGCCTCGCGTGCCAGATCCAGCGCCAGCCCCATAAATTCGCTATCGTCCATGGGGCTGATTATGGCATTGCCACTGCCGTCCACTGCGCGTGCCGTGGCGAAACCGGCTTCAGGCGTTCTTGGTGACCGCGCCGCCCGCTTCCAGCAGTTGTGCCTGCGCGGCAGCCAGTCGCGCGATCGGCACGCGCGGCCCCGAACACGAGACGTAGGTGAGCCCGATGCCGTGGCAAAACTGGATCGACGCCGGGTGGCCGCCATGTTCGCCGCAAATGCCGACCTTTAGGTCCGGTCGCGTCTTGCGTCCTTCGGTCACCGCCAGTTTCATCAACTCGCCGACACCTTTCTGATCCAGCACCTCGAACGGGTTGTCCTGCAGGATTCCAGTCTCGATATAGGCGGGCAGAAACTTGTTCTCGGCATCTTCACGGCTGAAGGAGAAGGTGGCTTGCGTCAAGTCGTTGGTGCCGAAAGAGAAGAATTCGGCGTCTTCGGCCATGCGTCCGGCGCGCAGGCAGGCGCGCACCACTTCCAGCATGCTGCCGAATTTGATGTTCACCTTGATGCCGTGGGTCAGTTCGACAACCTTGTGCAGGCGTTTCACGTAGCTGTGAATGCGGCACAGTTCCTCGACCGTTGCCACTTGCGGCACCATGATTTCCGGATGGACCTCGGTCCCCTCCTTGGCACAGAGTGCGGCAGCTTCCAGAATCGCCTGGATCTGCATCATGTAGATCTCGGGATAGGTGATACCCAAACGCACGCCGCGGTGGCCGAGCATCGGGTTGACCTCGGACAGCGCGCGGACCTTCTTGAGGATCTTTTCCTTCTTGTGGATCGCGTCCTCTTCAAGGTGCCCATCCTTGAACTCTTTCATGCCCAGCGACAACCTGCCCAGGCCGTCCGAGTACTGCTGATACAGGCGCGGGCTGAGGAGTTTGAGCGTCTCCGGCAGTTCTTCCATTGCCTTGATCGAATCGCGCATGTGATGCAAGTGGGCGATTTCCAGTTCCAGTTGCGCCGTTGTCGGCAGGAACTCGTGCATCGGCGGATCGAGCAGGCGCACCGTCACCGGCAGCCCCTTCATCGCCTTGAAGATACCCTTGAAGTCGGCGCGCTGGATCGGCAGCAGCCGATCCAGTGCCGTCTGGCGCTCCTCAAGGGTTTCGGCGAGGATCATCTCTTGCACGATGGGCAGGCGATCGGAGCTGTTGAACATGCGCTCGGTGCGGCACAAGCCGATACCCATGGCGCCGTAGCGCCGTGCGCGCGCTGCGTCGTCCGGCGTATCGGCATTGGCCATCACCTTGAGTCGCGCGACCTCGTCGGCCCAGCCCAGCAGGGTTTCCATGTCCTCGGAAAATTCCGCTTCGACCGTCGGGACTTCACCGGCGTAGACGTTGCCGTTGCTACCATCGATGGTGATGACATCGCCTTCGTGCAAGGTGGTCTCGCCGATCGTGGCGCGACGCGCCGTGTCATTGATGACGATGGCCTCGCAACCCGAGACGCAGGGTTTGCCCATACCGCGGGCAACTACGGCTGCGTGCGAGGTCTTGCCGCCCCGGCTGGTCAGGATGCCTTGCGCCTGGAAGAAGCCGTGGATGTCTTCCGGCTTGGTTTCTTCGCGCACCAGAATGATGCGTTCGCCAGCCTTGCCGCGCTCTTCCGCCGAGTCGGCATCGAACACGATCTTGCCCGAGGCAGCCCCGGGGGATGCCGGCAGACCGGTCGCCAGCGGCTTGCCCTTGAAATCGCCCACAAGTTGGGGCGCCAGCATTTGCTCCAGCAGCGTCGGATCAATCCGGGTCAGGGCCTTCTCGCGCGTGATCAGACCTTCACGGTGCATCTCGACCGAGGTGCGCAGCATCGCGCGTGCATTCATCTTGCCGTTGCGTGTTTGCAGGCAATAGAGGCGACCCTTCTCGATCGTGAATTCGAAGTCCTGCACTTCCGCATAGTGTCCTTCCAGGCGTGCGTGCAGTTCCTGCAGCTGCCGGTAGATTTCCGGCATTTCCTGCTCCATCTCGGCAATCGCCTTGGGTGTGCGAATGCCGGCCACCACATCCTCGCCCTGTGCATTGACCAGGTATTCACCGTAGATGATGTTTTCGCCGGTACCCGGGTTGCGCGTGAAGCCGACACCGGTGCCGGAGTCGGTGCCCATGTTGCCGAACACCATGGTCACCACGTTGACCGCGGTACCGTTGGCCATCTCCTTGGTGATCTTGAACTGCTTGCGATAGTCGATCGCGCGTTTGCCATTCCAGGACCGGAATACCGCACCGATGGCGATTTCCAGTTGCTGGTAGGGGTCTTCGGGGAAGGGCTTGCCGGTATGTCGCTTGACGATCGCAAGGAACTCGTTCGCCAGTTCGGCCAGATGGTCGGGCTTCAGATCGATGTCCTGAGTGGCGCCGTAGCGGGTCTTGATCACCGCCATCGCCGCATCGAAATGCTCGTCGCCGATGCCGAGGGCGATCTTGCCAAAAAGCTGGATGAAGCGACGCCATGCGTCGTAGCCGAAGCGCGGGTTGCCCGTCAGGGCGATCAGGCCCTTGAGCGTGGTCGGATTGAGGCCGAGGTTGAGAACAGTGTCCATCATGCCCGGCATCGACATGGAAGAACCCGAACGTACGGAGACCAGCAGCGGGTTATCGGCGCCGCCAAAGGTTTTGCCCGTCTTCTCTTCCAGGGCTTTCATGTGCGCCAAGGTCTCTTCCATCGCGCCATCAGGCAGGCGATCTTTCTCGAGGAACGCGAGGCAGGCATCCGTGGTAATCACGAAGCCAGGTGGAACATTGAGTCCGATCTGCGTCATTTCGCACAAATTTGCACCTTTGCCGCCGAGCAGCATCTTGTTCTTGCCGTCGCCTTCCTCGAAAGCAAACACCCATTGCCGTTTCATCACTGCTTCTCCTTGTTGTCGTGCCATCGGATTGCCGCTGTGCACAAAAAAGATAACTTTATCGCTTCTTATGGGTAAATTCCACAAAATCGCTGGATCGAGAACTGCGCTTTTTTATCCGCGGGAATTCCATCGGGACAAAATATGCGCTAAATTGCATAGAGTTCATCGAATTACCGTGAGCGAGACCGGAAGTAGAGTCCGCCATCGATGTTGGCGAAATTTGTATATTGTCGCCGACTCATGACTTGAATTCCACTCTTCTGCACCAGGTATTTCTGATTTCAGATCGATATGGATATCGTCAGACAAAAACAGATCAGGGAATGGACCTTGCTCGGACTGGTCGGCGCCATGGCGCTGGTAGCCAACCTTCCTGGTCACGTGATCGACAGGATAGGCGTGGAAATCGGCCTGTTGATGGCCTTGTTGGGCATGATGGTGGTGCTGGCCCTGTTTCTTTATGTGCGGTTCTTCTTCTTTCTGCTGTATGCCTTGCTTGCCGTAGGCGCCAATTTGCCGGAGCAGTGGGCCGATTCGCTGCACGTAAGCAAGACGCCTTTACTGGCAACACTGATCGCCATGGTCGCGCTGTCTCTGCTCAACTACAGAACCAAAGTGGTGCCCACAGGGCTGGAACCAAAGAAGCGAAAGCAGAATCCCGAAGCGACGCAGGTCCTGCTAAACGCCATCCAGCGCAGCAATCTTCCTTACGTCAAGACGCTGCTGACCATGGATTTCGATCTCGATATCACCGATGAGCAAGGCATGTCGCCGCTGATGTGCGCCGCTCAGCGTGGCGAGTTCAAGATGGTCCAGATGCTCATCAAACGCGGCGCGTCGCCCTTCCTCGTCGGACCATCCGGCAAGGCTTCCGATCTGGCGCTGCAGAACAACTTCCCGGCCGTCAACGAGTTTCTGAAGAAAGTCGAAGAAGTGCAGGCGGCTGAAGCGGCAAAACGGGCTGCGCCCATTCCCAACACGGACTCGGTGGTCGTTGCCTAGACCCTTTTCGTTCCCGGCATCAGCACCCTGTCAATGGTCCGGCGGGATCACTCCCACTCAATAGTCGCAGGCGGCTTGCCCGAGATGTCATAGACCACGCGGTTGATGCCGCGTACTTCGTTGATGATGCGGTTGGAAACTCGGCCCAGCAGTTCGTGGGGAAGTTCAGCCCACTTGGCGGTCATGAAGTCCGAGGTCTGCACGGCACGCAGGGCCACAACATAGTCGTAGGTGCGACCGTCGCCCATGACGCCGACGCTCTTCACCGGGAGGAAAACGGCGAAAGCCTGACTGGTCTTGTCGTACCAGTCGGCCGCTCGCAGTTCGTCGATGAATATCGCGTCGGCGCGACGCAGAAGTTCGGCAAATTCGGCTTTCACTTCGCCGAGAATCCGCACGCCGAGGCCGGGGCCGGGGAATGGGTGGCGATACACCATCTCGTGCGGCAGACCCAGCGCCACGCCGAACTCGCGCACTTCGTCCTTGAACAGTTCGCGCAAGGGTTCCAGCAGCTTGAGGTTCAGGGTTTCAGGCAGCCCGCCAACGTTGTGGTGGCTCTTGATGGCGTGCGCCTTTTTGGTCTTGCCCCCGGCCGATTCGATCACATCGGGATAGATGGTGCCCTGCGCAAGCCATCTGGCATTGGGAAGTTTCTGCGCTTCGGTCTGGAATACCTCCACAAACTCGCGGCCGATGATCTTGCGCTTCTGTTCCGGATCGCTGATGCCCTTCAGGTGCCCCATGAACTGGTTCGCGGCATCGACATGGATCACCTTGACGCCCAGGTTGCGGGCAAAGGTATCCATCACTTGCACGCCTTCGTTGAGTCGCAGCAGTCCGTTGTCGACAAAAACACAGGTCAGCTGGTCGCCGATGGCTCGGTGCAGCAGGGCTGCGACAACCGAGGAATCGACGCCGCCGGAAAGGCCGAGGATGACTTCCTCGGCGCCCACCTGCTCGCGCACCTTGGCGATCGCTTCCTCGACATAGTTGGGCATGTTCCAGTCGCCGCGGCAGCCGCAGATTTCGCGCACGAAACGGGCATAGATCTCGCGCCCTTTCAGCGTATGCGTGACTTCGGGATGGAACTGCACGGCATAGAAGCCGCGCGCCTCGTCGGCCATGGCGGCGATCGGGGTGGATTCATTGCTGCCGATGATCTTGAAGCCCGGCGGCAGTTGCGTCACCTTGTCGCCGTGGCTCATCCAGACTTCGAGCAGGCCGTGCCCTTGTTCGTTGGTGCGATCCTGGATGCCGTCGAGCAGATTCGAATGGCCCTGCGCGCGCATCTCGGCATAGCCGAATTCGCGCTTGTGGCTGCTTTCGACCTTGCCGCCGAGTTGCGCGGCCATGGTCTGCATGCCGTAGCAGATGCCGAGCACTGGTACGCCGAGTTTGAAAACGATGTCGGGCGCCTTCCATTCTTCGGCTTCGTAGACCGAGTTCGGCCCCCCGGAAAGAATGATCCCCTGCGGATTGAATTCGCGGATGAAATCCTCGCTGACGTCGAAGGGATGCAGTTCGCAATACACCTGCTGTTCGCGCACACGGCGGGCGATCAGTTGCGCGACTTGGGAACCGAAGTCGAGGATGAGGATTTTCTGGTGGGCCATGGTGAATATCTCGAAAGAAATGGGGACAAAAAATACAAAAGGCGGCTCAGAAACCTGTCTGAACCGCCGTGCCGCCCTTGATCAAGCCAGCAGGATCAGTCGATATGGTAGTTCGGCGCTTCCTTGGTGATCTGCACATCGTGCACGTGCGATTCACGAATGCCGGCCGACGTGATTTCGACAAACTCCGCCTTGGCGCGCATCTCGTCGATCGTGGCGCAGCCGACGTAACCCATGGAGGAGCGCAGGCCGCCCATCAACTGGTGGATCACGGCGATGACCGGACCCTTGTAGGGCACGCGGCCTTCGATGCCTTCCGGCACGAGCTTTTCGACATTGGCGTCGGAATCCTGGAAGTAGCGATCCGCTGCGCCATCCTTCATCGCGCCGAGGCTGCCCATGCCGCGATAGGCCTTGTAGGAGCGCCCCTGATACAGCACGGTTTCACCGGGGGCTTCCTCGGTGCCGGCGAACAGACCGCCCAGCATCACGGCGTTGGCGCCGGCGGCGATGGCCTTCGAAATGTCGCCCGAGAAACGAATGCCGCCGTCGGCGATCAGCGGCACGCCGCTGGCGGCCAGCGCATTGGCGACCATGTCCACCGCAGTGATCTGCGGCACGCCGACGCCGGCGACGATGCGCGTGGTGCAGATCGAACCGGGGCCGATGCCCACCTTGACGCCATCGGCACCATGATCGACCAGCGCCTTCGCGGCAGTCGCCGTTGCGATGTTGCCGCCGATCACTTCCACCTGCGGGAAATTCTTTTTGACCCACTGCACGCGCTTCAGCACGCCTTCCGAATGACCGTGGGCGGTATCCACCACGAGCACGTCGACGCCGGCTTCGGCCAGCAGTTCTGCGCGTTCCTCGGTTCCTTCACCGACGCCGATGGCGGCGCCGACGCGCAAATGGCCCTGCTCGTCCTTGCAGGCAAAGGGATGTTCGCTGGACTTGAGAATATCCTTGACGGTCACCAGGCCACGCAACTGGAAGTCGGCATTGACCACCAGTACGCGCTCCAGTCGATGCTTGTGCATCAGGATCTTGGCCTCCTCGGGGGAGCTTCCTTCCATGACGGTGATCAACCGCTCGCGCGGGGTCATGATGGCGCGCACCGCCTGATCGAGGTTGGTCTCGAAACGCGTGTCGCGATTGGTGACGATGCCGACCACGACGCCGTTATCCACCACCGGCAGGCCTGAAATCCGATAAGCCCGCGTCAGTGCCAGCACTTCGCGTACGGTCATGGTCGGTGGAACGGTGATCGGGTCTTTCAGCACACCGGACTCGAAACGCTTGACCTTGGCCACCTCGGCCGCCTGGGCTTGGGGGTTCAGGTTCTTGTGCACGATGCCGATGCCGCCTTCCTGCGCCAGGGCGATCGCCAGACGTGCTTCCGTCACCGTATCCATGGCGGCGGAGATAAGCGGCAGGTTGAGCTGAATCTTGCGGGTGAGACGGGTTGCGAGGCTGACGTCGCGGGGCAGGATCGCCGAGTGGGCGGGAACCAGGAGGACGTCGTCAAACGTCAGCGCCTTCTGGAGGAGTCGCATAATGAAATTCCTTCGTGCCAAAAACGCATTATACGCGAGACAAATCATCGTCCCGCCTGACGTCGAAGGAATTCCTGCCGGAGCGCGGATTTCGAGTGCGGTTACTCGCCTTCGCCGCTGCCCTTTTTCATCGCTTTCCCCTCGGCAGCGCGCTGTTTGCGCACTTCCTTGGGGTCGGCGATCAGCGGCCGGTAGATTTCCACCCGGTCGCGGTCGCGCAAGGCGGTGTCTGCCTTGGCCAGCTTGGCGTAGATGCCGAGCTTGTTTTTGGCCAGGTCGATTTCGGAATGCTTGGCCAGCAGGCCCGAGGCTTCGATCGCCTGCCCTGCCGTGCTGCCCTCCGGCAAGCTGAGGCCGATCACTTCCTGGCGTTCCGGCGTGGCATAGACAACCTCGACATCGATGGTTTCAGCCATAGATTTTCTGTGCCCTTTTGACAAAGGATTCGACGAAGGTGTTGGCGATGTGATTGAACACGGGGCCAAGCACCTTTTCCAGCAACTGGCTGGAAAATTCATAGTGAAGGCGGAATTCTACCTTGCAGGCTGTCTCGCCCAGCGGCGTGAAGCGCCAATGGCCGTCCATTTGCGCAAATGGGCCATCGGTCAGCCGGATATCCATCAGGCGCGGTTCTTCCTTGATGTTTTCGGTCGAGAAATGCGACTTGAGGCCATGGTAGTTGATATGCAGCGTCGCCGCGGTGCGCGTCGCCGTGCGCTCGTGCAATTCCGTGCCGCCGCACCACGGCAGAAAAGCGGGATAGTCCTCGACACGATCCACCAAGGCGAACATCTGCGCCGGCGTGCGTTCGATCAATACGGATTTTTCGACCAGAGCCATTCAGTGAGTGCCGCAAAGGGTGTGTCGACAGGGTGCAGTAGAATGCCGCATTTTATCGCGCCGCACCATGAGCATCGCCGACAACAAGAAGGCATTCCACGATTACTTCATTGAAGAGCGCTACGAGGCCGGTCTGGTCCTCGAAGGCTGGGAAGTGAAGGCGATCCGGGCCGGGCGCGCGCAGATCAAGGAAGCCTACGTGGTGCTCAAGCGCGGCGAGGTGTTCCTCATCGGCGCCCACATCACGCCCCTGCTTTCGGCTTCGACCCACGTTCATCCCGACCCGGTGCGTACGCGCAAGTTGCTGCTGCACGCGGACGAAATCAGCAAGCTGATCGGCAAGGTGGAGCGCGCCGGCTACACGCTGGTGCCGCTCGATCTGCATTACAGCAAGGGACGCGTCAAACTGTCGGTCGGCCTCGCCAAAGGCAAGAAGCAGCACGACAAGCGCGATGCCGAGAAGGATCGCGACTGGGTTCGCGAAAAGGCACGCGTGATGCGCGACAAGCGCGGCTAGGCAGCGCCTCCCGCGCATCTGCAGATGACCCCCGTTACACTGATCTGGCTGGTGACCGGCTGCCTGATGCTGCAGCCCCTGTCGACCGACCTCTACCTGGCTTCGCTGCCGAGCATGGCGACCGACTTCGGCGTCACCCCGGCAGCGGTTCAGAACACGCTTTCCCTGTTCGTAATCGGATTCGGCTCGGCGCAACTCGTCAGCGGCCCGTTGTCCGACCGCTACGGCAGGCGTCCGGTGCTGATCGGCGGCCTGACCCTGTATCTGCTCTCCAGCATCGCCTGCGCATTGGCACCCGGTCTCGCCTGGCTGGTCGCGGCACGCTTCGCGCAGGCGATCGGTTGCTGTACGGGAGTCGTGGTGGCCCGGGCCATCATCCGCGACGCCCATTCGGCTGCCGATGGAGCGCGCGTGCTGGCCAAGGCCAGTTCGCTGCTCTCATTGGCGGCGATCAGCGGACCGGTACTCGGCAGCTACCTGCAGGTGGCCTTCGGCTGGCGTGCCGCATTTGTCGCCCTTGCACTGGCAGGCTTGACCATGTGGATCGCCACCTTGCTCCGGCTGCGCGAATCGAACAGCCGGCCCAACCCGGAGGCAATGCGTCTTGGCGTCCTCGCCGGCACCTACAGCGCCGTCATCAGGACCCCCGCATTCTGGGCCTACGCCCTGCCCGGCGCGCTCTCCTACGCCTCGATCTTTGTTTTCATATCCGGCACTCCCTTCGTGCTTATCCGTGTCCTTGGGGTTGCAACCGAGTACTACGGCTATCTCTTCGCGTTCGGGGTTTGCGGCTATCTGACCGGCGCTCTGTTGTGTCGCCGCCTGCTGGGCACGATCGGGATCCAGAGAGTCCTGAGGCTGGGCACTGCGATAGGGCTGATGGGGGGTCTGGGCTTCCTCCTCTTCGCCATGGCCGGTGTGCAGCATTGGCTTCTGGTGGTGATCGCGCTTTTTGTCGTGATGACCGCCCACGGCATCAACATTCCCTGCACCCAGGCCGGATCCCTGGCCCCGTTTCCTGAACAGGCAGGCGCGGCGGCCGGACTGTTCGGCTGCGTCATGATGCTGGTTGCCCTGGGGGCCGGGATCTGGGTCGGGAGCAGCCACGACGGTACCCTGTTGCCGCTGGCATCGATCAGCGCCACGGTGGCGGTCATGCTTTTCGCCAGCACACGCCTGCTCGCCAGGCACGGCAAGGGCGCATAAAGCAGCGAGCAACGGACTCGGACACGAGTTCGCCGTATCGCCAGCGCCGACTTTCACCTGGCCGCAACTGCCGAATCGCTGAATCGCTTGCAGGGCGCTCGCATGCCTCCTTCGTTCCCTCCTCCGGGGACCTTACATAAGCAGGCGCGATAGTGATCCCCAAAAGCAGTATTGGACACCGCAAGGGCTCCTGACGATCATTCGCCAACTACCCGCCACCTCGCGCCTGGTCTGATGGCTAAAGGGACGGAATGTTGCAGGTCGGATTACGCGGCGTGCTTTTCGAATTCAAAGGTGAGCAATTGCAGGGGCGCGGCGGGCGGCAGATGTCGCCCGATACGAGGCCAACCCTGCACTTCTCGACCTTAAACAAAGAGGAGTGGATTCAACAATGAAGCTGGTCACATTCGTTGCAGAAGGCAAGCAATTGGTCGGGGCGCTGGATGGGGATGATGTCGTGGTTATCGACACTCCCGACATGCGTTCCCTGTTCGCGCTCGGAACACCCGTCCAGGAGTACGCCGAAAAGCTCAAGACGACCCGGCGCTATCCGCTCGCCAGCGTTCAGCTCAAGGCCCCCATCATTCCGAAGAAATTCTTCCATACCGCCGGCAACTACGCCGAGCACGCGCAGGAAGGCGACCGCGCAAACTGGGTGGCGGCGATCAAGCCGTGGATCGTGTTCTTCCAGAATGTCGATGCGATCATCGGCCCGGACGCACCTGTGATCTATCCCGAGCACTTGACCAAACAGCTCGACTACGAACTCGAACTGTCGATCGTCATCGCGAAGCCGGGCAAGCACATCAGCATCGCCGAAGCCAAGGACTACATCGGCGGCTACGTCATTTTCAACGACATCACGGCGCGCGACATTCAGCGACGCGAAATGCAGTCGGCCAACTTCTGCTTCAGCAAGTCGATCGACACCTTCTGCCCGGTCGGACCATGGATCGTCACGGCGGATGAAATCCCCGATCCCTACGACCTCGACCTCGAACTGCGGGTCAACGGCGAGAAGCGCCAGATCTCCAACACCAGCCACATGTCGGTGACCATTCCGCAGATCATCTCGAAGTTTTCGCCTGCCGGATACTCCGCCGGCGACATCATTTCGACGGGTACGGTATCCGGCGTCGCCGCATTCAGCGCCGATCCGGAAGCCTGGTTCCTCAAGCCCGGCGACCTGATCGAAGCCGAGATCGAAAAGATCGGCGTGCTGCGCAACCGGGTGATCTCCTGGAAAGAGGCGTACGGCGTCGATGCCCCGGAATTCGTCGGATTCTGATGCCATGACCATTGACCGAACGAAGGTATGGACCGGCACGCTGAATGAAGTGGCGATGGCAGGCCGGCCGAAGGCCGAGGTGGGCTTTTACGACACCACCCTGCGCGATGGCGAACAGTCCACCGGAGTCATGTTCGATCCGGAGCAGAAGCTGGAAATCGCCCGCATGGTCGATCGACTCGGCGTCGGACGGATCGAAGCCGGTTTCCCGCGGGTTTCGGAGGATGACCGGGAGGCGATCAAGCTGATCCTTGCCGCCAAATTGAAGGCGGAGATCTGGGGCTTCGCGCGGGCCATGCCCGAGGATGTGGCCGCCGTTGCGGACCTCGATCTGCGCCACAGCGTGATCGAGGCACCGATCTCGAACATGAAGCTCAAGGCACTGGGCGTGTCCAGGGAATCGGTCCTCGAGCGGATCAGGAACTCGGTCGAGTTCGGCGTCAAGCAGGGTATCCATGTCGCCTTCTTCGGCGTGGATTCGACCCGCGCGGACCTCGACTTTTTTGAACGCGTGTACAAAACCGCACGCGATGCCGGTGCCGCAGAGTTCGTCATCGTCGATACGCTGGCGATCGCCACTCCCGAAGCGGTGTCCTACCTTATCGGCAAGGCGCGCAGCTGGCTGGGACAGGACGCCATCATCCACTGGCACGGGCACAACGACTTCGGTCTGGGAACTGCCGATGCGATCGCCGCAGTGGGCGCCGGTGCCCGCTGGGTTCAAGGCACCATCGACGGCATCGGGGAACGCGCCGGCAATGCCAATCTCCCCGAGATCGCATTTGCACTCGAACTGCTCTACCAGGTCGACACCGGTTTCCACTTCGATCGTGTACGCGAGACATCCAGGCGGCTGCGCGAAATCGCCGGCTATCAGGTGGAGCCATGGAAATCGGTGGTGGGTGAAACGCTCTTCGTCCGGGAAACCGGAGCGGTGGCGGCTCAATTCCACATTCCCGAGGCCATCGAGCCCTATTCCTCCGATCTGGTCAATACGCCGCGGAAGATCGTTCTCGGCAAGAAGAGCGGGCTCGCGTCGATCAAGATCAAGTGCGAGCAACTGGGATTGAAGGTTGCGGAAGACCGCTTCCCCGCGCTGCTTGCGGAGATCAAGAAACTGGCAATCAGCAAAAGGCGACTGGTGACCGACGAGGAATTCGGAAGCCTGGTCGGCACGATGTCGGCAGCCGCCTAGCCGGGGCTGTTGCGGCTCCCGGCAAAGCCGGTTTGCGTCACCCATTGAAACGAACAACAGGGATCAACATGAACAACGGACGATTTCAAGACAAGGTGGTTTTCGTAACAGGCTCCGGACGCGGCTTCGGGGCGGTGCTGGCCAACGCCTTCGCCAAGGAGGGCGCACACCTGATCATCCATTACAACACCTCTGCCACCAGTGCCGAAGAGGTTGCGAAAGCCGTGCGCGCACTGGGCCGCAAGGCGCTGGTGGTCCAAGCTGACATCTCCAGGCTGGACGATGTCCGGCGCATCACCGATGCGGCATTTTCCGAGTTCGGGCGGGTCGACGTGCTGGTCAACAACGTCGGCGACATGGCGCTCGAGCAGACATCCTGGCGCCAGCTGGACGAGAAGGCCGTCGACCATATGCTGGCCGTGGACATCAAGGGCACCATGTTCATGATCCATGAGGTCGGTTCGCGCATGATGGAACTCGGCGGCGGCTCGATCGTCAACATCGGTTCCCAGGTCGTGATCGCGGGCAGTCCCCGCGCTCCGCAGTACGCGGCAGCCAAATACGGCGTCATCGGTTTGACGAAATCCTATGCGCGCGCGCTGGCACCCAGCGTGCGGGTAAATACGCTGGGCGCGGCCTTCATGGAAACCGAAGCACTGAAGAACCGGGAGGACTGGAAGAACGGCCGGCGCGAGGAAGTTCTGCGCCAGACACCCCTCGGCCGCATTGCCACGCCGGAGGACATGGTCGGACCCACGCTATTCCTCGCCAGCGAGGAGTCGCGCCACATGACAGGCCAGTTCATGTTGTGCAACGGCGGGCTGGCGATGGTCGGCGCTTGAACGCTGTGACGACCGCGATCAGGCGCTTTGGAGAACGTGGTGAGCAATAAACTCAAGCTGGACCTGCGCGAACACGTGCTGGTGCTGACTCTCGACGATCCGGCGACGCGCAACGCCCTCAATGGCGATGACCTCTATTCTGCGTTCGAAGCGGTCACGGAGCGCTGCAACTCGGACCTCGACATCCGGGCCGTGGTCTTGACCGGTGAGGGACCCGCGTTCAGTTCCGGCGGCAACGTCCGGGACATGCGCGACAAGAAAGGAATGTTCGGCGGTGAGCCGCATGAGATCGCCGAACAGTATCGCCGGGGCATCCAGCGCATTCCACGCGCACTCATGAACCTCGACGTACCGCTGATCGCTGCTGTCAATGGTCCGGCAATCGGGGCGGGCTGCGATCTGGCCTGCATGTGCGACATGCGGATCGCTTCCACCCGGGCCACCTTTGCCGAAAGCTTCGTCAGAGTCGGCATCGTGGCCGGCGATGGCGGTTCGTGGCTGTTGCCGCGAATCGTGGGATATGCGCGCGCCGCGGAAATGGCCTTCACCGGCGAAGCCATGGACGCGAAGCAGGCTTTCAACATCGGGCTCGTCTCGAAAGTCGTGCCGCACGAAAAACTTATGGAATCGGCGCTCGACCTCGCCTTGCGCATCGCCTGCAACCCACCGCACGTCCTGCGCTGGACCAAACGACTGCTGAAGGAATCGCAACACGAACGGCTCGACACCATCCTGGGCATGGCCGCCACCTACCAGGCGCTCGCGCATCAGACCGCGGACCACGCCGAAGCCGTCGCGGCAATGCTCGAGAAACGAACGCCGACATTTTCGGGGCGATAGATGAACACGGATGATTCGCCGGCACTGGTGCTGCAGGAACAACCCGCCGATGGCGTGGTGCTGCTGCGCCTCAATCGCCCGAACGTGCTCAATGCCCTGAATCTGGCTCTGCGCCGCGAAATCGCAGCGCAATTCCGGGATCTTGGCTCCCGGGACGATGTTCGCTGCATCGTGCTGACGGGCAACGACAAGGCGTTCTGTGCCGGCGCCGATCTCAACGAGTACGTTGACGCGACGCCCACCGAGATCATTGGCCGCAACATGCCCCTGCTGTGGGATGCCGTCGCGGACTGCCCCAAGCCGGTGATCGCTGCCGTGAATGGATATGCCTTGGGTGGCGGATGCGAACTCGCCATGCATGCTGATATCATCATTGCCGGCGAGTCGGCGACATTCGGCCAGCCCGAGGTCCGCGTCGGGCTGATCCCGGGAGGTGGAGCGACCCAGCGCCTGACCCGGGCCGTTGGCAAGTTCGTGGCAATGAAGCTGTTGCTGACCGGCGAACCCTTCACCGCCGAAGCCGCGTTTGCCAGTGGCCTTGTCAGCAGCGTTGTCGCCGATGACCAGGTACTGCCGGAGGCACTAAAACTGGCCATCGAGATCGCCGGGCTGCCGACTTTCGCGATACGGCAGATCAAGGAGCTGGTACTGGAAAGCATGAACGGAACGCTCGAAGCGGGCCTGCGTCAGGAGCGGAAGGCATTTCAGTTGATGTTCAGCACCACCGAGAAAACGGAAAGAATTCGCAGGTTTCTGAAAAAAAGGCCGCAAAGGAATTCCAGCAACGAATCATCAACAAACCACAAAGAGGACAAAAAACCATGAGACGTTTCCACGCTTTTTTCTCAGCCGCACTTGTCACGCTGGGCGGCATCGCGCTGCTCGGGAGCGCGCCGGCGAGTGCCCAAGCCCAAACCTTCGAGTTGAAGGCGACCCATTTCCTGCCGCCCAATCATTCCTTCCACAAGGAACTGGTACGGTGGGGCGATGAACTTTCCAAGAAGTCGAACGGACGCATCACGATCAAGGTATTCCCGTCAGGCCAGATGGGCCCGACGCCGCGCCAGTTCGATCTCGTCCGCACCGGCGTCGCCGACATAGGTGTGGGCCTGTCCGGGGCATCGCCGGGGCGCTTCCCGATGACGGAAGTCTCGAACCTGCCGTTCGTGGTCACCGAGAGTTCGCGGTCGTCCAAGGCAATCACGGAACTTGCGCCAAAGTATCTCGCCCAGGAGTACGCCGGCGTCAAGCTATTGCAAATCACCCTGACTCCGCCGCTCAAGTTTCACATGGCGAAGGCGAAGCTGAATACCCTGGCTGACTTCAAGGGGCTGCGGATTCGCTACGCCGGCGAGTTGTTCGCCGAATCGATCAAGGCCTTCGGTGGTACGCCTGTCGCAGTGTCTCCGGGCGAGGTGGTCGATGCCATGAGCAAGGGTACGGTTGACGGCGCGATGTTCCCGCACGAAGGTGCCCAAAGCTTCCAGCTGCACACGGTGGCAAAGTTCTCCTACGAACCCGGGATCAACGCCGCCAGCTTCTTCTGGGTCATGAATCCGGCGACCTATGAAAAGCTTCCCCCTGATCTGCGGGCATTGATCGACCAGACCACGGGGCCCGCCAATGCCGAACGCATCGGCAAGGAGCTGGACAGTGCCGAAGTGGAGGGACGCAACCACCTGAGCAGCAAGGGTGTTCAAATCGTCACTTTCTCCGAGCCCATGCAACGCGAGATGATATCTGTCGTCAAGCCGATCATCGACACCACGATCAGCAAGCTCGAGGCCAAGGGGCAACCTGCGCGACAGCTCTACGACGCACTGGTCAAGGCCGGCGCCCGCTAAGCCGCATTCCCGCGCCGTCGCCAATTGAGCGACGGCGCGGACTCCATCGGGTGATATCGCAATGCGAAAGGTTTCATGATGGGAAAGCTGGCGCGAATATGTTCCGCCTTATCGGCAGTTGCACTGGTCTTGATGATGTCCGTCACCGTGATCGGGAGTGTCAGAAATTCTGTGTGTGAGGCGGGCTGAGACTTTTCCACGGTGCTGCCTGC
>VBWA01000007.1 GCA_006218025.1 Rhodocyclaceae bacterium | reverse complement strand
TATTCCATTTGGTTCACGGCAGGATGCGTCTATGAAAAGACTTTTTCTACAGCTTCGTTCCTGAACGTCTCTTTCCCTATCCTCGACAGGCCCCTAAGGGCACTTTGCCGCCGTACCGCCAGCGCCGACTTTTGTCGCCACTGCCGGTCAGCGGGAGCAGCCCTCAGGTGCGAACTTCCTGCTCGTAGGCGGTGAGCGTCTGCCGCGCGATGATGAGTTGCTGGACTTCGGTGGCGCCCTCGTAAATTCGCAGGGCGCGGATTTCGCGGTACAGCTTTTCGACCGGATGCTCGCTGACGACGCCGAGGCCGCCCCAGATCTGCACCGCCGCATCGATCACCTGCTGCGCCGTTTCGGTCGCGGTCATCTTGGCCATGGCGGCCTCGCGGGTGACGTTCTTTCCCTGGTCGCGCAGCCACGCCGCGCGGTAGGTGAGCAGGGCGGAGATATCGACGCCGGTCGCCATTTGCGCGAGCTTGGTCTGCGTGATCTGGAAATCCGCCAGCTTCTGGTTGAACATCGGCCGCGTCGTCGCGCGGCGCAGCGCCTCGTCCAGCGCGCGCCGGGCGAAGCCCAGCGCCGCCGCCGCCACCGAGGTGCGGAAAATATCCAGCGTCTGCATGGCGATCTTGAAGCCCTGTGCCGGCTTGCCGAGCATGTTGCCGGCGGGAACCCGGCAGTTTGTGAAGCGCAGCCGCGCCAGCGGATGCGGGGCGATGACGTTGATGCGCTCGGCGATTTCGAGGCCGGGCGTGGTCGCATCGACGATGAATGCCGACAGGCCGCGGGAGCCGGGCGCTTCGCCGGTGCGCGCGAAGACCACATAGAAGTCGGCGATGCCGCCGTTGGAAATCCAGGTCTTCTCGCCGTCGAGCACGTAATCGTTGCCGTCGCGCCGTGCCGCACAGCTCATCGCGGCGACGTCGGAGCCTGAGTTCGGCTCCGACAGCGCAAACGCGGCAATCGCTTCGCCGGCGGCGACTTTCGTCAGGTAACGCTGCTTCTGCTGCGGCGTGCCGTGCAGCGTGATCGCGCCCGAGCCCAAGCCCTGCATGGCGAAGGCGAAATCGGCGAGGCCGGAATGGCGCGCCAGGGTTTCGCGCAGCAGGCAGATGGCACGCGTGTCGATGACGTCGTACTTGCCGCCGCAGGCGGTGCCGCCGACGGCATAGCGCAGCCAGCCCGCAGCGCCGAGCCGCTTGACGAAGTCGCGGCAGGCCGCGTCGGTGTCGCCGTGGTGATCGCCGCTGATGTTGTCGCCGGCCCAGCGTTCGAGGTCGGCCTGCAACTGGCGGTGCCGGTCATCGAAGAAAGGCCAGTCGAGGTAGCTCTTGTCGCTCATCTGTTTTCCTTGGAGTCTAGGTTTCGCCGCCGGAGACTGATATTGCCTGCCCGGTCACCGCTTCCGATCCGGGCTGGCACAGCCACAGTACCGCATTGGCGACTTCCGCGGGCTGCACCAGGCGGCCCTGCGGATTGTGCTTAACCAGTTCGGCCTCGGCTTCGGCCGCGCTGCGCCCGGTCTTGGCCTGAATGTTGGCCAGGGTGTCGCGCACGATGTCGGTTTCGGTGTAGCCGGGGCAGACGGCATTGACGGTGACCGGCTTCTTCGCCAGTTCGAGGGCCAGCGAGCGCGTCAGGCCCAGCACCGCGTGCTTCGCCGCGCAATAGGCGGAGACGTAGGCGTAGCCCCTGAGCGATGCGGTGCTGGCGATGTTCACGATGCGTCCCCAGCCGAGGTCGAGCATTCCCGGCAGCACGGCGCGAATGCCGAGATAGGTGCCGGTCAGATTCACGGCCAGCATCTGGTTCCACAGCGCGAAGTCGGTTCGCGTGAACGGAGCGCTGGCGGCCTGCCCGGCGTTGTTGACCAGAATGGAGACCGGGCCCAGCGCGATCGCGGCGCCGGCAAAGGCGGCTTCGACCGCGGCTGGGTCGGCGACATCCACCGTTTCGCAATGCACTTCGGTCAGGGCGCGCAAGAGGATCGCCTCGTCCTCCAGCGTGGCCCGCGTGCGGCCCATCAACGTTATCTTGGCGCCCTGCCCGGCGAGCGCGCGTGCGATTGCCGCGCCGATGCCGCGGCCACCGCCGGTGATCACGGCGTGTCTTCCCTGCAGTCCGTTTGTCGCTACACCCATGCTGGTCATGTGCTCTCAGAGCTTGTACATGAGGATAGCGAGCACCGCCCAAGCCCCGATCCGGCACGCGCAGTAGATTTATTCATAAGCGCTCAGGCGGGTTGCTTGAGCATTTCGCGCAGCCGGAAGCGCTGCGTCTTGCCCGTCGCCGTGTGCGGCAGTTCGTCGACGAAACGGATGGTGCGCGGGCACTTGTAGATCGACAGCGTCGACTTGAAGGTTTGCAGCAGCGCCTCCGACAGGGCCGCCTGATCCGCCTCGGCCTCGCGCGGCACGGCGAACAGCGCGATCCGCGTCAGGCCGTCTTCGTTGGGGAAGCCGACCACCGCGGCATCGAGGATGCCCGGCACCGTCAGCGCGCAGGCCTCGATCTCGGCCGGGCTCACCCACTGGCCGGAGACCTTGAGCATGTCGTCGGCGCGGCCCATGTGGCACCAGCGTCCCTCGGCGTCGAACTCGAACATGTCGCCGGGGAAATACCAGCCGCCGCGCAAGGCTTTCGCCGTCAGGTCCGGCTGCTGCCAGTAGCCGACGAACTGGCACGGGGTACGCACGGCAATCTGGCCGGGCTGTCCGGGCTCGGTGATGTCCTGCCCGTCGTCGCCGACGAGGCGCACTTCGGCATAGGTCACCGGTTTGCCGGAAGAGCCGCCGACCGAGTCTCCGGGCTGATTGAACACGAACAGGAACACGGTTTCGGAAGCGCCGACACCGTCGAGGATCGGCTTGCCGCACAGTTCCAGCCAGTCGTCGTAGAGCGACTCGGGCAGCTTCTCGCCGGCCGCGACGTAGTGGCGGACTTCGCGGAAGGCGGGCCGCATCGGGGCGCCCTCGCGCATCAGGTTGCGATACATCACCGGCGTGCTGAACAGCACCGTCGGCCGGTGGCGCTCGACCGTGTCGATGATCAGCTTGGGTTCCGGCCAGGCCGGCGAGAGTATGACGGTGGCGCCGCACTGCAGTCCGCCCATCAGCGAATGGCCGAGCGCGAAGCCGAAGAAAATCTTCGACGTGGTGAAGATGCGGTCTTCCGGGGTTACGCCGAGATACTCGCGCTCGAGGCGGTCGGCGACCAGAACGGTGCGGTGGGGATGCATCACTGCCTTGGGCTTGCCCGTAGTGCCGGACGAATAGAGCCAGAAGCCGACGTCCTCGGGGTCCATGCGGGCGGATTCGAGCTGTTCGGACTGGTTGGCAAGGATGTCCGCCAACACGAGGCAGGGAGGCGCCGCCACTCCGCCGACGACCACGACCAGGGGCGGGTTGTCGAGCGTTTCCGCGGCGCTTTCGTAGAGATCCATGAAGTGCGCATCGACGAAGATCGCTTCGCATGCGCTGTGCTGAATCACGTAGAGCAGGTCGCGCGGTGCGAGCCGCACGTTGAGTGCGACGGCGACGGCGCCGATGCGCATGGTGCCGAGATAGGCGGCGATCAGCTCGGGCGAATCGTCCATCAGGAACAGCACCCGGTCGCCGCGTGCGACGCCATGAGCCAGCAGCGCGTTGCCGTTGCGGTTGACCGCCGCGTCGAGCTCCGCATAGGTCACCGCCCGGTCGGCGCACAGAATGGCTACGTGGTCGCCGAGGCCTTGCCTGAGCGGGCGTCCGATGATTTCATCCGCCGCGTTCATGGTGCCTTGCGGCACTATTCCGTCGAAGTTCATTGCCGTCCCGTCCATTGCCTTGCGTGGAACCCCGGGGAGCTTCCCCGGGGGCTCAGCCTATCGGATCATTTCATCAGGGCCGTTGCGTCATTGATCAGCTTCTGGCCGTCGAGACCCTTGGCCGCCACTTCCTTGACCCAGTCGGCGATGACGCCTTCCGCCGGCTTGTGCCAGGCTGCCACTTCGGCGTCCGGAACGGTGTAGAAGGTGTTCTTGCGATCCACGGCGGTCTGGCGCGCCGGAGCGGTAACTCCGTCCCAGATCTTGCCGGCCCATGCCGAGGTTTCGGCGCCGCTGTTGGCATCGATCACCTTTTTCAGGTCGGCCGGCAGGCTCTCGTACCTGGCCGGGTTCATGGCGAAGACGAAAGCCGAGGTGGCGATAAAGGCTTGTCCGGCCGGCGTCTCGGTGTGGAACTTGACGATTTCCTGGATCTTCAGCGCCGGGATGACTTCCCAAGGCAGCACGGTACCGTCGATCACGCCCTTGGAAAGACTCTCCGCCACCTGCGGCACCGGCATCGGCACCGGCGTCGCGCCCAGCGCGCTCACCAGCTTGGTCGCCATGCGGTTCGGCGCGCGCAGCTTGAGACCCTTGAAATCGGCCAGCGTCTTGATCTGCTTGTTCGTGGTGTGCAGCTGGGTGCCGGGGATGACGTGGAAGATCAGCGGCTTGACGCCCTTGTATTCTTCCCTGCCGTTCTTTTCCGCGTAGATCCACAGCGCCTTCGAGGCCTTCTCGGCGCTCGAGACCATGAAGGGCAGCTCGAATACTTCGGTGGCGAGGAAGCGTCCGGCCTGGTAGCCCGGCAGGGTCCACACGATGTCGGCCACGCCGTCCTTCGCCTGGTCGAACAGCTGCGGCGGCGTGCCGCCCAGCTGCATGGCGGGATAGATCTGGCACTTGAGCTTGCCGGCCGATTCCTTGTTGATCTTGGCGCACCACGGCTCGATCATCTTGACGTGCGCGTTCGAGCTGGGCGGAAGGAAGTGGTGCACTCTCAGCGTGACGGTTTCCTGTGCGGCCGCTTGCGAGGCGGCAAGCGCCAGGAACGCTGTGGCAACGGCGATTTTCAGGGTACGGGATGATTGCATCGTGGTCTCCTATCTTCGTTATGTTTTATGAATGCGGCGGGATCGATCGAATTCGCGCTAGGCACCGAGCGCGTGAACCAGGTACAGGGAAATGCCGGGAAAGAACAGCAACAACAGAATGCGCAACAGGTCTGAAATCAGGAAAGGGACCACACCCTTGAAAGTCTCGATGAGGGGAACGTCCTTGGCCAGGCTGTTGATGATGTAGATGTTCATGCCGACTGGCGGATGCACCAGTCCGATCTCCACCACCATCAGTGCGAGGATGCCGAACCAGATCGACTTGTCGGCCTGGCTGATGCCCCAGAAGTCCAGACCCATGACCACCGGATAGAAAATCGGGATGGTCAGCAGGATCATGGCCAGCGAATCCATGACGCAGCCGAGGAAGATGTAGATCAGCAGGATCGAGCCCATCACCAGCAGCGGCGAGAGCCCGCTCTCCCTGACCCAGTTGGCGAGTTCCGCCGGCATCTGGGTCAGCGCCAGCCCGGTGTTCAGCATGTCGGCACCGAGCAGCACGAGGAAAATCATGGCGGTGGCCTCGGCCGCGCCGAGGATGCTGTCCTTGACGCCCTGCAGGCGCATGCCGCCGGAGACCACGGCGAGAATGCCGCAGGCCGCGGCGCCGATCGAGGCCGCTTCGGTCGGATTGGCCCAGCCGCCATACAGGCCGACCACCACCACCAGGAAGACGATCAGCACGGGAAACACCCTGCCCAGGGCGCGGAACCGTTCCGGCCACGAAACCAGAGGGCCGGCCGGGCCGGCTTCGGGCTTCAGCGTCACCACGATGCGTATGACGATCATGTAGCCGAGCATGGCGATCAGTCCCGGTATCACGGCCGCCATGAACAGTTTGCCGATGGATTCCTGGGTGAGGACGGCATAGATAACCAGCGGCACCGAAGGCGGAATCATGATGCCCAGCGTGCCGCCCGCCGCCAGCGTACCGGTGGCGAGCGCGCCGGAATACTTGTAGCGGCGCAGTTCCGGCAGCGCAACCTGGCCCATGGTCGCCGCGGTGGCGAGCGAGGAACCGCAGATGGCGCCGAAGCCCGCGCAGGCGCCCACCGAGGCCATGGCGACGCCGCCGCGCCAATGCCCGACGAAGGAATTGACGCAATCGAACAGGGCTTTCGACAAACCGCCGTGGGTGGCGAACTGCCCCATCAGCAGGAACATCGGTATGACGCTCAGATCGTAGTTCGACAGCCGCGCGTAAACCAGGTTCTTCAGGGAGTTGAGCAGCAGGGTCGGTGCCGCGTCGCCGCCGATCATGGTCAGGTAGCCGCCGGCGCCGACGAGGAACATCGAGATGCCGATCGGCACGCGCAGCACCAGCATCGCCATCAGGATACCGAACATGATCAGGCCGATCGTGGCGCCGCTCATCTCGGACCCTTGCAGGCCAGCCAGAAGCGGCGGCGCGCGATATACAGGCCCGTCAGGGCGAACACGATCAGGCTGGGCACGATCAGCGCCTCGGCGATCCACTGCGGCAGGCCGAGCATGACAGACGAATCGCCGGACTGCTTCGAGGCGAGCGCGGCCACCGTCGTGCGCCAGGACAGCAGCAGCATCACCGCGCCCAGCAGCAGCGCGGCAATGCAGTCGAGCGCGGCCCTGACGCGTGCCGGCAGGCCGGTGGTGAAGAAGTCCACGCGGACATGGGCGTCGTTCATCTGGCACCAGGGGAAGAACATCGCGGCGGCGACCGCGGCTCCCATTTGCATGATTTCCAGGTCGCCCGGAATGGGCATCGAGAACAGCTTGCGGCCGACGATGGATATCAGCGACATGGCGATCAGCAGGATCATGATCGTGCCGCCCAGATAGGCCAGTGCACGGCTTACTGCCAGCAGCCGCATGCCGAGAGGACTGTGCGGCGGCTCCTCCGGGTGGCCGACGTGTTCGACCGAGCCGGGCTCGAGTTCAATCATGCGATGTGTCCGCCGCGGTCGGAAATTCGCCCGCCGGCGCGGACTGATGCGCTATCGAAATGCTCATCCTTTTGTCTCTTCCTTGGCTGTTGCGGCTTTGCCGGCGTGTTCGAGGAAACCACGCAGCGCCGCTTCTTCTATCTGAACATGATTGAACGCTCATTCATTGTGAAAGTCAAGTTCTTAATGAGGCATTCGAAATGACTAATGGGGGTTGACTTGTCAGACTGACTGAGCAATCATTCAGTCTGACATTCAGGCAGGGCGCGTGCTCCTCGGCGGTAATCGGGCACCGGCCCACCGATCCGGATTCTGGAGAACGAAAGCGAGGAAATCATGCGATTAGATGGCAAGACGGCAGTGGTCACCGGGGGCGCATCGGGGATCGGCAAGGCAACTGCGGAGACGCTGGCGGAAGCCGGAGCGCATGTCCTGATCGGCGATCTCGACGAAACCAACGGTGCCGCTGTCGTGGCTGCCATCCGTGCCAAGGGACAGGCCGCCGACTTCGTCCGCCTGGACGTCGCCGACCTCGCATCGGTGGCCGCGTTCAAGAGCGCCGCCGACGCGCTGAAGCTCAAAGTCGACATCGTCGCCAATGTCGCCGGCTGGGGCAAGATCCAGCCTTTCATGGAAAACACCCCCGAGTTCTGGCGCAAGGTGATGGACGTCAATCTGCTCGGCCCGGTGGCCGTGACGCACGCCTTCCTGCCCGGAATGATCGAGCGCAATTCGGGCAAGGTGGTCACCGTATCGAGCGATGCGGGTCGTGTCGGCAGCCTCGGCGAGACCATGTATTCCGGCGCCAAGGGCGGCGCGATCGCCTTCACCAAATCGCTGGCGCGGGAAGTCGCGCGCTACGGCATCAACGTGAATTGCGTCTGCCCGGGCCCGACCGACACGCCGCTGTTGCGCGCCGTTCCGGAAAAGCACCAGGAAGCTTTCGTCAAGGCGACGCCGATGCGCCGTCTGGCAAAGCCTTCGGAGATCGCCGACGCGATTCTGTTCTTCGCCAGCGACCGCGCGTCCTTCGTGACGGGCCAGACCATCAGCGTGAGCGGCGGCCTCACTCTCGCCGGATAACTTTTCCCCAATCCCAATCCTGAATCCGAGAATAAAGGAGTAACAGATGTACAAGCTCAAAGCAGCAGACTGGCGCCCGGAACATTTCAAGCTGGAGGTCGCGAACAACGTCGCCACCATCACCCTGAACCGCCCCGAACGCAAGAATCCCCTGACGTTCGAGAGCTACGCCGAACTGCGCGACACCTTTCACAAGTTTCAGTACGCCGAGGATGTGCGCGTCGTCGTGATCACCGGCGCGGGCGGAAATTTCTGCTCGGGCGGCGACGTGCACGAGATCATCGGCCCGCTGACCAAAATGGACATGACCGGTCTGCTGAAGTTCACGCGCATGACGGGCAACCTGGTGAAGGAAATGCGCAATTGCCCGCAGCCCATCATCGCCGCCGTTGACGGAATCTGCTGTGGCGCCGGCGCCATCATTGCCATGGCCAGCGACCTGCGGTACGGCACTCCGAAAGCCAAGACCGGCTTCCTTTTCGTCAAGGTCGGCCTGGCCGGTTGCGACATGGGCGCCTGCAGCATCCTGCCGCGCATCATCGGCCAGGGCCGTGCTTCGGAACTGCTTTACACGGGGCGCATGATGACCGCCGAGGAAGGCCAGGCTTGGGGCTATTTCAACGGCGTCGTCGCCCAGGAAGAACTGCTGCGAACGGCCACCAACATGGCGCAGTCTCTCGCCGACGGCCCGGCGTTTGCCCACTCCGTTACCAAGAAGTGCCTGCACCAGGAGTGGAACCAGACCATTGAGCAGGCGCTGGAGACCGAGGCCGAAGCCCAGGCCATCTGCATGCAGACCGAGGACTTCAAGATCGCCTATCATGCCTTCGTCGCCAAGGAAACACCCAAGTTCATAGGTAACTGAAGCCATACCGTGCCATGGGTGGCGGATTGCATCCACCACCCATGGACAAGCCTTGCGGCCGGGCGCGCTTGTTCCAGGCGTAGCCCCACAATTTCGTGGCAGACTGCGCGCCTAGGCCGAACGGCACTGATCAAAGGGGGCAAAGATGGGTTCTGCAGCGGATGTCCAGGCACTGGTTACCGATCCAAAACTGGTCGAGGAACGACGCGGGCAGATCGTGCGGGCCGCCGTCAAGCTGTTTTCCGACGAAGGCTATTACACGACGACCATCCAGCAGATCGCCAGGGAAGCCGGCGTCAGCACGGGATTGATCTACCAGTATTTCCGCGACAAGGACGACATCCTCTATCTCAGCCTGAAGCTGGTGCTGGACACCTACGAGAACGAAATTCCGCCGCAGCTCGCGGGCATCGAGCACCCCGTGGAACGGCTGTGCGTAGCGACCTGGGCTTACTGCCACATCGTCGACGAACTCCGCGCCGCGACGCTCCTGGCCTATCGTTCGACCAAATCGCTGCGTGCGGATCGCCGCGTCCTGATCAAGGATGCCGAGACCCGAACCAACCGGCTGATCGAAAAGTGCATCCACTCCTGCGTCGAAGGCGGCTACATGCGCGAGCTGAACGAGTACCTGCATTCCTACCAGTTGGTGATGTTCGCGCATTCATGGGCACTGAAGCACTGGGTCCTGAGCGAGCATTACAGCCTGGAGGCCTACGTTACAGAGGGCATCAAGCTGCTGATCGAGCCTTTCCTGACGGCCAAGGGGCGCCGCGGCCTGACGGGCGTCGCCGCGCGCACGCAGGCCTTTCGCAGCCCGTCCCTGATGGCTGCCGCAAAGGCGAAGGCGCAGCCCGAATCGCCGGTCAGGCGCAGAAGGCGGCCCCGCGCCGCGGTGGCGTGACTGGTGGCCTGATTGCAGGGACAGCGCGCCGACACAAGGTGACGGCACACACAACCGGATGGAACAGATGATTTCCCTGAATATCGAAGGCGCGGTCGCGACCGCCACGCTGTGCCGGCCCCCCGTGAATGCGATCAACGACGAATGGGTGGCGCGCTTCGGGCAGATCCTCGACGAAGTGGAAAGGGCAAGCTCGGTCAGCGTGCTCTGGATTCGCAGCTCGGAGAAGGCGTTTTGCGCCGGTGCGGATCTGGCCCTGATGCACAGCATTCTCGACAGTGCCGCCGGCCGCGAGCAAATGATCGATCTGACGCGGTGCATGCAGCAGCTGTTCGCGCGAGTGGAGTCCCTGTCCAAGGTGACGCTGGCGGAAATCGGCGGCGCCGCATTGGGCGGTGGCTTCGAGCTCGCGCTGTCCTGCGACCTGCGCGTGACAGGTGACGCCGCCAAGGTCGGCCTGCCCGAAGCGGGTCTCGGGCTGCTGCCTGCCGCGGGCGGCACCCAGCGGCTGACGCGGATCTGCGGCGAGGCCGTCGCGCGGCGCCTGATCCTCGGCGCCGAAGTTGTCTCCGGGGCCGACGCCGTCGCGCTCGGCCTCGCCCAATGGTCGGCGCCGGCCGCCGGCCTGGAAGCCGCGGCGCGCGCGATCGTGCAGCGCATTGCCGCCATTCCGGCGCGGGCACTGGCCGAATGCAAGCACTGCATCAATGTCGCCATCGACGGCAGTGCCGACGGTTTCGAAACCGAACTGGCGGGAAGCGCCGCGCTGCTCGCCTTGCCCGAAACGCAACAGCGCGTCGCCCGCTTTCTCGAAAGTCGGCGCTAGCGCCACGCCGTTTCACCGCGCATGACCCGCCTGATTCCGCAATCCATCGAGTCCTTGCGGCTCACCCTTGCCGCACCCCAAGCCGAGGACTGGCTCGCGCTGCACGCCTATTACTCGGACGCCGAATGCGCCAGATACACCTTCCAGAATCCTTTGCCGGAAAGCGAAACGCAGCGTGTGGTCGGCTCGCTGGTGCGGCACTGGGAACGCAAGGGCTACGGCCCCTACGTCGTGAGAGAAATGCAGTCGGCGTCGGTGGTCGGGCTGGTGGGGCTCTGGTTCCCCTCGGAATGGCCCGAAACCGAAATCAAGTGGGCCATCATCCGCGAGCATTGGGGCAAGGGCTACGCCAGCGAGGCGGCGCGAGCGGTCCTGGCCATGCTGCCGCGCCACCTTCCGGAGATGCAGCCGATCAGCCTGATCGACGCGGAGAACACCCGCTCGATCGCACTGGCGACAGCCTTGGGCGCCGTATTGGAAAAAGAACTGATCTTCCGCAACGCGCCTTTCCACATGTACCGCCACCGCCGCAGCGCCGCTTGATCCTCTAGCGCGCTTCGCCCCGCGGGCGCGCTCCGCCGCGTCATCCATCCAAGTACCGCCGTTACCCGGAAAGGTGCGGCCGCCGGACGCACAATCCGGCTCGATCATTCGCCACAAAACCACGCCCGCAGGGCTTGCTTTTCTTCCGGCGCCACTTTACACTGGCGTCGAGTGAACGTTCATTCAGTAATTGGACGTCAATCAATTGCGCGATTTGTCGGGTGTTCCAGTCAGGCGGGTGGCGGAACCCACCAAAGGAGATCAGGGTATGAACGACGGACTGTTTGGCCAGTTCCAGGAGTGGTACGAAAAGCGCCACGACTACGCGCGGGCCTGGAAGGCACGCACCGGCGGCCAGGTGGTCGCCACGATGTGCACCTATTCCCCGGAAGAACTGCTGATCGCCGCCGGCATGCTGCCGGTACGCGTACTCGGCGCCCACGAGCCGCAGAACGTCACCGAGCCGCATATCTTCGGCATGTTCTGTCCCTTCTGCCGCGACTCGCTGGCCCAGGGCCTGCTCGGCCGCTACGACTATGCCGAAGGCGTGACGCTGACCCAGTCCTGCATCCAGTATCGGCAGACCTTCAGCTCCTGGCGCCACAGCGTGCCGACGGTGAAATGGGACTTTTACGTCGCGATGCCGAACGATGTGCAATCTCAGCACGCAAGGAAAATGCACCGCGCCGAAATCCAGCGCTTCCGCGTCTTCCTCGAAGCCCTGACCGGCAAGCCCCTGACCGACGAGATGCTGAGGGAAGCCCTCGCCGTGATCGACGAGAACCGCCGCCTGCTGCGCCAGTTGTTCGACTACCGCAAGGAAGAGAATCCCCAGGTCACCGGCGTCGAGGCCCTCTATGCCTCGATCACCGCCCAGTTCGTGGACAAGCGCGAGCACAACGAGCAACTGAAGAAAGTGCTGGCGGCCTTGCCCACGCGCAACCTGAACCGTCCGCAAGGCGTGCGCTTCATGACCATCGGTTCGGAGAACGACGACGTTTCCTTCATGGCCATGGTCGAGTCGGTCGGTTCGACCATCGTCATCGACGACCAGTGCTCCGGCACCCGCTACTTCTGGAACGCCTCGAAGCCCGAGGACGACGTGATCAAGGCCATCGCCGACCGCTACTGCGACCGCCCGGCCTGCCCGACCAAGGACTATCCGGTGCATACGCGCTTCGATCACGTGCTGAACCTGGCCAAGGACTACAACGTCAAGGCGGCGATCTTCCTGCAGCAGAAATTCTGCGATCAACGGCATCCCGACGCTGTTCCTCGAATTCGACATCACCAACCCCATCGGCCCCTTCCGCATTCGCGTGGAAGCCATGCTCGAAACGCTGAGCGACGAAGAGCTGTTCTGAGCCAACAGGAGACCCACATGAACCCGAATGCAAAGAACCTTTACCCGACCGAACCCCTGAAGCTCTGGACCAAGGCCAAGCAACTGCGCGAGAACTATTACCAGAACTTTGCCCGCGCCAAGGACAACGGCGGCATCCGCTGGTCGGCCGCCGGCTGGTCCTTCGACGCGATCCCGACCTCGCTCGGCGACGACGTCTATCCGCTCACGGGCGAGCCCTACTCCGCCGGCGTCTCGCTCGACCGCAAATTCACCCAGCGCTGCCTGGACGCGGCCGAGGCCCAGGGCTTTGCCCGCGACATGTGCTCCTACATGCGCATCTACTGGGGCAGCATGCACCTCAACGAGTACTACTACGGCGGCGAATGGCCAAAGTCGGACTTCATCTTCCAGACGCAGATCTGCTGCTCGCACGCCAAGTGGTACCAGCACGTGGCGATGACCAAGAAGATCCCCGATTTCTATGTCGACGTTTCGGTCGGCGCCTATCGCGACCTCACTCCGGAACGCCTCGACTACGTGACCTCCCAACTCCATGACTCGATCGAGTTCGTCGAGAAGGCGACCGGGCGCAAGTGCGACGACGAACTGCTGATCCGCGCGATCAAGAATGAAATGCGCGCCACCTCGCGCTGGGCGCAAATCTGCGAACTGCAAAAGGCCGTACCGGCGCCGCTCGACGAGAAGACCATGTATTCGCTCTACGTGCTCGCCATTCTGCACAAGTCCTCGCAGTGGTGCGCCGACTTCTACGACGAGCTCTACGAGGAAGTGAAGGATCGCGTCGCCCGCGGCATCGCGGCGGTGCCCACCGAACGTTGCCGGCTGATGTCGGATACGCAGCCGCCCTGGCCTTTCCTCAAGATCTTCCGTTATCTCGAAACCTTCGGTGCGGTGTCGATCGGCTCGCTCTACACCTTCGGCCTCGAAGGCACCTGGGAATACAAGGCCGACGGCAGCTGGGGCGCCAGGACCGTGCCGTGGGAAAAAGGCATCGAGATGAACGACCGCGACACGGCGCTGCGTCTGTATGCCGACTGGAACCTGTCGAAGCCCCTGTGGCAGCAGTTCTTCGATCCGAAGGTCAAGTCCGAGATGATGCTCAACATCGCGCGCGACTGGAAGGTCGATGGCTGCATGATGCATTTGAATCGCGGTTGCGAAGGCCTCTCGGTCGGGATCATGGAGAACCGCCAGGACATGGCCAATGCCGGCGTGCCGATCATGACCTTCGAAGGCAACATGGGCGACGAGCGGGAATTCGACGAAGTGCGCACCCAGGCACGGGTGGACGCCTTCATGGAGCAGCTTGGCCTGCGTCGCCAGGCCGCCTGAATCACTTTGCGGACGGTCACCTAAGCACTCCGCTGCATTGCCAGCTATCGGGCAACCGCAACCGACCGGCGAAAGAAACAGGCTTGTCCTCTCGCCGGGAAACGGATGGATTCAACTCATCGCCGATCGCGGCGATCATCCCGGTCGTCATCCCGTCGATCACGGCGATCACGATCCTGGTCGTCACCCCGTCGATCATTGCGGCCTTTGAACCTGGTCTCCTTGGGGTAGTGATTCCTGGGGAGATCCGTCCAAGGACCAGATCTTGAATTCGAGTAGCGCCAGACGTTGTTTTGGTAGTAATAGTGATACCCGCCTTGATAGTAATAGGGCTCAGTGCCCAATTCCACAATCATCGGCAATGCTGGCGCCACGACCATGCCAGGGCCGTGGCCCGCGGGCGCCACAACGCATGCGCTGAGCAGAAGCGCCGCAAGCGGCGCAACAATTAGCTTCCTGTACATTTTCATTCTCCTGAATGACTGGCGCATCAGATCAATGATCGCTGGCGCTGCGCCTGCCGGCGCGAGCAATCTGCAAGGTGGACCGATTTCGATTCAGTTGAATATTGGATGCCCGCCCGTTAACCGTCGGTGCGATAGCGAACACTGCAATATAGGGCTCAGCATGGGATCGACTTCCCTGACCGCAAGAATCGCCGTGCCGCCAGCGCCGACTTCTTATCGTTCTTTCGCCCGGAAGACGAACGCGCCGTCGGCGAAAGCATCCGGCGCGAGCGGCGCCTGCCCCGGTAACCATGTCGCGAGGTAGGCGCGTAGTTTCTTCGCTGCACCCGCCTTGCGTTCGAGACTGAGCGCCGGGACGCCGAAGGATTCGGCGACGAGACGTCCGTGCAGGCTGGTGCCGATGTAGCCGCTGCTGCCTGCGATCAGGGCGCAGATGTCCCACACATCGAGGGCTTCGAATACCTGCATCGGCAGTTCCGATCGTGCCGCGAGCCGGCGATAGGGTTCCAGCGCATCGTGCCACGGTGCGGCTCCGGCACGGAACAGGACTACGGGCAGGCCGATACGTTCGAGGCCGCGGGCGAACGCCGCGAGCGTCGCGTCGTCGCCGCACTCGGCGGCAAACTGGACGGCGAGATAGGGATCGCTGCGGGGTATCCCGGCGCGGATGCGCGCGCCGAAGAGTTTGCCGATGCGTGTCACCGGATCGGGCACCAGCGTGGCGTCGATGCCGGCGGCGCTCAGCAGCGCCTGCGTCGTGAGGTCGCGCACGCTTATACTGCGGGCTTCCCGCAACGCGGCCAATACTTCGTCGCGGAATGCCTCGTCGCGTTCGGCAAGCTCGACGCCGCCGACCGCGCGGAACTCGACCTCGGAGCCCTGCGGCATTTCGTGCCTGGCTACCACGTAGGGGGCATGCCGCCGCCAGCGCGGTCGCGGGTCGTCAAGCATGTAGGCGGCCTGCGTCGCATCGCAGTCGAGCAGTTCGCCGCCGACGTGGATCAGGGTCAGTGGCGTCGTGAACGAGTCGAGCGGGGAAACACGCTGACCGCCCCAGGCTGTCAGGTCCCGCGCGGCCAGTCCGGCAAACGTGCCGTCGCCGGCACCGATCTCCGCGGCAGCCATATGTGCGAGCAGGATGTCGCCGAGGTTGTGGCGATCGAAGGCGCCGAAGAAAACCGGAGGCGGATTCACGTCGCTCCCTGTGCCGCGACGGGCGCAGCTTCAGCTCACCGTCGGCTCGCGGCCATGGTGCACCTCGGCGACCAGGAAGTGCTGCAGGTTCGCCTTCAGCGAATCCGGGATCGGGATGCTGCGCAGGCCGTCGAGGCTGGCCACGACGCGGACCTGAACGGCCCGCAGGCGCACGGTTTCGCCGACGCTGGCCTCGACCATCAGGGTGAAGGACTTGGTGCCGATGCGGGTGACGAAGAGGCGCAGGCAGAGCACGTCGCCGATGCTGCTCGGCGTGAGGAAATCCACCTCGATGCGCGCCGCCGGGACGCCGATGCGCTCCCTGGCGTGCAGGTCGGCAAAACTGGTGTGCATGCCTTCGGTGAACCAGTCTTCCATCAGCTCGTCGATGATGACCAGATATTCCGGATAGAAGACGATGCCGGCGGGGTCGCAATGGTGAAAGCGGATCAGCTGATGCTTCTCGAAATACCGGGTGGCGGACATGGGTTTCTTCTTGTCAGGGAGTGGAATTCGGGAGTCGTGCGGCGGTGCGGCAGTATGCACGGCGCCTTCGACTGCGGTCAATCGCCGTTGCCGCGGGATCAGCAGGACTCCCTGGCGAAGGCGGCCGCCGTCTCGCCAGCGCCGACTATGGCGGCAGCCAGCGCCGGGGCCTGCACCGCGAGGGCGTGGGCATGGAAACGGGCGAGCTCTTGCAGTCCGCGCAGGTAGTCGGGGTCGTAGGCGTCCTGATTCGCCGGCTTGGCCGCGGCCAGTGCGACGCGTGCCAGTTGCCAGCTGCCGCACACGGTTCCCAGCAGGTGCAGGAAAGGCACCGCGCCGGCCAGCACGGCGGCCAGGCGGTCGCGGCCGTTGGCCAGGATCCAGTCGAGCGCGCGTTCGAGCGCCGCGATGTCTTCGTCGAGCCGCGTCGCCAATGACTGCATGCCGTCGCTCGCCGCGAGTTCGGCGGCGACGCCGCGCATCTCGACGATCAGCTCGCGCAGCGTCGCGCCGTTTTCGCGCAGCACTTTGCGCCCGACCAGGTCGTTGGCCTGGATGCCGGTGGTGCCTTCGTAGATGGTGATGATGCGCGCGTCGCGATAGTGCTGGGCGATGCCGGTTTCCTCGACGAAGCCCATGCCGCCATGCACCTGGATCGCGTCGTAGCAGACCTGCTGGCACAGCTCGGTGCTCCAGCCCTTGACCACCGGCATCAACAGGTCGACGTAGCGCTTGGCCTTGTCCGCCGCCGCCTTGTCGGTGGAGTGACGCGCGATGTCGAACCAGCCGGCCGCCGTGTAGGCCAGCGCGCGCGCCGCCATGATGCGGGCGCGCATGGTCAGCAGCATGCGCTTGACGTCGGGATGGTTGATGATCGCTTGGCCGACGACACCGGTCACCGCGTCGCGGCCTTGCACGCGCTCGCGGGCGAAGGCCAGCGCCTGCTGCCAGGCGCGCTCGCCGATGCCGATGCCCTGCACGCCGACACCGAAGCGCGATTCGTTCATCATGATGAACATGTACTCGAGGCCGCGGTTGGGTTCGCCGATGATCCAGCCCGCCGCTCCCTTACTGTCGCCTCCGTTGTCGCCGAAGCTCATGGCGCAGGTCGGGCTGCCGTGGATGCCCAGTTTGTGTTCGAGGCCGACGCAGCGCACGTCGTTCTTCGCGCCGAAGCTGCCGTCGGCATTGACCAGGTACTTGGGCACGAGGAACATCGAAATGCCCTTCACGCCCGGCGGCGCATCGGGCAGGCGCGCCAGCACCAGGTGCACGATGTTGGGCGTGATTTCGTGGTCGCCGTAGGAAATGAAAATCTTCTGTCCGCTGATGCGATAGCTGCCGTCGGCCTGCGGCTCGGCGCGGGTGCGGATCGCCGCGAGGTCGGAGCCGGCCTGCGGCTCGGTGAGATTCATGGTGCCGCCCCATTCGCCCGTGACCAGCTTTTGCAGATAGGTCGCCTTGAGCTCGTCGCTGGCCGCGAGCAGGATCGCCTCGGACTCGCCGGTGTTGAGTTGCGGCAGCATGGTGAAGGCGGTATTGGCCGAGAACCACATTTCCCAGACGGGAGTCGCCACGCACTTGGGCAGTCCCTGGCCGCCGTATTCGGGCGAGAGCCCGAGTCCGACCCAGCCGCCGTCGGCGAACTGGCGATAGGCCTCGGTCCAGCCTGGCGGCGTCACCACTTTGCCGTTGTCGAGGCGGCAGCCGGCGCGGTCGCCGCTGCTGTTGAGCGGCGCCAGCACGCCGGCGGCGAACTTGCCCGCTTCCTCGAGTACGGCGTCGACCAGATCGGGCGTCGCCTCCTCGCAGCCGGGCAGTCGCGCGATCGCGGCGAGCCCCGCGATCTCGTTGAGCAGGAAGCGCATGTCTGCGAGCGGGGCGTTGTATTCAGTCATTGCGAAACCCAGGAGTCGGCGCTGGCGCCACGGCGATTTACTTTGGCGCGAGCCTCACGGCGCCGTCGAGGCGGATCGATTCGCCGTTGAGCATTTCGTTCTCGACGATGTGCGCGGCGAGCTGGGCGAACTCGTCGGGCCGCCCGAGGCGCGGCGGGAAGGGCACCGATTTGCCCAGCGATTCATGGATTTCGGGCGGCAGCGATTCCATCATCGGCGTGTAGAACAGCCCCGGCGCGATGGTGCAGACGCGGATGCCGAAGCGCGCCAGCTCGCGCGCGATGGGCAGCGTCATGCCGACGATTCCGGCTTTCGATGCGGCGTAGGCGGGCTGGCCGATTTGGCCGTCCCAGGCCGCGACCGAGGCGGTATTGACGATCACGCCGCGCTCCCCTGCGGCATTGGGCTCGCCCTTCGACATCGCTTCCGCGGCGAGGCGGATCATGTTGAAGGTGCCGACCAGGTTGATGTTGATGACGCGCGCGAAGTTGGCCAGCTTCTGCGGGCCGTCCTTGTTCAGCACCTTTTCGGCGATGCCGATGCCGGCGCAATTGACCAGGCCCTGCAGGCCGCCGAAGCTGGCGACGGCCTTGGCGACGCAGGCCTGCGCGTCGCTCTCCGACGAGACATCGGTGCGCTGGAACACTGCGCGCGCGCCGAGTTCGGCGGCAAGCTTTTCGCCGCGCTCGCTGTTGAGGTCCGCGATCACGACCCTGGCGCCGGCCGCGTGGAAGCGGCGCACGGTGGCTTCGCCGAGGCCCGAGGCACCGCCGGTGACGATGAAAACTGAGTTGTCGAATTTCATGAGGGCTGGTCCAGTTTGAGCAGGCGGATGGCGTTCTGCTTGAGGATCAGCGGCTTCACCGAATCCTTGAATCCGGCCTGCTCGAAATCCTCGAGCCAGCGGTCGGGCGCGATCAGCGGAAAGTCGGTGCCGAACAGGATGCGGTCGCGGAGCAAGGTGTTGGCGTACTGCACCAGCTGCGGCGGGAAATACTTCGGCGACCAGCCGGACAGATCGATCCACACATTGGGCTTGTGCAGGCAGACCGACAGCGCCTCGTCCTGCCAGGGCCATGAAGGATGCGCGATGACGATCTGCATGTCGGGGAAATCCACCGCGACGCCGTCGAGCAACATCGGGTTCGAAGTTTCCAGACGCAGTCCGCCGCCGCCGCGCATGCCGCTGCCGATGCCGGAATGGCCGCTGTGGAAGATTGCCGGCAGCTGGTACTCGGCGATCACTTCATAGAGCGGCCATGCCATGCGGTCCTGCGGGTGGAAACCCTGCACCGTGGGATGGAACTTGAAGCCCCTGACGCCGTAGTCCTCGATCAGCTTGCGCGCCTCGCGCGCGCCCATGCGGCCCTTGTGCGGGTCGATGCTGGCGAATGCGATCATCATGTCGGCGTTCTGCTGCGCGGCCTCGGCCACTTCCTCGTTCGGAATGCGCCGGTTGCCGATATGCGATTCGGAATCGACGCTGAACATCACCAAGCCGATCTTGCGCTCGCGGTAATAGGCGATCGTCTCGTCTATCGTCGGGCGGTGCGCGTTCTTGAAATACTTGTCGGCCGCGCGTTCGTAGGGTTCGAAGTAGGGGTCTTTCGGCTGGCAGCAGGAAACTTCGGCGTGGGTGTGGGTGTCGATCGCGACGAGTTGGTCCAGATTCACTGTTGCGGTCCCTTGCCCTTCCGGTTGAGGAACTGGCCGATGCGCGCGACCACCTCGGGGCTGGTCTGGGCGACGGCTGCCATCAGCGACTCGACGTAGAGGCCGTCGTCGGACGACATGTTGCTGATGCGCTGGATGGTGGTGACCATGGCGTAGTTGGCCAGCGGCGCGTTCTCTGCAATGCGCCGCGCCAACTCCTGCGCCTTGGCCATGCCCTCGCCCTTGCCCACCAGATAGTGCGACAGGCCCAGAGCCTGGCCTTCCTCGGCGGTCAGGATGCGCCCGGTCAGCATCATCTCGGCCATGCGTCCCGGACCGATGATGCGCGAGACGCGCACCGAGGCGCCGCCGCCGACGTAGATGCCGTGGCGGCCTTCGGGCAACTGGTACATGGCCGAAGGTTCGGCGACGCGGACATGGGTCGAGGTGGCCAGCTCCAGCCCGCCGCCGATCACGGCGCCGTGCAGCACGGCGACCACCGGGATGCCCGTCTGTTGAATCTTGCCGAAGACGCGGTGCCAGCCCTGCGAATGCAGCATGACGCCGGAGGGCTCGCGATGCTGATGCTCCGAGAGGTCCAGCCCGGCGCAAAAGTGGTCGCCGGCGCCGGCGAGGATCACCACCCGGGCTTCCTCGGGCCGGGCTTCCCAAGCCTTGTCCAGGGCTTCGAGCAGGCGGTCGCTGATCGCGTTGCGCTTGGCCGGACGATTCAGCGTGATGGTATAGACGAGGCCGTCGAGCGAGTGGGTTACGAGTTTGTCTGTCACTGCGTGTTCCTTGAAATTACTGAATGACTATCACGTCCGCACTCGGCACGTCGGAATACAGTTCGAGCACGCGATCGGCGCGGCGGGTGAGCACCGCGCGCTGGTTGATGTAGCCCTTGTCGGTCAGTTCGCCGGCCTCGGGCGAGGGCGGCTCGGCCATCAGCAGCACGCGCGCCGGGTAAGTGGAGGAGCCGCCGCCGTCGCGCTTCATGCGCACCAGGCCTTCGCGCACACGCTCCTTGATCACCGGGTGGCCGATCACGACGTCGACCGGCGCATCCTCGCCGAGGCCCGCGATGCGCCGGCATTCGGCGATGTTGGGAAAGACCAGAAAGCCGATGTCGTCCTTGTCGTGGCCGGCAACGACGATGTCCTGCGCCACCGGGGAGAGCGCGCTGATGCCGGCCACGCGCAAGGACCCGACATGCACCCAGGTGCCCGACAGCAGCTTGAAGTCCTCGGCGACGCGGCCGTCGAACAGCAGGCCCAGTTCGGGCTTCGCGGGGTCGACGAATTCGACGGCGTCGCCGATCATGTAGAAGCCTTCGTCATCGAACGCGGCCTTGGTCAGCGCGGGCTGCTTCCAGTAGCCGGGGAACAGGTTGGGTCCCTTGACCCGCACTTCGAGCTTGTCCGCCACCGGCACCAGTTTCAGCGTGGTGCCGGGAATCGGCACGCCGATCACGCCGGAGCGCACGGCCTGGAAGTGGCAATCGGTGCAGGCCGGCGCCGTCTCGGTCGAGCCCCAGGAGGACAGCATGACGACGGGATGGCCGAGCTCCATCACCGCGAGCCGTTCCAGCTCGTCCCAGGTCGATTGCGGCAACGCCGCGCCGGCATAGAAAATGATCTGCAGGCGCGAGAAGAAACTCTTGCGCAGCGCCGCGTCGTCGCGCAGCTTTGCCGCCAGCATGCCGTAGGCCAGCGGCACGCTGAAATAAATGGTCGGCGCGACATCGGTGAGGTTCTTCACCGTCTTCGGCAGCAGGGCCGGCACCGGCTTGCCGTCGTCGATGTAAAGGCTGCCGCCGAAGCGCACTACCTTGTTGAAATTGTGGCTGCCGCCAAAGACGTGGCTCCACGGCAGCCAATCGACGATCACCGGCTTCTGCCTGTTGAGGAAGGGCCAGATCACGGACTTCATCTCGACGTTGGAGCACATCATGCGCTGCGTTGTGATGACCGCCTTCGGTGCGCCGACGGAGCCCGAGGTGAACAGGAACTTGGCGATGGTGTCGGGCGTCAGCGAATCGAAAGCGGCTTTCACCGCCGTGTCGTCGGCGCCGACTCGTGCGATCTCGGCGAAGGGAACGGTTCCCGGTTGCGCTTGACTGCGGCTGCCGGCGATAACGACCGCATCGTGCAGGTCGGCCACCGCCTTCAGCGCCGGCATGAAGCGCTCGATGGTGTCGGCGAATATCACGCCCGGGCGCAGCAGTTCGACATTGGCCCTGAGCTTGGCGAAATCCTTGGAAAGCAGCGAATTGCCCGGCGACACCGGGCTGACCGGCACGCCGACATGCAGGCAGGCCAGCATCAGCAGCGCATGTTCGATGCTGTTGTCGGAGAGCACCAGCACCGGCCGCTCGGGCGAGAGCTTCTGCCCGAGCAGCCAGGTGGCGATGCGATAGACGCGCGCAAGAGCTTCCCCGTAACTGACCTTGACCCATTCGCCATCCGCGCCCCGTTCGGCGATCAGGATGGCGTCCGGAGTTTCGGCCGCCCAGCGTTCCAGCCACTCGCCGGAACAGCGCGAGTAGTCCGGCAGAGCCAGGGCCGAACGGAACAGGCGGCTGCCGTCCGCCCGGTCTTCGAGGATGACGGCCGGCTCGACAAACAGTTCGGCCGGCGTGCGGGCGATGGCGCTCATGCGTATTTCCTATTGACGTGAACTACCTTATGCGGAGTACCAGGTGATAAACGCGCGCAGCGCGCCGAACGGTAACCCCCCGTGAGGGGGGAAGGGGGGCGGGCGAACAATTGGCTTTTCGCGTGTTTCATCTGCTGTGCGTGAAGCTGTGCGCGCTGAGCGTTAATGGCTTACTTGGAAATGAGCTTGAAGGCGCCGTTCTGCACCTGCAGCAGGACGCGAGCGCGGCCATCAAAGCCGGAATGGTCGGTCGGGCTCATGTTGAAAACGCCATGGACGCCGGCAATCTCGCGTTCGCTCTCGATCGCGTCGCGCAGGGCGGCGCGGAACTCCGCTGTACCCGGCTTGGCCTTCTTCAGCGCGACCGGAATCGCCCGCGAGGCGATGGCCCAGGCATCCCACATGTGGCCGCCGAAGGACGACAGCGAGCCCTTGCCGAACTTCGCCTCGTAGGCATTGGCGTACTCGGCGCTGACCTTCTTCGACGGATGGGAATCAGGCAACTGCTCCCACTCGAGCAGCGGGCCGGCGACGAGGATGCCGTTCTCGACCGACTTGCCGCCGTTCTTGAGGAATACCGGCGACGGCGCACCATGGGTCTGGTAGATCTGGCCCTTGTAGCCGCGCTCGGCCAGCGCGGCATGCGCCATCGCCGCCGGGGAACCCGAGGCAACGACGATGACGGCGTCCGTCTTGGCGGCAAGCAGTTTCAGGGTCTGGCCGGCGACCGACGTGTCGTTGCGGGCAAAGCCCTCGATCGGGCCGAAGCCAATGCCGTACTTGCCGGACATCGCTTCCAGGGTCTTGATCCAGACCTCGCCGTAGGCATCGGGATGGTAGCCGAGGAAGCCGAGGGTCTTGTAGCCTTTCGACTTCGCGTGATCGAGCAGCGGCTCGGCCATCAGCCCGATGGGCTGCGGCATGGTGAAGGTCCACTTGAACTTCTCGCCGTCGAGGCGGTTGGGCGCCAGGGCCATCAGCGGAGTCTTGCTGTCCGCCGCCGCCCCCGCCGTCGCCATGACGCCTGGCGTGGTCGTGCCGCTCATCAGCAGGTCCACCTTGCTCTCGGTGAGGAATTTCGCCACGTTCTTGGCAGTATTGGTCGGGTCGGATGCATCGTCGAGCACGATCCAGTTGATCTTCTCGCCGGCGATGCTGGTCGGGAATAGCTGCGCCGTGTTCTTCTGCGGCCCTCCCAGCACGGCCGCGGGGCCGGTGGCGGAAAGGCTGACGCCGATGTTGATGTCGGCCAGAACGGCTCCGGAACCCATGAGCGACAGGGCGATCACCAGCGGCTTGATGGACAGTTTGATTTTCATGCTTTCTCCTCGTGTTGTTGGTTTGATGTACTGCGGATGGTATGACGTGCGGGTGACAGCGGTAATGCCCTCTGAATCAGGCGGCGATCGAATGACTGCCGCCAAGACCAAGATAACTCTCGATCACGCGCGGATCGTTGAGCAGCGTCCTGGCGTCGCTTTCCAGCGCCACGCTGCCATTCTCCAACACATAACCGTAATCGGCCACTTGCAGTGCAGCACGGGCATTCTGCTCGACCAGCAGGACCGAGACGCCCATGTCCTTCAACTGCACGACGATGCGAAAGATTTCCTTGACGATCAGCGGCGCCAGGCCAAGGCTGGGCTCGTCCAGCATCAGCAGGGTAGGCTTGGCCATCAGGGCACGGCCCATGGCCAGCATCTGCCGTTCGCCGCCGGACAGCGTGCCGGCTTCCTGTGCGCGGCGTTCGGCCAGGCGCGGGAAAATGGCGAATACCTCTTCCATGGTCCTGGCGTGATCGCGCGCGCCGCGCCGGTGGCGGGCGAAGGCGCCGAGCAACAGGTTGTCCGCCACCGACATGCTGCCGAACAGTTCGCGCTTTTCCGGCACCAGCACGAGGCCCTTGCCGACCAGGCCATCGACCGAGACTTTGCCGAGTGTCGGCTGGCCCTGGTACGCCACCTCGCCGCGCGCCGGTAGCAGGCCCATCAGCGCCGAAAGCAGCGTGGTCTTGCCGGCGCCATTGGGTCCGATCACGGTGACGATATCGCCCTCGCGGATGCGGATGCTGACCTTGTGGATAGCCTCGACGCGACCATAGTTGACGCACAGGTCCTGCGTTTCGAGCAGCGTCGGTTTCATGCGTCCACCCCGCCCAGATAGGCCTCGAGAACTTTCGGATTGGTCTGGATTTCCTGCGGCAGGCCTTCGGCCAGGTGCTCGCCGAACTCCATCACGACAACGCGATCGGCCAGGCCCATGACGAAATCCATGTCGTGCTCGACCAGCAGGATGGCCATGCCCTCGGCGCGCAGTTTGGCCAGCAGCTCGGCAAGCGCGCGTTTTTCCAGGTGCCGTAGGCCGGCGGCAGGTTCGTCGAGCAGCAGCAGGGTCGGGTCGCTGCACAGCGCGCGGGCGATTTCGACGATGCGCTGCTTGCCCAGCGGCAGGCTGCCGGCAGCGTCGAACAGGTGCTCGCCGAGGCCGCAGCGCTCCAGCTGGTGCGAGGCTTCCCAGAGCAGGCGGCGTTCTTCCTCGCGGTCGAGGCGCCAGGCCGATTGCACGAAATTCTTGCGCCCGCGCAGGTGGGCGCCGATGGCGGCGTTCTCCAGCACCGTCATGTCCTGGTTCAGGCGCACGTGCTGGAAGGTCCGGCTCATGCCGAGCTTGGCGATTTCGCGCGAACTCAGGGCGTCGATGCGCTGGTCCATGAAATGGATCTCGCCCTCGGTCGGCGGATTGACGCCGGAAATGCAGTTGAACAACGTGCTCTTGCCGGCGCCGTTGGGACCGATCAGCGCCATTACTTCGCCGGCACGCACCGTCAGGTTCATGCGGTCGTTGGCGACCAGGCCGCCGAAACGCTTGGTCACGTTTTTCACCTGCAGCACCTCGCGACCGGTAGTCGGCAGGTCGCGTCGCGGCAGCGGCAGTGCCGGCTCGACTGTCTTTTTTCCCTCGCGCTGCGGTATGAAGCGCATCAGGATCGGCCACAGGCCATCGCGGGTGCGATGCAGCACGATGATGGTGAGCAGGCCGAACACCACCATCTCGAAATTGCCGGTGGCGCCAAGCAGCTTGGGCAGGAGGTCCTGCAGCCACTCTTTGAGGAAGGTCACCGCGGTGGCGCCGAATACGGCGCCCCAGACGGCGGCCGTACCGCCCAGCACGGCCATGAACAGGTACTCGATGCCGTGGCCGAGCGAGAACGGCGTCGGATTGACGAAGCGCTGCAGGTGGGCGTAGAGCCATCCAGAGACACAGGCGAACTGGGCCGCGATCATGAACAGCACCATGCGGTACCAGAGCGTGTTGATGCCCATCGCTTCGGTCATGGTCATGCTGCGCAGGCAGCGCATGGCGCGGCCTTCGCGCGAATCGAGCATGTTCTGGGTGGTGACGATCGCTGCCAGCAGGGTTGCCCAGATCACGTAGAAGAAGGCGCGCCCGGAACCCAGCTCGAGGCCGAAAAGATCCACCGCCGGAATGCCGTCGATACCGCCGTGGCCGCCCAAGGCTTCGAGATTGCCGAAGATGAAATACAGCGAGATGCCCCAGGCAATGGTGCCCAGCGGCAGGAAGTGGCCGGACAGGCGCAGGGTGATGAAGCCCAGCGCCAGCGAGACGGCGGTGGTGATGACCATGCCGACGATCAGCGTGCCCCAGGGCGACATGCCGTGGCGCGTGGTGAGGTAGGCCGTGGCGTAGGCGCCGAGGCCGACGAAGGCCGCCTGGCCGAAGGACGTCAGGCCGCCGATGCCGGTCAGCAGCACCAGGCCCAGGGCGACCAGGGCATACAGGCCGATGTAATTGACCAGGGTGACGGTGAATGGAGCGGCGAACAGCGGCACCAGCGAGAGTGCCAGCAGGAAGCCGAGCAGGGCGCGATTGGGCGTGAACAGCCGGCTCATGTCAGTGCTCATCCTCGTCATCGACATGGTGCTTGGCCAGCGATTGCCACAGCAGCACCGGGATGATCAGCGTGAATACGATGACCTCCTTGTAGGCCGAGGCGTAGAAGGACGAATAGGACTCGAGCAAGCCGACCAGGATCGCGCCCGCCGCCGCCAGCGGGTAGGAGGCGAGGCCGCCGATGATGGCGCCGACGAAGCCCTTGAGGCCGATCAGGAAGCCGGTGTCGTAGTAGATCGTGGTGATCGGGGCGATGAGGATGCCGGAGAAGGCGCCGACCAGCGCAGCAAGCGTGAAGCAGAGCTTGCCGGCGAGATCGGCCGAGATGCCCATCAGGCGCGCGCCGGTGCGGTTGATGGCGGTGGCGCGCAGGGCCTTGCCGTAGATCGAACGCTCAAAAAACAGCGCCAGGCCGGCGATCAGGAGCGCTGCGATGCCGACGATCCACAGCGTCTGGAACTGGACGTAAGTCGGCCCGAGAGTAAAGCCGCCGTCGGTGAAGGCCGGCGTCCGACCGCCTTCTGCGCCGAAGAAATACAGGCCGAGTCCGACCAGCATGAAATGCACGGCGACCGAGACGATCAGCAGCAGCAGCACCGTGGCCTCGGCCACCGGCTGGAAGGCGAGTCGATAGATCTGCGGCCCGAGCGGCACGACGAAGGCCAGCGCGATCGCCACTTGCAGCGGATAGGCCAGGCTCTTGAGCGGCAGGTAGCGCACTGCGATCACCGCCAGTATCGGCAGCACGGCGTTCCTGAACACGATCATCGGCAGTCGTGCCGTGGCGCCCTCGCGCAGCGCCGCGACGCTCTCGACCACCGCCACCGCGATACCCAGGGTAACCACCAGCCACATTGTCGGCGGCAGAAAGCCGGCGTTGATCGCCGCCATGGACAGCGCACCATAGGCGACGAACTCGCCCTGCGGAATAAAGATGACGCGGGTAACGGCGAATACCAGTACCAGAGCGAGCGACAGCAGCGCGTAGATAGCGCCGTTGGTGACGCCATCCTGGGCCAGGAGCAGGGCGACGGAGAAATCCACGCCGGCGCCCTGTCAGTCCAGATCGCGGCGCGACTGCGCTGCCGTCGGCTGTGACGAAGCTTTGACCACATCTCCTCCGTATCCTGTTTTCTCGCGGTGCATTGTCCGGTGACAGCTGGTTGCGTCTTGCGGGCGGCGAGTGCGGAAAGGATTCTGACGGTCAGGCGTGTCGAAGTCAACCTGTTTTATATCGAACTATTAAATGCTGATGAATATGGTTTGTCTCTAATGTATTGGTTTGCTGCTGTTTTTTCAGCCGATCGAACCGGATGCATCAGGAACGAAAACTTGTTCGATATAAAATTAGATGGCAAACTGATTGTATTGAAGCTTTTCGTCCGCCATGCCCGCCAATCGAAAACCCCCTGCCATCGGATGTCTTTCCAGTCATGTCGGCTTCCATTTGCGCCTCGCGCAGCTGGCGGTGTTCGAGGCATTTGCCAGCCGGCTTGGCGAGATCGACGTCACCCCGGCGATCTTTTCCGTGCTGGAGGTTCTGCACCAGAACGATGGCATCACCCAGTCGAAGCTCGCCGCGGCGGTCAGCCTGGAACGCTCCTCGGTGGTGCCCCTGCTCGACAAGCTGGCGAAGCGCGGCCTGGTCGAACGCCGCGCCTCCACCAGCGACCGCCGCCACAATCATCTGCACCTGACCGACGCCGGCCGCGAGCTGCTGGCCGAGGCGATTCGTCGCGCCAGTCGGCACGAAAAGGAAGTCTGCAAGCCGTTTACGATTGCAGAGAAGAAATTGCTGCTGGAACTGCTCAGTCGTTTTCGTCGGCAGAAAACCTGACCGGCCGACGCTCGCTCACTCTGGTTCGGACAGCAGTTCCGAAACGACGCGGCGCAACCACCGATTGCCGTCATCGTGGTGATAGCGCTCATGCCAATGCTGCTTCACTTCGTACTCCGGCACATCAAACGGAACAGGGAAGGTCTGAAACTCCCCGCGTCCCTGCAAGACGTCTCCCAGACGCCGCGGGATGGTGATCAGCAGATCGGTGTGCTCGACGACGAACGCCGCGCCGAGAAAGCTCGGAATCTTCAGCGCGACACGTCGCGTGATCCTTTGCCGGCTGATTTCGCGTTCGACGATCGCCGGCGCCGAACCGGAAGAACTGATTACCGCGTGATCTTCGGCTTCGAACTGCACCCGACTCAGGTGGTCGCGAATACGCGGATGATCCGCCGCCACCATGCAGACGAAGTTCTGCCGGAACAGGAGCTGCTGGTAAAAGCCGGCCTCGAGCTGCGGAATGAATCCGAGCGCGAGGTCCGCCTCGCCGCTTTCCAGCATGCGTGGCGTATCGTTCGACAGCGGGATGATCTCGATGCGAATGCCGGGTGCCGTGGCGCGCAGCCTCTCCCACAACTTCGGCAGCAGCACCAGCTGGCTGATGTCGGTCATGCAGATGCGAAACGTGCGATCCGATGTCGCCGGATCGAATTCGCTGCGATGATCCAGCACCAGTTCGAGCGCGTCGAGCACCGCGCGCACCGGGCGCACCAGGCCTTCGCTGAACGGCGTCGGCTCCATGCCGCTCGAGGTGCGCACGAACAGCGGATCGCCGAAATGATGGCGCAGCTTCGAGAGCGCGACGCTGACGGCGGGCTGGCCCAGTTCCAGCGCTTCCGCCGCGGCCGTAACGCTGCGCGTCTTGTAGATTTCGTCAAACACCGCCAGCAGGCGAATATCGATCGAGTTCATCTTCGCGGGACCACTATTCGAATCCGGAATACTTTATATTGAAACTACCGGATTTACAGCGACCGGGCGAAAACCTAGGATTCGCCCCATCGCAGAACACGGCACCGGCCACGAAACGACGCCTTCGCTTCGGCAGGCGACGGGCGCCACACGCTGGAGGAGTACACCCAATGCAGGAACTCGGCCGTCTCGAAGACCTACCCGAAGACTACCGCGCGGCGCTGACCGAGCAGAATCTGGTGCCGCTGTGGCCCAGCCTGCGCTCCGTGCTGCCGCCCGGCAAGCCGGCGCTGCGCACCCGACCCACCTTCTGGTCCTACCAGGGCCTGCGGCCGCTGCTGCTGCGGGCCGGCGAACTGACCCCGATCGAAAAGGCCGAGCGCCGCGTGCTGGTGCTGGCCAACCCGGGCCATGGCCTGGAAAAGATGCAGGCCAGTTCGACCATCTATCTCGGCATGCAGTTGCTGCAGCCGGGCGAATGGGCGCCGTCGCATCGCCACACGCCCAATGCCGTGCGCATGATCGTCGAGGGCGAGGGCGCCTACACCACGGTCGAGGGCGAGAAATGCCCGATGCAGCGCGGCGACCTGATCCTGACGCCGACCGGCATGTGGCACGAGCACGGCCACGACGGCGACCAGCCGGTGGTCTGGCTCGACGTGCTCGATCTGCCGCTGGTGTATTACACGGAAACGTCCTACGTGATCGAAGGCAAGGCGCAAACCGTCACCGCGGAAGGCGTCGAGCAGGCCTACCAGCGCGGCGGCGTGGTGCCGGCGCCGATGTTCACCCGCAGCCGGCAGACTTTCCCGATGCTGCGCTATCCCTGGGTCGATGTGCGCAAGACGCTCGAAGCGCTGGCTCTCAACCAGCCGGAAATCGAAGCCGTGCAGGTCGCCTACGTGAATCCCGAAAACGGTCACGACTGCCAGCGCATCCTCGGCTTCTCGGCGCTGATGCTGCGCCCCGGCGAGAAACTGGAAATGCCGGCACGGTCCACCGCCATGGTCTTCCACCAGATCGAGGGCGCCGCCAGCGTCAGCGCCGAGGGCCATCGGTTCGACCTCGCCGAGGCCGACACCTGCTGCATTCCGGGCTACACGCCGATCACGCTGAGCAATCGTTCCGCAGTCCAGCCCGCCTTCATTTTCATCGCCGACGACGCTCCGCTGCAGAAGAAGCTCGGCGTCTACGAAGTCCGAAACTAGTCACGCAACTAGCTACACAACCAAGCGAAAGAAAAAACCATGTCCGAAGCCAACTATCTGTGGAACCCGCCGCCGGTTCATTCCCTGCCGGTGCGCGGCAGCGCTGCACGCTACCCGATCAATCGCATCTTCTGCGTCGGCCGCAACTACCAGGCCCACGCGGTCGAGATGGGCAACCCGATCGACAAGGCGAGCATGAAGCCCTTCTATTTCACCAAGTCGCCGTCGACCATCGTCGAATCGGGCGCGACCGTGCCCTACCCGGCCGGCACCGCCAACTACCACTACGAGATGGAATTGGTGATCGCCATCGGCGCCGCGGGCTTCCGCGTCGCCGAAGCCGATGCCCGGCGCCTGATCTACGGTTACGCCGCCGGCCTCGACATGACGCGCCGCGACCTGCAGCTGGTGGCGCGCGAGCAGGGCCGGCCTTGGGATCTGGGCAAGGACTTCGAGAAATCGGCGGTCTGCAGCGAGATCGTGCCGATCGGCAATCTCGGCGTGCTCTCCGCCGGCGCGATCAATCTGCAAGTCAATGGCGAAACGCGGCAGAGCGCCGATATCGGGCAATTGATCTGGAATATTCCCGAGCTGCTGGCCGACCTGTCGAAGTTCTACCATCTGGAACCGGGCGACCTGATCTACACCGGCACGCCGGAAGGCGTCGGCCCGGTCAAGCCGGGCGACAGGATCACCGGCCATGTCGATAAGGTCGGCGACATTGCGCTAACCATCGGCCAGCCCGAATAGACCCGCAAGCCAGACGCAGAACTCCAAGGAGCAGAAGATGACTCAGCAACTCCCTGTGCTGGTTGCCGGTGGCGGCATCGGCGGCCTGGCCGCCGCGCTGGCGCTGGTGCGCCAGGGCTTCTCGGTCAAGGTGCTGGAGCAGTCGCCGCAGATCGGCGAAATCGGCGCCGGCATCCAGCTCGGCCCCAACGCCTTTCATGCCTTCGATGCGCTGGGCATCGGCGAGAAGGCGCGCGGCCGGGCCGTATACACCGACGAGATGGTCATGCATGACGCGCTGGACGAGAGCCTGGTCGGCCGCATCCCGACCGGCGCGGCATTCCGCAAACGCTTCGGCAATCCCTACGCCGTGATCCACCGCGTCGACGTGCACACTTCGCTGCTGGAAGGCGCGCAGGAAACCGGGCGCGTCGCATTCCAGACCTCGACCCGGGTCGAGCGCATCGAGCAGGACGCCGACAGCGTCACCGCCCATGACCAGAACGGCCAGGCCCACCGCGGCATCGCGCTGATCGGCGCCGACGGCGTGAAGTCGGTGGTGCGGGCGCAGTACGTCAATGATCCGCCGCGCGTGACGGGCCATGTCGTCTATCGCGCCGTGGTGGACAAGAAGGACTTCCCCGCCGACCTGCAGTGGAATGCCGCCAGCATCTGGGTCGGACCCAATTGCCACCTGGTGCACTACCCGCTGCGCGGCGGCGAGCAGTACAACGTGGTGGTGACCTTCCACAGCCGCAAGCAGGAAGTCTGGGGCGTCACCGAGGGCAGCAAGGAAGAAGTGCAGAGCTACTTTCAAGGCATCTGCCCGCGCGCACGCCAGTTGATTGACCTGCCGAAGAGCTGGAAGCGCTGGGCCACCGCCGACCGCGAACCCATCGGGCAGTGGTCCTTCGGCCGCGTCACGCTGCTCGGCGATGCCGCCCACCCGACCACGCAATACATGGCGCAAGGCGCCTGCATGGCGCTGGAAGATGCCGTGACGCTGGGCGAAGCGCTGCGGGTCAACGACAACGACTTCATCGAGGCCTTCGATCTCTACCAGCGTTCCCGCGTCGCCCGCACCGCGCGCATCGTGCTGTCGTCGCGCGAGATGGGCCGCATCTATCACGCCAGGGACGTCGAGCGCCTGGTGCGCAACGACCTCTGGAAAGGCCGCACGCCTGAGCGTTTCTACGACGCGATGGAGTGGCTGTACGGCTGGAACGTCGGCAATTGTCTGGCCGACCGGCCCGTCGCGCCATGATGCAGCTCTACAATTTCTTCCGCAGCGGAACCTCGCACCGCTTGCGCATCGCCCTGAACCTGAAGGGACTTGACTACGACTACGTGGCGGTCGATCTGCGCACCGAGGAACATCTCGGCGCGGCCTTCAAGGCGCTCAATCCGCAAGGCCTGGTGCCCGCGCTGGTCGATGGCGACCTGATCCTGATCCAGTCGCCGGCGATCATCGAATGGCTGGAGGAACGCTATCCGGCGCCGCCGCTGCTTCCTGCAGATATCGACGACCGTGCAAGGGTGCGGGCGCTGGCGGCCGTCATCGGCTGCGACATCCATCCGATCAACAACCGGCGCATTCTCGAGTACCTGCGCAAGACGCTGGGCTGCGATGAGGCGGCGGTTCTCGCCTGGTGCGCGACCTGGATCGAGGCCGGCTTCGGGGCGCTGGAAGCGATGCTCGCCGCCGATACGCGGCGCGGCAACTTCTGCTTCGGTGACGCGCCGACGCTGGCCGATGTCTATCTGGTACCGCAAGTGGAAAGTGCGCGGCGCTTCAAGGTCGATCTGACGCCGTTTCCGAACATCCTCGCCGCCGATCGGGCCTGTTCCGAACTCGACGCCTTCCGCCGCGCGGCGCCGGGCGCGCAGCCCGACGCCGGCCAAGGCGGGCCTGCCTGAAGGCAGCAAACCCGCCGCTTCCCCGGCGCATTGTTGCTTTGTCGGTGTGAAGCGGATAGCATTTTTGCATCCTCCGCGGCAGGAAGCCGGCGCAGCAAGCCAGTCAAATGCCATTCGGACGACAGGCGATTCTTTGGTTCACCACCCGATCAGAAAGGAAGGCACCCGATGATTAAGTCGATCATTCCCGGAATTCTCGTGGGCGTCACCGCGCTTTGGCTGGCGCAGCCCGCCATGGCGGCGGAGCAGACGACAGCCGCCGACGTCTCGAAGCAGACCGGCGAAACATGGAACACCATCAAGGCCTATTCGGTGGACAAGAAGAAGGAGGCGGTCGCCTACGGCAAGCAGCTGATGAAGGATACCGACGCCAAAATCACGCAGCTTGAGGCCAAGGGGTCCAAGGCATCCGGTGAGGCGAAGGCCAGGTACGAGAAGGAAATCAAGGACCTGAAGGTGATGCGGGCCAACGCCGCCGCCAAGCTCGACAAGATGGAGAAGGAGAGCGGCAACGCCTGGAACGACACAAAGCTGGGCTTCGCCGATGCGTACCGGGACCTGCAGGGCGCCTACCACAAGGCAGTCGGGCAGTTCAAGTAACGCCGTCCCGTCAGCGCCGACTTTTGCAGCGAACCAAGGGAGTCGGCGCCGGGTTCCATTTGCCGCGGTCCAGCATGCTGCGCAGCTTCGTTTCGGTTCTGTGTGTCGGTTTGGTTTTCGTCGCCAGCGGCGGCGCATGGGCGGCTGCAGTCGTGCCGCTTGCCGAACTCGCCAAGCCGGGGCGTGTGCTGATGCTGCGCCACGCCAACGCGCCGGGGATGGGCGACCCGCAGAACTTCAGGCTCGACGACTGCACCACGCAACGCAATCTCGATCAGGCGGGCCGGGCCCAGGCGGCCGCGCTGGGCGAGCGCCTGGCGCAGACCGGCGTCGCCCGCGCCAGGGTCTATTCCAGCCAGTGGTGCCGCTGCATCGAGACCGCGCGACTGCTCAAACTCGGCGCCGTCGAGACGCTGCCTGCGCTGAATTCCTTCTACCCGCGTCCGCAGCAGCGCGAAACGACGATAGCGGCGTTGCGCGCGTTTCTCGCCGGGCTGCCGAGGGATGGGCTGCCCGTGGTCCTCGTCACGCACCAGTTCACCATCAACGAGTTCACCGGCGAGGGCACGGTGTCGGGCGGCGGCGCCCTGTTCGAGCTGAACGGCTCCGGCACGCCGCGCCTGCTCGGCGCGATCGCAGAAAACTGAATCCATCGGGAGGAAATCATCATGCGTTCCATCGTCTTCACTGCATTGCTCGCACTGGCACAACTCGCGGCTGCACAGCCGGCGCTCAAGGTCACGCAACTGGCCGAGTTCGCCGAGGGACTTGCGCAACCCCACGACGCGGCCTTCTCTCCCGACGGAAAGCTGATCTTCCTCACCGACATGCGCAACAGCCGCATTCGCGTCCTTGAAGCGATGACGCTGAAGCCGGTCGGCACGTTCGGCGCGGGCGAATTGTCCTATCCGCACGATGCGGAGTTCGACCAGGCCGGGCGCCTGCTGGTGGCCGACACCGGCAACGACCGGATCGCGATCTACAAGCTTACTGGCGCGCAGGCGACGCTGGTCGGCGAGCTGAAAGGACTCTCCGGCCCCGAGGGCGTTGCGGTTGTGCCGGACGGACGGGTGCTGGTCAGCAACACGCGCGCGGCAACGCTCAGCGTGTTTCGCGACGGGAAGCTGGAGCGCACGATCGGCAGCTACGGCGCGAAGGATGGCGAGTTCGCGAACCAGCACGACATCGAGGCGGCGAGCGACGGCAGCGTCTATGTCGTCGATTCAGGCAACAACCGGGTGCAGGTGTTCGATGCCGCGCTGAAGCACCGCAGCAGCTTCGGTGCAGCGCTCGGCCTCAACGGGCCGAAATACATCGCCTTCGACGGTGACCGGATCTGGCTCGCCGACGAGAACAACCACCGCATCCTGCTGCTCGACAAGCAGCATCAGGTTCTCGGCGTGCTCGGCAGCGGCAGGCGCGGCCGCGGCCCGAATGCCTTCTACAAGCCCGAGGCCGTGCTGGCCCGCGCGCCGCATGTCTGGGTCATCGATACCTACAATGACCGCATCGTGCTGCTACGCGTCGACCAGGCGTTTTACGAACCGAGAATCGCGACGGCAACGGTGACCAGGCCGAGCACCAGGTTCACCAGCACCAGTTGGCGGATCGAATTCATCGCCGCCCCGGCCGCCGGCCAGTCCTGAACCGTGACGGCCGCCACCATGCGGCTGTGAAAGCGCAGCACGATCACGCAGAAGATCGCGGTCATCACGGCCGCGATTCCCGCCATGACATACCAGTTGCCCGGAATCGCGGCGCCGGCCTGCGAGAAGCGGGCGAGGCCGCTGCCCCACAGCAGCAGCAGCGCCCAGCCGACCAGGGTGAAGAAGCGCCCGAGGACGGCGGCCAGCAGCGGCAGGCGCTGCGGCGGAGGCAGCTGGGCGGCGGCCACCGGCCGCAGGCAGAAATGGGCGAAGAACATGCCGCCGACCCAGACGATCACCGCCGCAAGGTGGATCAGGACAAATACACGGTTCATGAACGAGTTTCCGGTAAAGACGACTGGTCGCGATTATAGCGACGCAGTTGCAGCCGGCAGCGGTCGGGTCACCGCCGCATGCCGTATGGCGGCGGACCGGCGGCAGGCCGTGGCACGGACCCTGCTTGTAATCGGGCATGGCCAACGTCAAACCCCATCCCGAATCGTCGCCGCCGGGCGAGAGCCTGCAGGAACAGGAGGCACTGCTGGTGCGCGAATGCATCCGCCTGATGGGGCGCAGCCTGGAGCCTGACCGCGTGATCCGCGAGATGCTGCACCTGCTGTCCGAACTGCTCGGCCTCAATCGCGGGCGCGTGGTGATGCCGGAGCCGGAGGGCGGAATGCTGGCCATACGCCACGCCTATGGCCTTACCCGGGCCGAGATCGAGCGTGGTCGCTATGCGTTGGGCGAGGGCGTCACAGGCCGCGTGATGAGTACCGGAGAGACCGTGATCGTGCAGGACATCGACAGCGAGCCGGCTTATCTCGGGCGTGCCGTGTCGCGCGCCAGCTTGCCGGCGGAAACCGTGTCCTTCATTGCCCTGCCGCTGGAAGTCGAGGGGCGGGTGGCCGGCGTGCTCGGCGTGCACCGGCTGCGCAACAGGCCGCGGCCGCTGGCCAGCGACATGGCGATACTGCGCACGATTGCGACCCTGATCAGCCAGGTGCTGCAGGTCAATCGCCTGGTCGCGGAACGCACCGCGCGCCTCGAGGACGAAAACCGCCGCCTGCGCCAGGCGCTGGCGCAGAGCCATAACACCCCTGCCATGCATGGCATCGTCGGCCGTTCGCCGCTGCTGGCGCGCGCCTTGCGTCAACTGGAGCAGGTCGCCGGGAGCGACGCCAGCGTCCTGCTGCTGGGCGAATCGGGCACCGGCAAGGAACTGTTCGCGCAGGCCCTGCACCGGATGAGCGGGCGCGCCGCGCGACCCTTCATCAAGGTCAATTGCGCGGCGATCCCCGATACCCTGTTCGAGGCGGAACTCTTCGGTCACGAAAAGGGCGCCTTTACCGGCGCCGTGCAGGCACGCCAGGGGCGCTTTGAGCAGGCCGATGGCGGCACCCTGTTTCTCGACGAGATCGGCGACCTGCCGCTCAATCTGCAGGTCAAGCTGCTGCGCGTGCTGCAGGAACACGTGATCGAACGTGTCGGCGGCAGGCGCGAGATTGCCGTCGATGTGCGCATCGTCGCGGCGACCCACCATGATCTGCAGCAACTGGTCGCCGCGGGACGCTTTCGCGCCGACCTGTTCTATCGCCTCAACGTGATCCCGATCCAGCTGCCGGCCTTGCGCGAGCGTGCCGAAGACATCAAGCATCTGGTCAGGCACTTTCTCGACCAGCTGAACCTCGCGCATCGCCGCAAGGTGGCGCTGTTGCCGGAGGCGATGGCAAGCCTGGTCGCCTATCCCTGGCCGGGCAACATCCGTCAGCTCTACAACGTGCTGGAGCGCGTGGTGTTGCTGGCCGAGGCCGAGCGCATCGACGATGCGGCGGTGGAATACGCGCTGGTCACCGAGGCGCAGGGGCAGCCGGTGGAAGTGCTGACGCGGAGCCTGGCCAAGCCGCAGGCTGCGCCGGCGCGGAGCGCAGCCGGCAGCGCCAGCGCAATCCGCGACTGGCGGCCGGTGGCGGCGACCGAAGGCGGCGAGATCCAGGCTGCGCTGCAGGCGGCCAACGGCAACAAGTCGCGCGCGGCGCAGGCGCTCGGCCTGACGCTGCGCCAGCTCAACTACCGCATCTCCAAACTGAACCTGGGCTGATTTCGCCGTGCCGCCAGCGCCGTCCCACCAGGGGATACCGCTTCGCATAACTTTCAAAAGTCGGCGGGCGGTGGCGGATTTCACGCGGCGACGCTGATTTCAAACGCAACCGGATTGCGCATGGTGTTGGCGACCGGCGAATAGAAGTTGGCGTGCTTGACGATGTCGTCGAGCTCGGCGCGCGTGGCATCGCCTTCGATCACGACCTTGACGCGAATCTGCTGGAAGCCCATCTGCGGCGGCTCCATTTTTGCGCCGTCGGCACCCCAGGCAGCCGGATTGCCGATGTCGCCTTCGAGGAACAGTTCCAGCTTCGAGAGCTTCACCTGACGCAGCGTCGCCACTGCGGTAATGCCGACGCCGAGGCAGCCGCCGAGCGCGGAAAGCACGATTTCACCCGGTGCCGGCGCGGTGTTCTCGCCGAACAGGTGCAGCGGCTCGTCGACCACCACGGGGTTGTGAATGCCGACATAGCTCCAGGAGCGGAACTGGCCGTTCATCACGGTATGAACCTTGTTGATGCCGCGACGGGCAGGATCGGCGCGTCCTGCGGCGGCAAATTTCAGCAGGCCCTCGCGATCGATCGGGCGCAGATAGGCCTTGGCGGTTTCGGTGGCGGGGGTAGCGGCAAGTGGTTTGAGTTCAGCGACAGCGGACATGTCAATCTCCAAGTTTGATCGGTCATCGGGGCAGGCCAGAGGCATTGCGTTCCTGCAAAGCGGTGATTGCTTCGGTCAGCTGTTTCGCACGAAGCATGCCATTGCTCGCGGCAGACGCAGAAAAGCGAAAAATTTCAATTGAAAACAGTTGATTGGGCCGGTCCGCGTTCATTGGCCGGCTCCCGGTCATGCTTCTCCCTTCGCGACTAAATTGTTCACAAACTGTTAGCCCTTTGCCGTCCATCATTTTCGGCGGCTATTGCTAACTGGCTGATTTCAAATAATTGACGGTCTGGCACAGGCCTTGCGCTAGGGAAAGCAGCCCTTTCGCATTTATTCGCCAGCGGACCCTGTCCGTACCGTCAAGGAGATTGTCATGCCAGCCACTGTTACCGCTACCGCCACCGCCTTGCGCGGCGACGCTTCAGCCCACGATTACACGCAGCATCTCGAAGAGTGGGCCGCCAGTTTGGCCAAGGTTCGCCAGCTGGTTGCGGAGAAGCTGGCCCCCAAGGTCGTCGATGTCGACCTCAAGGCCGAGTATCCGGAAGCTTTCCTGCGCGAACTCGGGGCGGCCGGCGGATTCCGCGGTGCCGTGGCACCCGAATACGGCGGCAACGGTCTTGGACTCAAGCATGTCGTCCAGGTCATGGAAGAGGCAGCCAAGCTTTGTCTCTCGACCGGCTTTCTGGTCTGGTGCCAGACCGCCTGCGCACGCTACATCCAGATGTCGGACAACGAGGCGCTGAAGAAGTCCATGCTGCCTCGCATCGCGCGTGGCGATGTGCTGGTCGGCACCGGGCTTTCGAATACCGTGAAGTCCTGCGACACCATCGAGGACTTTCGTCTTTCGGCAAAGAAGGTCGCAGGCGGCTACGTGATCAATGGTGTCCTGCCCTGGGTTTCCAATCTCGGCCCGACGCACTATTTCACCACCGGCTGTCCGGTCGAAGGCGAGGCGAAGGGCGACGACGGTCTGGTTTTCATTCTGGTCGACTGCCAGCAGCCGGGCTTCAAGCTGGTCGATTGCGCGCACTTCGTGGCGCTCGATGGCACGCGCACGCTGGCCTGCCACTTCAGGGATGCGTTTGTTTCGGATGCGATGGTGCTGTCGCATCCCGGGCAGTCCCGGGAATATGTGAAGCGCATCAAGCCCGGCATGATCCTGGCGCAGATGGGCATGGGGCTGGGCCTGATCGAAGCCTGCGTGGACATGATGAAGCAGGCGAACCGGACGCATGCCCACGTCAATCAGTTTCTCGACGATCAGGCGGAAGACATCGACGCCGTCCTGCAGGAAGCCCGTGCCGCCACTTATGCCCTGGCCGATACCCTCAGCGCCAACCCGCAGGCCGATGTAGTGCTCGACATTCTCAAGCTGCGTCTGGCGGGGGGCGAGATGTCGGTCAAGGCGGCGAATGCGGCCATGCTGCATATGGGCGCCAAGGGCTACCTGCAGAAGAGTCCGGCGCAGCGCCGGCTGCGTGAAGCCTACTTCATCGCCATCGTGACGCCGGCCACCAAGCATCTGCGGCGCGAGATTGCCCGCATCGAGGCCGGCACGCCGTGCCCGGCCTGAGGGAGCGAATCATGACGACAGCGATTGCAACGCGCCAATGGATCTGCAACGTCTGCGGCTGGATCTACGACGAAGTCGCAGGCGCGGCCGATCACGGGCTGGCGCCGGGCACGCGCTTCGCGGACATCCCGGAGGACTGGTATTGCCCCGACTGCGGCGTCACCAAGTCCGACTTCGCGCCCTACGAGCCATGAAATGGTGCATGCCCCGGCTGCGGACGCACCGTTTCGAGGCGCCGGGCCTGCGAGCGGCGCCCCGATGCGCGCAAACAGGGCGTGGCACGGTTGATGCAGTACAAAAAATGAATTCACTTTTATCAGGAGCCTGAGATGTCACTGAACAATCCCTTCGACCCCAACGTCATCCTCCATAGCGGTTGCAGCTGCGGTCAGCACGGCAGCCAGGCCGAGCACGAGCTGGAGGAAACCGAGGCACTCAATCGCCGCGTGATCGAAACCACGGTGATGCGCGCGCTATTTCCCCAGGATGCGGAGCGGCGCCGCTTCCTTTCGACGGTCGGTGCCTCGACCGCGTGGGCGGCAATTTCTTCCCTGATTCCGTTCGGCGCGCTGGAAGCCATGGCGCAGGAAAAGGGCTCGCTGGAAAAGAAGGATCTGAAGGTCGGCTTCATTCCGATCACCTGCGCCAGCCCGCTGATCATGGCCGAGCCGCTGGGCTTCTACAAGAAGGAAGGGCTCAACGTCAGCATGATGAAAACCGCGGGTTGGGCGCTGATCCGCGACAAGGTGCTGAACAAGGAATACGACGCATCGCACATGCTGGCGCCGATGCCCCTGGCGATCTCGATGGGAATCGGCTCCAACGCTTCGCCGACCAACGTCATGACGATCCAGAACATCAATGGCCAAGCCATCACGTTGGCCATGAAGCACAAGAACAACCGCGATCCGAAGAACTGGAAGGGTTTCAAGTTCGCCATCCCCTTCGAGTTTTCGATGCACAACTTTCTGTTGCGCTACTACCTCGCCGAGCATGGCATCAACCCGGATACCGACGTGCAGCTGCGCGTGGTGCCGCCGCCCGAAATGGTGGCGAACCTGCGCGCCGGCAACATCGACGGCTTCCTCGGCCCGGACCCGGTCAACCAGCGCGCGGTGTATGACGAAGTCGGCTTCATCCACATCCTCTCGCGCGAGATCTGGGACGGCCACCCCTGCTGCTCTTTCGCCATTCCGGCCGAGTTCGTCAAGCAGAATCCGAACACCTTCGCCGCGCTCTACCGCGCCATCCTCAAGTCCGCAGCGATGGCGCGCGACCCGAAGAACCGCTCGATCATGGCCGAGGTGCTGGCGCCGGCGAACTACCTCAACCAGCCCAAGGCGGTGCTCGAGCAGGTGCTCACCGGCAAGTTCGCCGATGGCCTGGGCAATGTGCAAAGCGTGCCTGAGCGGGTCGACTACGACCCCTTCCCCTGGTACTCGATGGCCTACTGGATCCTGTCGCAGATGAAGCGCTGGGGCTACGTCAAGGGCGACGTCAAGTACAAGGACATTGCGGAAAAGGTCTACCTGCTGACGGATGCGAAGAAGTACATGGCCGAGGTCGGCATGACGCCGCCGAAGGAGACCATGAAGAAGTTCAAGGTCATGGGCAAGGAGTTCGATCCGCTGAAGGCCGATGCCTACGTCAATAGCTTCGCCATCAAGAAAGCCTGAGGAGGGCGTCATGCCATCGAAGCTGAGTCTCCATGCGGCGCTGATCTCGATCCTGATCTTCGCCATTTTCCTCGGTGCGTGGCAGCTCGCCACGCAGCCGAAGGAGTCCTCGGCGCTGGTCGGCGCCAACGCCGAGTACGCGGCGCTGATGGGCAAGGGGGCGGAAAAGACCGACGGCTTCCCGCCGCCGATCAAGGTTGCACGCGCCTTTGTCGAGTACCTGTCCGATCCGTTCTACGACAAGGGGCCCAACGACAAGGGCATCGGCATCCAGCTGGCGCACTCGCTCGGGCGCGTCGGTCTCGGCTTCCTGCTGGCGGTGATCGTGGCACTGCCGCTGGGCTTCGCGATCGGCATGTCGCCGCTGCTGTTCAGGGCTTTCAATCCCTTCATCCAGGTCCTCAAGCCGATCTCGCCCCTGGCCTGGATGCCGCTGGCGCTCTACAGCCTGAAGGATTCGTCGATCTCGGGCATTTTCGTCATCTTCATCTGTTCGATCTGGCCGATGCTGATCAACACCGCCTTCGGCGTGGCTTCGGTGCGGCGCGACTGGATCAACGTGGCGCGCACGCTGGAAGTCAATCCGCTGCGCAAGGCCTTCCTGGTGATCCTGCCGGCCGCGGCGCCGACGATCCTGACCGGCATGCGCATCTCGATGGGCATTGCCTGGCTGGTGATCGTCGCCGCCGAAATGCTGGTGGGCGGCACGGGCATCGGCTACTTCGTCTGGAACGAATGGAACAACCTCGCGCTGCCCAACGTGATCTTTGCGGTGGTGATGATCGGCCTGGTCGGCATGGTGCTGGACATGTTCTTCGGCTGGCTGCAGAAGCTGGTCACCTATCGCGAATAATCCGGACCAAGGCCATGAGCGCACATTTTCTTTCCATCGAGGCCTTGAAGAAGGTCTATCCGTCGGACAGCGGCGAACCGAATCCGCCCGTGTTCGAGGACATCCACTTCCACATCGACAAGGGCGAGTTCGTCTGCATCATCGGCCACTCGGGCTGCGGCAAGACGACGATTCTCAATGTGCTGGCGGGCCTCGAAGAAGCCACGGCGGGCGACGCCATCATGGACGGACGTGAGGTCAAGGGGCCGAGCCTGGATCGCGGCGTCGTGTTTCAGAGCCACGCCCTGATGCCCTGGATGAGCGTGCTCGGCAACGTAGCCTTTGCCGTCAAGTCGAAGTGGCCGGAGTGGTCGAAGGACAAGATCACCGCACACTGCACGGGCTACCTCGAGATGGTCGGTCTTGGCGAAGCCATTCACAGGAAGCCGGCGGAACTTTCGGGCGGCATGAAGCAGCGCGTCGGCATCGCCCGGGCCTTCGCCATCCAGCCCAAGATGTTGCTGCTCGACGAGCCCTTCGGCGCGCTCGATGCGCTGACGCGCGGCACGATTCAGGACGAGCTGCTGAAGATCGTGCAGGCTACGCACCAGACCGTGTTCATGATCACGCACGATGTCGATGAGGCCATTCTGCTCGCCGACAAGATCCTGCTGATGAGCAATGGTCCGCACGCGAAGATCGCCGAGATCGTCGAAGTCACCATGCCGCGCGATCGCACCCGCGCCGGAATCCATCACGATCCGCAGTACTACAAGATCCGCAATCACCTGGTCGACTTCCTCGTCAATCGCTCGAAGACCTATGCCGGTGCCGAGGCCGAGACGTTTCATGACGCGAAAAATCCGCCCGTGGTCCAGCCCGGCCTCGACGGCGAGCGCCCCCCCGTGGTGCTGCTGCCGACCGAAAAGCCCGCCCCCCAACTCAAGCAAGTCATCAATCACTGACAGGAGATAAGCATGAATCGCAACGACGTCACCGAACTGATCATCGAAGCCAAGATCAAGAAGGGCCTCAAGTGGGAAGATGTGGCCAAAAAGATCGGGCTGTCGAAGGAATGGGTTACCGCCGGCTGCCTCGGCCAGATGACCTTCGACAAGAAGCAGGCGGGCACGCTGGGCAAGATCTTCGGCCTGCCGCCGGAAGCGGTGGCGCTGCTGCAAGTCGTGCCCTACAAGGGTTCGCTGCCGACTGCCGTACCGACCGATCCGCTGATCTATCGCTTCTACGAGCTCATCAGCGTGTATGGCACGACCTTCAAGGAGCTGATCCATGAAGAATTCGGCGACGGCATCATGTCGGCGATCGATTTCAAGATGGATCTGCAACGCGAACCGAATCCGGCGGGCGATCGCGTGAACATCGTGATGTCGGGCAAGTTCCTGCCCTACAAGACTTACTGAAGCCGGAGGCCGGGCGCGATTCAAGGGGCCTGCGGCGCAGGCCCGTATAATTGCGCATGACCCGAGTCCTTCCAGTTTCCCCCGCTGCACCGGCACGCCCGGACATCGACACCGCATCGAGCCTGTCCTTCGACCGGTTGCCGCTGGCGCCCGCCACGCTGGCCAACCTGCAGCAGCTGGGCTACCTGCAGATGACGCCGATCCAGGCGGCCAGCCTGCCGCTCGCGCTGGCCGGCCGTGACCTGATCGCGCAAGCCAAGACCGGCAGCGGCAAGACCGCGGCCTTCGCGCTCTGCCTGCTGGCCAAGCTGAACCCGCGCCGCTTTGCGGTGCAGGCGCTGGTGCTGTGTCCGACGCGGGAACTGGCCGACCAGGTGACCCAGGAAATCCGCCGCCTGGCGCGCGGCGCCGACAACATCAAGGTGCTCACGCTGTGCGGCGGCAGCACCATGCGGCCGCAGATTTCCAGCCTCGAACACGGCGCCCACGTCGTCGTCGGCACGCCGGGGCGCATCATGGACCACCTGCAGCGCGAAAGTCTCGACCTGTCGGCGCTCGACACGCTGGTGCTGGACGAAGCCGATCGCATGCTGGACATGGGCTTCTTCGACGACATCGTCACCGTGGCGAAGGCCTGCCCGACCAAGCGGCAGACCCTGCTGTTCTCCGCCACCTATCCCGAAGGCATCGCCACGCTGGCCCGGCAATTCCTGCGCCAGCCGGAGCAGATCGCGCTGCTCGAGCAGCACGAGGGCAGCAAGATCCGCCAGCGCTTCTACGAGGTGACCAACGACCAGCGTCTGGCCGCCGTCCCGCTGCTGCTGAAGCACTACCGGCCGGTCAGCACGCTGGCCTTCTGCAATACCCGGCAGCAATGCCGCGACCTGCTGCAGGTCCTGCGCGCCGAGGGCTTCGTCGCCCTCGCCCTGCATGGCGAACTGGAACAGCGCGAGCGCGACCAGGTGCTGATCCAGTTTGCCAACCGCAGCTGCTCGGTGCTGGTCGCCACCGACGTCGCCGCGCGTGGCCTCGACATCGACCAGCTCGAAGCGGTGATCAACGTCGATATCACGCCCGACAGCGAAGTGCATATTCATCGCATCGGCCGCACCGGCCGCGTCGACCAGGTGGGATGGGCGCTGAGCCTGGTCAGCAGCAACCAGAAGGGGCGTGTCGCCAACATCGTCAAGACGCTGGGCGCCGAAATCGAATGGCATTCCCTGAGCGAGTTGCCGGAATCCGGCGATGCGGACAAACCCCTGATGCCGCCGATGGTCACGCTGCTGATTCTCGGCGGCCGCAAGGAGAAGATCCGTCCCGGCGACGTGCTCGGCGCGCTGACCGGCGAAGCCGGGTTCAGCAAGGAGCAGATCGGCAAGATCAACGTCACCGACACCAGCACCTACGTCGCCGTCGAACGCAGCATCGCGAAGGACGCGCTGCGCAAGCTGTCGGCCGGCACGATCAAGGGCAAGAAAGTGAAAGTACATTTGCTGAAAGACCAGGGCTGAATGAAGACTCCCAAAAGACTCCAGGCGCTGGTCACCGAAGGCCTGGTCGACGAGGTGATTCGCCAGCTGATGAGCGGCAAGGAAGCCACCGTCTATATCGTGCGCTGCGGCGAAGAGATCCGCTGCGCGAAGGTTTACAAGGACCAAAAACAGCGCAGCTTCCGCAACAACACCTCTTACCAGGAAGGCCGCAAGACCAAGAACAGCCGCCAGGCGCGGGCCATGGAGAAGGGCAGCCGCTACGGACGCCAGATGCAGGAGGAAGCCTGGCAAAGCGCCGAGGTCGATGCCCTGTACCGGCTGGCCGCCGCCGGCGTGCGCGTGCCGCAGCCGCATATCTGCTACGAGGGCGTGCTGCTGATGGACCTGGTGACCGATGCCGATGGCCATCCGGCGCCGCGCCTCAATGACATCGAACTGTCGACCGAACAGGCGCTGGAATTTCACGCCGGCCTGCTGCAGCAGGTGGTTCGCATGTTGTGCGCCGGGATCATCCATGGCGACTTGTCCGAATACAACATTCTGGTCGGCAGCGACGGCCCGGTCATCATCGACTTGCCGCAAGCCGTCGATGCTGCCGGTAACAGCAACGCCGGCCCGATGCTGGAACGCGACGTCGCCAACCTGGCGAGCTACTTCGGCCGTTTCGCGCCCGAGCTGGACGGTACGGAATACGGCAAGGAAATCTGGCGCCTCTACCAGGCCGGCAGCCTGAGCCCCGACAGCGAACTGACGGGCCGCATCGAAATCGAGCATCGCATCGCCGATGTCGACGCCGTGCTCGAAGAGGTCAAGCTGGCGCTACAGGCCGAAGAGCGCCGCCGTCTCTACCAGGCCGGCTGAGCGCCGTCTCGCCAGCGCCGACTTTCATGTCTGACGAAATCCTCGCCGCCACGCGCAAGTGGCTGGAACGCGCGGTGATCGGGCTCAATCTCTGTCCCTTCGCCAAGGGCGTGCACGTCAAGGGCCAGATCCGCTATGTGGTCAGCGCGGCGCAGACGGAAGACACGCTGCTCGACGATCTCGAACGCGAACTGAAATTCCTCGTCGAAACCTCGCCCGAAGACACCGACACTACCTTGCTCATCACGCCCGGGGTGCTGACCGACTTCGACGATTTCACCAACTTCCTCGATCTGGTCGAAGTCGTGCTGCGCACCCAGGGCCTGGCCGGCGTGCTGCAAGTGGCGAGCTTTCATCCGGATTATGTCTTTGCCGATGCGGAAGCCGACGACATCGCCAATCACAGCAACCGCGCGCCCTACCCGACGCTGCACCTGATTCGCGAAGCCAGCCTGGCCCGCGCCACGGCCGCCTTCCCCGATGCCGCGGACATCTACGAGCGCAACATCGAAACCCTGCGCGAGCTGGGGCTCGCGGGCTGGCGCGCGCTCGATGTCGATGCGCCGAAGAAACCCCGGGATGAGTCGTGACCACCAAAGCGGAATTCCTGCTGCGCGATGACGAGGTCGAGATCACCGCGATTCGCGCCCAGGGCGCGGGCGGGCAGAACGTCAACAAGGTGTCGAACGCGGTCCATCTGCGCTTCGACATCCGCGCTTCATCGCTGCCCGACGAAATCAAGACGCGCCTGCTGCAGCTGCGCGACCAGCGCATCAGCGCCGACGGCGTCGTCGTGATCAAGGCGCAGCAATACCGCAGCCTCGAACGCAACACGTTCGCCGCGCTGGAGCGACTGCGCGAGCTGATCGCCGCGGCCGCCTTCATTCCCGTCGCGCGCCGCGCCACCAAGCCGACGCGCAATTCACAGAAGCGCCGCGTCGACAGCAAGGTCCTGCGCGGGAAAGTGAAGGCGCAGCGCGGCCGCGTCAGCGAGTCGTGATCAGCTGTACCGCTCGATCTCCCGCAGCGAGATCGAATAGGCATGCCGCATCTGCTCGTCGCCATAGCGATGGGCGCTGCCGACCGGGCAACTGACGCGCGCGAGGCAGGTCGCCTTGCAGAGTGACGATGCCTGTCGGCGATAGCCGATGCACTTGTCCAGCGCAAAACTGCCGCCATCCATCGCCCCAGCCGGGCAGCTGGCAATGCAGATTCTGTCCGCGCAGCGATCACAGGGGGATTCGCTTTGCAGCGGCCGGCTGGGTTCGAGATTTGTATCCGCCAGCAGCACCACCCGATAGGCGAACCACGTTCCCCAGTCCTGATTGATGCCGAGCATGAAGGGCGACGCATGGTGCCAGCCCGCGATCCGGCCCAGCGCCTGCAAGTCCGCCGGAATGTCGCCGGGGTAGATGATCTCGCCGGTCGTATCGGGGAATTGCTCCGCGAACCATTGCCCGACCGTCCTCACGCTGAAGTCATCGATCGGGTTTTCCGATCCGATGCCGGAAGCCTTGACTGCTTCCCACAAGCTTCTGCCGCCGTGACCGATCAGGATCAGCTGGCGGTAGCGATGTGCCGGATCGTAGCAGCGGCGCAGTGCGGCGACCGCGTCCGCGGGCAGCTGGTCCAGATCGAAAACGGCCTGCAGGTTGAGTCCCGCGCCACTCAGCGCGGTGAAGTCGCCAAGCCTCATGCAGGGCTGTCGATCTGCGCCAGCGCCTGTTCGATCACGCCCGAGTCGGCAGGCCGCACCAGGCGCGCAACTTCCTGGCCCTGGCGCAGGAACACCAGCGTCGGCCAGAGCTTGACGCGGAAGCTGCGCCCGAGGCGGCGGCCCGGACCGTCCTCGATCTTGATGTGGCGCGCACCGGGATGCCGGACCAATGCTTCCGCGATCAGAGGCTGGGCGGCGCGGCAGTGGCCGCAATGGGCGGCGCCGAATTCGACGACCGTGGCTCCTTCGAGGGCATCGATTTCCTCGCGCGTGGGTTCAACAATGGAATTCATGGCGGGCTTCTCGTGGTTTCTTCGGCGTGATTTGGCGTCACTCGGCCGCAGCATTTACAGCTTGATGCGGAAGGTCTTTGCTATCACTTGCAGGGCCTCGGGGCTGTCCCATTCCTTGCCGCCATAGTGCCTGGCGAGGACGCGGCCCTGCGCATCGACCAGCAGCGTCAGAGGCAGGCGGTCGGCGCCGAGCATGTTCTCGAGGAACAGCCGGGTGTCGATGAAATGGCTGAAGCTGGTCTTGTATTGCTGCAGGAAGGCCATCGCCTTGTCGCGGTAGTCATCGGTGGAAATGCCGATCACCGTGAACTTGTTTCCGCCGCGGCGCGCCAGCCTTTCCAGCGAGCCCATTTCCGCCCGGCAGGGGCCGCACCAGCTGGCCCAGACATTGATGATCAGCGGCTTGCCGCGGAATTCCGACAATTCCCGCGACGGTCCGGACAGCCCCTGCATCGGCGCCGGGCGCAGCGTGCCGCCGATCGGCACTTCGCCGGGGGTTGTCGCCGAGGCGACGGTGGTCGTGCCGAGCAGGCAGATCAGGAGACAGGAGAACAATAGTTTCATGCTTCAAGTCTACCAGCCGCCGCCGCGCCGGCAGTGGCGTAGACTTTGAAGGTGTGCGGGAATGCCGCTGCAACGCGTCGAACGGAGATGACGGAATGGCCAAGCGCTCTTACCCCCTGTCCAAAGTCTACGGCCTGCTCGAACCGGGCCCGGTGGTGCTGCTCAGCACGGCGCACAAAGGCAAGTTCAACGTCATGGCGATGTCCTGGCACATGATGATGGAGTTCGAGCCGCCGCTCGTCGGCTGCCTCGTCGGCGGCAGCCACTTCATCTTCGAAGCGCTCATGGCGACGCGGCAATGCGTGATCAACATCCCGACCGCGGACATCGCCGACAAGGTGATCGGCTGCGGCAACACCTCAGGCCGCCGCGTGGACAAGTTCAAGGCCTTCGGCCTGACGCCACTGCCGGCCAAGACCGTCGACGCGCCGCTGATCGCCGAGTGCTACGCCAACCTCGAATGCCGCGTGGCCGATACGCGGCTGGTGAACCGCTACAACTTCTTCGTGCTCGAAGTGCAGAAGGCCTGGATCGACCCGGCCTGCAAGGACCCGCGCACGCTGCACCACCGCGGTGGGGGCCGCTTCATGATCGCCGGCGAAACCGTCAAGCTGGCATCGAAAGCCAAGTAGCCGCCGTAGCGCCAGCGCCGACTTTCGACGTCCCGTTGTCGCGTAGCACGTTGCAGCAGTTCCAGTGATTCTGGACGAGTGTGGAAGCGTTCATGTCGGGTTCAGGCTGGCAATGGCGGTCACGCGGCGACGAACGGTCTCGATCCGGCTGTCGTAAAGCTCGTCGTAAACCACGAGGCCGGGCAAGGTGTTTTCGAAATCCGGATGAAGCAACACCGCGCCGAAACGCGCCGCGAGGTAGGCGGCAAGTTCGCCACCCGCTGCGGCGATCTCGCTCTCGACACCGGGACGACCGTCGAGCACATTGATGATGTCCTCGAAATCGTGGCTGACCATCAAGTCGTTGCCACCGCGCGTGGCGAAGGCTTCGAACTTCGTGGCCAGGAAGGCCGGGGCCGAAATCAGTCGTATCGACACGCCGCTTGGCAGGATCATCGGCGTTGCGGTTGCCGTGGCAATGGGATACCAGCGATTCGAAAAGCCGAGAACGCGCTCATCCGTCGGCATCAGGTCCACTTCCACGTTGCCAACTCGCCAGCGACAGATCGGTGCATCCGGCGACATGTCGCGGGTGAAACCACGTGCGGCAAAGCGTGCCTCCAGTGCGTGATAACCGGCAAGGGCCGTGACTTCCGCGACGAGGTCCACATCGAAGGTTGCGCGTGGCGGCGGCGCCTGTATCGATGTGCACAGCATCCCGGCGGCACACCCGCCGACAAAAATCAGTTCATCGCATAAGTCGCCCAGGGCGCGGGCGACAAGCTCCACCCGGTGCAGGTTGGGGTCGGCGGGATTCACAGCCGCGCCTCGAAGATTTCCGTCGCCAGATTGCGCTCGCGCGCATTACCCATACGCAGCGCGTCGAACAGCGCCAGGTTTTCGTAGAGAACCGGATTCCGCAAAGCGGCAGCAGGCACGCTCGGGTAGAGCGGCATCAGGGCGATACCGCGTGCGCTGCCTTCCGCATGGGGCCATACCGGCGGAGGGTCACCGGAAGGGGCGATCTTTTTGTCGAGAGGCGCGGCGGCATAGGCGGTGGGAACGCCCCCGACCATTCCTCCCCGTACTGCCGGAAATGCGTAGCGTGCTCCATGCAGCAGGAACTCCTTGAATGCCGGCGTAAGAACGCGCGGCTGGCGATCAAGGAAAGCCAGCAAGCGCGCCTGTTCGGCCCGCTTCAGTGCGCCATGCACCTCCGACATCGAAAGACCCGTAAGAGCCGCAAGATCGGGGTAGGTCTGGTTTTCACCCTTTACGGTGACCAGCGCCAGCAGCAGATAGAAATCCTGCGGCTTGAGCACAACCTGGCGATTGACGGGGCGACGCATAGTGGATTGCAGCTTGTATTCTTGTTTCGCGAAAAGCGAAAGTAATTTATAAACAGTGTATTGTCAATGTTTTTCTGCTGCCATTCGCTATTCGCGAATAGCGAAAGTCGGCGCTGGCGGTACGGCGGCATGAGGCCCTGGCAGCATAGTGCAGCAGTTCCAGAGTTTCTGGACCAGGGTGGAAGCGTTAATGGATAGCGCTACAGATATTCCGGATGGTGTTCCGCAAGCCAGCGGCGCGTCGTCACCAGCAAGGCAGTCGCCTGCGCAATGCACTCGCTCACGGCTTCGGACTCGATCGGGTCACCCTGGTAATCGTTGACGTTGCGTTTGCGGCGCAAGGCATCCAGCACCACCCATGTCGTGTTGGGCAAACCCAGTGTCAACCGCAAGGACTGGATCATTGTCTGGTGATGTCCGGGTTCATTGGTCGATGGCCGATAGCCGCTCGCCATCATCGCGATTAGTGCCAGTTGCATGATGGCCTTGTAGGCGGCATCGAAGCGTGTTTCGTCGCTGATGATTTCGGCTCGCGCATCCGCAAGGTTGCGCTCCGCTGCCGCCAGCAGGCGCTGGATTTCCTGCGCCGTCGGCGCATGCGGCTTAAGCCGGCCTATCTTGAGCAGGTTCTGCAAGGTCATGGTCGTTACCCATCAGCCAGATCTTCGATTCACGAAGTACGCCGACCACGAAGCCGTCACCTGCCGACCGCTTGCGCGCAAAATCAGCGGGCTTCATCACGGTGGCATTGACATCGCGCCGCAGAATCTCCTGGGTCGGCGCCAGCGCCTTCACCACGGCGCCGAAACTGGCGCGGCCCAGGACCATCACATCCACGTCGCTGCGCGGCCCCTCGCGCCCTGCCGCCACCGACCCATAAACGAAGGCCAGGGATATCTGATCGGCGAGCGGCGCCAACGCCTCGCGCAGCACATCGGCAACGCCTAGTGTCTTGCGCAAAAGTCCGGCCAGTTCCTCGAACACGGGACAGGCGGTATTCGCCCGGTAATGAACTTGGCGCCCCGTCTCCTGTCGCAGCAGCAGGCCAATCTCCGTCAGCGCCCGCAGCTCGCGATGCAGCGATCCCGGCGAGGCGCCGGTGATGCGCGCCAGTTCGCGCACATGGAGTGCGGCCTCGGGGTGCAACAGCAAGGCTGCCAGCACCGCGGATCGGGTTCCTCCCAGCAAGTGAGTGGCGAGTGACAGGGATGACATATCAGGTTGTTCTCAAAGTTGCTTCAAATGTAGCAATAATGAGAACATATGGCAAGGGGGTTCAAGCCCTGAAAGTCGGCGCTGGCGGGACGGCGATTACTCCTTCACCCTCCACCTCAAATATCCCGCACACCCCTGCATGCCGGATACTTCGAGCAACCCCAGAAGCTCCCGCCTGCGTTCGTACCACGCTTGGCGGTACGGCGCACCATGCCGCTGCCGCACTGCGGGCAGGCCGGCCCCCCGGATTGCTTCGCCGCCGGGATTGACTGAACGCCGCCGATCAATGTACGCAATACCGGGCCGTCGATCAGGGTAATGTTGCGTCCTGCCGCAAACTCCTCCGCATCGGCCGTAAATTGCCCCGAGGTCACGACAAAGCCACCCGCCGCGCCGCGCGCCGCCATCACCCCGTACAACTCGCGCACCGTGGACACACCGACCTTGAAGGCTTTCCATTGCTTGCATTGCACGAGGAAACGCTCGCCGCCCTTGCCGAGTTCCAGATCGACACCGCCATCCGCGCCGCCACCGCCGGTTTCGGTCACCGCGTAGCCCCGGTGGCGGAAAGCCTCGCCCACCAGCAGTTCGAACTCGTTCCAGGTCATGCCGTCGAGCGCGCCCGCCGCGAGGTTCTGCGTTACATCCGCCAGCAGCCGACCACGCCGGGCGCGACCGTATGCCGAGGCAGCGGCGCCGAAAAGACAGATGAAGGGTAAGAGATACTGGCCGAACATCGCCAGAGTCTTGCCGAATTGACCGGCGACGAACGACCCCATCTGCGCCGTAGTGCCAAGAGTCGGCGTTGGCGCCACGGCGATTTGGTGCAACCAGACGTAAGCCACGACTGCAAGAGCCACTCCCGCCCACCAGGGCAGCATGGCGACGAGGTCGAACAGGTCTTCTGCGGTACTTTGCTTTTTGCGTGCCATATATTTAGTCCGAAACGCCTTCGATTGCCTCAATTGCGAACACTCGTCAAAGCTGCGAGATGCCGCGCTGGTGGAATTGCTAACTTAAGAAACTCGCCCTTATCGCCGCTCTTAAATGACATAATTCCAGAAGCATTCTAGTGTAAAGGGATAGCCATGACTTCAAGTGAGCGCCGCATCTTGATTCTCTGCAAGACTTACCCTTCGCCAAGCGCAAAGTACGCCGAAACATCATGTGTCGCGGGAATGGACGAAGACGGCAAACTGATCAGACTCTACCCGGTGCCCTTCCGCCTGATCGGGGACGAGCAGCAGTTCAAGAAATGGCAATGGATCACGGCCCGTCTTGAAAAATCCCGTAACGATCACCGCCCCGAAAGCCACAAGCTTTACGTGGACACCATCGGTTGCGATGACCGCGAGCTACCGCCCGACAATAAGTGGCTCGCCCGCAGGCCGTGGCTGGACAAGTTGCCCGTTTTTCCGAGCTTTGCCGATGTCGAAAGCGCCAGGCAAGCGGAAGGAACAACGTTGGCCCTGCTGCGCCCGAGCCGCATCGTTCGGCTGGACATAACTCCCGTTGCCAGCCCCACTTGGACCGACGAGGAAAAAGCCAAGCTCATACGCCTGCAACAGCAGGAGGACCTTTTCGACGACACCGACAAGGGTAGCGTTGCCCAGCTACGAAAATTGCCCGACGACTTCCACTATTGCTACGAATGCGAGACTCCCGAAGGCCCGGTCGAGCGCCGACACAAGATCGTGGATTGGGAAATCGGAGCCCTGTATTGGAATGTGCATCGGCGACATGGTGCGGGCTGGGAAAAGCCTTTCCGCGAAAAGCTCGAAAGCTATCTACCGGCCCAGGACTTGATTTTCCTGATGGGCACCATCCATCGCTTTCCCGACAAGTGGCTGATCGTCAGCCTGATCTACCCGCCTAAGCAGCGGCCTTGGCAGGAACTTCAGGTATCGCTGTTCTAGCCGTCAGATGCACCACAGCCGGCCCGCCGGCATAGGCGGCGGCCCGAGCCACCATGCTGCGGTGGCAATAGTTGAAGTCGGCCTCGAAGCACACCAGACAGGCCGAGGTGGCGCGGGCCAACTTTGCCACCTCCGCAATGGCGCCGCTTTGCTGACCCAGATAGGCCATGAACTTGCGGGTATAGGCCGACCAATTGCCGTCCTCGCGGTAGGCGTCACGTATGGTCTTCGGGCAACCCAGGGCCGGCATGTGTGCGTAGGCGATGCCATTGCCGTGAAGGGCCTCGGCGAATGCCCGCTTCGAAAAGCCCTTTTTCCGCGACAAAGGCAGTTCGCGCACGTCGATGATCGTGCGAATGCCGGTTTCTTTCAGACGGGCGATGAAGGCTTCAAGGGTCAGGCCCTCGTAGCCGAAGGTGTAGAGCGATGTTGTTTTAGCCATGATCCAATTCAGTTCAGCCAGCCGGACTGTTCCAGCCGATTCCATGCCGCGGCGACATGCTCCGGTGCCATCAGTGCCTTCTTGCGCGCATTCCAGCCACGCACTGCGGCAAGAGCCTGCTCTTGAGTGGCCGCCCCTTCGTACTTGGCTACCCAATGCACGGTGGCCAGCAACTCCATGCCATAGGGCGACTGAAAACCCTCAATGAGATCGCCCACATGCCGTACACGTTCTGCCAGTGCTTCGTGCTCGTGTGCATCGACAAACGCCTCGGCTTCAGCCATGGCTTCGGGCACAGGTTCGATCTCGGCTTCAGAAACGCCATCGCCGAGACCGCGAATGAAATGTCCTTCCATCCGGTTGAGCACATGGCGCAAAGTGTCGGAATACGGGCCGTAAGCATGTTTCTCGAACGGCAGGTTCAGCGCTTCGCCTGCCTCTTGCAGGAAATAGGCGAGCTTCTGTACTTCGATCTTCGACAAGCCGTAGCCGAGTGCGCGATAGGTATCCAGCACCGTGAGCACGGCAGCGCGGCCGGGAGTCATTCGCGGGCGCTCAGTTCGCACTTCCATGCTCTTAGGGTCTGGCGCCCCGTCGGGCGGGAACAGCCGCACCTCGACTTCGGGTAGCGCAGCAAATGCGGACTCGATCAGCGGCCTTACTTCAGCCCAGTCGAGCCCGCCATTGCCACATCCCAAAGGTGGAATCGCAATCGAACGGATGCCCAGCCGACGAATCTGCGCCACCAGGTCCACCAGCCCATCGTGGATGAACTCGATGCGCGACTTGCCGCGCCAATGATCCTTGGTTGGGAAGTTGATAATGAAATTGGGCTTTACCAGCGCACCCGAATCGAACACGAACATCCGGCCGGGGCGTACCTGCTTCGCCTTGCAGGCCGTCGCGTAGGCGCGGAAATTCTCCGGCCACTTGTTGCGGAATTGGAGCGCGATGCCCTTGCCCATGACGCCGACGCAATTCACCGTGTTGACGATGGCGTCGACATCGTCTTGCTTCAACAAATTGCCGTGAGTGAGGGTAAGGCTCATGTCTATTGCCCGAGAAAATACCAGTCCGGCTTCACTTCTACCGGTAAGTCTACGCCGCCATCAGCCAGGAGAGTCCGCACAGCAGCGGCGCAATTTTCGTCCATTACGCCGATTCGGACAAGGCGGTCGAGAGGCACACGGTCGCGGACCAGGAACTCCGCCTGGCGGCGCTCCATGCGATCCGCAAATCTTTCGACGTTGAACTTGTTGTGCCAATACTTGCAGAAGCCATCCAGCGTCGGTGCCTCGGTCAGCAAGTCCCACGCTACCGCATCAAGGCGAGCCAGATCGGTGAACGGCCGGGCAAAGGCCAGCGTCGCATTTCGGTCATAGAACACGAACGGTACGTTCCCCACCACAACACGCTCGACCGTGGTTTCCAAATGAACGATGTCACGCTGGCGCCATAGGCAATTCACCACACGCCCTTGCTCGATAGCACCCAGCATGGGCGAACGCGGTGCAAAGTAGAACGGCACGTAGTCATGAACCACGCCGCCGGGAGGGTTGGGCACTGCCCTTCCGGCGCGGGCGCCCTGAGCTCCCTGATGGGCGATGTTCTGATAATCGATACCCGCTGTCGCGCCGGCATTTTTCGATAGCAAGGCGCCTGCTGCGCAAATGGCCGGCAGGTTGGCAATGGCTGTGATGTGGAACAGGTGGACGGGGTTGGGGATATTCAAGGTCCGCTTACTCCGCCGCCCCTTCGATCGCTTCCGGCACGAACACCCGACGCAGCGGCAGGATGGCTTTCGAGAGTCCTTACCGCTTTACCCTGCGCCGGCTGGTGCCAAGCCGGCAGGTTGGCGGGCAGGCCTTGGCCGTGGCGGCCCGACTGGAACTCGAAGCCGGTTTCGAGCGGGAATTCACGCAGGGCGACGCCGCGCGTGGCAGGGATGTTGGCCTCGGCGAGGTCGCACACGCTCCAGCCTGCGGCCTTCAGCAGGCGGTCGATTTCCTCCCGTGCTTGTTGTTCCGGCTGTGCCATGGGCTCCGATGCCGTTTGACTATGGGGTGAATCATCGCACAGATCGGTCGCAGTGCGGCTGCTGCCGGTTTTCGGAGTCTTCGGTGCCGTAGCGCCAGCGCCAGCGCTCTGCGTCCTGCGGAACTTCTGGGCCGGAACTTTGGGCGAAGCCGCCGCGTCTGATACGCTCTGTGCCCGGCGTTGTTCACGCCGTATCCAACGCTCTCCAGGAATTGCTCATGCGCACCGAAACACCGCACGCCATTTACCTGAAGGACTACACGCCGCCGGCCTGGCTGGTCGATACGGTCGATCTCCATGTCGCGATTCACGAAGGCTACGCCGAAGTCCGCGCCCGGCTTTCTTGCAAGCGCAATCCGCGCGGCCCCGGCGGCGCCCTGGTGCTGCACGGCGAGGAACTTTCCCTGCGCGCCGTCGGCCTCGACGGCACCGCCCTGGCGCCCTCGCGCTACACGCTGGCCGACGACATGCTGAGCATCTTCGGCGTCGATTCCGCGCCATTGCCCGATGCCTTCGTGCTCGAAACCGTGGTGCGCAACGAGCCCGATCGCAATACCCAACTCTCCGGCCTCTACCGTTCGCAGGATGGCTACTTCACCCAGTGCGAAGCCGAGGGCTTCCGCCGCATCACCTTCTTCCCCGACCGGCCCGACGTCATGTCGCGCTACACCTGCACCGTCGAGGCCGAGCGCGAGCGCTTCCCGCAGCTCCTGAGCAACGGCAACCTCGTCGCCTCGGGCGTCAGCGAGCACGACGCCGCGCGCCACTGGGCGCGCTGGGAAGATCCCTACGCCAAGCCGGCCTATCTGTTCGCTCTTGTCGCGGCGAAGCTCGACGTGTTCGAAGACAGCTTCGTCACGGCCTCGGGGCGCAAGGTGCGCCTCGCGGTCTATGTCGAGCCCGGCAAGCTCGACCAGTGCGGCCACGCCATGGCGGCGCTGAAGAAGGCCATGGCCTGGGACGAGCAGCGCTTCGGCCTCGAAATGGATCTCGACCACTACATGATCGTTGCGGTCGGCGATTTCAACATGGGGGCGATGGAGAACAAGGGTCTCAACATCTTCAACACCAAGTACGTGCTGGCCCGCCCCGATACCGCGACCGACATGGACTACCAGAACATCGACCGCGTCGTCGCCCACGAGTACTTCCACAACTGGACCGGCAACCGCGTCACCTGCCGCGACTGGTTCCAGCTCTCGCTCAAGGAAGGCCTCACGGTGTTTCGCGACCAGGAATTCGGCGCCGACGTGCATTCGCGCGCCGTGACGCGCATCCAGGAAGTGCGCGGCCTGCGCATGGGCCAGTTCCCTGAGGATGCCGGCCCCATGGCGCATCCGATCCGCCCCGCGTCCTACGCCGAGATCAACAATTTCTACACCGCGACGGTGTACGAAAAAGGCGCCGAAGTCGTACGCATGATCCACACGCTGCTCGGTCGCGACGGGTTCCGCAAGGGCATGGACCTCTACTTTCAGCGCCACGACGGGCAGGCCGTGACCTGCGACGATTTCGTCGCCGCGATGCAGGACGCCTCGGGAGTGGATCTCGCCCAGTTCCGCCGCTGGTACGCACGGGCCGGTACACCGCACCTGAAGGCCGCGGGTAGTTACGACGCGGCGGCCAAACGCTACACGCTGGCGCTGACGCAGTCGCTGGAGCCGACCGCCTACGAGCAGCGCCTCGCTGAGGCCGGAATGGCGATCGACAAAGGCCCGCTGCATATCCCGGTGGCGCTCGGTCTGGTGCTGCCCGACGGCAGCGATGCGCTGCCGGAAGGTACGCGCGTGCTGTCGCTGACCGCGACCACGCAAAGCTTCGTTTTCGAGAACATTCCGGCCGTGCCGGTCGCCTCGCTGCTGCGCAATTTCTCGGCGCCGGTGCACCTCGATTTCGAGCAGTCCGATGCCGAGCTCGCCCACCTGATGGCGCACGACTCGGACCCGTTCAACCGCTGGGAAGCGGGGCAGCGCCTCGCGACGCGCGTGCTGCTGGCCGGCATCGCTGCCGGCGGCGAAGGCGACGCCTGGATTCCCGCGAGCCTGGCCGTCGCCGTTCGCCGCGTGCTCGAGGACGGGCTGAGCGGAGACGCGGCGCTCGCCGCCGAAGCGCTGATGCTGCCGGCCGAGCAGGTGCTGGCCGAGGAGGTGGCGGCACGCGACCAGGTGATCGACCCGGAAGCCATCCACCGCGCCCGCCTCACTCTGCGCCGCCACCTCGCCACGGCTTTGCGTTCCGCTTTCGAGGCGGTGTGGTCCGCGCTTGCGCCCAGCGAAGCTTATGCCCCGGACGGTGTCCAGGTCGGCCGCCGCGCTCTGCGCAACCTGTGCCTCGGCTACCTGGCCGACAGCGACGAGGCCTATGTCCGCGTATCCGTGCTGTCGCGGCTGCTGACGCAGCTCGAGCAGGGCGGCAACATGACCGACGTGATCGCCGCCTTGTCCCTGCTGGCCAATCTCGACCTGCCGGAGCGCGCCGAGAGTCTCGCCGCGTTCCATGCGCGCTGGCAGGGCGAAGCGCTGGTGATCGACAAGTGGCTGCAGGTGCAGGCGACCTCGCGCCTGCCCGGGACCACGGCGCGGGTGCGTGAGCTGATGCAGCACCCGGCCTTCGACCTGAAGAATCCGAACAAGGTCTATGCCCTGCTGCGCAGCTTCTGCGCCGCCAACCCGCGCCATTTCCATGCCGCCGACGGTAGCGGCTACGCTTTGGCCGCCGAGGTCATCATCGAACTGCAGGCGATGAACCCGCAGGTCGCGGCGCGGCTGGCGCGCAGCTTCGACCGCTGGCGCCAGTTCGATGCCGTGCGCCGACAGCATGCGCAGGCGGCGCTGGAACGGATCGCCGCCTGCGACGATCTGGCGCGGGGCGTCGCCGAGATCGTCGGCAACGCGCTGAAGTGAGGCGGGCTCACCACATAAGGGAGGACGCACGATGAAAATTGCGGTGATGGGCGCCGGCGCCGTCGGCTGCTACTACGGCGGCATGCTGGCGCGCGGCGGGCATGAAGTGGTGCTGATCGGACGGCCGCAGCATGTGGCGGCAATTCGGCGTGACGGCCTGCTGCTCGACACGCAGTCCTTCCGCGAGCACGTTCGGCTGCAGGCCGTCACCGATGCCAGCGGCATCGCGGGAGCGGAGGTGGTCCTGTGCTGCGTCAAGTCGACCGACACCGAAATCGCCGGGGCGCAGATGAAGCCGCATCTCGCGCCCGGCGCCGTGGTGCTGAGCCTGCAGAACGGCTACGACAATGCCGCGCGGCTGCAGGCGGTGCTGGGCTGCGAAGTCATGCCGGCCGTCGTCTACGTCGCCACCGAAATGGCCGGACCGGGCCACGTCAAGCACCACGGGCGTGGCGAACTCGTGATTGGACCGTCGGCCGCGAGCCAGCAGCTGGTGAGCCTGTTCGCCGCTGCCGGGGTGCCGCTGGAGATTTCCGACAATGTGGCTGGCGCGCTGTGGGCCAAGCTGATCATCAATTGCGCCTACAACGCTCTCTCCGCCATCACGCAAATGCCCTACGGGCGCATGGTGCAGGGCCAGGGCATGGAGGACGTGATGCGCGACGTGGTGGACGAATGTCTCGCCGTGGCGCGGGCCGAGGGAGTCAGCGTGCCGGGGGACATCCGGGAGGCCGTGCAGCGCATCGCGGTCACCATGGCCGGCCAGATCTCCTCGACCGCCCACGATGTGGCGCGCCACAAGCCCAGCGAGATCGATCATCTGAACGGTTATGTGCTGCGGCGCGGTGCGGCGCTGGGCATCGCCACGCCGGTCAATCGCGTCCTGCACACGCTGGTCAAGCTGCTCGAAAGCCGGCCGCAGCCAAGCACGGCAAGCTAGCCGAGGCGCAATGCCGGCGGGACAGAACCGGGCGCAATGGCTTAGCATGTACAACTCGGCACTGATGCCATTCCCTATCGGCATGACGGTTCAGCCATGAGTTTCCATTTCCTGCAAAGCCTGTTCAATCCGCAAAGCATCGCGGTCATCGGCGCCAGTGCGCGTCCGCAGCGGATCGGCAACGTGCTGATGCGCAACCTGCTCGCCGGCGGATTCGGCGGCGTCATCATGCCGGTGAACCCGAAGCGCGAGGCTGTGGCCGGGGTGTTGACCTACCCGAATGTCGCCGCGCTGCCGCAGACGCCGGACCTGGCGATCATCTGCACGCCGGCGGCGACCATTCCCTCCCTGCTCGAAGACCTCGGCCGTCGCGGCACCCGCGCCGCCATCATCATGGCGGGTTACCTGGCAACCACGCTCGGCCCCGACGGACGGCCGCTCGAGGAGGTGATTCTCGAAGTGGCGCGCCGCTATGGAATACGCCTGCTTGGCGGCAGCACGTTGGGAATTCTGATCCCGAAAGCGGGAATCAATGCCACGTTTTCCCAGATGAGGGTGGAACCGGGCAAGCTCGCTTTTGTTTCGCAATCGGATGCCGTCGGCACCATGGTGCTCGACTGGGCGCTGCCGAAGAAGGTGGGCTTCTCGCACTTCGTTTCGCTGGGCGACGCGCTGGACATCGGCTTCGGCGAAGTCCTCGATTTTCTGGCCAGCGATCCCGATACTCAGGCCATCCTGCTCTACATCGAATCGATCCGCGACCGGCGCAGCTTCATGGCCGCGGCGCGTGCGGCGGCGCGGAACAAGCCGGTGGTGGCGATCAAGGCCGGCCGTGCGCCGCACCGCCGCCTGGCGGGGAGCGCGGAAGCCCTGTCTCTGGGCATGTCGGACCTGATCAGCAATGATGATGTGTTCGATGCCGTGCTGCGCCGTGCCGGCATCCTGCGCGTCGAACATCTCGACGAACTGTTCGGCGCCGTGGAGACCGTGGTGCGCTCGCGGCCGATGACCGGCAGCCGCCTGGTGGCGATCAGCAACGGCGGCGGCGGCGGCATCATGGCCGAGGACAGCCTGCATCTCGGCGGCTATGCGATGCCGGCGCTCGACGAGCAGACGGTGGCGAAGCTGCGGCGCATCCTGCCGCCGAGCTGGGACGGCTGCAATCCCATCGATGTCCGGGTCGACGCCGGCGCCGCACGCTACGAGGCAGTGCTGAAGGTGCTTTGCGAGGAGCGCGCGGCGAACGCGATACTCGTGATGCACACGCCGAACGCGCTGAGCAGCAGCGACGAGATTGCGGAGACCGTGATCAAGGCCGCGAAATCCATTACCTGCAACCTGCTGACCTGCTGGGTCGGCGACGAAAGCGTCGCCGCCGAGCGCGCGCGATTCGTCGACGCCGGCATTCCGACCTTCACGACGCCGGGACATGGTGCCCGCGCCTTCCTCCACATGGACAACCATCGCCTGGCGCGTGAACTGCTGATGCAGGTGCCGCCGTCGATTTCGAGCAGCTTCACGCCCGATGTCGATGGCGCGCGCGAGGTCGTCCGCGGCGCGCTCAGCGCGGGGAGAACGCAGCTCACCGAGGCGGAGTCGAAAGCGATTCTGTCCGCTTACGGCATTCCGGTCGTGGCGACCCATGCCGCAGCCGATCCGCGGGAAGCGGCGCAAGTCGCGCAGCGCATCGGGTTTCCCGTGGCACTGGCCGTCATGTCGCGCGACTTGCGGCGCAAGTGGGACATCGGCGGCGTCGCCATCAATCTGGAAACCGCGGAGGCTGTGGAAGCCGCCGCCCGCGGCATGATCGAGCGGGCCCGGATCAAGTACCCGGAAATGACCATCAGCGGTTTCAACCTTCAGTCCATGTTGCCGCGCGGCCATGCGCGGCAACTGCTGATCGGCGTCGCCACCGATCCGCTGTTCGGGCCGCTGATCATTTTCGGCGAAGGCGGACGCGCGGCGGGAATCTACCGCGACATGTCGGTGGGATTGCCGCCGCTGAACCTGCCGCTGGCACATGATTTGATCGGCCGCAGCCGTGCCGCGACGCTGCTCGAGACCCACCGCGGCGATCCCGCGGCGGATCGCGAAGCGATTGCCCTGGTGCTGACGAAGGTCTCGCAACTGCTGATCGACCTGCCGGAGATCGTCGAACTCGACATCAATCCGCTGTTCGCAGACGACAAGGGCGTGAGGGTCGTCGATGCGCACATTCAGCTATCGGCGGCACCGTTCAATCCGCATCGTTTCGCGATCCAGCCTTACCCGAAGGCGCTGGAGCAAACGGCGGCGCTGCGCAACGGCCGCCCGGTGCTGTTCCGCCCGATCCGCCCGGAAGACGAAGCCGCGCACTATGTCTTCCTGTCGCACATGAGCGAGCAGGACCTGGTCTACCGCTTCTTCCATTACGTCAAGCAGATCCCGCGCCGCGACATGGCGCGGCTGACGCAAGTCGACTACGATCGCGAGATGGCCTTCATCGCCAGTGCCCAAGGCGAGGATGGCGAGCCGGAAACCCTCGGCGTCGTGCGCATCGTCACCACACCGGACAACCATACCGCCGAATTCGCCATCATCATCCGCTCCGACATGAAGGGTCAGGGCATCGGATCCGGCCTGCTGCGCAAGATGATCGACTATTCCCGCGAGCGCGGCATCCGGATATTCAGCGGCGACGTGATGTACGACAACCAGTCGATGCTCGACCTGCTCAAGGCCTTCGGCTTCAGTTTCGGACGCAGCGAAGAAGCGGGCATCGTGCGCTGCACGCTCGATCTGCAGACCACATAGGGCATATCGCCCGATTGGCGGCAGGCGACGGATACGGAAGCCGTGGCCGACGAAACCCGCCGCGCCTGAAAACTATGGGTGCTACCGCACAGAGTGCGTCGGATTTGGTGCCTAAGCTCTCTAACAGTCGGCGTCAAGGTTTGCAGTCCTGCCGCTAGGATCGCTCTTGCCCCATCGTAATCCGAGGAGCAAGGTCATCACCGGCGAGACTGAGTGTGGATTCGGCTATGCCATGTGAGATCGGTCAAACCGGAGTGAGCCTTTTTACGCTGGTCGTTTCATTGTCAATCGACAAGGAGCAAAAATCATGATCACTCAAGCGGCAACCGCGCCAAGGCGATACCCGTCAAACCTCACCCGATCTCATGTCACATGGATACTGTCAGGTCGTGATGAGTGCGCGACGCTGATTGCGGACGACTTGGGTCGAATCTGCGGTTGTGGGTCGGCCGTGGAGGACATATTTGGCGCAAGCCGGAACCGACTGCTTGGAAGGCGCACTTCGGAATTCATTGCAGGTCTATTTCGCGACGGAATTTCGCCAAACGATAACGCGAAATATTTAGCCCACCTTTGCGCAGGCAGCCAATGGCGACAATTCGCGGCGACCGATGCTCGCGGGTATGAATTTGCCGTCGAGATCAGGGTGTCGCGGAGGATAGCCGAGGGTAAGGGCTTTCTATTTCTCGATTTGCGCCGACCACCAGAGCCAACATGACCCTGGTTCCGCCTTGAAGTGCTGCTATCCAATTGGCTGGTTGGTCGGCTGCCCCGGAATCCCTCGTGAATCCTGCTGTGCAATCATCACTACCAAAGCGTTTCCCGCTCCGCGCTGGCCGAAATCTTGTGCACGGTCAGGTCGGCGCCGTTGAATTCGTCTTCCGGTTCGAGGCGGATGCCGACGGTCATTTTCAGTACGCCATAGACCAGGAGGCCGCCGCCCAGTGCCACGGCAATGCCGAGCGCGGTGCCGGCCAGCTGGCTCATGAAGGCGACGCCCGCCCCAGGCGCCGCAGAGGCCGTGCAGCGGCCAGACGCCGAGCACGTCGTCGATCTTCCAGCGGTTCTGCGTCAGCGTGAACATGAAGACGAAGAGGCCGCCGGCGACGCCGCCGGTGATCAAGGCGCCGAGCGGATGCATGAGGTCGGAGCCGGCACAGATCGCCACCAGCCCGGCCAGCGGGCCGTTATGGACGAAGCCCGGGTCGTTCCTGCCGACCACCAGCGCGACCAGGGTGCCGCCGACCATCGCCATCAGCGAGTTCATCGCGACGAGGCCCGAGACCTTGTCCAGCGTCTGCGCGCTCATGACGTTGAAGCCGAACCAGCCGACGACGAGAATCCAGGCCCCGAGCGCGAGGAAGGGAATGCTCGAAGGCGGGTGCGCCGATATGCCGCCGTCCTTGTGGTAGCGCCCGCGCCGGGCGCCGAGCAGGAGCACGGCGGCCAAGCCGACCCAGCCGCCGACGGCGTGCACCACCACCGAGCCGGCGAAATCGTGGAACTCTTCGCCGAAGCTGGACTTGAACCAAGCCTGGATGCCGAAGGCCTGGTTCCAGGCAATGCCCTCGAAGATCGGATAGATGAAACCGACCAGCAGGAATGTGGCAGCGAGTTGTGGGCCGAAGCGCGCGCGCTCGGCGATGCCGCCGGAGACGATGGCCGGGATCGCGGCGGCGAAGGTCAGCAGGAAGAAGAACTTGGTCAGCTCGAAGCCGCTCTTTTGCGCCAGGACTTCCGCGCTGGAAAAGAAATGCACGCCGTAGGCGATGCCGTAGCCGATGAAGAAGTAGGCCAGGGTCGAGACCGAAAAATCGGCGAGGATCTTCACCAGCGCATTGATCTGGTTCTTCTTGCGCACCGTGCCGAGTTCCAGAAAGGCAAAGCCGGCATGCATGGCCAGGATCATGATGGCGCCGAGCAGAATGAACAGCACGTCGGCGGATGTCTTGAAATTCTCCATTGTGGGGCTCCCTGATGCCAAAGGCACGAATGGGATGCATGAAAGCAATGACCATTCCTGCCAAGAAATCAGTGATAAATCAATAGGATCGTCCAGCGAAGCACAGCATAGCGCACCTTGGTGGTGCGATCAGGCCAGACTCTGCACCGCAATGGTGAGAGTCGGCGCTGCTGAGACGGTGAAAGTGACGCGCAGCGGTGACTGAAAGCTGCTGGCGTCTATTTTGGTGCGTTGTTCGCAGCGCCCGGAGGCTCATAGTTGCGCGGCATCAGCACCCACATGCGGCCCTGCTGACGCATTTTTCCAGCTTGGCTGCCGGCCTCGGGGCCGCTGCCCCAATAGAAATCGGCGCGCACCACGCCGCGTATGGCGCCGCCCGTGTCCTGCCCCAGCATCAGGCGGGTCAGTGCCTGGTCGCTGTTCGGTCGTGTGGTGGCGAGCCAGATCGGCGCGCCGAGCGGTACGTGGCGCGGGTCGACGGCCAGCGAACGCTCGGGCGTCAGGGCCAGCCCCATGGCGCCCTGCGGTCCGCTGCCTTCGACCGGCAGTTCGCGGAAAAACACCAGGCTGGGATTGGCGTTGAGCAGTTCCGCCAGCCGCGACGGGTTGGCCCGGGCCCAGGTCTTGATGCCCTGCATCGAGGCCTGCTCGGCCTTGAGTTCGCCACGCTCGATCAGCCAGCGGCCGATCGAACGGTAGGGATGCCCGTTCTGGTCGGCGTAGTTGAGGCGCACGCGGCTGCCGTCGGCAAGCTGCACCTGGCCCGAACCCTGGATCTGCATGAAGAACAGATCGATCGGATCGTTTATCCAGAGCAAGGCCTGAGGTGAGCGCTTGCTTTCCTGCGGCGTCCATTCGGCGCGCGAATAATAAGGTACGAGTTTGCGCCCCTCGATGCGTCCGCGCAGGCGCAGGTGCTTGAGCTCCGGGTAGAGATCGGCCAGTTCGACGACGATCAGGTCGTCGGGCGGACCGAAGACGGGATAGGAATAGCCGCGGGCCTCGGAGCGGCTGCCTTTCAGGATCGGTTCGTAGTAGCCGGTGATCAGCCCGGTGCGCGAACCGTCCGGATTGACCAGCACCCAGGGCCGGAATTGCGCCTCGAACCAGGCGCGCAAGGCCGGCGCGTTCTTGTCCTCGATGGCCCGCGCCGAACCGCAGACCGGCTGCCATTGCGCCTGCCTCTCCAGGCTGCGGCAACTCGCGAGCAGGGCCGCGAACACGACACCTGGATCGTCGTCGTTCCAGCCCGGCAGCTCGTTCCAGTCGGCGGGCTGCAGGGGCTTCTCGGGCGGCTTGGGCGGCACGACGGGCGGGCACACCGGGCAGACCGGGCAAGCGGTGGGGACGGGACAGGCGTCGGCACGCGTGTCGGGCGGGACGGGCAGCGGCGCACAGCCGGCCACGGTCAGCAGGACCATCAGGGCAGGGAAGAATCGAAACATGAATCTGCTAAAGTGCCATGCTTTCAAGAGCCCGCAAGCTTAACCGATGTCCGACCTGACCCGCGCCCTTGCTCCGTTGATGAATCGCCTCGATGTACTGTTCGATCGCATCGAGGCGGCTCTGCCGCCGCCCCTGCCGCCGACCGACTGGTCGGCCACGGCCTTCCGTTGGCGCACCCGCGGCGGACGCGGCTGGCTCGAAGCGGTGAAGCAACCGCACCGTATCCGCTTCGAAGACTTGCAGGGCGTCGACGACCAGAAGCAGCGCATCGCGCAGAACACCAAACAGTTCGTCGCCAAACGCAGCGCCAACAACGTGCTGCTGACGGGCGCGCGCGGCACCGGCAAAAGCTCGCTGGTCAAGGCCGTGCTGAACCAGTTTGCGGCCAAGGGATTGCGCCTGATCGAAGTCGACAAGGACGATCTCGTTCATCTGCCGGAAATCGTCGATCTGATCGCCGGCCGCCGCGAGCGCTTCATCATCTTCTGCGACGACCTCTCCTTCGAATCGGGCGAGCCCGGTTACAAGGCGATGAAGAGCATCCTCGACGGTTCGATCACCGGCATGCCGGACAACCTGCTGGTGTATGCGACGTCCAATCGCCGCCACCTGATGCCGGAAAAGATGTCGGAGAACCTCGAAACCAAATACAACGCCGACGGCGACATTCATCCCGGCGAGACCACGGAAGAGAAGGTCTCGCTGTCGGAGCGCTTCGGCCTCTGGCTGTCCTTCTACCCCTTCGGCCAGGATCACTACCTCGAAATCTGCGCCCACTGGATGGCCGAGTTCGGCATGTCGGAAGCGCAGATCGCCGCGGCGCGCGGCGAAGCCCTGCAATGGACGCTGATGCGCGGTTCGCGCAGCGGCCGCGTGGCCTGGCAGTTCGCCCGCGACTATGCCGGTCGCCATTCCAAAAAGCCGGCTGCCCGCGCGTCGAAATGAAACCGTTCGCCCTGAGCCTGTCGTGCCGATCATCCTGAGCCTGTCGAAGGGTCCTTCGACAGGCTCAGGGCGAACGGTTTCACTCAGGGCGAACGGTGGCTAAGCTCACCGAAGTCGCTGCCGCGGTCATCGAACGGCGCGCAGCCGACGGCGCAATGGAGTTCCTCCTCGGCCAGCGCGCGCCGGGCACTTTCTACCCCGGCTTCTGGGAATTCCCCGGCGGCAAGGTCGAGCCCGGCGAAACGCCGCACGACGCGCTGGTGCGCGAACTGCACGAGGAACTCGGCATCGGGGTGTCGCGTGCCGATCCCTGGTTGCGCCGCGAGCATGTCTATGAACACGCCCATGTCCGGCTCAACTTTTTCCGGGTACGCGAATGGCATGGCGAGCTGCACGACCATGTGCATAGCGCGCTGGCCTGGCAGCGCGCCGACGGCCTCACGGTTTCGCCGATGCTGCCGGCCAATGCGCCGGTGCTGGCCGCGCTGGCCCTGCCGGAGTTCTACGCCATCACCCACGCCGGTGAGATCGGCATAGACGCGCAGTTGCTGGCCCTCGCGCATGCGCTGGAAGGCGGCCTGAAGCTGGTGCAGTTGCGCGAGCCCAAGCTCGATGCGGCTCGCCGTGCGGCCTTCGTCCATGCCGCCGTGGACCTCTGCCATCAATACGGTGCGCGGGCGCTGGTCAATGGCGATGCCGCGCTGGCCACCGCTGCGGGCGCGGATGGACTGCACCTGCCCGCCGTGCAGCTGGCGGCGCAAACCGTGCGGCCGGATTTTCCGCTGGTCGCGGCATCCTGTCATTCGGCAGCGGAACTGGAACTGGCCGGCAGCCTCGGCTGCGACTTCGCGGTGTTCGGCCCGGTGCGGGCGACGGCCACTCATCCGGATGTCGCCGGCATCGGCTGGGAGAATTTCGCCGCTGCGCTTGGCGTGCCGCCACTGCCGACTTTCGCCCTGGGCGGGCTTTCGCGTGGTGATCTGGATCGTGCGCAGCGGGCCGGCGCCCACGGCATTGCGGCGATCCGCGCCGCCTGGGACCGCTAGCCTGTCAGCCGGCGTCTACTCCGACTGATCTTCCGGATGCGGTTCCTCGGTGGCCTCGACGCGGTATTTCTCCGTGGCCCAGGCGCCGAAATCGACGCCCTTGCAGCGCGCCGAGCAAAACGGCCGGTAGCGGTTCTCGGCAGTCCATTCGACCAGTGCACCGCAACTCGGGCAGGTAACGACGCGGGGCGCAGCAGGCTTTACAGGTTGCACAGCGTGAGTTCGAAATCTACCGTCGAGTCGATCTGGCGCGGCCGCTGATCCATGTCCGGGCGCAGGAAGCGGATGTTGATGGCGAACTTGCCGGCGGAGATTTCCGGCAGGCAGGGGTCGCCCTGTCCGATCTTCAGGCGGATCAGCTGCGCGCTGCGACCGCTCAGCATGAGTTGAAAGGCGCCGCGCTGGGCGGTCTTGTGCTCCGAGCGGCCCGAGGCGCGCAGCAGGCGCAGCACGATCGCCAGACCGGCGCGGATCGGCATCATCGGCGCGATCCAGCCTTTGATGTCCTGCTGGCGCAGGGCCGCCTCGCGATGCCGCCAGTAGTGGTAGCCCGGCAGGTCGAACTCGCAGACGCCACCGGGAATCGCGGCGCGGTTCTTGATGGTCATCAGCCATTCGTTTTCGCGCAGATAGTGGCCGATCTTGCCGTGCATCGCGAGCAGCAGCGAACTGGCCTGTTCGATTTCGTAGAGCGCGCCGGAGAGCGCGTCTTCGGAAATTTCGGGGTTGTTGCGGAAGGACAGCAGAATCTGGCGCTGGCGTTCGAGTTCCTGCACGAGGTCGAATTTCAGCTCGGCGCGGCCGGCGACCTCGAGAATCTCGAACAGGGTGACGAGCGCAACGTGGTGCTCCATGGCACCGTCGGCAGCTGCGAAATGAGTGACCTTGTCAAACAGATCTTCGAGCCGCAACAGCGTGCGAACGCGCTCGCTCAAAGGGTATTCGTAAGTTATCACGCGCCGGTCGAGTGGAGAAAATTCACAAGATTGTGACCCAAATCAGTGCAAACCTCAATAAAACCCTCGCGCCAATGCCAAATAGTGCACATGCAGGCGATCTATCTGGGGGAGCAAGGCGGCGAGCTCGCCGTCGTTGTCGATGACATCGTCGGCGGCCGCCAGCCGTTCGGCTCGCGTGGCCTGCGCCGCCAGAATGCGCTCGATCTCGTTTCGGGCAAGGCCGTTGCGGCGAATGACGCGGTCAATCTGGGTCGCCTCGGCGCAATCGACCACCGCGATCCGGTTGACGCGCTTGCGGTAGTCGCCGGCTTCGACCAGCAGCGGCACCATGAGGATGGCATAGGAAGCGCCGGCCGGGTTTGCCGCCAGCCGGCGCTCGCTTTCGCTGCGAATCAGCGGATGCAGGATCGCTTCGAGACGCTTGCGCGCCGACGGGTCGGCGAAGACGATGGCGCGCATGGCGGCGCGGTCCAGCGCCCCGTCGGGGCCTGCAGCGCCGTCGCCGAACTCGGCGCAAATGGCCGGCATGGCGGCACCGCCGGCTGTGGTCAGGCTGTGGGCGATGGCATCGGTGTCGATCACCAGCACGCCGCGCGCAGCGAACAGGTCGGCGACCGCGCTCTTGCCGCTGCCGATGCCGCCGGTGAGACCGACCACATAGGTCATCGGGCAATCACGCAGCGCACTCGCCGAGGGTGGCGTCGGCATGGGGCGCAACCAGTTTCGGCAGATGCTGCAGCAGCGTCGACGCCGGAGCGCGGGTCTCGAGCCGGGCCTTCAGGGGCGGCTGTTCGCGGGCATCGAGGCGAGCCGATTTGATCCCGCGCTTGGTCAGGCCTTGCAACAGCTCGCGCGCTGCGGCTTCGGTGGGGAAGCTGCCGAAAACGATTTCGAAGCGGCCGCCTTCCAGTGCGATGACACGGTGTTCCGGGACGCCGAAGCGGGTCAGTTCGGCGGATTTCTTGTCCGCCGCCGCCTTGTTCGCCAGCTCGGCGATGAGCACCAGATGAAGGGCCGGCTCCTCCTGCGGCAGGACTTTCGCCTCGCCGCCGAAGGCTTCGACGGCGGTCTTCAGCGCTTCGGCATCGGCCATGGTCAGCCCGTTGACGAGGCGACAGACCGGCTCTTCCTTCTTCACGGCCGGCGCCTGAACACCGGGCACGATGCGCAGTTTCTCGGCCTGCAACTGTTGCGCGAGCCGCTGCGGTTCGCGGCTATCGTCGGTTGCGCCGAAATAGCCTTGCGCCCAGGCAAAGAAGATCAGGTTGACGAACACCAGCAGGAAGAAGAAAAGCCTAATGATCACGCCCCTCGGAAGTATCAGGATCGCCACGAGCGATATCCCGCCGCATGACTCGCCCCGGCCTGAATTCGGTGCGCAGGGAGTCGTAGGCGGCTTCCGCGGCAGCGCGATTATCCTGGCTATAGTTGCAGACGTAAAGATCGAGCGTCACCGATTCGAGTTCCGGCCAGGTATGGATCGCCAGGTGCGATTCGGCCAGCACCAGGGCGCCGGTCGCGCCGGCGGCGGGAAACTGATGGAAGGCCTCGGCAACGACCAGCAGCCCGGCGTTTGCGCAGGCGCGGCGGCACAGCGCGGCCAGCATCCCCGCATCGAGCAGCAGGCGGCGGTCGCCTTCGCAGGCGTGAAATTCGGCAAGGATGTGCAGGCCGTTCATAGCGAGGACGCATAGGATACGCCGAGCCGCGTCAGCGTGCGCTCGGCGGCGAGCACGCCGCGATGGTTGGCTTCCTCGAACAGCGACAGGCCGGAAACATCGGCATGCGCGAACTGGATGCCCGGCCTGCCCAATTCGAAGCTGCTGCGCGCGCCGCTCCAGAGGCGACCGGGCAGCGGGCGGATCATGGCGTGGGCGTGGCGGTGGATGTCGATCCGCGTCGTCAGCTCGCGGATCTCTGGGTGCGGCCGCGACAAGTCGGCGAGCACTTCCTTGGCCCAGCTATCGCGGTCCTGGAGAAGTTCCCGCAGGGACGCACCGCGCTGGCGTTGGCGGGACGCCGATTCTTCCTGCAGCGCTCGATACCAGGTGATCACGGTCGGCCCCGGCGCGTAGCGCAGCTGCTGATGGGTGGCCACCACGTAGCCCAGCGCCGCGCTGTCGTGCAATACATTGTCCCAGGCCAGCGGATGGCCGGCGCGGGTCTGCGGTGCGGCCGACAATGTCAGGTTGGCGACGATCCACGGTGCATACTCCGCGCCGCGGATGCCGGCCAGCCACTCCGGCCGCGGCGCAGCGAAGACATGCGGGATCAGGAACAGCGGCGCGGCCCAGATCAGTTCGCGGCTGACGACGCGGATGCTGCGGTTTTCGGCGGCGAGGTAGACGTCGCAGATGCTTTCCTTTCTGCCTTGCTCGACGCGGAACACCAGCGCATTCGGCTGCACCCGGCCTGTGGTTGCGCGTGCCAGCCCTCGAGCCAGCCAGGCGTTGCCCTCCGGCGCGGTCAGCACCTGCCCTTCGCCGTCGCGGCAGGCAAAGTAGTGCAGGCCGGCCCAGGCCGAGGTCTGCGCCGCGGCGGTGCCGTAGTCGTCGCGGCAGGCGTAGTCGGCCAGCCAGTGCAGCCCCGGCGCGGTGTAGCCTTCGCGCAGCAGCCAGTCGCGCAGCGTGATGCGGTCCAGTGCGAGAATTGTCGGATCGCGGCTGGACAGCGCCAGCGGCAGGGCGAAGGGGCGCCGTCCGGCGCTGTCGCGCTGCTGGCGCAATTCGGCGACATAGTTCTGAAAGCGGGCGTATTGCGCGCGCTCGGCTTGCGGCACGCCCAGCGTCGGCCACAAGCCGTCCTGCCAATAGCCGTTGGTATAGAGCCGCTCCTGCGGCGCATGGCACAGGTACTTCTCGTCGTAGCTCGGATGCGCGGCGTCCGGGTCGCCCTGCAGCACGCCGAGTTCGGCCAGCAACTGGCGCGTGGCACGCGCCTCGCGCGGCGGCAGCGGCAGGTAATGCGCGCCGAGCGGATGCGCGGAGATCTCGTTCCCGCCCGCGCGGGAATTGCCGCCGGCTTCACTTTCCATTTCCAGCAGCAGGAAATCGTCAAGACCTGAGCGCGCCAGCTTCCATGCCGCCGACAAGCCGCCAATGCCTCCGCCGACGATCGCCACCGTGGTGCGCCGCGTTTCCGTGGGAGCGGGAAAATCGGGCTTGCGCAGGCGGTGGCCGAGCGCCTCGCTGGCGCCCGAGAGCGTTCCCGGCGGCAGCGGCGGTGCAGCCTTTGAGCCGCAGGCGGTCAGCAGGCCAGCGGCCGATACGCCGACAAGGAAGTCGCGGCGACGCATGGCGTTAGTGGTAGTCGTCTTCCCGCTGGTGACGGATGGCCAGAATGGTCACGTAGCCGTCACCCTCGATCTCGAACAGCGCTACATAGCCTGAATTGCCGAAGGGAATGATGAGCTCGCGCAGGAAGGGATCGCCTGATCCCGCTCCCGTCTTGCGGCAGGAGAACGGAAATATCTCCAGCAATTCGACGGCCTTGGCGATCGCCAGTTCGGCCCGCTCTGCAGCGCCGATATCGTGTTCCAGCAGGAAGTCGAACAGGCGCAACAAATCCGCCTCCGCTTCCTCCGTGAAGCGGACCGCGAACTTCTTCATTTGGCGCTAGCGGATTTTTTGCGTGCGATCTTCAGGTGTCGGTCGAGCTTGCCAAGAACGGTCGCGGCGGCAACATAGCGGCCGGAAGCCCGCGCCTTGTCGCGCGAAGCCAGGCCGCGTTCGATAAAGGCGGCCTGCGCGCGCCGATACTCGACGTTGCGCCGCACCGCATCCTCGACGAAGCCGGACAGCGTCTCGCCTTCGGCCAGCAATTCTTCGGCAGCCTGGCGCAGTTCGGGTGGAACACGGACGGCGGGAATGGCAGCGGTTTTCATGAAGGTCTCCCTGCATTACATTTGTGATGCAATGTTGCCAGTTAGAGGGCCTGGAATCAAGCGTTCAGTTCGCCTGCACCCGGCCCCACTCGCGCTCGAACACGCGCACGAGATTCTGGTTGTCGAGGCGGTTGGCCTCAACGGGAATGCGCGCCATGTCGGCGGGGAAATGGAACAGCGCCGGCAGCGCATCAGGCGTGATGAAACGCGTCGGTACCGGGATGGTCGCGGGTGGCCGGTACTCGCGCCGGCCGGCGAGGATGAAGCCCCATTCGCCGAAGCTCGGCACCAGCGCGTGATAAGGCGCGGTCTGCCAGCCGGCGGCTTCGAGCGTGGCGACCACGGTCCAGAAACTCTCCCGTGCGTGCATCGGCGAGGTGGCCTGGACCACGATGCGGCCGGTTTCCGCCACATGCTGTTTCAATAGCCGGTAGAAGGCCGTCGAGTAGAGCTTGCCGAGGCTGTGGTTGGACGGATCGGGGAAATCGGCGACGACGAAATCGAACATCTCCTGCGTCTGTTCCAGCCATTGCAAGGCATCGGCGTTGATGATCCTGAGCTTCTTCGAGGCCAGCGCGTCGCCGTTGAGTTCGCGCAGCATCGGCGATTGCGAGAACAATTCCGTCATGCGCGGATCGAGATCGACCAGCGTGATGCTCTCGACCTGCGGGTACTTGAGGATCTCGCGCACGGCCATGCCGTCGCCGCCGCCCAGCACCAGCACCTTGCGCGCGCCGGGCAAGGCGGCCATGCCCGGATGCACCAGCGCTTCGTGGTAGCGGTATTCGTCGCGCGAGGAAAACTGCAGGTTGTGGTTCAGGTAGAGCCGCGACTCGTCGCGCCAGCGCGTGACGACGATGCGCTGGTAGGGGCTGGACTCGGCATGCACGATGTCCTCGTTGTAGAGGTTGGCCTCGGCCAGGCTGACGAAAGTACCGGCGAAGCCGAAGCCGACGGCAAGCAAGGCAATCACCGCGACGCATTGCGCGCGCAAGCTCACCATCGGCCCGATCTGCGCGCGAAACAGCCACAGCGCCCAGGCCGCGACCAGCGCGTTCAACAGGCCGAACAACAGCGCGCTGCGCACCAGTCCCAGATGCGGCGCCAGCAGCAGGGGAAACAGCACCGACACCGCCAGTGCGCCGATGTAGTCGAAAGTCAGCACCTGCGCCACCAGTTCCTTGAACGCCACCTCGCGTTTGAGGATGCGCATGATCAGCGGAATTTCCAGCCCGACCAGGATGCCGATCAGCAGCACCAGGCCGTAGAGCGTGAAACGGAAGGGTCCGGCGTGCAGCGTGAACAGCAGGAACAGCAGGCCCGCCGAGAGACCGCCGAGCAGGCCCACCAGCAGTTCGATCTGGATGAAGCGCACCAGCAGCCCGGACACAGATGCGCCGCCGACATGCTTCGACAGCCAGGAGCCGATGCCCATGGCGAACAGATAGGCGCCGATCACGGTGGAAAACTGCATCACCGAATCGCCCAGCAGATAGCTCGCCAAGGCGCCGGCGATCAGCTCGTAGGCCAGCCCGCAGGAGGCGACGATGAAGACGGAAACCAGCAGGGGGCGCTGCATCAATCGCTACCGTGAAACATCTCGTTCGGAGTGGTGGGTGATAGCCGAGCGAAGCGAGCTGACCAGAAGCCTCCCCGCGAGGGGAGGATGGGAGGGGCGGGCCATCAATTCGCCTTTCGCGTGTTTCATTCTCTGCGGGTGGTTTCTCGAGACCATGAGCGTTACTTGTGGAATGCCCGCGCCGCGTTGGCGGAACGCACGGGCTGGGCCTGGGCGTCGTCGGAGAACAGGCTCCAGCCCAGGTACTGGCCGTAGTTGAACAGCGTGAAGGCGGCCAGGCTGAGGATCATCGCGACGCGCGGCATCAGTCGTCTCCTCCGGAATCGCTGTCGCTGTCACCGCCACTGTCACCGGAACCGAAGTCGGCGCCGCTGGCGAGGAAATCCGCGTCCTTCCAGCGCTCGCTCTCGAAGGCCGCCATGCGGTAGCGGCTGAACAGCGGCAGGGCGACGAGGAAAATCAGCAGGAAGAAGAAGTTGCTCCACGCCGCCTGGTCGCGGATGACCTTGACGCGGTCTGCCACGGCCACCGGCTTCTCCGCCGAAATCTCCGGGTCGATGACGAAGTAATAGGTACCGGCCGGCAGGTCGCGGAACACCAGCTCGCGCGAACGGTCGCCTTCGCTCCAGCTTTCGCCGCCGTCCGAGCCGTGCCAGTAGGCGACGTCGCTTTGCGCGACCCAGGCGCGGCCGCTCTTCTTCTCGACCAGCGTCAGGCCGAGGCCCAGCCAGTTGTTGTCGAGATCGGTATCGTGGCGCAGCACTATGTTGCGCGCGTCCTTCTCGAGTTGAAAGCTTTGCGTGGTGACCGGTTCGTCCTTGCCGGGTGAGAACACCAGGCGCTGGTCGAGCAGCGTGCGGCCGCCGAGGATGAAGAACCAGAGCGCCTGGGCGACTATGGCCAGGACCAGAAACTTCCAGAAATTGCTGCAGACGCGGCGATGGCTTTCACTGCGGGGATTCGGCTGGTTCATGCCGATGCCGACGGGTGCGGGCAACGGCGTCTTCAGCTTGAAAGCCGCGGCCACCTCCTCCGGCGGCAGGTACTCGCTGAGCGACCAGGTGGTTTCCTTGTGGCTGGACTCGCGGCTGATCATTTTCGGCGGCGCGATGAAGTCGATGATCTCCCAGGTTTCGCCGACGCCGATTTTCCAGGTGAATTCGCCGATGACATAGCGGGTGACGGCCGAGCCGGCCGAGTAGCGCCGATATGCCTCGCCATTGTGGGTGGCCATGGGGAAGCCGACCTGGTAGCTCGGCGGTTTGCTTATCGTGCTGACCCAGTTCCAGTGTCCCCCGGATTCCACCAGCCAGCGGAAACCATCCTTCGGGTGGTGCAGCAGGTATTCCTCCCAGGGGTAGTCGACGCCTTCCGTCCTGATGATCCTCTGCTGGAATCCGATCACGGTCCAGTCCTTGCCGGCAAAGCGGCCGACGCTGCCGAGCGGGATCAGCGGTTCGATACGCGTCGCTGCTTCGGCTTTCTGCAGGATGCGCAGGCTTTCGTTGGCGGCGTCGAGCACGCTGAGGCAGGACGGACAGGCTACGCTTTGCACCGCCTTGTCGTGCAGCGTGATGGCTCCGCCGCAAGCGGGGCATTGCAGCGCCTTGACCACCCCGGCCGGCTTGGTCGCCTGCTCACCGCGCAGGTTCGCGAACCTGAACGCGGCAAACGGCAGCGACTCGCCGACGAAGAACAGCGGCGGCGTTTCCGAGTAGTCGATGCTGGCGAAGGCGGACTCGCCCTCGCCCGTGGTGCGCAAGTCGGCCAGCGGCGCCGGATAGCCGGCGCCGAAGGCGAAGGGCAGCTCGCCCTCGCCCGCAATGCACATGGCTTCCTCGATGTCGGTGACGACGAAATCCCTGCCGGCCAGCTTCAGCTCGTCGTTCGGCATCAGCGTCGTGAACTCGGGCAGCGTCGCCCCCGGCGGCTTGAGGAAGGAAATCAGGTATTCGCCGTTGGCATCGGACAGCCAGCCGCCGCGCATGTCGTCGAACAGCAGATGCCACTCGTTCCAGACGCCGGCTTCGTAGCGCAGCTGGATGCGCCCGATCACCGCGAAATGCACGCCGCGATACCGGCCTTCGGTGCCGAGCCGGATCGGCGAGGCATCCTCGATGAGGTCGGCCATGCGGCCGAGGTTTTCCAGGTTGCCGCCATGGCGCACCAGCGTGCTGCGACAGAACTCGCAGACGCCGTGAAACGATGCCGACGACTTGAAGACGACCGCCGCGCCGCAGGCCGGGCAGTTGGCGCTGAAGGGCATGACCCGATTCCGGTGTGAGGAGGGTCAGCCGAGTTTCTTCAGCAGCTCCGCCTTCTTCGCATCGAACTCCGCTTGCGACAGCATGCCCTTGCCCACCAGTCCGTGCAGCTTTTCTATCGTGGCGACGATTTCATCCGCCGACACCGGCGCAGAAGTCGGCGCTGGTGACACGGCGACCTGGGTTGCGGCTGGCGCGGCGGCCGGGTTCAGCGACTGCGCCATCGATGCAGCGACCTGCTGGCCGACGCCGAAGCCGACGCCGACGCCGGCGCCCAGCCCCGCCAGGCCGCCTTCATTCGCCGCCGCCAGCGGGATCGCCTCGGCGGTCTGGAATTGCGTGTAGGCCTGCATGCCGCCCATCATGTTCACGCCGATGCGCTTGTCGAGCATGGCCTGCAGTTCCTCGGGCAGCGAAATGTTCTGCACGTTGAGGCTGTCGAGCGTGAGGCCGTAGCTCTGGAACAGCGGGTCCATTTTCGCCTTCAGCGCGTTGCCGAACTCGACCTGATTCGAAGCCATGTCGATGAAGGGCACGCCGGATTCGCCGAAGATGTCCGAGATGTGGCCGACGATGGTGTTGCGCAGCTGGCCTTCGAGCTGCTCCGAGGTATAGCTTTCCAGCGTGCCGGAAATCGTGGTGTGGAAGGCCTTGGGGTCGGTCAGGTGGAAGGCATAGATGCCGAAGGCGCGCAGCCGCACCATGCCGAAATCCTTGTCGCGGATGGTCACCGGATTCGGCGTGCCCCACTTGCGATCGATCTTCTGCCGCGTGCTGAAGAAATAGACGTCGGACTTGAAGGGCGACTCGAACAGCTTGTCCCAGTTTTTCAGGTAGGTCAGCACCGGCAGCGTCTGCGTGGTGAGCTTGTACATGCCGGGGCCGAACACGTCGGCGATCTGGCCCTCATTGACGAACACCGCCATCTGCGATTCGCGCACCGTCAGGCTGGCGCCGTTCTGGATCTCGAGCTCGGCCATGGGGAAGCGCCAGGCCATGGTGTCGCCATCGTCCTCGGTCCATTGGATGATGTCGATAAACTGTTTCTTGATGAAATCCATGAGTGCCATGAGCGTCTCCCTTTCAGAAATTAAGGTGATACAGCAAATTCGGTGTCGACTAGGCCATCGAGCGCAGCGAGCAAATCAGTAGCCTCCCCGCGAGGGGAGGATGGGAGGGGCGGGCCAATACTTCGTCTTTCGCGTGTTGAATCATCGGTACGTGGAACTTGGTGGCATGAGCGTTAGTAAGTCATGCAGGCGGCGTTGAGCAGCCCGACGGTAAGCGAAAGGGCCGCCACCAGTATTGCGGGCGCCGCGCGTCCGGCGGCGATGTCTTCCTGGAGATTCGGCAGTGCCACGCGCGCCAGCATCCAGGCCAGCAATTGCACGATGCCGGCAATGACGCCCCACACCGCGAGATCGAGCAGCGTGTCGCTATGGGCGATGACGTTGGCGATGGGCATGGCGAAGCCGAGTATGGCGCCGGACAGAGAAATCGCCGCCGCGGTGTTATTGGCGCGGATCAGCTTGATTTCCTCGTAGGGCGTGACGTACAGGTAGATCGCGACGAAGGCGACCAGCAGCACGATGGCGGTGCCGAGGTAGGCCAGGAAGTTCGGCAGCGTGGCGAGAAAGTGGGTAGGCATGGAACGTCTCCTCCGGACGATCACGCATTGTCGGCGATGCGTGCGGTGCGATCAAGTGGCAGGCTCGATCGGCTAGACTGATTCTTCAGCAAAGGAAATGTTCATGATCGATCTGCGCAACTACGGTTTCGGGGAACAGCACCAGCAGGTCTACGACATGGCCTGGCGCTATGCGCGGGAGCGGCATCATCCGCTGTTGCGGCGCATGGATGACGAGGACTGGTTTCCCGAGGATGAGTACCGCAGGATGGGCGAAGTCGGCCTGCTCGGCACCACCGTGCCCGAGTCGCTCGGCGGGCCGGGCCTCGATCTGGCCTCGCAGTTCTTCATTGGCGAAGCGCTGTCCTACTGGAACAACATGCTCGGCGCGAGCTGGGGCGCCAGCGAGAACCTCTGCGTGAACAACCTCGTCAGGAATGCCAGCGCGCAACAGCAGGCGCGCTTCCTGCCGCGCATGCTCTCGGGCATCGGCGCCCTGGGCCTGACCGAGCCGGGCGCCGGATCGGACGCGCTGGGCTCGATGAAAACCACGGCGCGCCGCGACGGCGATCATTACGTGCTGAACGGCCGCAAGATGTTCATCACCAACGGCCCGGTGGCCGACCTGCTGCTGATCTATGCCAAGACCACGCCCGAGCGCGGCCAGCACGGCATCTCGGCCTTCGTCGTGGAAAAGGGCATGCCGGGTTTCTCCGTGGCGCAAAGCCTGAAGAAAATGGGCTGGCGCGGCAGCCCGACCGGCGAACTGCTGTTCGACGATTGCCGCGTCCCGGCAGAGAACCTGATCGGCGGCGAAGATAAGGGCGTCAAGGTGGTGATGAGCGGGCTCGACATCGAGCGGGTGTTCTTCAGCGGCCATGTCATCGCCGTGGCCCAGCGCGCGCTCGATCTGTCGCTCGACTACGCCCGCACGCGCGTCCAGTTCGGCCAGCCCATTGCCGGCTTCCAGCTGGTGCAGGGCATGCTGGCCGACATGTATGCGGCGCTTGAATCTGTGCGCGCGTTTTCCTACCAACTGTTGAAGGAAGTCGCCGCCGCGGGTGAAGCCGGGCGCGGCGAGATCCACAAGCGCTCGGCCGCCGCCGTGCTGCATGCCGGTTACATGCTGAAGATCGTGCTCGACCATGCCGTGCAGATCCACGGCGGCAACGGCTTCATGTGGGAGACCGAGGTGAACTGCCTCTACCGCGCCGGCAAGCTGATCGAGATAGGCGCCGGCACGACGCAGGTGCGGCAGCTGATCATCGCGGGGGAACTGCTCAAAGCCTGAAACTGTTTTCCCGGAAGAAATCCATTCGGTTCCATCGTCTGCGCATTTCCCGGCGTGATGGAACTAAACTACATTCGTTCAATTCCTGAGCCATCGCCGAATCCCGTCGTGAAAATCATTGTCTCCGTGATGCTGTTCTGCGCGCTGTTGCCGACAGCCTTCGCCCAGGGCAATGTGTTTACCAACATCCTGCGCTCGGTCACCGGCACGGTCGGTCGCCCTGAAACTCCTGCGGCGACACCCCAGACCGCGGTTCTCGGTGTGCGGGGAATGGATGAGGGTGACGCCAAGGCGTCAGCCCCCGCCGGTGATGGGGTCAAGTTGATAGATAGCTGGGCGGTCGGGCGCACGGAAGCCGAAGCGGCTGCCAGCAGGCGTGGCTTGACCGCCAGATCGGTGGAGTACGGCAAGGCCACCGCGGACACTGCAAATCCACAGGGGTCGCAATGAGACTGCGTCTGTTCGGCTTGAGTTTTCTGGCAGTAGCCCTGGGTCTCATGTCGTTCGGAATTCGCGCGCAATCGCGCACCATCGATCTGGGATCCGTGTTCGATACGGCGAAGAACCTGGTCAAGAGCCAGTCGGTTGGATCGATGAGCGAGGAAGAGGAACTCAGCATCGGCAAGGAAGTTGTCGCGGCAACGCTGGGCGGCTATCCACCGGTCAAGAACCCCGCCCTCCAGCACCGTCTGAACCAGATCGGCGTATGGATCGCGCTGCAATCCTCGCGCCCCGAATTGCCTTGGCGTTTTGCCGCGGTGCAGTCGCCCACGATCAATGCCTTTGCCGCTCCCGGCGGTACGATCATGGTCACCACGGGCATGCTGAGTCGTGTGGTCAATGAGGCCGAACTGGCCTGCGTGCTGGGTCACGAAATCGGCCATGTGACCCGTCGCCACCACATCGGAGTACTGCAAAAGAGTCTGCTGGTATCGGCCGGCGCCAGCGCACTCAATATCCAGTCGAAGTCAGGCAGCAGCGAAGAGTACCGCAAGCGTGTGATCAGCGAGAGCAAGGAAATCTTCACGCGGGGCCTCGACCGCAGTTCGGAACGCGAGGCCGACGAAGACGGCGTTCTGCTCGCCGCGAGGGCCGGGTACGATCCGGCCGCCTGCCTGAACTTCATGCAGCGCTTGGCCAGTCTCAAGGCCGACACGGGGGCGCTGGCTGCTCTCTATAAAACCCATCCTACGGCCAAGGAGCGTGTCACGGATGTCGACAAGGCACTCAGCAAGCTCAAGGGCGCTTCACCGGGCGAGGGCGCACGCCCCGAGCTGACCCTGAACGGGACGGAAACAGGCGGCAAGGAAAAATAGCGTCCGACCGCGACGTTCAAACAGTCTGGCTGTAACGGGCGAGGCCTTCCAGCACCAGGTTGTCGACCAGGCGCTGGGGCGGGTCCAGGTGCGGCGCCAGTTCCGCCGCCGCGCCGCCCGAGAGCAGGCAGAGAACATCGGCGCCGAGCGTGGCGCGAATGCGCTCGATGGCCCCCAGCGTGGCATGGATAGCGCCGCTGACGATGGCATCGTCGGTGTTGGTCGGTTGCGGTTCGTAGTGGCCGGCCGCATGCGGCAGGTCGGCAGTGTTGTGGGCCAGTGCGGCGCGCATCATGTTTAGGCCGGGCAGGATCAGGCCGCCGCGGAAAAGGCCCTTGGCATCGAGCGCGTCGATGGTCGTCGCGGTGCCGGCCATGACCACCACGCAGGGTCCTTCGTGGAGCGCTCGCGCCGCGATCAGCGCGGCCCAGCGGTCGGCGCCGAGCTGTCGTGGATTGTCATAGCCGTTGCTTACGCCGCAGGCGGTGAAGGAACTCGTGAGCCAGTCGAGCGGGACGCCGATCTGTTCGGCCAGCGCTTCGATACGAAGCCCTACCGCTTCGCCCGCGACGTTGCAGGCGACGATGCGTTCCGGTTTCTCCCTCAGTCTGGCGGGCAGATCGTCGAGCTGCGGGTAATCCAGCGCCCGCTGCTTGTGCCACCCGGCACCATCGAAGAGGCCGTACTTGAGGCGCGAGTTTCCGGCGTCAAGGCAGAGGATCATGGCTGTCGTTCAGGCCGGCCGCAGCGAGACTTCGCCGGAGAGAATCCGCTCGACGCGGCCATCGACTTCGAGCAGCAATGCGCCGTCGCTGTCGACGCCGCGACAGATGCCTGCGCGCGGCGGGCCGAAATCGCTCGTCAGGCTGACGCGCGCGTCCTGGAAGGCATGGTGCGCCAGCCACTCCGGACGAATCGCGGCGAAGCCTCCGGCAGCGAAGGCTTCGAGGGTGGCCAGCAGTTCGCCGAGCAGGGCGGCATACAGGCTGTTCGCGTCGATCGTATCGCCCGCGGCAAGAATGGCAGCCGATGCCGCGCGCACATCCTCAGGCATCGCGACCGGCAGGCGCAGGTTGATGCCGATGCCGATGACTGCGGCATGCGGTGCGCCGGGCACCAGTTCGACCAGGATGCCGCCGAGCTTGCGGTCGTCCCTCAGGATGTCGTTGGGCCATTTCAGCGCCGTCCCACCAGCGCCGACTCTTGACAGCGCGCGAGCCACCGCGACGCCCACGGCGAGCGAGAGCCCGGCCGGCGCGGTGCCCGGTGCGAAGCGCCAGAGCAGCGAAAAAGTCAGACTGTCGCCGGGGCTGGCGAACCAGGTGCGGCCGCGACGGCCGCGGCCGGCGGTCTGCTCCTCGGCGATGACCACCGTGCCGGAGGGCGCGCCGGCCTCGGCACGGGCGAGCAGGACCGCGTTGGTCGAATCGCAGGTGGGCAGGACATCGATATCGAAGCGGCGCGCGGCGACTCCGAGATTGGCGGCAATGGCGGCGATGGTGACAGGCATGAGGTGTCCCGTATGGCAGCGAGGCAGCGGCGGCACTCGCCTGACAGTCGTGCTGACTATACTTGAAGCGGGACGTTCAGGTCGCCTCGGAATCTCCCTTGATGTCGTCCAGGCCGAGTTCCTGGATCTTGCGCGTAATGGTGTTGCGGCCGATGCCGAGCAGTTGCGCGGCATCGATGCGGCGCCCGCCGGTGACGTTTAGCGCGCGGCGAATCAGGGTCGCTTCGAATTCGCGCGTGAGCTGCTCGAAGACATGGCCCGGCGCGGCGGCCAGCAGCCTGTCGGCTTCGTCGGCCAATGCGACGCTCCAGTCCGCCGGCATGTCGCGTCGCCCCGCACTGTCCGACCCGTCGCGCAGCTCGGATGGCAGATCGGCAATGTCGACGCTCTGCCCCGGGGCCATCACGGTCAGCCAGTGGCAGAGGTTTTCCAGTTGGCGCACGTTGCCGGGGAAATCGAGTCCCTGCAGGTACTTGAGTGCGGCGTCGGTGAGGCGCTTGGGCTCGCCGCCGAGTTCCTGGGCGCTCTTTTGCAGGAAGTGTTTGGCCAGCAGCGGGATGTCGTCACGGCGCTCGCGCAGGGGCGGCAGGCGCAGGCGGATCACGTTGAGGCGGTGGAACAGGTCTTCGCGGAACAGGCCGGCCTTGACCCGTTCTTCCATATCCTGATGGGTCGCGGCGATCACGCGGACGTTGGCTTTCACCGGCTGGTGGCCGCCGACGCGGTAGAAGTTGCCGTCGGAGAGCACGCGCAACAGCCGGGTCTGCAACTCGGCCGGCATGTCGCCGATTTCGTCGAGGAACAGCGTGCCGTTGTCGGCCTGCTCGAAGCGCCCGCGACGCAGCGCGCTGGCGCCGGTGAAGGCGCCCTTTTCGTGGCCGAAGAGTTCGGATTCGAGCAGATCGCGCGGAATGGCGGCCGTGTTGATGGCGATGAAGGGCGCATCCCGGCGCGGGCTGTGACGATGCAGGGCGCGCGCCACCAGTTCCTTGCCGGTGCCGGATTCGCCGTTGATCAGCACCGTCGCGTGCGATTGCGACAGCCGGCCGATGGCGCGAAAGACCTCCTGCAAGGCGGCGCCCTGGCCGAGAATCTCGGGGACGACGCTAGTTTCCATTGGTGCACCATGTTGGTGCGACGCTTGGGTGATCGCCCGGCGCACGAGATCTACGGCCTGATCGACGTCGAAAGGTTTGGGCAGATATTCGAATGCGCCCCCCTGAAACGCGGCGACGGCGGAATCCAGGTCGGAATACGCGGTCATGATGATGACCGGCAGTCCGGGGTACTGGGTTTTAACGTGGCGCAGCAGGTCGAGTCCGCTGCTGCCCGGCATGCGGATGTCGGAGATCAGCACCTCCGGCCGCTCGCCGTTGGCCATGGCCGCCAGAGCTTCGTCTGCGGAGCCGAAGCTCTTGGCCGGGATGTTCTCGCGGCCGAGGGCCTTTTCCAGCACCCAGCGGATGGAGCGGTCGTCGTCGATGATCCAGACGGGGTTCATGGTCTGCCGCCTGGCCGCCCCGAGACAGACCCTCGTTTCGCCTGCGAGTGCAACGAGCCGGGGGCACCCCTTCTCCCGGAGAAGGGGCTGGGGGAAAAGTCGTTCATCAGTCTTCCTTTTTCTTTCTGGCCAGCGGCAGCATCAGCGAAAAGCAGGTGCGGCCGGGGCGCGAAGTGACTTCAATGGTTCCACCGTGTTGCTGGACAAAGCTCTGGGCGATGGTGAGGCCCAAGCCGCTGCCGTTTTCACGGCCCGAGACCAGAGGATAGAAAATCTTGTCGCGGATCTCTTCCGCTATGCCCGGGCCGTTGTCTATCACCTGCAATTCGAGTGCCAGCGCGTGGTGCTTCTTGGCCAGCGTGACTTGCCGCGCCGACCGGGTGCGGAAAACGATCTCGCCTTTGCCTTGCATCGCCTGTGCGGCGTTCCGCGAAATGTTGAGAATGGCCTGGATCAATTGTTCGCGATCGCCGGTAATGTCGGGCAGCGAGGTGTCGTAGTCGCGGCGCACGGAGACATTATGGTATTCGGCGTGGATCAGGCGCCGCACGCGTTCGAGAATCTCGTGGATGTTCACCTGCGCCGGTTGCATCACGCGATGCGAAGAAAGGAGGCGTTGCATCAGGTCCTGCAACCGGTCGGCCTCGTCGATGATGACCCGGGTGTACTCCTTGAGCGCGTCGCTGTCCAACTCGCGTTCCAGCAGCTGCGCCGAGCCGCGAATTCCGCCGAGCGGGTTCTTGATTTCGTGTGCGAGATTGCGCACCAGTTCGCGGTTGGCCTGCTGCTGCTGGGCGAGCTGCTCCTCGCGCGCCGCCTTCAACTGCTGGTCGATCGGGCGTACTTCGAGCAGCAGGCGTGCGCTGCCGCTTTCCACGGGCGTCACCGTGCAATCGACATGCAGTTGCACATCCTGCGCCAGCTTGATCCGGACGTTATGACCGGTATAGCTCCAGTTGTTTTTCAGCGCATTGTCGAGCGCGGCGGCGAGTTCGGGCGCGTCGCCCACCAGCTTTTGCAGGGGCTGGCCGAGGAGCTGGCGCGAGCTGACGGCGAACAGATTCTCCGCGGCCGGATTGACGTGGCGGATGATCAGTTTTGCATCGACCAGCACGACGGCGGAGGACAGCAGATCGAGTCCGCTGAAGGCATTGGGCTTGTCGGTCGCATTCATCACTAAACCAACGTGCAAGAAGCGCACCAGCGGCCCGTTCTCATTCGGACTCTCGATCAGCGCAGGCTGCCGAGCTCTTTCTTCAGCGATTCGACGTTGCGTTCGTGCAACGCGGCGGTATCGCGCAGGGGCTGAAGTTTTTCCGGGGGCTGGCTGCCGGCATCGAACAGCGCCTTCCTGGCTTTATCCAGGTTCTGCATCTCGTTGGCGAGTTCCTTGTCGAGAATTGCGCGGCGGTCGCCGTCGCGGGCCCTTTGTTCGCTGCCTGAAACGCGCGGGAAGTCGCTTGGCGTCGGCGTTGCGGCAGGGCGTTGCTTGGTGCCGCTGCCGGTGGAAGCAGGGGGCGGCGACTGGTAGGAGAGCACCGTGCAGCTCTTCTTGGCGGTCTTCTGGTTGGTGTAGAGCACCACGCCGGAATCGTCCGTGCACTTGTAGAGCGTGCTGGCAGCCACGGTCAGCGGCAGCAGAAGCGGGATGGCAAGGAGGGCTTTCTTCATGCCGTCGAGTGTATGTCAATTGCAGAAAAAAATGGACGGGCAAGCCCGTCCATTTGTTCTGCGTATTGCGAAACCAATCATCCGTGGCGGCGAGGTCAGCGCTTTTTGCTGGCCCGCCTGCTACGCAGGGGCTTCATCAAATCGAGTAGTACATCTCGTACTCGAGCGGATGGGTGGTCATGCGGAAGCGCGTGACTTCTTCATTCCTGAGTTCGATGTAGGCATCGATCATCTCGTTGCTGAACACGCCGCCGCGCAGCAGGAATTCGCGGCCCTTGTCCAGGTACTCCAGCGCCTGTTCCAGACTTGAGCAAACAGTCGGGATCTTCGCGTCTTCTTCCGGCGGCAGATCGTACAGATTCTTGTCGGCCGGATCGCCGGGGTGAATCTTGTTCTGGATGCCGTCGAGACCGGCCATCATCATCGCGGTGAAGGCCAGATAGGGGTTGGCACCCGGATCCGGGAAGCGCACTTCGATGCGACGGGCCTTGTCGGAATGCACGTAGGGAACGCGGATCGAGGCGGAGCGGTTGCGTGCCGAGTAGGCCAGCTTGACCGGTGCTTCGAAGCCGGGAACCAGACGCTTGTAGGAGTTGGTCAGCGGGTTGGTGATGGCGTTCAGCGCGCGGGCATGCTTGATGATGCCGCCGATGTAGTAGAGCGCCGTATCGGACAGGCCGGCATAGCCGTTGCCGGCAAACAGGTTCTTGCCGTCCTTCCAGATCGACTGATGCACGTGCATGCCGGAACCGTTGTCGCCGACGATCGGCTTGGGCATGAAGGTCGCGGTCTTGCCGTAGCTGTGGGCGACGTTATGCACGATGTATTTGAGGATCTGGGTCCAGTCGGCGCGCTGCACCAGGCTGCCGAACTTGGTGCCGATTTCGCACTGGCCGGCGGTGGCGACTTCGTGGTGATGCACTTCCACCGGCACGCCGCAGGCTTCCAGCGCGATACACATCTGGGCGCGGATGTCGTTGAGGCTGTCGACCGGAGGCACCGGGAAGTAGCCGCCCTTGACGGTCGGGCGATGGCCGGTGTTGCCGGACTCGAACTTGTCCGCCGAGGCCCAGGCGGCCTCTTCCGAGATGACCTTGCAGTAGGAGCCGGACATGTCGATCTTCCACTCGACGGCGTCGAAAATGAAGAATTCGGGCTCGGGGCCGAAGTAGGCGGTGTCGCCGATGCCGGAGGACTTGAGGTAGGCCTCGGCGCGCTTGGCGATCGAACGCGGGTCGCGGTCGTAGCCCTTGCCGTCGGCCGGCTCGACCACGTCGCAGGTCAGCACCAGCGTGGTTTCGTCCATGAAGGGGTCGATGTAGGCGGTGTTCGCGTCGGGCATCAGCTGCATGTCGGATGCCTGAATGCCCTTCCAGCCGGCAATCGAGGAGCCGTCGAAGGCGTGGCCGTCTTCGAATTTTTCCATGCCGAAGTGGGAGATCGGCACGCCAACGTGCTGTTCCTTGCCGCGCGTGTCGGTGAAGCGGAAGTCGACGAAACGGACTTCCTTTTCTTCGACCATCTTGATTACGTCCTGGGGGGTCATGAGTAGCTCTCCTGAGAGTGAATGGCAAATGCTGTGAAATCGAAACCGAAATACGGTGCAGCACCCTGTTAGCAGTTAGCGTGCCATTTGGGCTGTCAAAAAGAAGCGATTGTGCCACAAGTCTTTTTGCTTCTCGACTGCTCAATGAGCGCACCAACGGCGTGCGTATCCGGGGCAATCGGCACTAATTTGGTGCAATTCTCTGGTTGAGCCGGATGGCGATGAACCACGGGTCCCCGGGCAGCGCGGCTTCCACGCGCCGTTTGATCGTGCCCAGCATGGCCTCGTCGGCAAAGCCGGGAGGCAGAAAAACTTCCGCCTCGACCCGGTTGCCGAGGTAATGCAGGGTCGTTCGCTCTAACTCGGGCGGCGTCGTGTCGAGCAGCTCGCCCAGATGGGCGAGAAGGACGGCGCGGTCGGGCAACTGAATCGCCGCATTGCCCAGCAAGTCATTTTCGGCATCGACGTGGACCAGCACGTCGAGTACTTCCGGGTGGCTGTCCAGCACGCGCTGCCGCGCCGATTCGGCGACGCGGTGCCCTTCGGACACGCTGATGCGCGGGTTCACCTGGACATGGGCATCGACCAGCACCTGATGCGCCATGCGCCGCGTGCGCAGCTCATGCATGCCGAGCACGCCGGGGGTACTGGCGATGGTGTGCCGGATCGCGGCCACTTCCTCTGCCGAAAGGCCGGTATCGATCAGTTCCCGTATGGCTGCCCAGCCGAACTTGAATCCGGCGCGCACGATCATGGCGCCGACGATGATCGCGGCCACCGCATCGGCAAAATTGAATCCGAGCAGTGCGCCGCCGATGCCCGCCGCCACTACCAGCGAGGACAACGCATCGGCGCGGGCGTGCCAGGCATTCGCCACCAGCATCGGCGAACGCAGGCGCTCGGCGGTTGCCAGCATGTAGCGGAACAGGCCTTCCTTGGCCGCCAGGGTAATCATCGCCGCCCACATCGCGGCGACGCCCACCGGCGGCGCGCTGCCGATGTCCTGCAGGCGTCCCGCCGCCGCAATCAGGATGCCGCCGCCGGTGCCCGCCAGCAGCAGGCCCAGCACCAGCGAGGCCGCCGTCTCGAAGCGGCCATGGCCATAGGGATGATCGGCATCCGCCGCTTCCGCGCCCTTGCGGTTGGCGAACAGCACGAAGGCATCGGCGACGATGTCCGACAGCGTGTGCATGGCATCCGCGATCAGGCTCTGCGAGTGGGCGACGAAGCCGACCACCAGCTGCATCGCGGTCAACACGATATTGACGCCGACGCTCACCCAGGTGATGCGCTGGCCTTCCTGGAAGCGTTCGTCGTCCTTCGACTGCGTTTTTTGGGGCGGGGTGTCGGCCATGTTGTCTGAGTGGGTTTCGCGGGCCATTGGGGGAAGCTATACTCGAAACCCTTGCATTCTATCCCGCCGGTCCGGCCTGTATTCCCATGGGACGCATCACCGAAATCCTCAGCCTGGCGCAGTCGCGCGCCCGCGAACTGAAGCTGCCTTACGAGGGCGCGCTGACGCCACGCGAGGCCCATGAACTGTTGCAACTCGCACCCAGCGCCCGGCTTATCGATGTGCGCACCAAGGCCGAGTGGGACTGGGTCGGCCGCGTGCCGGGCGCCCTCGAGATCGAATGGATGGCCTATCCCGGCAACGTGTTCAATGTGCATTTCATGCAGACCCTGAAGCACAGCGTGACCACCGAATCCCTGCTGCTGTTCCTGTGCCGATCCGGCCAGCGCTCCAGCGCGGCGGCGAAGGCCGCCACCGAGGCCGGGTTTCCCGATTGCTACAACATCCTCGAAGGTTTCGAGGGCAACAAGGACGCCAACGGCCAGCGCAATCGCAGCGGCGGTTGGCGTGCCGCAGGCCTGCCCTGGAACCAGTCGTAGCGCTCATGGCACCGAGAGCCACCCGCCGCAGATGAAACACGCGAAAGGCGAATTGGTTGCCCGCCCCCCTTCCCCCCTCGCGGGGGGTTACCCGTCGGCGCGCTGCGCGCGTCCATTACCAGAAACTTCGACCAAGGTGTTTCGTTAATTTCGCGAATTCCAATCATGCAAACCGCAACCATTTCCTTTGACCGCTTCAACACCCTGGCCGACCGGGACGCCGGCGAGCGCATCCGCGCCGCGCGCGCCAAGCTGGGCGACAAGGTGCTGCTGCTGTGCCACCATTACCAGCGCGCCGATGTCTATGCCCATGCCGACATCACCGGCGATTCGCTCAAGCTGTCGCGTCTGGCCTCGCAGTCCGACGCCGAGAACATCGTCTTCTGCGGTGTGCATTTCATGGCCGAAGTGGCCGACATCCTTTCGCGCCCCGAACAGGTTTCCATCCTCCCCGATCTGGCGGCCGGTTGTTCGATGGCCGACATGGCCAGCCTGGCCAAGGTCGAGCGCGCCTGGCGCGAACTCGCCGCAGTGCTCGATCCCGACCAGAAAGTCACGCCGGTCACCTACATCAATTCGGCTGCCGACCTGAAGGCATTCTGCGGCGAACACGGCGGCATCGTCTGCACCTCGTCCAATGCCACAAAAATTTTGCAATGGTCATTCGCCCAGCGCGAGAAGGTGCTGTTCTTCCCCGACCAGCACCTGGGTCGCTGGAGCGGCTACAAGATGGGCATTCCGCTCGACGAAATGGTGATCTGGAATCCCGACCTCGAACAGGGCGGCCTGACGCGGGAACAGATCGAGAAGGCGAAGATCATTCTTTGGCACGGCTTCTGTTCGGTGCACCAGATGTTCCAGCCCAAGGACATCATCAAGTTCCGCAACCGGCATCCCGATGGTCTCGTCATTTCGCACCCCGAGTGCAGCTTCGAAGTCTGCAAACAGTCCGACTACATCGGCAGCACCGAAACTATTTTGCAGACGGTGAAGGCTGCGCCGCCCAACACGCGCTGGCTGGTCGGCACCGAGCTCAACCTAGTCGAGCGCCTGGCGCAGGAAGTGAAGCACGAAGGCAAGATCGTGCAGTTCATGGCCAGCACGATCTGCATGTGTTCGACCATGCAGCGCATCGATCCGCAGCATCTGGCGTGGACCCTGGAAAACCTCGCCGAAGGCAAGGTGGTCAACCAGATCAAGGTGCCGGAACACGAGGCGAAGCTGGCGAAAATAGCCCTGGAGCGGATGCTCGCCGTGTCGTGAGCGCCGACTCTTGAGCGGCAGATGAACACGCCGCAGCGCAGCTACCGCTACTACGACCTGGTGATGGCGGCCTTTGTCTGCGTGCTGCTGTGTTCCAACCTGATCGGTGCGGCCAAGGCGGCGCAGCTCACGCTGCCGCTGATTGGCGAGGTGAGTTTCTCGGCCGGGGTGCTGTTCTTCCCGATCTCCTACATTTTCGGCGACATCCTGACCGAGGTCTATGGCTATGGCCGCGACCGGCGCGTGGTCTGGGCCGGCTTTGCCGCGCTGACCTTCGCCGCCTTCATGGCCGCCGTGGCGCTGGCCCTGCCGCCGGTGCCGGACGACTTCAATCGTGCCTACCAGGCGCACATGGAAGGCGTCTTCGGCAACACCTGGCGCATCGTCGCCGGCTCGATGATCGCTTTCTGGTGCGGCAGCTTCGCCAACAGCTACGTGATGGCGAAGATGAAGGTGTGGATGCAGGGCCGCCGGCTGTGGATGCGCACCATCGGCTCGACCCTGATCGGCGAGGCGGTGGATTCGGGCCTGTTCTACGTCATCGCCTTCTACGGCATCTGGCCCGACGCGCAGGTGGCGAAAATCGCCCTCGCCCAGTACCTGCTCAAGACCGGCTGGGAAGTGCTGATGACGCCCGTCACCTACCGCGTGGTGGCTTTTCTCAAGCGCGCGGAGCACGAAGACTGGTACGACCGCAATACCGACTTCAGTCCATTTCACATTCGGGTTTGAAACCCCGCTTGCGCGCTGTAGACTGGCGCTTTGAGACAGCCGCACCATGACACTCGCGCTCTCCGTCGCCACCTGGAATATCCACAAGGGTTTTTCGCAGTTCAATCGCCGCATGATGGTGCATGAACTGCGCGACCGCCTGCGTGAGTTGTCGGCCGACATTGTTTTCCTGCAGGAAGTGCAGGGATTGCACCTGCGCCATGCCGAGCGGCATGTCGATTGGCCGTCGCAGCCGCAACATGAATTCCTCGCCGAGGACGTCTGGGAAAACCACTCCTACGGTAGCAACATGGTCTATGACCACGGCCATCACGGCAACGCGATCCTCTCGCGTTTTCCCATTCTCACCGAGCACAATCAGGATGTGACGCACCTGCGTTTCGACCGGCGCGGGCTGTTGCACTGCGCCGTCGAGCTGCCGCATCTGGCGCAACCGCTGCATTGCGTTTGCGTGCATCTCTCGCTGTTCGCGCGCTCGCGGCGGCTGCAACTCGATGCGCTGGCGAGCCACATCGAAGATCTGGTGCCGGCCGACGCACCGCTGCTGATTGCGGGCGACTTCAACGACTGGCGCAATAAGGCGGATGATCTGCTGGCGGATCGCCTCGGCCTGGTGGAGGTTTTTGCGGGCGCCCGCCGGCGTCCTTCGCGCAGCTACCCCGCGGCGCTGCCGATGTTTCGCCTCGACCGGATTTACCAGCGCGGCCTGCAGGTGGTCGATACGCAGGTGCATGCCGGGCGGCCGTGGTCGACCATCTCCGACCACGCCGTGCTGACCGCCGAACTCAAGATCAAGACCACCGCGCCGTGAGCGCCGCCTTGCGCGATGCCGCCGAGCATCACTTCCTTGGCGGCAATCGCCTGTCTTTGCTCGAATCGGGCGCCGAGTATTTCCCTGCCGTGATTGCCGCGATCGATGCGGCCCTGCATGAGGTGCATCTCGAGGCCTACATTTTTGCCGACGACAGCACCGGACGGCGCGTCGCCACGGCGCTGGGCAACGCGGCGCTGCGGGGCGTCGCCGTGCGTGTGCTGGTCGACGGCTTCGGTGCGCGCGAATTTGCCGCGGGTCTGGGGGAGTCGCTGGCGGCCCAGGGCGTGGAGGTGATGACCTATCGGCCGGAGATCGGCAAGCTTCGCTTCCGGCGCCACCGCCTGCGCCGGCTGCATCGCAAACTGGTGGTGGTCGATGGCCGCACCGCCTTCGTCGGCGGCATCAATGTGCTGGACGATTTCGACGACGGCAAAGAGGTGTCGGCGCGTTTCGATTACGCCGTGAGCATCGAAGGTCCGCTGGTGGCGCGCATCCATGTCACTTGTCGGCATGTCTGGCGGCTGGTGCGCTGGGCCAGTCTCGGCCGCCGCCCGCCGCCGCCGGCGCCGCTGCCCGCAGCACCGGGCCTTCGCGGCACGACTCTGGCCGCACTGCTGATCCGGGACAACTTGCGCCACCGGCGCGACATCGAGAACGCCTATCTGGGCGCCATCCATCGCGCCCGGAACGAAATTGTGATTGCCAACGCCTATTTTCTTCCCGGCCTGCGCTTTCGCAAGGCGCTGCTGGCGGCGGCCAAGCGGGGCGTCAGCGTGACGTTGCTGCTGCAGGGCCGCGTCGAATACGTACTGCAGCACTTTGCGACGCAGTCGCTCTACGACCGGATGCTGTCGGCCGGCGTGCGCGTATTCGAATACGAAAAGGGTTTCCTGCATGCCAAGGTGGCGGTGATCGACAAGCACTGGGCGACGGTCGGCTCGTCGAACATCGACCCCTTCAGCTTTCTGCTGTCGCGTGAAGCCAACCTGGTGGTGCGCGATGCCGCCTTCGCCGGCGAGTTGCGGGCCAGCCTCGATAGGGCCATCAGCGGCGCATCGAGGGAGATCCGGTCCCAGGACCACCGCCGTCGTTCCTGGCTGGCGCGCCTCGTCGCGGCTGCCGCCTACAGTCTGGTGCGCATCCTGGTCGGCGTCACGCGTTACGGCGGAAAGCAGTAACCGGACTGCAGCCGCTGCTCAGCCGCTGTTGCGCAGGCCCGCGGCGACGCCGTTGATGGTCAGGTGGATGCCGCGTTGCACCCGGTCGTCGGTCTCGCCGCCGCGGTGACGCCGCAGCAGTTCGATCTGGATGTGGTTGAGCGGATCGAGATAGGGAAAGCGGTTCCGGATCGAGCGCTTCAAGAGCGGATTTCCGTCGAGCAGTTCGCCTTGCCCGGTGATCGCCAGCAGCGCGTCGATGGCCGCCTGCCACTCGGCCTTGAGGCGCGGGAAGATCGCGTTGCGCAGGTCTTCGTCCTTCACCAGCTGCGAGTAGCGTTCGGCGATCGCGATGTCGCTCTTGCCCAGCACCATATCCATGTTCGACAGCAGGGCGCGGAAAAAACCCCACTCGCGATTCATCTCGGCGAGCAGCGCCATGCCCGCTTCGCCATGCGTTTCGCGGAATGTGACGACTGCCGCGCCGAAGCCGAACCAGCCCGGCAGCATCAGGCGGCACTGCGCCCAGGAGAACACCCAGGGGATGGCGCGCAGGTCCTCGATCGCCGTGGTCTTCTTGCGCGAGGCGGGCCGGCTGCCGATGTTGAGCGCGGCAATTTCGGCGATCACCGTGGATTCCCAGAAGTACTGCTCGAAGCCCGGCGTCTCGTAGACCATGCCGCGATAGGCGGCGAAGGCTGTCGTGGACAATTCTTCCATCGCGGCGAGGAACCCGGGGCGCGGCGCATCGTGCTCGTGCGCCAGCAGCGTGGCCTCGAGCGTCGCGGCGGCGAGGATTTCCAGGTTGCGCCGGCCGAGTTCCGGGTTGGCGTATTTCGAGGCGATCACTTCGCCCTGTTCGGTGATGCGGATCTGGCCCTGCACCGCGCCCTGCGGCTGCGCGAGGATGGCCTGATAGCTCGGCCCGCCGCCGCGCCCGACCGAACCGCCGCGACCGTGGAACAGGCGCAGCGTGATGCCATGCCGGGCGAATACCTGGGTCAGCGCGATCTCGGCGCGATACAGCGCCCAGCCCGAAGTCAGGAAGCCGCCGTCCTTGTTGCTGTCGGAATAGCCGAGCATGCATTCCTGCAAGGCGCCGCGCGAGCCGAGCAAACGGGCGTAGAAGGGGATCGCCAGCAGGCGGTCCATGGTCGGCCCGGCGTTGGCGAGGTCGCCGATGGTTTCGAACAGCGGCACGATGTTCACGTCGAGCGCGTGCTCCAGCGGCCGCAGCAGGCCGACTTCCTTGAGCAGCACCGCCACTTCGAGGATGTCGGAAACACCGTCGGTCTTGGAGATGATCACGTTCTCGATCGCCGCGGAGCCAAAGCGCCGGTGGATGTCGCGCGCGGCGTGGAAGATCGCCAGCTCGCCGCGGGTTTCGTCGGAGTAATCGACATCCGGTGCCGTCAGTGGGCGCGGCGTGGCGAGTTCTTCGAGCAGCAGCGCGACGCGTCCGGACTCGTCGAGTGCGAGATAGTCGGTGCCGGGGCAGGCGATCGCCAGCAGTTCGGCCACGGTGCGCGCATGCACCTCCGAGTTCTGCCTCAGGTCGAGCGGTGCCAGGTGGAAGCCGAAAATCGCCACGGCATGGCGCAGGCGGCGCAGGCGCCCGCGTCCGAGGAGGCCGCAATTGTGGCTGATCAGCGAGCGGTGCAGCACATCGAGATCGGCGGCGAATTCGGCGGACGATGCGTAAGGCTCGGCCTCCGCCACCGCGTGGCGCGGCGCTTCGAGATTGTCGAGCTGCAGGGCGGTGGCCGCCAGCCGCGCGTAAAAGCCGGCGATGGCGCGGCGATAGGGTTCGTCGAGACGGTGCGGACTGCGGTCGGGCGACTGTTCGGCTAGCCGCATCAGCTCGACATCGGGCACCGCGATCAGCGAGGTCGTGGTCGATAGCTCGGCACCCAGCTGGTGCAATTGTTCCAGCAGATAGCCGATGGCCTTGCGGCTTTGCGCGCGCATCGCGCTGTCGAGCACCTCGGCCGTGACGAAGGGGTTGCCGTCGCGGTCGCCGCCGATCCACGAGCCGGGGTGCAGGAAGGGCGGCAGTTCGGCCATGCCCTGCGTATTCCATTCGGGTACGGCCTTGGCCAGGTGGTCTTCGCAGGCGTTGTAGAGTCGCGGCAGTTCGCGCAGGAAAGTCATGTCGTAGAAGGACAGCGCGTTATTCACCTCGTCCATCACCGAGAGCTTGGCCCGCCGCAGCATGCGCGTCTGCCACAGGCGCAGCACGGCGCGGCGCAGGGCTTCGTCGTGCTCGGCCTGCTCTTCCGGCGCAAGCTCGGTGCGGTCGCGCTCGTCGAGCAGGCGCGCGATCTTCCACTGGGAATCGAGGATGCTCTTGCGTTGCACCTCGGTCGGGTGCGCGGTCAGCACCGGGCGCACCTGGGCACCGGCGAAGAATTTCGCGAGCTGCTGCGCGTCGGTGCCGGCGGCCAGCGCACGCTGCAGCGAAAAGGCCAGGCTGCCCTCGCGCGGTTTCGCTCCGGCGCGCGCATGCGCGCGTGCGCGACGGATGTGGTGCTGGTCCTCGGCGATGTTGGCCAGATGCGAGAAAAAGCTGAAGGCGCGCACCACCATGTTGATGCGGTCGCGCGGCAGCTGCTGCAGCCGCGCCTCCATTTCCTCGCGCGCCGCCAGGTCGTCATCGCGATGGAAGCGCAGGGCGAGGCGGCGGATTTCCTCGACCTGGTCGAAGGTCGCGACGCCTTCCTGCTCGCGCACCGTGTCGCCGAGCAGGCGGCCGAGCAGGCGAATGTCCTCGCGCAGGGGTTGGTCTTTGTCGGGTGCGGGTGAACTCATGGTTGTTTCCGTTGCTGGAGTCGGGCCTGGCTGTCCTGGATCGCGCGCTCGAGGTAGGCGGCGTAGAAGTCCGCCAGACGAAAGCCGACGATCGGATCGGCCAGGGCCGCGCCGTCGGGGCCGTGGAACATCACGGTGGGTGCGAAGCGCGCCTGCATCTGCCGCGAAAAGTCGGCGCTGGTGGTACGGCGTCCGGCGAAGTCCAGCAGTGCCGTGGCGCGGTCCATGTGCAGTTCGCGTACCAGGGCCGGCGCGGCGGGATCGCGCGACAGGGGACCCAGGTGTTCGCGCTTGAGCTTCTCGCACCAGCTGCAGTCATCGCGACTGTAGAGCACCACCAGCGGCACGCCCTTCGCTGCCGCGAGGCGGGCATCGGCAGCGAGGTCGCGGGTTTCGATGAGGGCGTTCGGGGCAGTGCCCTGCGCCAGGGCGGGCGGGCCGGCGAGGACCCACAGCAGGCTTGTGGCGATCCACGCCCTCCGCGTTCGCGCCGGGCAGGCAACTGTCACGATGCTTCCTATCCCCATGATTTCCCTCTTCCGCATGCCAACGCCAGAATCTTACCGAGCCTGCGCGCAGCACCAATTGCAGTCTTCGATCTCGTGATCAGCGATGTTGAATGCGAGCCTCGATGCCGCCTGCGTGTTTGTCGCGGCGTCGCCTCAGTGCGAGAGGATTTTCGACAGGAACTGCTGGGCGCGCTCCGAGCGTGGCTTGCCGAAGAAGTCTTCCTTGGTGGCGTCTTCGACGATGCTGCCCTGGTCCATGAAGATCACCCGGTTCGATACCTTGCGCGCGAAGCCCATCTCGTGCGTCACCACCATCATGGTCATGCCTTCCTGCGCCAGCTGGACCATGACGTCGAGCACCTCGTTGACCATTTCCGGGTCGAGCGCCGAGGTCGGCTCGTCGAACAGCATGCAGATCGGGTCCATCGACAGCGCCCGCGCGATGGCCACGCGCTGCTGCTGGCCGCCGGAGAGCTGCCCCGGGTGCTTGTGGGCCTGCTGCTTGAGGCCGACGCGGTCGAGCAGTTTCATGCCGCGTTCGTTGGCCTCGTCCTTGCTCCGTCCCAGCACCTTGACCTGGGCGATCGACAGGTTCTCGGTGATGGTCATGTGCGGGAACAGCTCGAAGTGCTGGAACACCATGCCGACGTGCGAACGCAGCTTCGGCAGGTTGGTCTTGGGGTCGCCGACGGAGGTTCCGTTGACGAAAATATCGCCCTGCTGGAAGACCTCGAGGCCGTTTACGCATTTGATCAGCGTGGATTTGCCGGAGCCGGACGGGCCGCAAACGACGATGACCTCGCCCTTTTCCACCTGAGTCGTGCAGTCGGTCAGCACCTGGAAGGCGCCGTACCATTTGCTGATGTTCTTTATTTCGATCATGGACACGAGGAGTTCCCCTTCAGCGGACGATGGCGATGCGCTGCTGCAGTTTCCTGACCAGCATGGACAGGCTGAAGCTGATGATGAAGTACAGCACGGCGGCGACCAGGTAGGTCTCCACCGGGCGGTTGAAGTTCTTGCCGGCGATCTCGAAGCCCTTGAGCAGGTCGTAGGCGCCGATGGCATACACCAGCGAGGTATCCTGGAACAGGATGATGGTTTGCGTCAGCAGCACCGGCAGCATGTTGCGGAAAGCCTGCGGCAGGACGACCAGGCCCATGGTCTGCCGGTAGCTCATGCCCAGCGCGTAGCCTGCGGCGACCTGCCCCCGCGAAACACTCTGGATGCCGGCGCGCATGATCTCCGAGTAGTAGGCCGCCTCGAACAGGGTGAAGGTGATGAGGGCCGAGGTTTCCGCCCCCAGCGGGCGCCCGATCACCAGCGGGATGAGCAGGAAGAACCAGAGGATCACCATCACCAGCGGCACGCTGCGCATGGTGTTGACATAAGCGGCCGCCGGCATCACCAGCCAGGTTTTGCCGGAGAGCCGCATCAGCGCCAGGAGGGTGCCGAGGACGATGCCGCCGAGCATGGCGACGATCGTCAGCTGCAGGGAGAAGATGAAACCCTTGACGATGTAGCCGGAGATCACATCCGGCGTGAAGAAGGCGAAGTCGAGGGCCAGCATCAGTGGCCCCCCCCGCCGATCATGCCGGGAACGCGCACGCGGTTTTCGATGAACAGTGCGGCGCGGTTGATGGCGAAGGCGGAGATGAAGTACAGCCCGCTCACCGCCAGGTAGACCTCGACGCCGCGCGAGGTTTCTTCCTGCGCCTGCAGGGCGAACAGGGTCAGCTCGGAAATGCTGACCGCGAACGCCACCGAGGAATTCTTGATGATGTTCATCGATTCGCTGGTGAGCGGCGGGATGATGATGCGGTAGGCCATCGGCAGCAGCACGTGACGGTAGGTCTGCGGCAGGGTGAAGCCCATCGCCAGGCCGGCCATGCGCTGTCCCCCGGCCAGGGACTGGATGCCGGCGCGCACCTGCTCTGAAATGCGCGCCGAGGTGAACAGGCCGAGACCCATCACCACCAGGACGAAGCTCGGCACGTCGCGCAGGGGCGGGATCAACGCCGGTACGACGTGGTACCAGAGAAAAATCTGCACCAGCAGGGGAATGTTGCGGAACAGCTCGGTCCATGCATTGCCCAGCAACACCAGCCCGCGGTGCGGCGTGGTGCGCAGGATGCCCATCAGCGAGCCGAGCAGCAATGCCACCAGCAGCGCCAGCACCGACACCGAGAGGGTCCAGCCCCAGGCCGACAGCAGCCAGTCGAGGTAGGTGATGTCGCCGCCGCTGCCAAAGCAGGATGGCGCCACGTCGCCGCTCGTGGTTTCCTTGCAGAAGACCTGCCAGTCCCAGCTACTCACGCCATTCCCCCTCGTCTTCGCCTCGGCCGGAAAGAAAGAAGGCGCGGGGCTGCCATGTCAGCACCGCGCCTTCACCCTCTTGTGCCTGATTTCGCCTTACTTCTTGGCGTAGTCTTCCATCGGCTTGTCGTTGGGGTTCGCCCAGGCCGCCTTGGTCGCCTCGGAAGCCGGCAGGCCGATGCGCGTGTTGGTCGGCGGGATCGGCTGCATGAACCACTTGTCGTAGATCTTGGCCATTTCGCCGGACTTCATCATGGCCGCGAGGCTGTTGTCCACCGCCTTCTTGAAGGCCGGGTCATCCTTGCGGACCATGATGGCGATCGGCTCGACCGAGAGTACTTCGCCGACGATCTTGAAATCCGCCGGGTTCTTCGACTTGGCGATGTTGCCGGCGAGGATCTGGCCGTCCATGACGAAAGCGTCGGCGCGGCCGGATTCCAGCAGCAGGAAGCTGTCGGCGTGATCCTTGCCGAACACCTCGTTGAAGTTCACCCCGGTGCCGCGCTCGTGCTTGCGCAAGTGCTGCACGGACGTGGTGCCGGTAGTGGTGGCGACGTTCTTGCCGTTGAGCTGGCCGATTGAGGTGATGCCGGAATTCGCCTTGACTGCGATGCGGACTTCCTCGACGAAGGTGGTGACGGCGAAGGAAACATCTTTCTGCCGTCCGGCGTTGTTGGTGGTGGAGCCGCACTCGATGTCGACGGTGCCGTTCTGCATCAGCGGGATGCGGTTTTGCGAGGTCACCGGCTGGTATTTGATGTCCAGCTTGGCCAGGCCGAGCTGCTTCTGCACGTCGGCCAGCGCGCGCTGGCACAGTTCGACATGGAAACCGACGAACTTGCCGTCGCCTATGGTGAAGGAGAGGCCGCCGGAGGATTCGCGCACGCCCATGGTGGCGGTTCCGCTGTCCTTGATTTTCTTGAGCGTGCCGCTGTCCTGGGCGAAGACGGGCAGCGAGAGGGCGGTGAGGGCGATGGAAGCAGCAAGGGCGGTGCGACGAATCATGGTGGTCTCCTGGAATTATTGATCAGACTTCTGTCGGGTCCTGTTCACAGCGGCTGCGCCTGACGCGCAACGCGGGAGGGGAGGGCGCTAGCCTACACCGAAACTTCATGTTCCTGCTGTTGCAAGGCCCACATTTGCGAGTATAGGCCACCGCGCTCGAGTAGTGTGCGATGGGCGCCGCGTTCGACGATGCGTCCGGCATCGAGCACCAGGATCTCGTCGGCATTCATCACGGTCGATAGGCGATGCGCGATGATCAGCGTGGTGCGCCCGACCGCCGCCTGTTCCAATTCCGCCTGGATGGCCTTTTCGGTCTTGGAGTCGAGCGCCGAGGTGGCCTCGTCGAAAATCAGGATCGGCGGGTTCTTCAGCAGCGCCCGCGCGATGGCGACGCGCTGTTTTTCGCCGCCGGAAAGCTTGAGGCCGCGCTCGCCGACACGGGTCTGGTAGCCATCCGGGAGACGCTCGATGAAGTCGTGGATGTGCGCCGCCTGCGCCGCGGCGATGACGTCCTCGCGCGGCGCGGCGGGCCGGCCGTACTGGATGTTGTAGAAAATCGTGTCGTTGAACAGCACCGTGTCCTGCGGCACGATGCCGATCGCGGCGCGCACCGAAGTCTGCTGCAGGGCGCGCAGGTCCGAGCCGTTGATCTTCACCGAGCCGGAGGTCGTGTCGTAGAAGCGGAACAGCAGCCGCGCCAGGGTCGACTTGCCCGAGCCGCTGTGGCCGACCACAGCCACCGTCTTGCCGGCGCCGACTTTGAAATCGACATCGAACAGGATCTGCCGATTGGATTCGTAGGCGAAGCCGACCTGCGCGAATTCGATCTCGCAGGGACCGCGGCCATCGGGGCCGGCCGGGAACAGCGGCCGCGCATCGGGCGCGTCCTGGATCTCGCGATTCTTGCCGAGCAGCCCGAACATGCGCTCGATGTCGGTCAGCGACTGGCGGATCTCCCGGTACAGCACGCCGAGGTGGTTGAGCGGCATGTAGAGCTGGATCAGGAAGGCATTGACCAGCACGATGTCGCCCACGGTCATGTTGCCGGCGGCGACGCCGACTGCGGCGCGCCACATCATCAGCGTGACGCCGGCGGCGATGATCAGCGACTGGCCGAGGTTGAGCCAGGACAAGGAAATCTGGCTGCGGATCTGCGCCGCTTCCCACTTCTGCATCTGCTCGTCGTAGCGGTCGTGCTCCCAGCGCTCGTTGTTGAAGTACTTGACCGTCTCGAAATTGATCAGGCTGTCCACGGCGCGCACGTTGGCCGCCGTGTCCAGCTCGTTCACCTCGCGCCGCAAATGGGTGCGCCAGTTGGTGACGACGATGGTGAAGCTCACGTAGAGCACCAGGATGCTCACCGTGATCAGCGTGAAATCGCGGTCGTAGCGGTAGGCCAGGATACCCAGCACCAGCGCGATCTCCACGAGAGTGGGCAGGATCGAATACAGCGTATAGCTGATCAGCGAGCCGATCGAGCGCGTGCCGCGTTCGATGTCGCGCGTCAGGCCACCCGTCTGGCGGTCGAGGTGGAAGCGCAGGCTCAGTGAATGCAGGTGCTCGAACACCTGCAGCGTGATGGTGCGCACCGCGCGCTGGGTGACGCGGGCGAAGAAAATTTCGCGCAGCTCGGTGAACAGCACGGTCGAGAAGCGCAGCGCGCCGTAGGCCGCCAAGAGGCCCAGCGGCACCAGCAGCACGGCCTGCTCCATCTTGTTTGCGCCGGGCAGCGTGAAAGTATCGATGATGTCCTTGAACACCAGCGGCACCGCGACGTTGGTCAGCTTCGCCAGCAGCAGGCAGGCCAGCGCGAAGACGACGCGGCCCTTCCATGCCCAGAGGTAGGGCAGCAGGGTCTTGACGGTTTGCCAGTCGTGGCGGGTTTCGGGAATCGGGCCTGGCAGGGCCATGGTGGGGGGAGTGCGACGCATCATGCTTTAACGTGAAACACTTCGTGCGGAGCCTCTTCTGATGGACGCGCGCAGCGCGCTGACTGGTAACCCCCCGTGAGGGGGGAAGGGGGGCGGGCGAATAAATGGCTTTTCGCGGGTTTCATCTTCTGCGGGTGGCGCTCGGTGCCATGAGCCTTAGATTCTAACAACTTGGGGTGGCGCGAATCGCCAGGGAGCTCATTCGGCGCGCGGAGCGAGGAAACGGAGCCAGGCTTTAGTTCGACTTTTCCGCTTTGCTTTCGGCCGCTACCGACGGCGCCGACTCTGCTGCCGTCCACTCCGTCGCCAGGCGGTAGCCCACCGCCAGCAAGGTGGGCCCAAGGAAGACGCCGATGACGCCGAAGGCCAGAAGGCCACCCAGCACGCCGAGGAAGACGATGGCGAACGGCAGGTTGGCACCGCGACTGATGATGAAGGGCTTGATGACATTGTCAACGGTGCTGACCAGGAAGAAGCCCCAGGCGGCAACGAATATCGCCCAGCCCGGCTCACCCTGCTGGAACAACCAGATCGCCGCGCCGATCCAGACCAGGGGCGGCCCCACCGGCACCACGGAGAGAAAGAAGGTGGCGACACCCAGCAATACGGCGCCGGGTACGCCGGCGATGGCAAAGCCGATGGTGGCCAGCACTCCCTGGGCAAGCCCTGTGCCGAGGATGCCGTAAATCACTCCGGTCACAGTGCCCCGTGCGATACCCAGCAGGTAAGCAGCCCGCTGCCCGGCCACTCGTTCCAGAACGATGCGCAGGCGTCTGGCCAGGGCTTCGCCGTGGAGGAAAAAGAAGAACGCGATGAACACGGAAATGGTCATGTCCAGCGCGCCCTTGCCGACCACGCGGCCGCCGGCCAGGGCCGCGGCCTGGGCCGGTTTGGCGAGTTTTTCCAGTTCCGCCATGAGTTTGTGGCCGTTGTGCGCGAACTGCTGCCAGTAGTCGTGGATGGTCTGACCGACCAAAGGCAGGCCAGCCAGCCAGGCAGGGGCGTCGGGCAAACCGTTCTTGACCAGCGCCGACGCGGCGCGGCCCAGCTCAGCCACGTTATCCGCCATGGCCAGGGCCACCGCCAATATCGGTCCCAACAGCACCACGGTGACGAGCAAAGTCATCAGGCTTGCGGCCACGGCACGACGCTCTCCCACGCTCCGGTCGAGCCAAAGAAAGGCCGGCCAACTGGTGGAGGCAAGAATCGCCGCCCAGACCAGGGCGGTAAGAAAGGGCCACAGCACCAGTACGCAACCCGCACCCAGAAGCGTCAGGGCAAGAATCGCGAGGAAGCGGTCGGAACCGGGATTTGGCATGGTCGGCACGGGATAGGTGGGGGACAGACCTTACGTCGATATCGTGAAGCAGCTCATTATGCGGTTTTCACGCGCGGTATTGGGACACCACGCAGATTCACCAAGATCTGGCACGCGCGCATCCTGCACTGTCTATACTCCGCACCATGATCACCGTTCACCATCTCGAAACCTCGCGTTCGCAGCGTGTACTCTGGCTGCTCGAAGAGCTCGGGGTGCCTTACGAAATCAAGCGCTACCAGCGCCATCCGGTAACGCGGCTGGCGCCGCCGGAACTGCGCGCGGTGCATCCGCTGGGCAAGTCGCCGGTGATTACCGACGGCGATCTCACCATCGCCGAGTCGGGCGCGATCCTCGAATGCCTGGTCGAGCGCTATGGCGACCAGGGCAAGGGGGATGTGGCGCAGCTGCAGCCCGCCCCTGGCACGCCGGAGTACCGGCAGTGCCGCTTCTGGATGCATTACGCTGAAGGCTCCCTGATGAACTGGCTGGTGATGAAGCTCGTGTTCGTCACCATCCCCAGGCAGCCCATGCCGTTTTTTGTGCGGCCGATCGCGCGCAAGCTCAGCGCCCAGGTTCTGGCGAAGCTGGTCGATCCGAACGTATCCACGGCGATGAAATTCATGGAAGAGCATCTGGCGACGCACCGGTGGTTTGCCGGCGAGCAGATTACGGTCGCGGATTTCCAGATGAGCTTTGCCGTCGAGGCCGCGCTGTCCCGCGCCGGCAACGGCCGTTTTCCGAACCTGCAGGCGTACAAGGCCAGGATGGAAGCCCGGCCCGCCTATCAGCGCGCCATCGCCAGGGGCGGCCCGGTAGTCATGTCGGCATAGATAGGCCGCGTTCCTGCCGGCGGTTGTCTGTTGGCTCATGTTTCGCTTCATTCAAAGGTCATGTCATGCACCCGATCCACGATGTGGATGTACTCCTTCTGATGGCCACGGCGCTTTCGTCGAAAAGGCGGCCGGCCGAACTCACCGAAATCATGGCCGCGATGGATCTGTTTCACGGCTCGATTCCCCTCGATGTGGACCTGGCTGCGGCCTTTCTGCGGCTTTCCACGCACGGCTTGATCGGCGAGCAGGCCGGCGGCTTCACGCTGACGCCGGCCGCGCTGGAGTTCATGTCCGGTGTGCGCCACAAGAGAAAGGCCGAGCCGGAAGAACGCCTGCTCGCCATCAAGCAGGAACTCGCCGGCTATACGCCCAAGGGTGAGGGCGCGGCCATCCGGCTCGCGACGGAACAGATCAGCGCCGCGATTCTGGCGCACCGGGTTTTCCTGAAGGGGCCGGGCAGAAACATGCTGGTGCCCAAACCCAAGCCTGCGCTGGACAAGAAGAAGCGCCCCGGACCATGGCGCAAACCCGACGCCGGGCGCCGCTCCAAGGCCTGAACCGGGTCGGCGTCGGCAGCACGGTTTGGCGGCACCGGAATGCTGGTAAAGCCCACATCTTGTTCGGAATCCTATGGTTTTGACGTGCCGTGCTCTGTGCGCTGTCGTACGCAAGCAGGTCTTGGTGTTTTGTGGCCGTGCATGGGCCCTCGGGCGAGGCAAATGCCGCGCTATGTGCGCCAGCGTACGGAATCGCGCATTGGCATGAGGTAAGTTCGAATGCTTGCTCCCTCCCTGCGGCCGCAAATTTGTCCATTGAAGCGGTTCTGCTCGACCCGCCAAAAGGAATTCGCATGAAGTATTCGATATTGCCTTCTGCAGGACTGATCGCGATGACGGCCTTGAGCCTGTTTGTCACGGCAGGCTGCGCGACATTGCCTGACACCGATGCCGTCCTGCTGGAGCGGCAAACTGCACAGGCGGCCAGATTCGAAAATGCGCGGGGGCAGCTTTCGGCAAAGAAAAGCGCGGCCATCATTGCGGAGCTCAAGCGCAAATCGGGCGACATCGACATTCTGGATCGGCAGATCGCGCTGGAACAGGCAATCATGGACAGTCCGCTTGTCCTCGGAAACAAACTCACCCTGCTGCAGGACGGAAAGGCCACCTACGCCGCCATGTTTGCCGCAATCCGCCAGGCGAAGGACCATATCAATCTCGAGTCCTACATCATCGAAGACGATGAAGTCGGACAGGAGTTCGCGAGCTTGCTGCTGGAACAGCAGAGTCGGGGAGTCCAGGTCAACGTCATCTACGACAGTGTCGGCGGGCTGAATACGCCGAAGGCTTTCTTCGACCGACTCACCCAGGCCGGGATCGCGGTGGTTGAATTCAATCCGATCAATCCGCTCGCGGCCAAAGGGCCATGGCTGATAAATAACCGCGATCACCGGAAATTGCTGGTCGTGGATGGGAAGATCGCATTCATTGGCGGAATCAATATCAGCAGCGTCAATTCGGCCGGGTCGGCCCGTGTTATGGCTGGGAAAGCGGGCGTCGCCTATGTTGCATGGCGCGATACGGACCTCCAGCTGGAGGGTCCCGTGGTCGCCGAATTGCAGAAGCTGTTCATCCAGACATGGGAAAAGCAGCACGGGCCGCCGCTAGCAGCCAAGGAATATTTTCCTGCGTTGAAAGCCGAGGGAAATGAAATCGTGCGCGCCATCGGCAGCACGCCCGACGATCCCTACAGCCTGATCTACCTGACCCTGATCTCCGCGATCGGCAACGCCGAAAGACAGGTGCATCTGACCAACGCCTACTTCGTTCCCGACCCCCAGCTGCTGAAGTCACTGATGGACGCGGTCGCCCGGGGTGTCGATGTGAAGCTGATCCTGCCGAGCCATTCCGACTCCGGAATGGTATTTCACGCGGGGCGCTCGCACTATTCCGGACTGCTCGACGCGGGCGTAAAGATCTACGAGCGGCAGGGAGCGCTGTTGCATTCGAAAACGGCGCTGATCGACGGGGTCTGGTCGTGCGTCGGCTCCAGCAATCTGGATTGGCGCAGCGCTCTCAACAACGACGAGATCAATGCGGTGGTCCTCGGGCGCGATTTCGCCCAGCAGATGCAGGCCATGTTCACCAAGGACCTCGAAGCTTCGCAAGCCATCGACCGGGAGAGTTGGCAGCGCCGGTCTTTTCTGTTGCGGGTCAAGGAACTGCTGGCGCGCATATGGGCGCGCTTGCTCTAGTGAAGCACTGACCGGTGCCGCAAGGCAATCCTGCAAACTGACCATCGGGGGTCGGCTTCATGCGGTCAGGGCCACATCAGGATTGCGACGGCGCTTGACAGGCTTGGACGGCAAATGTCATGATTAAAACAGTTGTTTGAAACTGTTGTTTTGCAAAGGCCTGCCTGCCCATGGAACCCGATACCCGCTCCCGTATTCTCAACTCCGCCGAAAACCTGTTCATGGAACACGGTTTCGAAGCGACCACGCTGCGCATGATTACCGCCGCGGCGCATGCCAATCTCGCCGCCGTGAATTATCACTTCGGCACCAAGGAGGCGCTGATCGAAGAGGTGTTCCGGCGCCGGCTGACTTGGCTCAACGAACAGCGCATCGCCGCGCTGGACGCCTTCGAGGCGGAAGCCAAAGGCGCGCCGCTCAAGCCGAGGCAGATCGTCGAGGCATTTTTCGGCGTGGCGATCCGCATGGCTGCGGACAAGAGCGGCGGCCAGACCTTCATGCGCCTGCTGGGCCGCACCTACACCGAACCGACGGATTTCATCCGCAGCTTTCTCGCCGAGGAATACGCCGAAGTTATTGCCCGCTTCAAGGCGGCCTTCTTCAAGGCGCTGCCGGATGTGCCACAAGAGGAATTCCTCTGGCGTTTCCATTTCATGATGGGAGCCCTGTCCTACGCCATTTCCGGCGCCGACGCGCTGCGCATTCTCGGTCCGGTCGACGACAGCGATCCCGAGGCGCTCTATGCCCGCCTGATGAGCTTCCTCATCGGTGGCCTGCGCGCACCGCTGCCTGCGCTTTTGCCAACAATCCATTCCAAGCCCGCCAGGAAACCGCGCGCCAGGCGCGCGGCCTGAGCGCCGGCAAACACGAGGAGAAGCCATGACCTGGTTGCTGATTCTGATTGCCGCCGCATTTGCCGCACTCGCCGCGGCGCTGCTGTTGTCGCCCTTGCGCCGCGCCATCCTGACGGGGCCGATCTTCGCTGCCTACAAGAAGCTGCTGCCCGCCATGTCGCAGACCGAGAGGGAAGCGCTGGAAGCCGGCACCGTCTGGTGGGAGGGCGAGCTGTTTTCCGGCCGGCCGGACTGGCAGAAGCTGCTCGCCTATCCGCAACCGAAGCTGTCGGCTGCGGAGCAATCCTTCCTCGACAAAGAGTGCGAAGCGTTCTGCGCCATGGTCAGCGACTGGGATACCACGCAGATCCACCAGGATCTTGCGCCGGAGGCCTGGGCCTGGATCAAGGAAAAAGGCTTCCTCGGCATGATCATCCCGCAGCGCTACGGCGGCCTCGAATTTTCGGCTTACGCACATTCGGCCGTGGTGCAGAAGCTGTCCACGCGCTGCTCGGCGGCGGCGGTCTCGGTCATGGTGCCGAACTCGCTGGGCCCGGCGGAACTGCTGCTGCATTACGGTACCGAGGAACAGAAGAACCACTACCTGCCGCGTCTGGCGAGGGGGCTGGAGATTCCCGCCTTCGCCCTGACCAATCCCAATGCCGGTTCCGACGCTGCGTCGATTCCCGACACCGGCATCGTCTGCCGCGGCATGTGGCAGGGCAAGGAAGTCATCGGCATGCGCGTGAGCTGGGACAAGCGCTACATCACGCTGGGCCCGATCTGCACCATTCTCGGCCTGGCTTTCCGTCTGCACGACCCCGAACATCTTCTCGGCAATGATGCGGATCTGGGCATCACCTGCGCACTCGTGCCGACCGGTCACCCCGGCGTCAATATCGGCCGCCGCCATTTTCCGCTGAATGCCGTGTTCCAGAACGGTCCGAACTCGGGCAAGGACGTGTTCATGCCGCTCGACTGGATCATCGGCGGACCGGCGATGGCCGGGCAGGGCTGGCGCATGCTCATGGAATGCCTCGCGGCGGGCCGTTCGATCTCGCTGCCGTCGTCGAACACCGGCATGGCCAAGCTCGCGGTGCGCGCCACCGGCGCCTACGCCCGCGTGCGCAGCCAGTTCCGGACGGCGATCGGCAAGTTCGAGGGCATCGAGGAGCCGCTGGCGCGCATGGGCGGCAACGCCTACATGATGGATGCGGCGCGCACCCTGACCGCCGGCGCGATCGACCTCGGCGAAAAGCCCTCGGTGGCTTCGGCCATCGTCAAGTACCACGTCACCGAGCGCGCGCGCCAGGTGGTCAATGACGCGATGGACATCCTCGGCGGCAAGGGCATCTGCCTCGGCCCCAACAATTTCATGGGCCGCGCCTACCAGCAGATCCCCGTCGCGATCACCGTCGAAGGCGCCAACATCCTGACCCGCAGCCTGATCATTTTCGGCCAGGGTGCGATCCGCTGCCATCCCTATGTATTGAAGGAAATGGAGGCCGCGCGGGAGCCCGATGCCGCAAAGGGCCTGCGCGATTTCGACCGGGCCCTGTTCAGCCATGCATGGTTCGTCTGGAGCCGCGGCTTCCGCGCCTGGACCATGGGCCTCACCGGTTCGCGCTTCGGTTCGGTGCCGGCCGGCGTGGCGCCCGAAACCCGGCGCTACTACCGGCAGCTGACGCGCTTTTCGGCGGCCTTCGCAGTCCTCGCCGACGTGTCGATGCTGGTCATGGGCGGCGACCTCAAGCGCAAGGAAAAAATATCGGCGCGGCTGGGCGACGTCCTCTCGCTGCTGTACCTGTGTTCCGCAACGCTGAAGCGCTATGAGGACGAGGGCCGTCAGGCTGACGATGCCCCGCTGATGCACTGGGCCATGCAGGACGCCCTGTTCAGGATGCAGAACGCCTTCGACGGCGTGATCGCGAACTTCCCGAACCGCTTCATCGCCGCGGTGCTGAGCTGGAAGATCTTCCCGCTCGGCCGTCCCCATGCGATGCCGACGGATAGCCTCGGCCACGAGGTGGCACGCCTTCTGATCGAGCCTTCGGCCACCCGCGATCGGCTCACCGCCGGCATGTATGTGCCGCGGGATGAACATGATGCCGTCGGCGTGGTCGAGCTGGCGCTGGAGGCGACCGTGGCCGCCGAACCGATCGAGGCCCGCATTCGCGCCGCGCAGAAGGAAGGAAGAGTCGGCGCTGGCGACACGGCGATGATGGCTGCCCACGCATGCGAGGCGGGCATCATCACGGCCGACGAGCACGCGCTGCTGCAGCGCCGTGTCCTGCTGCGCGACAAGGCGATCGCGGTCGACGATTTTCCGCAGGACTTTGCCGTCGAGGCAGTCGGCGAGCCGCAAGCTTTGCGCCGGGCCGCATAGCCATGGCCGCCTTCGCCCCCGTTTATATCGTCGATGGCGCACGCACGCCCTTCCTCAAGTCGCGCAATGTGCCGGGCCCGTTCTCGGCGTCCGACCTCGCCACCATTTCCGGCCGCGCCCTGCTCGCGCGCCAGCCGTTTGCCCCCGAACAACTCGACGAAGTAATCGTCGGCTGTGCCGCCCCGAGCGTCGATGAAGTGAACATCGGCCGCGTGATCGCGCTGCGCCTCGGCTGCGGCAACAAGGTGCCGGGCTGGACCGTGATGCGCAATTGTGCATCCGGCATGCAGGCGATCGATTCGGCGATTGCCAACATCCAGAACGGACGTTCGCAACTGGTGATGGCCGGCGGCGTCGATGCGCTGTCGCGCACTCACTTGCTTTACTCGGACAGGATGGTGCTGTGGTTCTCGCGCATGGCGCAGGCGCGCACGCTCGGCGCGCGGATCGGCCTGTTCGCCAAACTGCGCCTGGGCATGCTGTTGACGCCCGTGATCGGCATCGTCAAGGGCCTCACCGACCCGGTGGTCAACCTGATGATGGGCCAGACCGCCGAAAACCTGGCCTGGAAGTTCGGCATTTCGCGCCATGAGATGGATGCCTTCTCGGTCGAGAGCCACCGACGCGTGGCGGCGGCGCAGGCGGCCGGCCGCTTCGAGGAAATCGTGCCGCTGATCGACACATGCGGCAAGGTCTATGCGGCGGACGATGGCGTGCGCCTCGACTCGAGCGAGCAGAACCTCGCCAGGCTGAAGCCCTTTTTCGATCGCAGCTACGGCAAGATCACGCCGGGCAACAGCTCGCAGATCACCGACGGCGCGGCCTGGCTGCTGCTGGCCTCGGCCGAGGCGGTCGGGAAATACCAGCTGCAGCCGATCGGCAAAATCACCGATACGCAGTGGGCCGGACTCGACCCGGCGCAGATGGGCCTCGGCCCGGTGCACGCGGCGACGCCTATCCTGCAGCGTCACGGCCTCGGCCTCAACGACCTCGACGCATGGGAAATCAATGAAGCCTTCGCTGCGCAGGTGCAGGGCTGCCTGCGGGCGTGGAATGACGACGCCTATTGCCGCGAAGAGCTCGGCCTGGATCGCGCGTTCGGAGTGCTCGATACCACGAAGCTGAATGTCGACGGCGGCGCGATTGCGCTCGGCCATCCGGTCGGCGCCTCGGGGGCGCGCATCGTGCTGCATCTGCTGCATGTCTTGCGCCGGGAGAAGAAGCAGCGCGGCATCGCCACCATCTGCATCGGTGGCGGGCAGGGCGGTGCGGTGCTGGTCGAAACGGTTTAGCAAGGGTCACGATGCGCACGCCGGTCCGGCTCGAGTATCGTGCCAAGCCATCCGCCATGGGCTTCATGGCGAATGTCTGGCGCCCGTCGCGCGGCTTTGCCGACGACGGACAACTGCCCGATATCGAGGCGCTGTGGTCCGGCCATCGAACTTCGCCGCGGGATCTCGCCGAGTTCCTCGACCTGTCCGGCATGCCGACGGGTGAGTCTCTGTCGATCCTGTATCCCCACACCGCAAGCTTCCCCATGCTGATGGCGGTACTCAGCCATCCGGCCTTTCCGCTGCCGATCTGGAAAGTGCTGCAGGTGCGCAATCGACTGGTGCAGCACGAACCGGTCGCGCCGGATGCGGTGCTGGATTTCACGGTGCGCACGGGCGCGCGGCGCGTGCTCGAAAAGGGCGTCGAGATGGACCTGCAGGTCGCGGCGAAGGCCGGCGGCCGCATCGTGTGGGAAGCCGTGAATACCTTCTACGCGCGCGGACGCTACGGTACTGCGGGTGTCGCGCAAGCCGAGTCCAGCGCCAGCCCGGGTGTGGCCGGGACGACCGCGACCGAGTGGCACATGCCGGCGCACGGCCGCTGGCGTTTCGGCCGCCTCTCCGGCGACATCAATCCCCTGCACATGAGCAACTGGTACGCGCGCCGCCTTGGCTACGCGAGTGCCTTCACCCATCCGCAGCGGGCCATCGGCCAGTGCCTCGGACATCTCGGCGCGGCGCACCATGCCCCGATGCAGCTCGACACCTGGATCAAGGGCCCGGTCTTCTATGGCGCCAGGGTGAGCCTGCGCAGCGAACCGCGGCCGACGGAACACCTCTTCGCACTTCACGTGGATGACGATGCGCGACCGGCCATCGTCGGTCGCTTCGTCACTCCGAACACAAGCAAGGAAATTCCGACATGAGCAACTTCAAGCACTGGCGCCTCGAACGCGAAGCCGGCGACGCAAATGCGGGAGTGGCATGGGCCGTCCTCGATACCGCCGATTCCTCGACCAATACGCTGGGCGCCGATGTCATGGCCGAGCTGGGCCTGATCCTCGACGAATGCGAGAAGAATCCGCCCAGGGGCCTGATCTTCAAATCGGCCAAGGCGGCCGGCTTCATCGCCGGCGCCAACATCGAGGAATTCGTCGCGTCCGATACGCCGGAAAAGGCACGCGCCTTGGTCAAGCGCGGCTGGGACTTGTACAACCGTCTCGCCGCCGTGAACTACCCGACGCTGGCGCTGGTACGCGGCCACTGCATGGGCGGCGGCACCGAGCTGGCGCTGGCCTGCCGCTACCGCATCGCGGTCGATGAACCCGGCACCAAGTTCGCGCTGCCGGAAGTCATGCTCGGCATCGTTCCGGGTTGGGGCGGCATGCTGCGTTTGCCGCAAATCGTCGGCCCGGCGGCGGCCATGGACATGATGCTGACCGGCAAGAACATCGACGCCAAACGCGCGAAGAAAATGGGCCTCACCGACGCCTGCGTGCCGCCGCGCGTCATGGACAACGCCGCGCGCATGATGGTGCTCTCGGGCAAGCCGGCGCGCCAGTCGCAGCTCCCGTTCATGCAGAAGCTGATGAACGGCCCGCTCAAGGGTTTCGTTGCCAGCGGCGCCCGGAAACAGGTGGCGAAGCGTGCGCGGCAGGAACACTATCCGGCGCCCTGGGCGATCATCGACCAGTGGCAGAACTACGGCGGCAACACGCTGGCGGTGCCGGCCGAGCGGCCGACCTCGCTCGATGCGCTGGTGATGCACCCGACCACGCGCAATTTGATCCGCGTCTTTTTCCTGCAGGACCGGCTCAAGGGCTTCGGCAAACTCAGTGGCCAAACCGGGGAGAACTTCGCGCCGCGTCATGTGCATGTGGTCGGTGCCGGCGTCATGGGCGGTGACATTGCCGCCTGGTGCGTGCTGCGCGGCATGACCGTGACGCTGCAGGACCAGTCCGTGGAACGCATCGCGCCGGCCGTCGGCCGCGCCGAGAAGTTCTTCGAGCGGAAACTGCGCGACAAGAAGCTGGCGCGCTTCGCGCTCGACCGGCTGATTGCAGATCCGAAAGGGGACGGCGTGCGCCGGGCCGACGTGATCATCGAGGCGATTTTCGAGAACCTCGACGCCAAGCAGGCGCTGTTCGCCGATATCGAGATGCGCGCCAAGCCCGATGCGCTGCTTGCATCCAACACCTCGTCGCTGAAGCTCGCTGACATCGCGGCGAAGTTCAAGGATCCCTCGCGTCTGGTCGGCATTCACTTCTTCAATCCGGTGGCGATGATGCCGCTGGTCGAAGTGGTGGCCGGCGAGATCACCTCACCGGAAGCGGCGCAGAAGGCCGCCGCCTTCGTGCGCGGCGTCGACAAATTACCGCTGCCGGTCAAGGACGCGCCGGGCTTCCTGGTCAATGCCGCGCTCGCGCCCTACATGCACGAGGCGATGCGCTGCATCGACGAAGGCATCGCGCCCGAAACCATCGATGCCGCGATGCTGGCCTTCGGCATGCCCATGGGACCGATCGAACTGGCCGACACGGTCGGCCTCGATGTCGCCGTGGCGGCGGGGCGACAACTGGTCGGCGAGTCGGATCCGCCGCAGAAGCTCGTCGAGCTGGTCGGCGCCGGAAACCTGGGCAAGAAGTCAGGCAAGGGCTTCTACAACTGGGTGGATGGCAAGGCGCAGAAGTCAGGAGTCGGCGCTGGCGACACGGCAAATGCGGCAATGGCGCAGCGCCTGATCAAACCCCTGCTCGATGCCACGCACCGGCTGGTATCGGCCGGCGTCGTCGCCGATGCCGAACTGGCAGACGCCGGCGTGATTTTCGGCACCGGCTTTGCGCCGTATACTGGCGGCCCGATGAACTATCTGAACAACGGAGGCCGCTGATGGGCCACGAAGGCGTAAAGATTCCGGGGCGCGAGCCCGTGCTGCGCGTGATGCCGATGCCGGCCGACATGAACGGCAACGGCGACATTTTCGGCGGCTGGGTCATGGCGCAATGCGACATCGCCGCGGCAATTCCGGCAATGCGCCGCGCGCGCGGCCGCATCGCCACCGTCGCGGTGCAGTCCTTCCTGTTCAAGCAGCCGATCTCGGTCGGCGACATCGTCAGCTTCTATGCCGACGTGGTGAAGGTCGGCAGGACTTCGATCACGGTGGATGTGCAGGTTTATGCAGAGCGCCATCCGGCCAATCCTGTGGTGGTCAAGGTTACCGAAGCGCAATTCACCTACGTTGCCATCAACGATGACGGCAGCAAGCGCGAGGTGCCGACGGGCGCCTAGGACGCCGGGTCAGCCGGGCCACCCACGCCGAAACAGCGACAAGCTCGCCGACAAGCCGGCCTCACTTCTGCAGCCACTGCCGGCGTTCGTTCAGCCACCACCATCCCGCCGGCCCCTGCCCTACCCACTCGGTGCCGAAGCTGAAGTACACGTAGGGCAGCCAGTCCGGATGCGCGTCATCGTATCCCACGGCCTCCGATGTCTCACGGTAGAGCAATGACCGATCGCGGTTTTCCTTCGACATGAGGTCGCGCACCTGATTGCGCTGCGCAGGATCGCGCAGGGCGATGAAGCCGCTGGCGGTGTTGCCGATGACCCCAAGGTCGAGCCAGGGCTTGAGCTGCGGGTAGCGATCACGCATACGCTTGATGGCGCGGGTGAGATCGCCGCCGGAATAGAGCAGCTTGTCGATTTCCGTGTCGGGCGCCTGGGAGTAGACCAGAGCCACGACCTGCTTCGCTTCGACTTTCGTGCCGGTGGCGGCGGACTGGAACTGAGTGCCGCTGCATGCGGACAGCAGCAAGGCGGCGGCGCCCAGTCCGAGCAGGCATCGACGGGTAATTCTCACAGCGGCCGTAGAACGGTTCGACATTTCGCTCTCCTTCTCATGAGTCAGCCCAGCGCCGATTTCAGCGCTTCGACCTTGTCCGTCCGCTCCCAGCTCAGGTCGATGTCGCTGCGGCCGAAGTGGCCGTAGGTGGCGGTCTGGCGGTAGATCGGCCGCGCCAGATCGAGCGTCGCGATGATGCCGCTCGGCGTCAGGCGGAAGACATTTTTCACCGCGGCTTCCAGTTCCTCGTAGGGCACGCTTCCCGTGCCTTGCGTGTCGATCATCACCGACACCGGATCGGCGACGCCGATGGCGTAGGCAATCTGGATCATGCAGCGCCTGGCGAGGCCGGCGGCGACGATGTTCTTCGCGATGTAGCGGGCCATGTAGGTCGCCGAGCGATCGACCTTGCTCGGGTCCTTGCCGGAGAAAGCGCCTCCGCCGTGCGCGCAGGCGCCGCCGTAGGTATCGACGATGATCTTGCGCCCGGTGACGCCCGTGTCGCCGTTGGGGCCGCCGATCTCGAAGGGGCCGGCGGGATTGACCCAGAGGCGGAAGTTCGCCGTGCGCAGCTTGGCGGGCACCAGCGGATCGATGATCTCGCGCGTGACTTCGCGTGTCACCCAGGCCGGGTCGAGGCCTCTTTCGATCTGCGTCGAGATCACCACGTCGGCGATGCCGGCCACCTTGTGACCTTCGTAGAGCACCGTCACCTGGCTCTTGGCATCGGGACGCAGCCACGGTAGTGCGCCGGACTTCCTGAGTTCGGCCTGGCGCTTGACGAGTCGATGCGCGAGCCAGATCGGATAGGGCATCAGGTCCGGTGTTTCGTCGCAGGCAAAGCCGAACATCAGGCCCTGGTCGCCGGCGCCGAGCTCGCCGTCGGCGTGCACCACGCCCTTGTTGATCTGGATCGACTGATGATTGAAGCGCACCTGGACTTCGCAGCGGTCCGGGTCGATGCCAGTCGCGGCGTCCGTGTAGCCCGCATCTCGCAGCACCTGGCGGGCGATCTCTTCGGCGCGGTCGTGGACTTCGTCGAACAGTGTCTCGTCGGAGGTCCTGAATTCGCCGGCGATGACGACCAGATTATCGGCGACGAGGGTTTCACAGGCGACCTTGGCCGTCGCCTCTCGGCTCAGGAAGGCATCGAGGATCGCATCCGAAATCTGGTCGGCGAGCTTGTCCGGGTGGCCTTCCGAAACGGACTCGGAGGTGAACAGGTAGGTTCTGGAGTGCATCGCCGAATCCGCCTCAGTCGAACAGAATGACCTGGCGCACAGCCTCGCCCGAGGCCAGCCGGTCGAAGCCCTCGTTGATCTGGTCGAGCTTCAGGCGATGGGTGATGAGCTTGTCCACCGGCAGGCGGCCGGCCTTGAACAGCTCGATGTAGCGCGGAATGTCGCGCGCCGGCACCGCCGAGCCGAGGTAGCTGCCCTTCAGCGTGCGTTCTTCGGCGACGAGGTTCACCGCCGGCACGTTGAAGGTGTGGCTCGGCGGCGGCAGGCTGCAGGTGATCGTGGTGCCGCCGCGCCGGGTCATCTTGTAGGCCGCGTCGAGCGCCTGCACCGAACTGGCCGCTTCGATGGCGATATCCACGCCGCCCTTGGTCGCGGCCTTGATCTGCGCCACGAGATCGGGATCGTCGGCACGGAAGGCTTGCGTCGCGCCCAGCGCCAGCGCGGTTGCTAGTTTCGCCGGCAGGGTATCGACGGCGATGACTTGCCGCGCGCCGGCGGCCAGCGCGCCGAGCACGGCGGACAGGCCGACACCGCCCAAGCCCACCACGGCGACGGTCTGACCGAGACGAATCTGCGCCGAGTTGATCGCCGCGCCGACGCCGGTCAGCACCGCGCAGCCGAAGATCGCCGCGACGTCCGGCGGCAGGTCGGGCCTCACCTTGACCAGGCTGCCGCGATTGCACACGGCATATTCGGCGAAGCAGGAAACGCCGACCTGATGATTCAGCGGCGTGCCGTCGCTGCGCGACAGATGGCGATGGCCGCCGACCATGGTGCCCGCCGTGTTGGCTGCGGCGCCGGGTTCGCACAGGGCGGGACGGCCTTCGAGGCAGGGCAGGCAATGGCCGCAACTGGGGACGAAAACCAGCGCCACGGAATCGCCGCGCACCAGGTCGGTGACGCCGGGTCCGGTTTCCTCGACGATGCCGGCGGCTTCATGGCCGAGCGCCATCGGCATCGGCCGCGGGCGGTCGCCATTGACGATCGACAGGTCGGAATGGCAGAGGCCGGCCGCCGTAATTTTTACCAGCACTTCATTCGGCCCGGGGCCGGCGAGGTTTACCGTCTCGATCGCGATCGGTCGCGTTTGCACATAGGGGCGCGGGGTTTCCATCTGGCTGAGGACGGCGGCGCGGATTTGCATGAGATTTTCTGCCTTGCTTGGGTTTATCGACACCAGTGTAGCGGATTAGATTTGCTCCCATGTCAGCTTCCCGCTATTCGCTTGCTGCACTGCTCGCCAGCTCGACCTTGGTATTGGGCGCGTGTGGCGTCCTGCCTTATGGCAAGCAGGCGCCTGCAACCGTAGTTTCAGCAGTCGGCGCTGGCGGTACGGCGATCGAAGCTGGTACGACCACGGGCATCAACGACAGGGCTAACGACGTAGTACTGTTTGCGCTCGGGCTGGTTGAAACCGGCTACCGTTTCGGCGGCAAGAATCCGGAGGCCGGGCTCGATTGCAGCGGCATGGTCAGCTACGTCTACCAGAAGTCGGTCGACATGCAACTCGCCGGCTCGGCCGCCGATCTGGCCCGCCAGGGCAAGCCCGTGCCGGCATCGCAGCTGCGCCCCGGCGACCTGGTCTTCTTCAACACCCGCAACAAACCCTACTCGCATGTCGGCATCTACATCGGCGACGAGCGCTTCGTGCATGCACCCAACAGTCGCGGCAAGGTGCGCACCGAAAGCCTGAAGAGCGGCTGGTTTGCCGCGCGCTTCGAGGAAGGGCGGACTTACTTCGAATAGACGCCAGTCGGGTGGTAGCGGCGCCGTCTCTACCCTGATCCCGGTAGTCAAAATACGCGCTTGCCGGTATTCCTGTGCGGACTGCCCGACCGTATGCTTTATTCCAATTGCAAAGCGGCGTTGATTCGCCCTGAACCTCCTACTCCATCCTCGCGCAATGCGGGGTTTAAACCTCCGGCCCGAGAGATCCTGCCGGATTTTTTTTGCCCGTGCGGACTATTATTGGGCCGCTACCATGCCTGTATCAGGAATGAACGGAGGCAAGCCATGACCACCTTGACCAAGATTGCGCTCGGCATGATGGGTGCCTTGCGACCCAAGCCTGCCACGGGCGACTCTGCGACTTCGATTTCACTGCCGCAGCCTGCAGTGCAAGGAGGCCTGCCCCTGATGGAGGCGCTGGCCCTCCGGCACTCGGCGCGCGAGTTCGCGCCCGAGGCGCTGCCCATGGCGCTGCTGTCGAACCTGCTCTGGGCGGCCTATGGCATCAACCGGGCCGGCGGTGGCCGCACCGCCCCCTCGGCGCTGAATGCGCAGGAGATAGACGTGTTCGTCGCGCTGCCTTCCGGAGCCTATCGCTATGACGCGGTGGCGAACCGGCTGGACCTCGTGGCGGCAAGCGACTTGCGCAGCGTCACCGGCTACCAGGATTTCGTCGACGAGGCGCCGCTGGATCTCGTCTACGTCGCCGACCATGCACGAATGGGCCTGATCCCGGTGGCGCAGCGCGAGTCCTATGCGTCGGCCGCCGCCGGCGCGATCGCGCAGAACGTGTATCTGTTTGCCGCCGGCAACGGGCTGGCGACGGTGATTCGCGCCTGGATCGACCGCGCGGCGATCGCCGATGCGCTCGGCCTGACGCATGACCAGCAGGTATTGCTGTCGCAGACTGTGGGCTACCCCAGGACGGCTGCGTAGAGATCTGTTGCCAGCCGGTTGCGTTTGACCCGGCGGCAGATACTGAAGATACTGGCCCTCATGCAGCCGACATCCCGTACCAGTTCTGCGAGCCTCGCCTATCAGGCGGTCATCTTCGACTTCGAGGGCACGCTGGTGGATTTTCAGTGGCGGCTGGCGCCCGCCGAAGACGAGTTGCGCCGCGCATTTGCCGGGCTCGGGTTTTCCGGCGACGAGTTTTCGCACGGCAATTACGCCACCATGTGGAATGCCGCCGCCGATCTAAGGTCAGAGCAGGGAAGCCAGGCCGAATTGCGTGCAGCCGTCGGTCCGATTTACGACCGGTGGGACGCCGACGCACTGACCCGATGGGCGCCGCGTGCGGATGCGGTGGAGTTGCTGCGCCAGCTTCGTGCGGGAAACATGCGGGTCGGGATGGTCAGCAATATAGGGCGCGACGCGCTCGTCGCGGCCTTGAAGCGTTTCCGCTTCGCCGACTCCTTGTCGCCGGTGGTCAGCCGCGACGACGTGAGCTTCATGAAGCCCCGCGCGGAGGGAATCCTGCGGGTGCTCTCGGACTGGCAGCTTGCGCCGGATACGGTGCTCTTCGTCGGCGATAGCCGTGCCGACGTGCGCGGTGCGCGGGCCGCGGGCCTGCCCGTGGCGATCATCAGGGGCGGAGAGTGTGCCGACGCAGAATTCGCCGGCGATCCGCCCGATCACATGATTTCGCGCTTGAGCGAGCTGATCGAGCTCGTCGCGGCCGACTAGCCCGCTTCAGGCCTGTTCACGGACATAGGGCTCGTGCAGGCTGACCGGCTTAACCGCCTTCTTGCGCATGCGTATGTTGAGCATCTCGACCCCGACCGAGAAGGCCATCGCGAAGTAGATGTAGCCCTTCGGCACGTGGTGGCCGAAACCGTCGGCAATCAGCACGACGCCGACGACGACGAGGAAGGACAGCGCCAGCATCTTGATCGTCGGATGATCGGAAACGAAGCGGCCGATGGCCGAAGCGAACACCATCATCAGGCCGACCGAAGCGACCACCGCGGCAATCATCACCGCGACTTCGCTCACCATGCCGACCGCCGTGATGATCGAATCGAGCGAGAAGACGAGGTCGATCACGATGATCTGGCCGATGACGGCGACGAAACTCGACGGCACGCTGCGCGAAGCTCCGCCCTCCTCGCCTTCGAGCAACTGATGCACCTCGCCGGTACTCTTCCAGATCAGGAACAGGCCGCCCGAGATCAGGATCAGGTCGCGCCCGGAAATGTCCTGGCCCAGCAGCGTAAACACCGGCGCGGTCAGGCCGACGATCCACGACAGCACCAGCAGCAGTCCGATGCGCATGAACATGGCCAGAAACAGGCCTATGCGCCGGGCGAGTTCCTGTTTTTCGCGCGGCAGTTTGTCGACGAGGATGGAAATGAAGATGATGTTGTCGATGCCCAGCACCAGTTCCAGCGCGGTCAGCGTGAAGAAGGCAATCCAGACTTCGGGTGTGAGCAGGAGTTCGATCATGATCGGTCAGCCAAAAGAAAAAGCCGCCATGGTGACCGGAGCACCGATGGCGAAAAGACGCGGCGGGCTGCTCGCGCGCCCGCCGTTGAGGGTTCAGTCGCTGCTGTTGATGAAGCCGAGCAGTTGCAGCAGGCTGGTGAAGAGGTTGAAGATCGAAACGAAGAGCGTGACCGTCGCCATCACGTAGTTGGTTTCGCCGCCGTGGATGATATTGCTGGTCTCGAAGAGGATGAGGCCGGACATCAGCAGCACGAAGGCGGCCGAGACGGTCAGCGACAGCGCCGGAATCTCGAAGAAGATCGCGCCAAGGCCGGCGGCGAAGGCAACCAGAATGCCGGCGGTCAGGAAGCCGCCCATGAAGCTGAAATCCTTGCGGGTGATCAGCGCATAGCCGGACATCCCGAGGAATATGGCGGCCGTGCCGGCCATAGCCGTCATCACCGTCTGCCCGCCGTTGGGCAGGCCCAGGTAGTGGCTGACGATGGGCCCCAGCGTGTAGCCCATGAAGCCCGTCAGAGCGAAGACCGCAACCAGTCCCCAGCCGCTGTTGCGCAGCTTGGTGGTGGCGAACAGCAGACCGAAATAGCCGATCAGCGTCAGCACCAGGCCGGGGTGCGGCAGCCTCAATGCCACTGCTGCGCTTGCGGTGACGGCGGCGAACAGCAGCGTCATGGACAGCAGCATGTAGGTGTTGCGGATCACCTTGTTGGTGGCGAGCAGGGATTCGGCGCCGGCATGCGCGATGCTGCGCATGTCGGTGACAGGGGCGAGGTTCGGGTTTGTCATCTGATTCTCCTTGCGGTGGGGAAACGTGTCAGTCGGATCGGCGGGGTGAGTCTTACCGGCGCGAGCCGGCCAATGCGGCGATGCGCTCCTCCAGCGGCGGGTGGCTGGAGAACAGCGCCATCCAGCCCGGGCGTCCGTTGATGCCGGCGGTGGCGACGTTCTGCGGCAGTGCGCCCGGCTCCATGCCGCCCAGGCGCCGCAGGGCGGCCATCATCGGTTGCGGCGAGCCCATCAACTGCGCGGCGCCGGCATCGGCACGGAACTCGCGCTGGCGCGAGAAATACATGACGACGACGCTGGCGAGAATGCCGAAGACGATGTCGCAAACGACCACGGTGATCATGTAGCCAATGCCGGGCCCTGAGGACTCCTGATCGCCGCGGCGCAGGAAGGAATCCACCAGGTAGCCGACGACGCGGGCGAGGAAGAAGACGAAGGTGTTGACCACGCCCTGGATCAGGGTCAGCGTCACCATGTCGCCGTTGCCGATGTGCGCCACCTCGTGGGCGATCACCGCCTCGGCTTCCTCGCGTGTCATGGTCTGCAGCAGGCCGGTGGACACGGCGACCAGCGAATTGTTGCGGCTGGCGCCGGTGGCGAAGGCGTTGGGCTCCCCTTCGTAGATCGCAAGCTCGGGCATCGGCAGACCGGCCTTCTCGGACAGGCGGCGCACGGTCTCGAACAGCCAGAACTCGGTCGAGGTCTGCGGCGTCTCGATCACGCGCGCGCCCGTGCTCCATTTGGCAATGGTTTTCGACATCCACAGCGACAGGAAGGCGCCGCCGAAGCCCAGGATCGCGGCGAACAGCAGCAGTTTGCCCAGGTCGAGGCCCGCCCCGGTGAAGAAGCGGTTGGCCCCGGTCAGGGTCGTGACGATGCCCAGTACGAGCATGATCGCCAGATTGGTGGCGACAAGCAGCACGATGCGTTTCATGAATGCACTCCTTCAAAGACTTATCCAGACTGCAGTCTAGGGGAGGTGAAGACATCGCACAAATCGAATATTATTGAATAATATATCCAAAAAGTCGAAGTAATGACCTGATGGCAAACCTCAATTACAAGCACCTGCGCTATTTCTGGATGGTTGCAAAATCCGGGAGCATCGCCCGCGCCAGCGAGCAGTTGCATCTGACGCCCCAGTCGATCAGCGGCCAGTTGAGCGAATTCGAGTCGGTACTCGGCGTCGAACTGTTTCGTCGCGTCGGGCGCGGGCTGGAACTGACGGAAACCGGCCAGCGCCTGCTCGGCTACGCCGAACAGATCTTCGTGCTGGGCGACGAAATGCTCGACGCCATTCGCGATGATTCCCTGCTGCAGAGCATGCCGTTTCGCGTCGGGATTGCCGACTCCGTGCCCAAGATGGTGGCCTACCGCCTGGTGGAGCCATCCCTCGGCCTTGCCGAGCCGATACGCCTGATCTGTCGCGAGGGGCGGCTGACCTCACTGCTCGCCGATCTGGCCGTGCATCGCCTCGACATGGTGATTGCGGACCGGCCGATGCCCGACAATCTCAACGTGCGGGGCTACGACCATTTCCTCGGTGAAAGCGGCGCCAGCGTGTTCGGCGCGAAATCGCTGACCGGTCGCGGCAAGGCAGCCTTTCCGGCTCTGCTGGACGGGGCGCCCTTTCTGCTGCCGGGGGCGGACGTCGCGCTGCAGCCGCGCCTGATGCGCTGGTTCGAATCGAAGCGCTTGCGCCCCCGCATCGTCGGCGAATTCGACGACAGCGCGCTGCTCATGGCATTCGGCCAGGCCGGTGCCGGCTATTTCGTGGCGCCGACGGCGATCGAGACTCACATCGTCCGGCAGCATGACGTGCAGGTGGTCGGCAGAATCGACGTCGTGCGCGAACAGATTTACGCCATCACGACCGAGCGCAAGCTGACGCACCCGATCATCGCGGCCATTTGCCAGTTTGCCCAGCACGGTATGTTCGGCGAAGAAGGCTCGAACAATCGGCCTGGCGAGTGATTCGCCAGGCCTCGCTCACTTGCCTCGCGGTTTGTCGAGTACCAGATCGGCGAGCTGCCGCGCAATTTGCGCGATGGTTCGCGATCCGTCCGGCCGGTACCACTGCACCGTCCAGTTCAATGCGCCCAGCAGAAACAGGCGCGCGACCTGGCTGTCATCGGCGATGAGTCCGGCACGCTTCAAATCCTTCAGCGCCTTCTGCCACATGCTTTCGTAGCGATCCTTGAGTGTCACCAGTTCGGCCAGCACCGCGGGGTCGAGGTGGCGAGTTTCGTGCAGCAGTGTGGCGGCAAAATCGCGCCCCTCGATTCCCAGCAACTGGCCCAGGTGGGCGCGCAGCATGGCCTCGAAGGTGGCGCGCGGCGACTTGCCGGAGTGGGCGGCCTCGGCCACGGCGGTGCTGATCGCGGTCAGGCCCTCCAGCACCACGGCGCGCAGCATGTCCTGCTTGGTCTTGAAGTGATAGAAAGGCGAACCCGAACGCATGCCGACGGCACCCGCGATGTCGCGGATCGTGGTGGCGGAATAGCCTTTTTCGTGGAACAGCCGCCCGGCTGCGCGCACGATGTCGGCGCGACGATTGGGCTCTTCGGCTGCCGGCTTACTCCGGGAAGCGGCCATGGCGACCGTCTCCTTGCCGGAACCGGTCGGCGCCGGATTTTGCATCGCCGCTGTCCAGTGAAATCATGCCGTGGCGGCACTCGTTCTGCAGCGCTTCGTTCAGCGGCAGGCCCCACTGTTCGTAACTGGATAGGCGGTCGTGACGCATGCAGGTCTGCGGAAAGGCAGCGAGCTGCGCGGCCAGCGCTTCCGCCGCGGCGCGCGCCTCGCCGTCGGCCGCCAGGCGATTGGCCAAGCCGATCGCGAGAGCTTCGTCGGCGCCAACCGGCCTGCCGGTGAGAATCAGGTCGAGCGCGCGCGAATGGCCGATCAGGCGCGAGAGCCGGATCGTGCCGCCGTCGATCAGCGGCACGCCCCAGCGCCGGCAGAAGACGCCGAAAGTCGCGGATTGTTCGGCCACGCGCAGGTCGCACCAGAGCGCGAGCTCGAGTCCCCCGGCGACTGCGTAGCCGGAGACGGCGGCGATCACGGGTTTGCTCAACAGCATCCGGGTGGGGCCCAGCGGCGCATTGCCGGTTTCGCTGAGCTGCCATTCGTCGGGCTTGGCGACGAAGGATTTCAGGTCGGCGCCGGCGCAGAAGTGGCCGCCTGCGCCGCAGAGCACTGCGACGGACGCTGCGGGATCGGCGTCGAATTCGCGAAACGCCGCGGCCAGTGCCTCCGCCGTGGCGCGGTCGATCGCATTGCGTGCCGCCGGGCGGTCGATGACGACCGTGGTGACCGCACCCTGTCGCTCGATCCGTACACTCATGCTGCCGGCCGGGCGATTGCCTCGTGGTCGAAATCGCCGGCCGCGGCACCCTCGCTGATGGATACCAGTTGCGGATACATGCGGTGCATGTCGGCCACCAGCTCCTCGTAGGGCAGGTCGTCGAACTCGCCGCGCTGCTTCACGTATTCCATGTGGCGCTGGTTGGACGAGTTGTAGGGGTGCATCTGGGAATCGTGCTCGCCGTCGAAATCCAGCGGCAGCACGCCGAAGCGCTGGCACATCTCCAGGTTGAAGGCAGGCGTCGCCTTGACCCACTTGCCGTCGAGCCAGAGGCTGACATAGCCGTGCCAGGCGAAGATGTCGGTGCCCATCAGGCGCGTCAGCTTTTCGGTGGAGAGGTGATTCTTCACGTCGGCGAAACCCGGCCGCGCCGGAATGCCGATGGCGCGCAGGCAGGCGGCATAGACCAGCGCCTTGGGTACGCAGTAGCCGACGCGCCGGACCACGGCGGTGCTGGCGCGCATGGCTGCGCGTTCCATCCTGAAGCTGTAGGGGTCGTAGCGTATGCCATCGCGCACGGCGTAATAGAGGCTCAGTGCCTGCTCTTTCGGCGTACTGCCAGCGCCGACTCCCGATGCGACGAACTCCCTTATCGCGGGATGCTCGTGGTCGATGAATTCCGTGGCCGCCAGCCAGGCGGGATTGTCAGGAATCATTGTGCGGGCCAGGCGCGATCGAGCAGCGTCCTGAAATCCGTCGTTGCCGCGAGCGTGCCGAAGGCCGCGCCCCAATGATTGGGCGCCAGGCGCGAGGCGCAGAAGGCTTCGCTCACCGGTGCCGGCGCATGGCGCAGCAGCAGCGCGCCCTGCATCGCCAGCGCGATGCCTTGGGTCAGTTCGCGGCCGCGGGTTTCTATGTCCTGCGGATTGGAGAGGCCGTCCTTCAGCTTCGCGGCGAAGGCGTCGAAGGCGCGGTTCTTTCCCAGCGCCGGCGCGATCTCGGCTGCCAGTACCTCGACGCTCCGCGGATGCCGTCCCATGGCGCGCAGCGTGTCGAGGCACATGACATTACCCGAGCCCTCCCAGATGGAATTGAGCGGGCTTTGCTTGAACAGGCGCGGCATCGGGCCTTCATCGACGTAGCCGTTGCCGCCGTGCACTTCCATCGCCTCGGCCACCATGGCTGGACAACGCTTGCAGATCCAGAACTTGGCCACCGGCGTGAGCAAGCGGCGCAGCAGGTTTTCCGATTCGTCCTCCTGCGCGTCGAAGGCGCGCGCCAAGCGCATCGACAAGGTGGTGGCGGCCTCGGTTTCGAGCGCCATGTCGGCCAGCGTGTTCATCATCAGCGGCTGCTCGCGCAGCAGCTTGCCGAAGGCGGAACGCAGGCTGGCATGGTGCATGGCCTGCGACAACGCGCCGCGCATGATGCCGGTGCTGCCGATCGCGCAATCGAGGCGCGTATAGACGCCCATCTCCAGCACGGTCGGAATGCCGCGTCCTTCCTCTCCGACCAGCCAGCCCTGCGAGCCCCAGAACTCGGCCTCGGTGCCGGCGTTCGAGCGGTCGCCCATCTTCTCCTTGAAGCGCTGGATGCGCAGTTCGTTGAGCCGTCCGTCGGGCGTCCAGCGCGGCACGAAGAAGCAGGACAGGCCCTTGGGCGATTGCGCCGTGACGAGGAAGGCGTCGCACATCGGCGCCGAGAGGAACCACTTGTGGCCGGTGATGCACCAGCTGCCGTCGCCGTTGGGTTCGGCGCGCGTGGTGTTGGCGCGTACATCGGAGCCACCCTGTTTTTCGGTGAGGCCCATGCCGATCAGCACGCCCTTCTTCTGCGCTGCCGGAATGAAACGCTTGTCGTAGTCGCGCGAAAGCATTTTCGGCATCCACTCGCGGGCGATCTCCGGCACGTGACGCAGCACAGGAACGGCGCCGTAGGTCATGGTGGTCGGGCACAGTGAGCCGTCCTCGATTTCGGCAAACATGACATAGGCCGCAGCACGGGCCACGTGGGCGCCGGGCTTGGGGTCGGCCCAGGGCCCGGTGTCGCAGCCGTGGCGCTTGAGCCAGCCGAGGCATTCGTGCCAGGACGGATGGAACTCGACCTCGTCGCGGCGGTTGCCGTAGCGGTCGAACAGCCTCAGTTGCGGCGGATTGGCGTTGGCCAGGCGGCCGTGCTCGATCCATTCCGCGCTGCCGACCTCGGCCCCGCGCGCCATCAGCCAGTCCTGCGCCCAGCCGGCGCCTTGCTGCGCCACGGCCTCCTGCAGCGGGACGTTGTTGAGGTAGGCGTTGTAGTTCTCCAGCGCATGGGCCTGGTTGAGCACTTCATGCGTGACGGTCATTATCGGTGGTGTCGGAATCATGGCGTGTCCTCCTCTCGCGAACCGACAATTCTTGACCTGCCCCCAATTCTTGTCAAGCAAGCGCTTGCTTGGTAGCATGGCGACCCCTCTGGAGCAAGATGGAGATGCCGTCATGATGTCGATTCCGCGCACCCTGTTTGAAGAAGACCACGAAGCGTTTCGCGACACCGTGCGCCGCTTCATGGAGCTGGAAGTCGCTCCCCACCACGCGCGCTGGGAAGAGCAGTCGCATGTCGATCGCGCGATCTGGAACAAGGCGGGCGCCGCCGGCCTGCTCTGCGCGACCATGCCCGAGGAATATGGCGGCGTCGGCGTGGACAAGCGCTTCTCGGTCATCGTCATGGAGGAAGCAGCGCGCATCAATGCCACCGGCCTGGGCTGGGGACTGCATTCGGAAATCGTCGCGCCCTACCTGCTGCATTACGGCAGCGAGCATCTGAAGCAGAAGTACCTGCCGAAAATGGCCAGCGGCGAAATGGTCGGCGCCATTGCAATGACCGAGCCAGGGGCCGGTTCCGACCTGCAGGGCGTGCGCACCACCGCGGTCCGCGACGGCGACCACTACATCCTCAACGGCTCGAAGATATTCATCACCAACGGCTACCTCTGCGACCTCGTCATCGTCGTCGCCAAGACCGATCCGGCCAAGGGCGCAAAGGGCACCAGCCTGTTGGTGGTCGATACCTCGATGGCCGGCTTCACCAAGGCCAAGCCGCTGCACAAGGCCGGCATGAAGGCGCAGGACACCTGCGAGCTGTTCTTCGACAACGTCAGGGTGCCGGCGGAAAACCTGCTCGGCGAGGAGGGCAACGGCTTTGTTTACCTGATGCAGGAATTGCCCTGGGAGCGCCTGCAGATCGCAGTGATCGCGATGGCCTCGGCCGAGGCGGCGATCGACTGGACGGTTACCTACACGCGCGAGCGCAAGGCCTTCGGCCAGGAGATCATGAAGTTCCAGAACACCCGCTTCAAACTGGCCGAACTGAAGACCGAGGTGCAGATCGGCCGCGTCTTCGTCGACCGCTGCATCGAACTGCTGCTGGAAAACAAGCTCGACCCGGCGACGGCGTCGATGGCCAAGTACTGGTGCACCGATTTGCAGTTCAAGGTGATGGACGAATGCGTGCAATTGCACGGCGGTTATGGCTACATGTGGGAATACCCGATCACACGTGCCTGGGCCGATGCCCGTGTGCAGAGGATTTACGGCGGCACCAATGAAATCATGAAAGAACTCATCAGCAGGAGCCTGTAATGACCGAAGCCTTCATCTTCGACGCCGTGCGCACGCCGCGCGGCAAGGGCAAGCAGGGCGGTGCGCTGAACCAGGCGACGCCGATCTATCTGGCCGCCACCGCCTTGCGCGCCTTGCGTGACCGCAACGCACTGGATACATCGAAGGTCGATGACGTGGTGCTCGGCTGCGTCGAGCCGGTTGGCGAGCAGGGCGCCGACATCGCGCGCGTCGCCGCCTTGTACGCCGACTACGCGACCAGCGCGCCGGGCGTCACGGTCAGCCGCTTCTGCGCCTCGGGCCTCGAAGCCTGCAACCAGGCTGCGGCGCAGATCATGTCCGGACAGGCCGACCTCGTCGTCGGCGGCGGCGTCGAGTCGATGTCGCGGGTGCCGATGTTTTCCTCCGGCGGCGCCTGGCCGATCGATCCGCAGGTGGCGGCGAAAACGGGCTTCGTGCCGCAGGGCATCTCGGCCGACCTGATCGCCACCAAGTGGGGCTTTTCTCGCCACGATGTGGACGCCTATGCCGCTGAATCGCAGCGTCGCGCCAAGGCGGCCTGGGACGAGGGACGTTTCGCCGGGTCCATCGTGCCGGTGAAGGACATCAACGGCCTGGTGATGCTCGACCGCGACGAATACATGCGCCCCGAAACCACCATGGAATCGCTGGCGCAACTCAAGCCCGCCTTCAAGGAGCAAGGCGAGAGCTACGGTTTCAACAGCGTGATGCTGCAGCGCTACCCGGAAGTGGAGCGCATCGAACACGTGCATCACGCCGGCAACAGTTCCGGCATCGTCGATGGCGCCGCGGCCGTGCTGTTCGGCACCAGGGAAATGGGTGCGGCGCTGGGCTTGAAGCCGCGCGCGCGGATTCGCTCCTTCGCCTCGATCGGCTCCGAGCCGTCAATCATGCTGACCGGCCCTTCCTATGCTGCGGAAAAGGCCCTCAAGCGCGCCGGCATGAAGATAGGCGATATCGACCTGTTCGAGCTCAACGAAGCCTTCGCCGCCGTGGTGTTGCGCTTCATGCAGGTGCTGGCCGTGTCGCACGACAGGATGAACGTCAATGGCGGCGCCATCGCCATGGGCCATCCGCTGGGCGCCACCGGCGCCATGATTCTCGGCACGCTGCTCGACGAACTGGAGCGCCGCAACCTGGCGACAGGTCTTGCAACTCTCTGCGTCGGTGCCGGCATGGGCACGGCCACGATCATCGAAAGGGTCTGAAATGCTGAACTACTCTGTCGATGCAGAAGGCATCGCTACCGTCGAATTCGACTACCCGGACAAGTCGCAGAACATCCTCAACGCGAAATCCATGGGCGCCTACGCCGAGACCATGCAGAAGGCGCTGGCCGACCCGGCGGTGAAGGGCATCGTCGTCGCTTCGGCGAAGAAGGACTTCATCGCCGGCGGCGATCTCGCCGAACTCGGCGCCGCGATAGATGCGGCGGCCTTCCACGCCAGCATCAGTGACTGGCACAAGCTCATGCGCGCCATCGAACTCGGCGGCAAGCCCGTCGCGGCGGCGCTCAATGGCACCACGTTGGGCGGCGGCCTGGAAATCGCGCTCGGCTGTCATTACCGCGTCGCGGCCGACAACCCCAAGGCGCGTTTCGGCTTCCCCGAAGTCACCCTCGGCCTGCTGCCGGGTGCCGGCGGCACGCAGCGCGTGCCGCGACTGGTGGGCATGATGGCGGCAGCGCCGCTGCTCATGGAAGGCAAGCGCATCAAGGCGGCCGAGGCGCAGAAGATCGGCATGATCCACGCCGTGGTGAAAGTCGGCGATGAGCGCACGGCGGCGCGGCAGTGGGTGGCGGACACGCTGGCGGCAGGCACCAAGCCGCTGCAGCCGTGGGATGCCAAGGGCTTCAAGATTCCCGGTGGCGGACCGAACACTCCGAACGGCATGCAGATGCTGATGGCCGCCAACGCCATGCTGCGCGAGAAGACCTACGACAACTATCCGGCGCCGCGCCATATCCTCTCCTGCGTCTATGAGGGGCTGTCGACCAACATCGACACCGGGCTCGCCATCGAGGCGCGCTACTTCACCAACCTGGTCATGTCGCCGGTGTCGAAGAACATGATCCGCAGTTTGTTTTTCGGCATGAACGAAGCGAACAAACTGGCCTCGCGTCCTGCCGGCGTGCCGCCGCAGAAATACACGAAGATCGGCATGCTCGGCGCCGGCATGATGGGTGCCGGCATTGCGATGTCCACCGCGACGGCCGGCATCGACATCGTGCTGCTCGACACGACGCAGGAAGCTGCGGACAAAGGCAAGGACTACGCCCGCAAGCAATGGAACAAGCAGGCGCAACGGGGCCGCATGACGCCCGAGGCGATGGAAGCCCTGCTGGCCCGCATTCATCCCACGGCAAGCTATGCGGATCTTGCGGGCTGCGAGCTGGTGATCGAAGCCGTGTTCGAGAAGCGCGAGATCAAGGCCGACGTGACGAGGAAGACCGAAGCCGTGATTGCGCCGGACGCAATCTTCGCCTCCAATACTTCCACGCTGCCGATCACCGGCCTGGCCGAAGCCTCGGTGCGTCCGGCCAATTTCATCGGCCTGCATTTCTTCTCTCCGGCGGAAAAAATGCCGCTGGTCGAGATCATCGTCGGCAAGGCCACGTCCGACGCCACGCTGGCGCGGTCGATGGACTATGTGCGGGCGATCGGCAAGACGCCGATCGTGGTCAATGATTCGCGCGGCTTCTACACCAGCCGCGTCTTCGGCACCTATGTTTCGGAAGGCATGGCCCTGCTCGAAGAAGGCGTGCCGCCGGCGCTGATCGACAAGGCCGGACTGATCGCCGGCATGCCGGTGGGTCCGCTGGCGCTGGCCGACGAAGTCTCGATCGAACTGGTGCACAAGATCGCGCAGCAAACCCGCGCCGATCTCGGCAAGGCCTGTGTCGAACGTGCCGCCGATCGCGTCGCGGCGAAGATGGTGGCGGATCTTGGTCGGCTAGGCCGCAAATCTGGCGCCGGCTTCTACGACTATCCGGCCGACGGACCGAAGCACCTTTGGCCGGGGTTGGCCGAGCAGTTCCCTTTAAGAGTCGGCGCTGATGGTACGGCGATGTTGAGCCTCGACGAGATCGTCGAGCGCCTGATCCTCGTGCAGTCGGTGGAAACCGTGCGCTGCCTCGAAGAGAAGGTGCTGCGCGCGCCGATCGACGCCGATGTCGGCGCAATTCTCGGCTGGGGCTATCCGCCCTTCCGCGGCGGACCGATCGGCTGGCTGCATACGCTGGGATTGACGCAGGCCGTAGCGACCCTGGACCGCTTGGCGGAACGGCACGGCGCACGTTTCGCGCCGCCGAAAATACTGCGCGACATGGCGGCGCGTGGCGAACGCTTCTACCCGGCATGATGCATAATTGACACCTGAAGCAGACTCGCAAAGAGCGCCAAAACAATAGTTTCTCCAGGAGGAGATATCGGGTGTTGCAGCTCCTGCAATTGATCGTAAGCGGAGCGGCGATCGGTTGCATCTATGCGCTGCTCGCCCTCGGCTTCGTGCTGATCTACAAGGCAACCGAAACCGTCAACTTCGCCCAGGGCGATCTGATGATGGTGGGCGGCTTCATCGGCTTGGCAGTCATGACGGTGATCGGTCTGCCCTTCTGGCTGGCCTTTCTCGTCACCGTTGTCGCCATGGCGCTGGTCGGCATGGGCATAGAACGACTGGTGCTGCGCCCCCTGCTCGGCCAGCCGGCGTTTACCGTGGTGATGATGACCATCGGTATCGGCTACCTGGCGCGTGGGCTGGTGACCATGATTCCCTATTGGGGCACCGAGACCCACACGTTGCCGGTGCCCTTCAAGGATGAGGTGATCTGGATCGGCGGCGAGGGGGGCAAGACGGGCGGGCTGGTGATTTCCGTCGAGCATCTGGTGATCATCCTCGCCACGGTCGCGCTGGTCGCGCTGCTGTATGTTTTCTTCCGCTACACCAAACTCGGGATTGCCATGCAGGCCACCTCGCAGAACCAGCTCGCGGCGTTCTACATGGGCATTCCGGTGCGCCGCGTGAACATGCTGATCTGGGGCCTGTCCGCGGCGATCTGCGGGGTCGCCGGCCTGTTGCTGGCACCGATCACATTTGTCCATGCCAACATGGGCTTTGTCGGCCTCAAGGCCTTTCCGGCCGCGGTGGTCGGCGGCTTCGGCAGCATTCCCGGCGCACTGGTCGGCGGGCTCATCATCGGCATCGTCGAGTCGCTGGCCGGCTTCTACCTGCCGGAGGGATTCAAGGACATCGCCGCTTACGTCGTGGTGCTGGTCATGCTGGTGGTCAAGCCGAATGGCCTGTTCGGCGACAACCTGACGAAGAAAGTCTGAGCCCGGAATGCACTTCATTTTCAAGACCCGCTACGAGCAGGACATCGCGCTGTTCAAGCATGGCGGCCAGAACTTCTGGTACGCCGCCCTGGCGCTGGCGCTTGTGGCGGCACCCTGGCTGCTTTCCGAATACACGCTGTCGCAGGTTACTTTCATCGGTATCTACGCCATCGTCTGTCTCGGACTGATGCTGCTGGCCGGATTCACCGGGCAGATATCGCTCGGCCACGCCGGCTTCCTCGCCATGGGCGCGTATACCGAGGCGTATTTGCAGGGCATGGGCTGGCCCTTCATGATTTCGCTGCCCATGGCGGCACTGGTGGCCGGCATTACCGGGATCATGATCGGCCTGCCGGCCTTGCGCGTTAAGGGTATGTATCTGTCGATCGCCACCCTGGCCTTCGGCTTCATTCTGGAAGAAGTGGTGGTGCGCGCGGAACACATTACCGGCGGCAACGCCGGACGCCAGCTCGGCGCCCTGACCATAGCCGGCGTCAATTTCGATGACGGCGCCAACTTCTACTACCTCGTCACCGGCATCGCGGTACTCTGCGTGCTGGGCGTGCTCAACCTGCTGCGCAGCCCGACCGGCCGCGCCTTCGTCGCGATCCGCGATTCGGAAGTGTCGGCGCAGAGCATGGGCATCAACCTGGCGCACTACAAGACCGTCGCCTTCGCCCTCTCGGCGGCGCTGGCAGGCATTGCCGGGGCGCTCTACGCACACAAGATCCGCTTCATCACGCCCGACCAGTTCGGCTTCCTGCAGTCGATCGAGCTGCTGATGATGGTGGTCATCGGCGGCCTCGGCTCGATCCAGGGCGCGATTTTCGGGCCGGCCTTCTGGTTCGTGGTGCAACAGGTGATTGTGGTCGGCAAGGACTGGCTGCCGCCCGCGCTGGGTCAGCAGACCGGATTGCAGCCGACGATTTTCGGCATCATCCTGATCGCCATCGTGCTGTTCGAGCCGATGGGCCTGTATGGGCGCTGGCTGAAGTTCCGCACTTTCCTGGAAATATTTCCCTTCTACCGCAAGGGCATGTTCAAGCGGCAGAAGAGCTACATGAAATCGGAGCGAATGAAATGACCGCGCCGATGCTCGAAGCCGTCAATCTGTCGGTGCAGTTCGGCGGCCTCAGGGCGGTGAACGACGTCTCTTTCGGCGTCTGGCCGAACGAAGTGTTCTCCCTGATCGGTCCCAACGGCGCCGGCAAGACGACGATCTTCAACCTGATCTCCGCGCTCTACCGGCCGACGTCGGGCGAAGTGCGCTTCGAGGGCGAAGTGATTTCACGCATGCCGCCGCATGTGGTCGCGCGCCACGGCATCGCCCGTACCTTCCAGAACATAGAGCTGTTCGAGCATGCCACCGTGTTGCAGAACCTGCTGGTCGGCCGCCACTGCCATCGCCATACCGGCTGGTGGCAGGACATGCTGTTCACCGGTTCGGTGCGCCGCGCCGAGCTGGAGTTTCGCCGCCAGGTCGAGGAGGTCATCGAGTTCCTCGACCTGCAGCATTATCGCGACAGCATGGTGGTCGGCCTGCCCTACGGCGTGCGCAAGGTGGTCGAGCTGGCGCGGGCGCTGTCGATGCGGCCGCGCCTGCTGCTGCTGGACGAGCCTTCGTCGGGGCTCAATACCGAAGAGACCGAGGACATGGGTTTCTGGATAGAGGATATCAAGCACGACCTGGGCATTACCGTGATCATGGTCGAGCACGACATGGGACTGGTGTCGCGCGTCTCCGACCGCGTCCTGGCGCTGAATCTGGGCGAGGTGCTGACGCTCGGGACGCCGCAGGAAGTGCAGGCGCATCCGGGCGTGATCGAGGCCTATCTCGGTGGAGTCGACGATGTCTGACGAAACGCCACCTATCCTCCAGCTCAACAACGTCGAAGCGTCCTACGGCGCGGTCAAGGCCATCCGCGGCGTATCGCTGGGCGTGCCGCCGGGCTCCATCGTGACCGTGCTCGGCTCCAACGGCGCCGGCAAGACGACGATCCTGAAAACCATTTCCGGCATCCTCGATCCGCAGAAGGGCAGCATTGTCTTCAGGCACGACAAGCTCGAAGGCCGAGATCCGGCCTGGATCGTGCGCCAGGGCCTGGTGCATGTGCCCGAAGGCCGCGAGATATTCCCCTTGCTGACGGTGCGCGAGAACCTGCTGATGGGCGCCTATACGCGGCCCGCTGCCGACAGGGACGCCGTGGCGAAGGACATCGAGGATGTTTTCGCCTACTTTCCGATCCTCAAGGAACGCACCTATCAGCCCGCCGGGCAACTTTCCGGCGGCCAGCAGCAGATGCTGTCGATCAGCCGCGCGCTGCTGGCAAATCCGACCATGATGCTGCTCGACGAACCGAGCCTGGGTTTGTCGCCCAAGCTGACGCACGAAATCTTCGAAATCATCGTCCGCATCAATCGCGAGCGCGGAGTGACGCTGCTGGTGGTCGAGCAGAACGCACACATCGCCTTGCGCTACGCAGACTATGGCTACGTGCTCGAAATCGGCCGCATCGTGATGCACGATACCTGCGCCGCACTGCGCGAAAAGGACGACATCAAGGAGTTCTACCTCGGCGTCAAGGAAGCCGGCGCGCGGGGCGAGCGGCGCTGGAAGAAGAAAAAGCAGTGGAGATGAACCATGCAAAATGATTCTCGTCTTGTGGTTCTGGCCGTAATGCTTATGGCATCCTGGGGCGCCATGGCCGCGGAACCGCCGCCGCCCGTGACGCCGATCCGTCATCTGGTGGTCATCGTCGGCGAGAACAACGCATTCGATACCCTGTTCGCCACATTCAAACCTGAGCCGGGAGCGTCGGTCGCCAACCTGCTCTCCCGCGGCATCGTCGATGAGGAAGGCCGGCCGGGGCCCGAGTACTCAAAGGCGATGCAGAAGACGGCCGCTGCGGCGGGCCGCTATGCCGTGGGCTTTGAACAGACGTCGCCTTACAAGGCGCTGCCGGTACCCTGGGGACGCGACCGATACGGCGTTCCGTTCCGACCGGACAGCCGGGTTGCGGACAAGCTTCCTCCGGGACCCTATCAGATCACCCGTTACGTTTCCTACGGTACCTATACCGGAGTAGATCCGGTCCATCGTTTCTTCAATATGTGGCAACAGGTCAATGGCGGCCGCCACGACCTGTTCACCTGGGTGGGTGAGACTTCCGGCGAGGGCTCGACCCAGAAAGGGAACCCGTCATCGGGCACCAATCGCGGCGGTGAGGCCATGGGCTTCTACAACATGAGCAAGGGAGATGCTCCGTTCTTCGCCAGCTATGCCAAACGCTTCACCTTGGCTGACAATTATCATCAGTCCATCATGGGTGGCACCATGGCCAATTACATCGCCCTTGCCACGGCCGACGTGGCGAGCTACCTGACCGACGGCAAGCCTGCCGTGCCGCCGGATGATGAGATCGAGAACCCGGAGCCTCTTGGCGGCAGTGCCAACTGGTACACCCGGAGCGGCTACAGCAGTGGTTCTTATACGGCTTGCGCCGACGCAGCCCAGCCGGGTGTTGACGCCATCCGCAAGGTGATCGAAGCCCTGCCGTATCCGGCGTTCCGCGCAGGAAATTGCGACGCCAGTCACTACTACCTGGTGAATAACTACAAACCGCCCTATGAAGCCGACGGAACACTGCGCAGACGCCAGAGCCACATCGCAACGCCTCAGAGCATGCCCACCATCGCCGAATCCTTGTCTGCGGCGGGAGTCAGCTGGAAATGGTACAGCGGGGGTCGCGATGGCGAGAAGAGCACCAGGGAGTATTGTGGCGTCTGCGATGCCCTGACGTTCTTTCCGCAGGTGATGGAAACGCCGCTGCGTCAGCGCCTGCAGGGTCTGATGGAACTGTATGCCGATATCGATGGCGAAATGCCCGCCGTGTCCTTCGTGGTGCCGCCCAATACCAAGTCGGGGCATCCGGGTTATTCCAACGTGGCGGCTCTGGAAGGCTTCCTGGCAGAAGTCGTCGGCAGGATCGAGGCGCGCCCGGCCCTTTGGGCCAACACGGCGGTGCTGCTGACTTTCGACGAGGGCGGAGGCTATTATGATTCCGGCCCGATCCAGATCGTCGATTTCTTCGGCGACGGAACTCGCATTCCCTTGCTCGCGATCTCGCCGTGGGCAAAGAAAGGTCACGTTGAGCACACCTACTACGATCACGCCTCCATACTGAAATTCATCGAGCGCAATTGGCACCTGAAGCCCTTGTCGGCGCGTTCCCGCGACAACCTGCCCAATCCGCGATCCGGCGCTGATCCTTATGTCCCGGCGAACCGCCCTGCCGTCGGCGACTTGTTTGAACTCTTTGATTTCAAGGCCCCCTGACCATGTGGCAGCTTGACGGCAAACGCTACTGGGCCGAGCATGACATCGTCGTGGCCGGCGACAACCTGCCGGAGATGTTCTGGAACGCCGTGGCAAAGCGCGGCGACCTGACGCTGTTCCGCCAGAAGAAGTACGGCCTGTGGCAGAGCCTGTCGTGGAACGAAGTGGGCGAGATCGTGCGCGAAGCCGGGATGGGTCTGCTCGAACTCGGTTTCGAGGTGGGCGAGACGGCGTCGATACTCGGCAATACGCGCCAGGAATGGCTGTTTTCCGATTTCGCGGTGCTCTCCTGCGGGGGTATCAGTTCCGGCATCTATCCCACCGACGCGGCGAGCCAGGTCGAATACCTGACGCAGGATTCGAATTCGGTGATGCTCTTTGTCGAGGACGACGAACAGCTCGACAAGGCGCTCGAAGTGCGCGAACGCCTGCCGAATCTGCGCAAGATCGTGGTCTGGGACATGGAGGGCCTGCGCGACCTCGATGACGAACAGGTGATCAGTTTCGAGACCTTGCGCGAACTCGGGCGCGCGCGCCTGGCCCGCCTCGGTGAGACGTCGGCCGCGGCCGAGTGGCGCGCGCGCGTGAGTTCGCGCCGGCCGGAAGAGCTGGCGATCCTGATCTACACCTCCGGCACCACGGGCAAGCCCAAGGGCGCCATGCTCTCGCACCGCAATATCCTGCAAACCATACGCAGCTTCAACATGGTCATCGCGCAGAATGAAAACGACGAGCGCATGTGCTTCCTGCCGCTGTGCCACGTCGCCGAGCGCAACGGCGGGGCTTATTACTCGATCTATACCGGCACCAAACTGAACTTCGTCGAGAATCCGGAGACCATTCCCGAGAACGTGCGCGAGATCGCGCCGACGGTATTCGTCGCCGTGCCGCGCGTCTGGGAAAAGTTCTATTCGGGCGTCAGCATCGCGCTCAAGGAATCCAACGCCTTCGAGCGCTGGGCGTACAAGGTGGCGATCGGCATCGGCCTGGAGCGGGTGCGGCGCTACGAGGCGCACCAGCCCACCGGCGGCTGGCTGAGCTTCGGCCACTGGCTGGCCCGCGTGCTGGTGCTGAACAACGTCAGGAAGCTGATCGGGATCCATCGCAGCCGCATGCTGATTACCGGCGCCGCGCCGATCTCGCCCGACCTGGTGCGCTGGTACATGGCGCTCGGGGTGCCGATGCTGGAAGTCTGGGGCATGACTGAAACCGGCGGCGGTTCGACCGCGATGCCGATCGAGCGCATCAAGCCGGGGTCGATCGGCGTGCCGGGCACGATGAACGAAGTCAAGCTGTCGGCCGAGGGCGAGATCATGGTGCGCGGCCCGAACGTCTTCATGGGCTACCTCAACCAGCCGGAAAAGACCGCCGAAACCATCGACGCCGAGGGCTGGCTGCATACCGGCGACGTCGGCACCGTCGATGACGAAGGCTTCTACCGTATCTCCGATCGCCTCAAGGACATCATCATTACCGCCGGCGGCAAGAACATCACGCCCTCCGAACTGGAGAACCAGATCAAGTTTTCGCCCTACGTGACCGACGCGGTGGTCATCGGCGACAAGAAGCCCTACCTGGTCTGCCTGATCATGATCGATCAGGAGAACGTCGAGAAGTTCGCCCAGGACCATGATGTGCCCTTCTCCAATTACGTCAGCCTGACGCGTTCCGTGGAAGTGCAGAAGCTGATCGGCAGCGAGATCGAGCGGGTGAACCAGCAGTTCGCCCGCGTCGAGCAGATCAAGAAGTTCCGCCTGATCGAGAAGAAGCTCGGCGCCGAGGACGAGGAGTTGACCCCGACCATGAAACTAAAGCGTAAGCTAGTCAGTCAGAAATATGCCGAGTTGATCGAGTCGATGTATCGCGACTAGGTCGATTACGGCGTTTGTTTTAACCGCCAAAAGGAGGAGAGCGCAATGAAGGGAACCACCAAACTGGCTGCGGCATTGTTCGCGGCCGCAGGAGTCGGCGCTGGCGCCACGGCGATTGCCGCCGAGCAGATGGGCGTCAGCAAGAATGAAATCGTCATCGGCACCATCCAGGATCTGTCGGGCCCGCTGGCGGGTTTCGGCAAGGCCTTGCGCTACGGCATGCAGATGCGGGTCGACGAGATCAACGAGGCCGGCGGCATCAATGGCCGCAAGCTCAAGTTCATCGCCGAAGACAGCGGTTACGATCCCAAGAAGGGCCTCCTCGCGGCGCAGAAAATGGTGCAGCAGGACAAGCTGTTCGCCATGGTCGGCACCATCGGCACGGCGGTCAATCTGGCGACCTTCCCGACCCTGTTCGACAAGGGCGTGATGAATCTGTTCCCGCTCACCGCGGCGCGCGAAATGTACGAGCCGCTGCACAAGCTGAAGTTCTCTTTTGCGGCGCCCTACTACACCCAGATGCGCATGTCCATGAAGTGGATGGTCAAGGAGCGCGGCGCGAAGAAATTCTGCGTCATCTACCAGGATGACGACTTCGGCACCGAAGTGCTGAAGGGCGCGGAAGACGGCCTCAAGGACATCAACATGACGTTCGCCGAGAAGACTTCCTTCAAGCGCGGCGCCACCGATTTCTCGGCGCAAGTGTCCAAGATGAAGGCGGCGGACTGCGACACCGTGGTACTCGGCACCATCATTCGCGAGACCATCGGCACCATCGGCACGGCGCGCAAAATGGGCTGGAACCCGAACTTCATCGGTTCCTCGGCGGCCTACACCGACCTGATCCACAAGCTGGGCGGCAAGGCGATGGACGGCCTCTATGCCATGCACCAGGTTGCAGTGCCCTATGCCGACGATTCGTCGAAGAACGTGCGCGACTGGTTCGCTTCCTACAAGACCAAGTTCAAGGAAGACCCGGGCCTGTTCTCCGCCTACGGCTATGTGGCGATGGACATGTTCGTGCAGACAGCGAAGAAGACCGGTGCCAACCTGACCACCGACAACTTCCTCAAGACCCTGGAAAGCACCACCTTCTCGCGCGACATGTTCGGCAGCCCCGAGTACAAGTTCACCCCGAAGCAGCATTTGGGCAACGACAAGTCGAAGGTGGGTCAGATCCAGAATGGCCGTTGGGTGGCCGTGACCGACTACATGAGTCAGTAAGGTCGCGCCCGCAGGGGCACGATGCAATTTCCGACGGGCGCCCTGAGCAGGGCGCCCGTTGTTTTTATGTCCCGGGCCTCTGGCCCGGGACGGTATCCCAGCGATATGTCTCCTGCGGGACTCAGGAGGCGGTATCCCGGCGAGGATTCATCGGCATCTGGCGATTTCGGCGTCCGTCATGACCGGCTTGAGTGCGCAATTCGACTCAAGCACCGCCCGCTGGCGCAGCATTTCCTTCTTCTTCTTTTCCTGGGCCTTGCGCAGTGCTTCCTGCTGGCGGTCTTCCTCGGCTTCCCTGGCCAGGCGCTCTATCTCTTCGCGTTTGCGCGCTTCGTCTGCCTTGCGCCGGTCGTCGGCCAGCTTCGACAGTTCCATTTGCCGGCTTTGCTGGTCCGCATGTCGCTGCGGGTCTTCGGCCGGAGTCCAGCCGGCAGCTGACCCCGCAGCGACGCCGGTTGCGGCGCCGATTGCAGCAGAGGCCGCAGTGGAACTGGTGCCAGCGGATGAGGAGCCGCTACCCGAGGAAAGATTGATGCTGATGCCTTTGCCCGATTCCTTGCCGCCTTCTTCGCGATCGGCCTTCCTGCTTGCCGCGGACGTCGAACTTGAGGTCGATTTCGCTGCAGATGCCGAAGAGGACGAGCGGCTGCCACTGCGGGCGGCGTCGCTGACGCTGGAAAAAGTGATCAGCAGTGCTGCGATCAGGGTCTGGATTCCGGGTGTTGCCTTCATGATGCTTCGCCGGGTCAATTGCGGGCCGAGAGAATAGCGGGAACAAGCTGCCGATTCAAGTCGCGATGACACAAGCGCGTTCCCCCTCATTCAGCGGTTCGAACCAGGTCAGCTGTTTTTCGAGCACGGCCACCGTGGCTTCAGAGGCATCGCCGCTGCGCGCGATGAGGCGGCGGCGCAGTTCTGCGGCGGGTGCTTCGGTGAGCAGGATGCCGAAGCCGACACCCAGCTCGTCCGCCAGGGCGCGGAACGACGCGCGTTCTGCGCGCTTCAAGAAGGCCGCATCGACGATCACCGGCCAGCCGGCGGCGAGCAGACTGCGGGCCAGCTCATGCAACCGCGCGTAGGTTCGAGTGGTGGCCTCCGCCGTGTAGATGCCGCCATCCGGCGTCGAGCCGCTGTTGTCCCGCGGTGCCAGCCCGAACAGGCGCTTGCGTTCGACGTCCGAGCGCAGGCGCAGGATGCTGCCGGCCGCGTCGCCGGTCGGCTCGAGCAGTCGCGCCGTGCTGGCGGTGGTTTTGCCCGAACCGGAAAGACCGCAGGTGATGACCAAAGTCGGCGCTGGCGGTACGGCGATCTTCCACGCCAGTTGCAGATAGTTGTGCGCCGTCTCGATCTCGGTCTGCGCCTGGATCGCGTCTTCCTGCCGTGCGCGCAAGGCGGCGACCTTGGCGCGCACCACGGCGCGGTACACGGCATAGAAGCGCAGCACGGCCAGCGCCGGGAAGTCGCCGCCGGCCTCCAACCAGGCGTTCAACAGCCACGCGGCAAGCCCGGGCCGGCCATGGTCGAGCAGGTCGATCCAGACGAAGGCGATCTCGCTGGCGGCATCGTTCCAGCGAAAATCATCGTTGAACTCGATGCAGTCGAAGGGTGTCACCCGGCCATCGATCAGCACCAGATTGGCCAGGTGCAGGTCGCCGTGGCCCTCGCGGATGAAGCCGCCGGCCTTGCGCGCGGCGAAGTCGGCGGCGCGGCGGGTGAACTCCTCGCCGGTCCAGCGCACCAGCTGCTCGACCTGCGGCTGCCCGCCTGACGGCAGCAACTGGCGCAACTCGACGAAATTTTCCTGCGCCGCGGCCAGCACCTGCTCAGGCGCGCCGAAACGCGTACCGGGGCCGGCCACGGCTGCGGCCTTCTGGAACGCACAGAACGCGACGGTAAGCTGGGAGAGATGCGCGGGCTGCAGCTCGCCGCGCGCCGCGACCCGGTCGAGGCGGCCATTCTCGTCGAAGCGGCGCATGCGCACCGTCCACTCGATCGCCGGCAGCTGTCCGAAGCGCGGCTGCTCCGGCGTGCCGCCGATCGGCACCACGTCGAGATACAGATCCGGAGCGAGGCGGCGGTTGAGCACCAGTTCGGCGCGGCAGCAGGTCTCACGCTTGCCCAGCGTGCCGTAATCGAGAAAGGGCAGCGTGATCTCCTTCTTGATCTTGTAGGCGAATTCGCCGGCCAGCAGCAGCCATGAGGCATGCGTCTCGATCAGCTCGACGCGGTCGGCGGCATGCGGATAGCAGCGCGGATCGAGGAGCGCCGTGATCAGGGGTGGCAGGACAACGGGCATGATGATCATTATCACCCTCGCCCATCTGCCTCCGGCGTCAAAGAAATTTTTCAAGTAGGGGGGTTGACACAAACGAACGATCGTTCTATAAGGTGGTCATGGGCAAAGGCGAACAAACAAGACAGGCAATCCTCGACGAGGCGTTCTCGCTGGCGAGTTGTTGCGGCGTCGGGGGCTTGAGCATCGGCGTGCTGGCCGAACGGACCCACATGTCGAAAAGCGGGCTGTTCGCCCATTTCGGCTCGAAGGAGGAATTGCAGTTGGCGGTGTTGCGCGAATCGCAGCAGCGCTTCGCCGATGTGGTCTTGCGCCCGGCGTTCAGGCTGCCCCGCGGACTGGCGAGGTTGCGCGCCATCGTCATCAACTGGCTGGACTGGACAAAGGTCGCCAATTTGCCCGGCGGCTGCGTGATCAACGCTGCCGCCGCCGAGTTCGACGACCAGCCAGGTCCCCTGCGCGACGAGGTCAAGCATAGCCTGCTTGCCTTGCGGCGTACGCTGGTGGATACCGTGAAGAAGGCCGTGGAGGCAGGCGAATTGCGCCCGGACACCGATGCCGAGCAGATCGCCTTTGAGTTGGAGGGGATTTATCAGGTGACTCAGCAAAGCCGTCGCCTGCTCGACGACCCGGACGCGGACCGCCGGGCGCTTGCGGCATTCGATCGACTGGTTCGCGACCACGCAGTCATTCATGCAAAGGAGTGATCATGGAACTGAATCTCAAGCCCGCTTTTTTTTGGCCCACAAATCGAACGATCGTTCGTACGTTTAAGTTCTCGATCAAACTGTTCTGGCAGCGCGCAATCTTTCGCGTTCTCTCGCAAGCCGCGCCGCGGCATGCCGTGGAGCGCGCGATCCGGGTGATGCTGACGCCGCCGCGCCATCCGTTTTCCGATGCCGAACTGGCGGTGCTGGAAGAAGCCAGCCTGGTGCCGGTGCCGCTGATTCCGGGTCGCCTGATCGCCTGGCGCTGGGGCCGTGCGGCGGACCCGGCGGTGGTTCTGGTGCATGGCTGGGGCGGGCGCGGAACCCAGTTGCGCAGCTTCATCGAGCCCCTGCTGGCGCGTGGCTTCTGCGTCGTGGCCTACGATGCGCCGGGGCACGGCATGACCGGCGGGGCCGAGTCCTCATTGCCGCATGTTCTGCAAGGGCTCAATGCGGTGCTCGATCATCTCGGTGCGGTGCATGCCATCGTCGGCCATTCACTCGGCGGCGCGGTCGCCGCGATGGCCCTGGCGCGGCGTCCGGCGATCAAGCGTGCGGTGTTGATCGCGCCGCCAGCCAGCCTGGCCGATTCCTCGCGTCGCCTTGCCGCCGCCCTGCAATGGCCGGAGGCGCTGCGCGCGGCGGTGCAGCGCCGCATCGAGTATCGCTTCGGCTTGAACTGGAGCGACTTCGAGGCCGAGCGGGCCAGCGGCGCGCAGCCTCTGCTGGTGATCCACGACCGGCAGGATCGCGAAGTGCCGATCGGCGAAGGCCATCGCCATGCGCGTAGCTGGCCGCGTGCGCGCATTCTGGAAACCGATGGTTTGGGCCATCGCCGCGTGCTTGAAGACCCCGTGGTGATCGCGGCCAGCGTCGACTTCGTCGCCGGAGACCGGCCGTGAGCGCCCGTCAGCCGTGGGCCGACCCGGCGCAGTTTCAGGTGCGTGCGGTGAGTGGCAAGGATCACGACCGGATCGCCCGCTTTCTCGCCGCGATGGACCGCGACGGACTCTACGAGCGCCATTTCGCGCATGGCGAGGCGCCGAACCTGGCGCTGCTGCGTCGCATGGAGGCGCTCGACCAGCGAGATCGCGTCGCCGTGCTGGCCATCGGCCCCGACGGCGACGTGCTGGGTCACGCCGAGTACGTTGCGGAACACGGCGCGGCGGAATTCGCCCTGATGGTGCTGCCCCTGTTTCGCGTTCGCGGCATCGGCAGAAGACTGCTCCACGCCCTGCAGCAAATCGCCGCGGCTGTCGGCCAGCGCGAGATGCACGGTATCATTCAGGCCAGCAACACGCGGGCGCTGCAACTGGTTCGGAACAGCGGTTTTCGTCTCACTCCCGGCGACGACCGCACGACCGTGATAGCCTCGCGTCAGTTGTCGCCGAGCCAATCGCTACCATTCATCCGCCATGACCCTGACCGAACTTCGCTACATCGTCGCCCTGGCCCGGGAGCGCCACTTCGGGCGGGCGGCGGATAAATGCAACGTGTCGCAGCCGACCCTGTCGGTGGCCGTGAAAAAGCTCGAGGACGAGCTCGGAGTGGCGCTGTTCGAGCGCAGCTCGGGCGATGTCCGCGCCACCGCGATCGGCGCGCAAGTGGTGGCGCAGGCGGAGCGGACGCTGGCCGAAGCGGCCCGCGTCACCGAAATTGCGGCGGCCGGCAAGGATCCATTGTCCGGTCCATTGCGTCTCGGGGTGATCTACACCATCGGCCCCTGGTTGCTGCCGGCGCTGGTGCCGCGGGTCAAGGCGCGCGCGCCGAATATGCCGTTGTTCATCGCCGAGGGCTATACCGAAAATCTGCTGGACCGGCTCAAGTCCTGTGAGCTCGACGTGCTGGTGCTGGCGCTGCCGATCGACGAGCCCGGCATCGTCGCGCAGCCGGTCTATGACGAGGCCTTTCGCACCCTGGTTCCGGTCGCCCATCCCTGGGCCAAACTGAAGTCCCTGCGCCCGGAACAACTGCTCAACGAGCCGCTGCTGATGCTGGGTGCCGGCAACTGCTTTCGCGACCAGGTGCTCGATCTGTGCACCCGAGCCAGTCAGGGCGAATCGCCGCAAGTGCTGGAAGGCAGCTCGCTGGAGACCATCCGCCACATGGTTTCCTCGGGTGTCGGCGTCACCGTGATGCCCGCGAGCAGCGTCGACGGCATCCCCGCCAACGACCCCTTGCTGCGGGTCAAGCGCTTCACCGAGCCGAGCCCGACGCGCCGCGTCGGCCTCGTCTGGCGTTCCAGCTTTCCGCGCCACAAGGCCATCGACGTGATGCGCCAGGCCCTGCTCGACTGTCACCTGCCGGGAACCTGCGCGGCGACCTGATAGCCGATCCCTATCGACTCGGTCAAAAAATACAATTAGAACTTGTCGGGCCTCTCGGATAAAGTTTGTGCAGGTCCACGGGCGTCAAGGCTCCGTGACTTGGGGTCGGGCTCCGGCTCGACGCCTCCAATCCAACCCAGAGGAGACTCACCATGCAACTCAAGGGATCCAAAACCGAAGAAAACCTGAAGGCCGCCTTTGCCGGCGAATCGCAGGCAAATCGCCGCTACCTGTATTTCGCGAACAAGGCCGACATCGAAGGCTTCAACGACGTTTCCGCCGTGTTCCGCTCGACCGCCGAAGGCGAGACCGGTCATGCGCACGGCCACCTCGAGTATCTCGAAACCTGCGGCGATCCGGCTACCGGCCTGCCCTTCGGCGATACCGCCGCCAACCTGAAGACGTCGATTGCCGGCGAGACGCACGAGTACACCGACATGTACCCCGGCATGGCGAAGGCCGCGCGCGACGAAGGCTTCGACGAAATCGCCGACTGGTTCGAGACGCTGGCCAAGGCCGAGCGTTCGCACGCCAACAAGTTCCAGAGAACCCTGGACAGCCTGAACGGCTGATAGCTGCATGGCGGCACGTCCTTCGACAAGCTCAGGATGAGCGGAACAACATCAGGGCCGATCATGGTGAGCCTGTCGAACCACGTGTCGCCAGCGCCGACTTTCAACGGCAAGGGAAACATCATGCGCGAAGGCAATCTGCAAGCTCCGACCCGACACCCGATCGACTGGAAGAACCCCGACTTCTACGACGAGGCCTCGTGCGAGAAAGAGCTAGAGCGCATCTTCGACATCTGCCACGGCTGCCGTCGCTGCGTGTCGCTGTGCAATGCCTTTCCGATGCTGTTCGACCTGATCGACGAGGCGGGCGATCTTGAGACCGCCGGTGTGCCGAAAGAAAAATTCTGGAAAGTCGTCGACCAGTGCTATCTGTGCGACGTCTGCTACATGACGAAGTGTCCCTACGTGCCGCCGCACGAGTGGAACCTCGATTTCCCGCACACCATGCTGCGCGCCAAGGCGATCCAGTACAAGACCGGGAAAATGAAATTCCGCGACAAACTGCTGACCTCGACCGAGTTGATGGGCACCTTCGCCTCGATTCCGATCGTGGTGCATGCCGTGAATGCCGCGAACAGGAATGGCCCGGCGCGAGCCGTGATGCAAAAGGTGCTGGGGGTTCATCCGGCCCGCGAGCTGCCCGAATATGACAGCGCCAATTTCCGCGCTACGGCGACGCCGAGCTACAACTACCCGGTGAAGGACGGTGCGAAGAGTCCCGGCAAGGTGGCCGTGTTTTCCACCTGCTACGTGAATTACAACGAGCCGGGCCTCGGCCACGATTTGCTGAAGCTGCTCGACCACAACGAAATCCCCTACGTCGTGGTGCAGGGCGAAACCTGCTGCGGCATGCCGAAGCTCGAGCTCGGCAATCTGGATGCGGTGGAAACTTACAAGGAGCGCAACATTCCCCTGATGCATGAGCTGGCGCAAGCCGGCTATGCGATCGTGACGCCGGTGCCTTCCTGTACCCTGATGTTCAAGAGCGAAATTCCGCTGCTGTTTGCCGACGATGCGCGCTGCAAGGCGGTGTCGGAGGCGATGTACGATCCCTTCGAGTACTTCGTCCTGCGCAACAAGGACGGCCTGCTGAAGACCGACTTCAAGGTGCCGCTGGGCAAGGTCTCGTATCACATCCCCTGCCATTCGCGGGTGCAGAACGTCGGCCGCAAGACCGAGGAAATGCTCAAGATGACCGGCGCGACGGTCAACACCGTCGAGCGCTGCTCCGGCCACGACGGGACTTGGGGCGTCAAGGAGGAGTACTACGCGCTGTCGATGAAAATCGGCAAGCCGGTGTTCAAGGCCATGGCACTGGCCGAGCCGGACTACATCAGTTCCGACTGTGCCATCGCCGGACGGCACATCCTGCAGGGCATGAACGAAGCCGGCGCCACGGGAAAGAAAGAAAAACAGCATCCGCTTACGCTGCTCAAAATTGCCTACGGACTCGAATAAATGGAAACCGCAATGACCATCACCCGCGACTCCCTGATGACCCTTGAAGCCTATGCCAAGGCCCGTTCCGCCATGCGCGCCGAAGTCATGGAGCAGAAGAAGCTGCGCCGCGTCAAGCTGGGCGAGCACATCCTGCTGATTTTCGAGAATGAACTGCTGATCCGCTATCAGATTCAGGAAATGCTGCGCGTCGAGAAGATCTTCGAGGAAGACGGCATCCGCCACGAACTTGAATCCTACGTGCCCCTGGTGCCGACCGGCAGCAACTTCAAGGTCACGATGCAGATCGAGTACACCGATGAAGCCGAGCGCAAGCGCATGCTGGGCCTGCTGAAGGGCGTCGAGGACCGCGTCTGGGTTCGCGTCGATGGCTTCGATCCGGTATTCGCGATTGCCGACGAAGACCTGGAGCGCGAAAACGCGGAAAAGACCTCGGCTGTGCATTTCCTGCGCTTCGAGCTGTCCGCCGGCATGGTGGCGGCCGCCAAGGGCGGTGCCGCCATCGCTGTTGGGGTCGATCATCCGGAATACACGGTGTCCACCGGACCGCTGTCGGAGCCTGTCCGGGCGTCGCTGGCGGCCGACCTGCGCTGATCCTCAATAGTCGGCGCTGGCGGTACGGCGACTCAGATAGTCGCCAGCCGCTCCACGGTGTCCGGGTAGCGTTCCACCAGGCGGATCAGCAAGGCCGCTTGGGCATTGGGGCGGGCGCGTCCCTGTTCCCAGTTCTCCAGCGTGCGCGGATTGGTGCGCAGGTAGCGGGCAAAAACCGGCCGCGACAGCTTCAGCCGCTCGCGTAGCGCAAGCAGTTCGTCGGCACCGATTTCGGGTGCGGGTTTGCTCTCCACCGTTTCGGTGCGCAGAGTGCGCTTGCCGGCACGCTGTTCGGCGAGCGCGTCGAAACCTTCGGCCAGTTCTGAAAACAGGGTCCGCTTTTTTACCCCGGCCTTGGCAGTGGTTTGAGTTTTCATTGTCGTGCCTCCAGTTCCCGCTTCAGCATGTCCTTGAGCAGCTTCTTTTCCTTCGCACTCAAGTCGTCCATTTCGTTCTTGTCATAGAGGGTGAAAAGCCAGAACTGGTGCCTTCCATCCCACCAGTAGTAAATCACCCGCAGCCCTCCGCGTTTGCCTTTGCCACGCCGCGGATCTGCGCGCCGCAGCTTGCGCAGGCCACCCGTGCCTTCGATCACATCACCCGCCTCGGGGTTCTCCAGCAAGGCTATCTGCAAGGCGCGCAAGCCCTCGTCGTCAAGGTATTCCGCTCGACACCGCGCGAATGCCGGCAGTTCGACAAACATCGCTTTCATGGCGTCACTATACGCAAGTTGCGTTGTATCGACAATGCCGCGACATGCCGCTTCGGTGTGCGAAGCCGCCGCTATCCGTCAGCCACATGCCTGAAGTCCTCCTCTTTGACCCTGATCAACCGATTTTTCAGGGCTTTCGTCTACACTCCGGCCCTCTTTCAGGGGGCGCAGGAATGGCTAAACCTCAACTGGTATGTCCGGCCGGCAGTCTGGCGGCGCTCAAGGCGGCCGTCGACAACGGCGCCGACGACGTTTATCTCGGCTTTCGCAACGACACCAACGCGCGCAACTTCGCCGGGCTCAATTTCGACGACAAGAGCTTGGCCGAAGGCATTCGTTACGCCCATCAGCGCGGCCGCAAGGTGCTGGCGGCGATCAATACCTATGCCCAGGCCGGGCGCTTCGCCGACTGGACAGCCTCGGTCGACAAGGCTGCCGATCTCGGCATCGACGCGGTGATCATCGCCGACCCGGCGGTGCTCGACTACGCGGCGAAGACGCACCCCGGCTTGCGCCGCCACCTGTCGGTGCAGGCTTCCGCCACCAGTTACGAAGCCATCAATTTCTGCCGCGAGAAATTCGGCATCCAGCGCGCGGTGCTGCCGCGCGTACTGACGCTGGCCCAGGTCGAGAACGTGATCCGCAACACCGAAGTGGAAATCGAGGTATTCGGCTTCGGCAGCCTCTGCGTGATGAACGAAGGTCGCTGCTGGTTGTCTTCCTACGCCACCGGCGAATCGCCCAATACGGTCGGCGCCTGCTCGCCGGCCAAGTATGTGCAGTGGGAAAAGAAACCCAACGAAATGGACGTACGCCTCAACGGCATCCTCATCGACCGCTACGGCAACGACGAGAACGCCGGCTACCCGACCATCTGCAAGGGGCGCTTCGAAGTCGCCGGCGAGACCTACTACGCGATGGAAGAACCGGCCAGCCTCAACGTGCTGGAAATGCTGCCGGAGATCATCAGGATCGGCGTCGCCGCGATCAAGGTCGAGGGCCGTCAGCGCAGCCCGACCTATGTCGCGCAAGTCACCCGCAACCTGCGCCAGGCACTGGATGCCGCGATCGCCGCGCCGGACAAGTTCAGCGTGAGGCCGGCTTGGGCGGCGGAACTGGGCAAGGTGTCCGAGGGTTCCCAAATTACGCTTGGCGCCTACAACAGGCCGTGGCGATAATGCAGATCACATTGGGCCCCCTGCTGTATTTCTGGCCGAAAGCCGAGGTCATGGAGTTCTACGCCCAGGCGGCGCAGCATCCGGGCGTAGACCGCATCTATCTCGGCGAAGCCGTCTGTTCGCGCCGCCAGCAATTGCGCACGGCGGACTGGATCGGTCTGGCGAAGGACTTGCGCGAAGCGGGCAAGGAAGTCGTGCTCACGGCACAGGCCCTGCTCGAATCCGAAAGCGACCTCAAGGCCCTGCGCCGTCTCATGGCTGATGCCGGCGGCATGATCGAGGCCAACGATCTGGGTGCGGTCAAAATCGCCTGCGACCAGGGCCTGGGCTTCGTCGCCGGTCCGCACCTCAACATCTACAACGAACACACGCTGGCTTTCTTCGCCGCCCAAGGCGCCAGGCGTTGGCTGCCGCCGCTGGAAGTTGCCGGCAGTGTGATCGAGGATTTGCACCGGACGAGCCCGGCCGGCATGGAAACCGAGGTGTTCGCCTTCGGCAAGCTGCCGCTGGCATTTTCTGCGCGCTGTTTTACCGCGCGCCACTACGGCCTCAACAAGGACGACTGCCAGTTCAAGTGCCTCGACCATCCGGAGGGCATGCTGGTGAACACCCGCGAAGGGCAGCACTTTCTCACCCTGAACGGCATCCAGACCATGTCGGCGCAGACCTTCAGCCTGCTGGCGCAGATGCCCGAACTGCTGGACCAGGGCATCGATGCCGTGCGCATCAGCCCGCAGCCGGCGCATACTTTCGAAATTCTCGACGCCTTCGATCGGGCGCGCAGCGGCCGGCCGGCCGTGGATGACGCCGCTTGGGCGCCGGACGGCCTGGTCAATGGCTTCTGGTTCGGCCGCGCCGGCATCGTGCAGCAGGCCGCCTAAAAGGTTTTGCAATGACAACCCGTTTCAAGCTTCCCGTGATTCCCGTCTTCATCCTGCCGCCGCTGGTTGCGCGGCTGGGCGCGCGGCTGCCGCAATGGCCGCATTCGGTGAACCTGGTGCTGGCGCTGAATGCCGCGCGCAAGCTCGGCGTGCTGCCCGAGGACACCTTGCAGGAACTCGAGGGCCGCCAATTTCGCGTCACGGTGCTGGACACCGGCATGGTGGTCGATTTCGCCTACCGCCAGGGTGCGTTCCGGCCGGTCTTCATCTCGGTGGGCACGCCCGATCTGCACTTCACGGCGCGGCTGTCGGCCTTCCTGCAGATGGTGAGCCGGCAGGAAGACCCGGATACGCTGTTCTTCAATCGCAGCCTGACCATCGAGGGCGATACCGAACTGGGCCTGCGGGTCAAGAACATGCTCGATGCCCTCGAGTGGCCGCGCCTGTCGTGGCAGGGCATGCGCCCGACGTTTCTGAAATCCTGAGCGCAGTCCAGCCAGTTCCGCAAAGAAATCCGGAGCTTGCGGGGCCGGCTGTGTTACAGTCCGCCCCGCTTCAACTCCTCAACGACCGCGCCCCAGTCTGCCGGTCGTGCCTGAATGGCGACATAGAGTTTGTCTCGGTCCGCCAGAAGGTTACACCCCATAGAAGTTTCCGCCCAGATTGGCCTGCAACATTGCGGGGGTCGGCTTCAGAGGTAATCAACATGCAGTTCTCCGAACTCGGCCTGTCGGCCGAGCTCCTGCGCGCCATTGGCGAGCAGGGCTACACCACGCCCACCCCTGTCCAGCAACAGGCCATCCCCCACATTCTCGCCGGCCGCGATCTCGAAGCCCTGGCCCAGACCGGCACCGGCAAGACGGCTGCCTTCGTGTTGCCGATCCTGCAGCGCCTGACCAACCCCCTCGTTGGCCAAACCGGCAGCCCGCTGCAAAAGGTCACCCACACCGCCCCGCGCGTGCTGGTGCTGGTACCGACGCGCGAACTCGCCGCCCAGGTACTCGAAAGCGTGCGCGTCTATGGCGCCCACACCGGCCTGCGCAGCCTCGCCGTATTCGGCGGCGTCGGCATCAACCCACAGATTCAGACCATGCGCCGCGGCATCGACATCCTGGTTGCCACCCCCGGCCGCCTGCTCGACCACCTCGGCCAGCGCACCGTCGACCTGTCGAAAGTCCAGACCCTGGTGCTCGACGAAGCCGACCGCATGTTCGACATGGGCTTCATCCGCGACATCCGCCGCATCATCGAGCGTCTGCCGAAAGAAAGGCAGAACCTGATGTTCTCCGCCACCTTCGCCGCCGAAGTGCGCGAACTCGCCCACACCGTGCTGCGCAATCCCGCCATGGTCGAGGTCGCGCGCCGCAATGCGCCGGCAGAGCTGGTGTCGCACTCGGTGATCAAGGTCGACCAGGACAAGAAGCGCGATCTGCTGCTGCACTTGTTCGCCGCCCACGGCTGGCATCAGGTGCTGGTCTTCTGCCGCACCAAACATGGCTCCGACGCGCTGGCCAAGAAGCTGGAGCAATCCGGCGTGCGCACTGCGGCGCTGCACGGCAACAAGTCGCAGAACGCCCGCACCCGGGCGCTGGCCGACTTCAAGTCGGGCAAGCTCGCGGCGCTGGTGGCGACCGACATCGCCGCACGCGGCCTCGATATCGATTCCCTGCCGCGAGTGGTCAATTTCGAACTGCCCAACGTGCCGGAAGACTACATCCACCGCATCGGCCGCACCGGCCGTGCCGGAGCCAGCGGCGAAGCCCTGTCGCTGGTGAGCAGCGACGAACGGATTCAGCTACGCGACATCGAACGCCTGTTGAAGCGCGAAATCGAAACCTCGGTCGTGCCCGGTTTCGAGCCGCAGCACACCCACGCCGTGCCGCGTCCCGCCGCCGGACGCACTCCGGCGCACAAGCCTGCCCAGGCTCGCACGCGTAGTGGCACGGGCGATCGCAGCGGTGCACCGCGCCCGGCCCGTTCGGGCGGTGGCGGCGCAGCCAAGCCGGCCAGCCATCACAGCGGCCAGCGGCATCGCTGAGATATCAGGTTCGCGCAAAGCAACAAGGCCCCGTGAGGGGCCTTGTTGCTTTGCGGCTCGGGTTGTCTGATCCGGCTGGACGTCAGAAAGACGAGCCGGGCTGCTTGAGGAACTCGATTTCCTCGGGCGTCGAGGCGCGGCCGAGGATGGCATTGCGATGGGGAAAGCGGCCGAAGCGGACGATCACCTCGCGATGCCGCAGCGCGTAGTCGTAGGCGCCGTCGAAAGTTTCGTTCTGCATTTCGCGGCGCAGGCCGGCGAAGAGTGCGACCGAGCGTTCCTGGTCGAGCAGCGACTCCCTGTGCTCGAAGGGCAGGTAGACGAACCAGCGCTGGCAGGGTGAGAGGTTCTTGTCGCGGCCCGCGGCGACCAGCGTTTCGGCCAACCGGTGGGCCTGTGCGTCGCCGGCAAAGGCGCGCGGCGTGCCGCGGAAGATATTGCGGGTGAATTGGTCGAGGAGCAGGATGCGCGCCAGCAGTTCCTCGTCGGATCCATCGTCGTGGCTGCTGCGCAATGCGGCCTCGACATTCGCACCGAAGCGCTCGCGGATGGCGGCATCGAAGCTGTCGTCCTTGCGGAACCATTCGGGGCGCGCTTGCCCATGCGCGGGGTGGTCCGGCGGCAGGAACCAGAAGTCGAGGACGGCGCGGGTAACAGGCGCCGCGTGCGTCATTCGGCCTTCTTGACTACCGGTTTTTTAGCCGCGGCCTTGGTCGCCGGTTTCTTTGCGGCGGGCTTTTTGGCCACGGCCTTCTTCGCGGGCGCTTTTTTCACTGCCGGCTTCTTGACCACGGCTTCCTTTGCCGTATCGCCAGCGCCAGCGCGGTGCGTCCCTTCGGGAACTTTTGCGCTTGCGGGTTTTGCCTCGGCCGTCTTGGTCGCCGGTTTGGCCCCGACTTTCGGTGCCCTCGGTTCGAACTCGAACCCAACCTTGCCGGTGGCCGGATCGCGCACCAGGTAGGCGGAAAACTTGCGCCGCGTCTTGTTGGAGATGAAGCCCTTGAGCAGGTTGGTCTTGCCGGTTTCGAGCAGCTTCTGCATGTCGCCGCGCGCGACTTCCTGTTGCAGGATCACCTTGCCGGAGCGGAAATCGCAGGTCTTCCCGGCGCCCACGGCCTTTTCGCAGACATAGGCCATTCCGTGTTCGAAAACGCGGCCGCCGCATTTGGGGCAAACGCCCAGGGATTCCTGGGCCGAGAAATCGACTTCCTCGGCGTCGGCGTCGGCGTCCGACTGGCCGAAATCGAATTCCGGCATGTGGTCGTCCTTGAGCTTGATCATCGCCGCGAAGGGGCGCCCCATTTTGCTGCGGAAGCCCTGCAGCGGACCGATCACGCGATTGGTGAGCAGTTCGTCCATTTCCTCCGGCTCCCATTGCCGGCTGGCGACGATTTTCCACAGGCTGTAGTCGCAGGATTTGCACTGGAACTTCTTGTAATTCTCCTGGATCACGCCGCCACAGCGCGGGCAGGGTGTCTTCAGCGTCGAGAAGGCGGCTTCGGGCAGTTCGCCGGTCTTGATGCGCTCGACCATCTCGCGCGTCCTGTCCATGATGTGGTTCATGAACTCGTCGCGGCCGAGGCGGCCGTGTTCCATTTCCTTGAGCTTGTATTCCCATTCGCCGGTCAGCTCGGGCGAACGGATTTCATCGACGCCGAGGTTCTCCAGCGCGAACAGCAGCGAGAAGGCCTTGGCCGTCGGCTGCAGCTCGCGGCCGTTGCGGTGCAGGTATTCCTCGGCCAGCAGGCCCTCGATCGTCGCGGCGCGTGTCGCCGGCGTGCCGAGGCCGCGCTCGGACATGGCTTCGCGCAGTTCCTCGTCCTCGATCAGCTTGCCGGCACCTTCCATGGCGGTCAGCAGCGTGGCTTCCGTGAAGCGCGGCGGCGGCTGCGTGGCCTTGGCCTTGACCTCGACATCCTTGGCCCAGATGCGCTCGTTCTTTTCCAGTGGCGGCAGGTTCAGGTTCTCGCCGGCTTCTTCGCGCGTCTCCTGCGATTCCTTGCCATACACGGCGAGCCAGCCCGGCGTCACCAGCACCTTGCCTTCGGTCTTGAAGGCTTCCTGTTCGATGCGGGTGATGCGCGTCGTGATGTTGTATTCGGCGGACGGATAGAAGATGGCGAGGAAGCGCTTGGTGACCAGGTCGTAGATCTTCTGTTCCGGTTCGGAGAGGTTCTTCGGCGCGGCGCCGGTGGGGATGATGGCGAAGTGGTCCGAGATTTTGGCATTGTTGAAAATGCGCTTGTTCGGATGCACCCAGCCATTCTTGATGATGGCGCCGGCAAAGGTGGCGTAGGGCGAGCCCGCCATGTTGGCGAGGGTTTCCTTGACGGTGCCGATGTAGTCCTCGGGCAGGTGGCGGGCGTCGGTCCGCGGGTAGGTCAGCGCCTTGTGCTTTTCGTACAGCGCCTGGGCCAGCCCCAAGGTGTTCTTGGCCGAAAATCCGAAGCGGCCGTTGGCCTCGCGCTGCAGCGAGGTGAGGTCGTAGAGCATCGGGCAGGCTTCGGTCTTGGGTTTGCTTTCCTCTTCCACCGTGCCGTGCTGGCCGAGGCATTTCTTGCGCAGGGCTTCGGCGCGACCCTTGTCCCACAGGCGTTCGGCGCGGGCATGTTCGTCCTCGGCCTTCCTGAACTTTTCGTCGAACCAGCGGCCGCGGTAGGTGCCGGCGACGCACTGGAATTCGCCCTCGACTTCCCAGTAGTCGCGCGAGACGAAGGCGCGAATGCGGCTTTCGCGTTCGACCATGATAGCGAGCGTCGGCGTTTGCACGCGGCCCACCGGCGTCTTGTAGAAGCCGCCTTCCTTCGAGTTGAAGGCGGTCATGGCGCGCGTGCCGTTGATGCCGATCAGCCAGTCGGCTTCGGAACGGCAGCGCGCGGCATCGGCCAGCGGCAGCATTTCGTTGTCGGTACGCAAATGGGCGAAGCCATCGCGGATCGCCGTAGCGGTCATCGATTGCAGCCAAAGGCGGCGGATCGGCTTCTGCTTGGCGCCTAGGGCGTGCTGCGCGACATAGCGAAAGATCAGCTCGCCTTCGCGTCCGGCGTCGCAGGCATTGACCAGGCCGGTGACATCCTTGCGCTTGATCAGGCGCGTCAGCAGGCGCAGGCGTTCCTGGGTTCTTTCAATGGGATTCAGCGCGAAATGCGGCGGAATCATCGGCAAGTGGGTGAAGCTCCATTTGCCGCGCTTGACGTCGTACTCCTCCGGCACGGCCAGTTCCAGCAGATGGCCGATGGCCGAGGACAACACATAGTCGTCGCTCTCGAAGTAGTCGCCAGTGCGCGTGAAACCGCCCAGCGCCTTGGCGATATCCTGGGCGACGGAGGGCTTCTCGGCGATGATCAGTTGCTTTGACATTGTTTTTTGGGCGATTCGGGGCCAATACACGATCGGGAGCGGCGCATCATAAGCGCGCCTCTCTCAATTAGGCAAGCGGGGGCTTAATTCAGCAGGATACGCGCGACGTCTTCGCCGACGCCGAAAGCCTCATCCTCGCCGTCCTCGGCGAGGAGCTCCTCGAGGATCAGGGCATCGACTTCGTGCCGGTAGCGCCAGATCACGGCGAGCACGATCACCTTGAGCCGGTCCAGGCTGATTTCGGCGTCCGGCAAGGCCAAAGCGCGCCCGATGATGGCTTCGCGCAGCGGGGCATCGACGGCATCGTGCTGTTCCAGAAAGCTGATGAAGCCGCGACAGGTGGCGGAGAGCCGTTCCTGTTCTTCCTCGTCGTAAATCCTTATGGAACTGGCCAGCGCCGGTCTGCGGCAAGGCCCGCTTTCTTCGCCGGCGAGACCGTCAAGCCAGGATAGCGCAGCGCTGATGTCGTCGTTGCCGAAGCCCGCCGCCGAAAGCTTCCTGGCCAGCACCGCAGGTTCCGGGCAGGCATCGGGCAGGTAGTTTTCGAACAGGTATACGAGGATATCGATCATGAGTATCAGTGTGAAACAACTCGTTCGGAGCGGCGGGTGATAGCCGAGCGAAGCGAGCAAATTAGTAGC
>VBWA01000125.1 GCA_006218025.1 Rhodocyclaceae bacterium | reverse complement strand
CCGTCTGACGTGATTGCTCCAATGCCTGTCATGACTCCTGTTGTTGAGATCTCCCAGTCTGAAGAGAATATGGCTACGGTTGCTGCGTTTGTTCCGGTGAGCGCGTCTCCAAGGGTTAAGGCTGTGCCAGCTCCCAGGTTCCAGGTAGTGCCTGTGATGGTGTTGTCGCCAACAGAAAGCGCGTTGGTGTAATCGGTATCAGTGATAACAATGGCTGTGGTAGCTGCTGCAGACGCAGACATGGTGAGCACTCCTGCGGCAGACATAGACCAGTCGTCTCCACCTGTTATGGCTATGGTGGTTGCGGCATTGGTGTTGCCTATGGCAATGACATCTGCTGCGGTTCCCTCGGTTGCAATGTTCAAGGTTGTTGCGTCAGACGAGGTTACTCCTCCAATGTCTATGGTCTTGGTGACTGTGGAGTCTCCAAGGTTGATGATGGTGGTAGACGCGGTTCCAATGTTGAGGGTTGAAGTTCCTGTTCCTGTGACTGCTCCGGAGTTTAACGTAAGAGTTCCTCCTGCTGCGTTACCTCCTGTTCCTGCTGCTCCTGCGGTAATGGATACTGCTCCTCCTACTCCTCCTGTTGCTGCTCCTGCTCCTCCTGCTCCTGCTGCGAATGTGAATGCTCCTCCTGCTCCTCCAATTCCACTTGCTCCAGCAACTGCTCCTCCTGCTCCTCCAGTAAGGGATGCTGCTGAACCTACTCCTCCTGTCTGGCCTGTTGATCCAGAACTTGCCTGGCCTGCAGGACCTGTGATGGTAAACACGTTTGCTGCTGCAGCTCCGTTTCCTGCGACAGAGGAAGCTGCAGTGCCAACAAGGTTAAACACGTCTTGGTCGTCTAAGGTGACGTTGAAGTCTCCTCCTGCAATGTCTACGTCTCCATTGGTGACAAGGATATCTCCTAAGGTGAGGATGAGGGCGTCTGTTCCGTCTGCAGTGCCGGCAATGGTGACGCTGGTTCCAAAGCTGGCAACACCTGCGCTAGTAATAGACCACGTGGTGCCAGTGCTGTCGGTTAAGGCAATGTCGCCTGCTGAAACAGTAAGGCCTCCAGAGGTTGAAATGAGGCCGTCTGACGTGATTGCTCCAATGCCTGTCATGACTCCTGT
>VBWA01000124.1 GCA_006218025.1 Rhodocyclaceae bacterium | reverse complement strand
ACCGCCGTCGACCAGATGGGCGGCGCCGGCAACGACTATCTGATGGGCACATTTGGTGGCGAGACCATCGTCGGCGGCGCCGGCAACGACATCCTGGTAGGCAACGGCGGCTCCGACGTGCTGCTGGGCGGCGCGGGGAACGATCGCTTCGAGATCGATCTTGCCAACATCGGCACCCTCGGCTCCAGCATCATCGCCGGGAACTATGCCCGCATCGACGGCGGCAGCGGCATCGATACCCTGGCAATAGTCGGCGCTGGCGTCACGGTGGATATGGGCCTGATCAGGAACCAGGACGGCGCTGGCCCGTCTTCCGCGTCGCAACTCGAATCCGTCGAGCGCATCGAACTGACCGGCTTCGGCAACAACACACTGATCCTCTCCGCCCGCGACGTCATCGACATGGTGGGCATGAATCTGTTCAACGACGGCAACGGCTGGGCGGGGTTGGGCGGCACGGTGCAAAGGCACCAGCTGGTCGTCGACGGCAATGCCGGGGACGCCATCAACACCACCGACTCGTGGATCAACACGGGTATCTCCGTGAGCAATGGCGGCCACACCTATGCGGTGTACAACGACAACAATTCCGCCGCGCAACTGCTCGTTGATGTGAATGTCACGCGCAACGTCATCGCATATGTGCCACCGCAGATCCAGCTATCCGCCGTCGCGGCCGGCAATGGCGGCTTCGTCATCAACGCCGGTCGCAGCTACGTGGTCTTCGGCCAGACCGGCGGCACGGCGATCGACCTTTCCGCCGTCGCCACCGGCAGCGGCGGCTTCGCCATCAACGGGCAGTGCGCGGGCGACTACAGCGGCGTAAGTGTCGCCGCCGCCGGCGACATCAACGGCGACGGGCTGGCCGACCTGCTCGTCGGCGCGTACCACAGCGGCCCCGCTGCTGGTGCCGAAGCGGGGCGCAGTTACGTGGTGTTCGGCAGCACGGGCACGGCGCCGGTCGAGCTCTCGGCCGTGGCCAACGGCACGGGCGGTTTCGTCATCAACGGCCAGGGCGCAAGCGACCGGAGTGGCGTCGCTGTTGCCGGCGCCGGCGACGTCAATGGCGACGGGCTCGGCGACCTGATCGTCGGGGCGCACTTGAGCGACCCCGCCGCCGGCACCGATGCCGGGCGCGGCTACGTGATTTTCGGCACGACGGGCACGATGGCGGCGGTCGATCTCTCGGCCATCGCCAGCGGCCAAGGCGGCTTTGTCATCAACGGCCAGGGCGCAAGCGACTACAGTTGCAGAAGCGTTGCCGCCGCCGGCGACGTCAATGGCGACGGTTTGAGTGACCTGATCGTCGGGGCGTTTGGCAGCGATCCCGCCGCCGGCGCCCATGCCGGGCGCAGCTATGTGGTGTTCGGCCAGACCGGCACAATGGCGATCGATCTCTCGGCGGTGGCCAATGGCACGGGTGGCTTCGTCATCAACGGCGGAGGCTCGTACGACCTGAGCGGCACCAGCGTCGCCGGCGCCGGCGACGTCAACGGCGACGGGCTGGCCGACCTCATCGTCGGGGCATACAGGAGCGACCCCAACGGCGGCGATTCCGGCCGCAGTTACGTGGTCTTCGGCCAGACCGGCGGCACGGCGATCAACCTTACCGCCATCGCCAATGGCAGCGGCGGCTTCGTCATCAACGGCGAAGGCGCGTATGACTCCAGCGGCTTCAGTGTCGCCGCCGCCGGCGACGTCAATGGCGACGGCCTCGCCGACCTCATCGTCGGGGCAAACGGCAGCGACCCCAACGGCGGCAATTCCGGTCGCAGCTACGTGGTCTTCGGCCAGACCGGCGGCACGGCGATCGACCTTTCC
>VBWA01000036.1 GCA_006218025.1 Rhodocyclaceae bacterium | reverse complement strand
ATTCCATTTGGTTCACGGCAGGATGCGTCTATGAAAAGACTTTTTCTACAGCTTCGTTATGCATACAAATCATCGCCGTGATTTACTCTTACCGGAAAGCTGAAGAAACAGACAGAGAAGCCATCTACCAGTTGTATTGCTTGGTAATGCGCGGCTTCATTTCTGAAATGTGGGGTTGGGATGAACGGTGGCAAGAAAGCGATTTTTCCGCTCACTTCGATCCCCAAGGCATTACGTTGGCACAGCGAGAACACGAATTGGTTGGGTATTCCCAGGTCGAGAATCGAGGTGTCCAGTTGTTCATAAGAATGATCGTTGTTCATCCTCATCACCAGCGGAAGGGTATCGGGAGAAAACTGCTTGAGTCTGTTATTGCGTCGGGCAATGAGCAATCCAAGGGCATCGGATTGGAGGTATTCAAAATCAATAGCGAGGCAATGAAGTTCTATGAAAGATTTGACTTTACTGTTGAAGGTGAAAATCCCACCAGTTACGTCATCTCGCATGCATAACCCGGCGCTCGACCTCGCTCCCTTCGGTCGCTGGACGCTGCGCGATAAAGCGCCGCGCAGCGCCCCTTACCTTCAACGTTCAGCCCTATAGAAGCGCGCACCACCGCCCGTTTGACAATTGCAATTACTGTAGCTACAGTAATGCATGCGTATCGACTTTGATCCAGCCAAGGATGAGGCAAACCAAGCGAAACACGGCGTGTCCTTGCTCATGGCGGTCGAACTCGATTGGGAAGCCGCGCTGGTGTGGGTTGATGAACGGGTTGAGTACAACGAGATGCGAATGATCGCGCTCGCTCCGAATACCGAAATCCTGTACTACGTGGCCTTTGTAGATCGTGGCAGTGTGCGAAGGATCATCAGCCTTCGCCGCGCCAATCGTCGTGAGGTAAAGCACTATGTCGAAAGTCTCTAAACGACCCGCCGTTCGCATGCCTACCGCGGCGGAAGACAAGGCCATTACCGCGGCAGCCAAAAGCGATCCAGATGCAAAGCCGCTCGCACCTGCCCAGCTTAAGGCAATGGTTCCCTTGAGGTCGTTGCGTGGGCGGCCAAAGTCCGAAAACAAGAAGCTGCTGGTATCGGTGCGATACAGTCCCGAGGTCGTTGCCTACTTCAAGTCCACGGGCGAAGGCTGGCAATCGCGCATGGATGGTGTGCTGCGTCAGTACGTAGCGCGCCATTCCCGTAGCGCATAGATATGTGGCCGAACCCGTCGTTCCAGGGGACGCTGCGCGATGAAGCCGCGCAGCGCCGGTGAATTCAGACGTTCGACACCATCTTCACGCGAAGGCGCAGTGTGTTTGTGCATACAATAAACATTGACGCACCACTTATTTGTGCATACACTCTAGCGCATGAAAGTTGACTTCGACCCAATCAAGAACGAGAGAAACATCTGAGAGCGTCGGCTCTCGTTCGAACGAGCGGCCGAAGTTGATTTCAATACTGCGCTGGTGTTTCCTGACACCCGAAAGGTATATGGCGAAACTCGTTACATCGCGCTGTGCTACCTGGACCGCCGGCTGCATGTGCTGTGCTTTACGGAAACCGAGAAAGGAATTCGGGTAATCAGCTTCCGCAAAGCAAATACCAGAGAGGCAAGTAGATATGGCAAGCCGCAAACCCTTGATTGACGCGGACGGTGAGGTTCGCGAACTGACCGCCGAAGATATGGCGAAATTTCGGCCGGCTGCTGACGTGTTGCCGCCATCTCTTAAAAAGAAGCTTGGCGTGCGCGGCCCACAGAAAACACCGACCAAAGAGCGCATCACCATCCGATTATCACGAGAAGTGGTTGACCAATTTCGAGAAAGTGGTGAGGGCTGGCAAACCCGCGTGGATGCCGCCTTGCGCGAGTGGCTCAAGCATCATTCTCCGGCATAAGCCATTGCTTCATTCACCTGCGGGGTCGAACGTTTGACATAACCGGCGCAAGCGGCTTTATCGCTTGCGTCCGTGTTGATGGATGGGTTAGGCACTTGGCCCACCAAAATACGCAACAAGAGCAGCAGTAGTTTTCGTAAGAAGATTGAGCGCACCGTCAATGGTTGCCACTGCTTTCACTCCCTCCCATGCACTGAGAACGGCGCTCCGATTTGGCTCTGGATTTTTCAACTCGGCCTTCAATTTTTCAAACTCTTGAGCAAGGGCCGCATTGTTTTGAGAGGAGACAAACTCCGCGAATTGCTGGAGGGCAATTTGCAAATTAACTAGAGATTGGTGCTGGGCGACACCAGCACCAGCAAAAGCGCCAATTGCGATGGAGCCAGGCCCAGCCTGTGCGCCACGCCCTACAGCCAAAGGTTGATTAATAATGGTGTTGCCTCGGGAATCAGTGGCACCAATAACAACTGAACCATCACCCACTTGAATATTGGATGGGACGTTGCCGATGACAACGGAGTCTTTTCCGATTTTCATGATTCCTCCCGCGAGCCAATTATCTAAAGTGCCTAACGTGATGTCGCCGACGAAACGGCGAGTAAACGGGATATGCGACAGTCGCATATTCCGGCGAGCCATGCGGACTGATTGTTTGTTAACGAAGTTTCTCGAGGAACGGAAGTCATGTTGTCGGATAATTTATGTGACGGGGCCTGAGCGTCGATCCACCGGAATTCCCATTCAGGATACGCAATCGGCAAACCGGCGTCCACTCCCGGTTGCTGCAGGCACGACAACAACAGTGCAGCCGAGGTTTCGCTGTGGCTTATCGCCGTATCACCAGCGCCGACTTTTCAGCGCAACGCTTGCCAACAAGCGCGATCGGCGCAACAGCGCTGCGGCTCAGGCGGCGATCTGGCCGACCTTGCTGCGCTGGTGGCGGTTGTTGGCGATCAGGGCGATCAGCACGATGGCGGCGCCCATCAGTTCCAGCGTTTCCGGGCGGCGGCCCTGGGCGATGGCGATCAGGTAGGTGATCACCGGGGTGAAGTTGGCGAACAGGCCGGCACTCAGGGGGCCGAGCTTGGCGACGCCCATGTTCCAGAACAGGATGCCGAACACCGAGACGCAGAAGACGATGAAGGTGAGCTGCGGCCAGACCTCCAGCATTTTCGTCGTGGTCGGCGGCTGGCTGTGGCCGGCCAGCGTGGCGACGATCAGCGCGGCGGCGATGCCGAACAGGCCGAGCGAGCAGGAGAGCGCGCTGTAGCGCACCGGCGACCAGCCGGGGAATTGCTGGCCGCCCAGCGTGTAGGCGGTCCAGAACAGCGAGGCGAGGAAGACGAGGCCGTTGCCCAGCGCGTCGCCGCCGGTCAGTCGCGTCACGTCGCCCGCCGTGATGACGAACAGTTCGCCGAACAGCGCCAGGGCGATGGCGCCGAGCGTGAAATTGTCGGGCCGGCGCTGCGTGCGCCACCACTGGAAGAGCGCGACCTGGATCGGCCCCAGCGCGAGGATCATGCCGCTGATTTCGGGCCGCGTCAGCTTGAGGCCTTCGAACAGGCAGACGCCGAAGCCGGCGAAGCCGAGGCTGCCGAACAGGGCGATCTTCCACAGATGGCCTTCGGTGCGCAGGGCTGCCGCGCCTTCGCGGACCCAGAGCAGGCCGAGGAAGACCAGGGACGCGGCGGCGAAGCGCATCGCCGTGAGCCAGTAGGGATCGACCGCCTGCAGGGCCGATTTGCCGACCGGCAGGAAGCCGCCCCAGATGGCGATCACCAGCAGCATGTAGAGCGTTCCGCGGCGGTGGTCCTTGTGCGCTTGCGTCATCGCGCGTTCACAAGTGCAGCACGCCGTCGGCAAGATGCCGCGATTGCGCGAGGCGGGTGAGGGCAGGCAGCAGGTTGAGGCCGGTTTCCTGCTTCAACTGCTTGGCCGCCGCCTTGAGTTCATTGAGAGTTATGCGAAGCGGTATCCCCTGGTGGGACGGCGCGGCTCCGCTCTGCGTACCTGGTATTCCGCTTCGCGGGCAGGTAACGCCGATTGCGGCCATGGCGATGGCATTGCCGCTGTCGCAGGAGGGAAAGGCGATGGCATGGCCGTCGAAGGCTTCTTCGAGGCGCTTCACGCTCTTGCCGAAATCCTTGCGCCGCGACAGCAGGTTCACGCACAGCAGCCCGTCGTCGGCCAGCCGGGCGCGGCAGTCGAGGTAGAAAGGCAGGGTATCGAGCTGGCCGGGGCGGGCGTCGGCATCGAAGCCGTCGACCAGGATCAGGTCGTAGCGCTGCTTCGACGCGATGACGAAATCGGCGCCGTCGCCATGGCGTATGTCGATGCGCGCGGGGTCGTCGGGCAGCTTGAAGAACTGCCGCGCGGCGGCTTCGACGCGCGGCTCGATTTCGATCACGGTGAGTTTGGCGTGCGGCCGGTAGCGGTAGAGGAACTTGGTGATCGACGCCGCGCCCAGCCCGATCTGCAGCACTTTGCGCGGCCAGTCGTCGCCATGCAGCAGCAGCGGCAGCATCATCTCGCGGGTGTATTCCAGTTCCAGCGCAAAGGGCCGTGCGATGCGCATCGCGCCCTGTATCCAGCTCGAACCGAAATGCAGGTAGCGGACTCCGGCTTCCTCGCTGACGTCGATGTGAGAGTTCATTTCAGTGGGAATCATGCCCCGCGCTGCCGGGCGCTGGGATGCGATGCGAGGCGGAGGGAGTGCGGCATGGTTCCTCCATGCAAACGACCGACAACGTGGCAGCGCGCCCATCGCCCAGCAGCCCTTCGGGTTGAAGCCAGGATCGGCGTCTGCGGCGTTGCAACGCTTGCCGATGGGACCAACCATTGGCTGCGCGCTGCGCCTTGCATCCATCCGATCCTGGATTCAACGCGGGGCATGATTCCCACTGAAATGAACTCTTAATGCAGCAGCCGCCCGTCGGGCGGAAACAGCTCGTCGACGATCTCGGCGCCGAAGCGGTATTCGTGGCCGCAGATCTCGTCCTCGATGGAAATCACCTCGGCATCGGCGAGCATCGCTTCGAGTTCCTCGCGGCCCAGCGAGAGCAGCATGCTGCGTACTTTCTCTTCGTCGCGCGGACAATGCCAGCTGGCCTGGCGTGGCGCGAAAAGGCGCACGGCTTCTTCGCCGAACAGCCGCGTCAGCAGGGTTTCCGGCGGCAGTGCGAGTTCGTCGGGACGCACGGTGTCGGCGAGTTGTTCGATCCGGTTCCAGCCGTCCGCATCGCGCTGATCGGCGTCGGGCATTTTTTGCAGGAACAGTCCGCAGGCGGTGTCGGCGGTCGCCGCGAGCCACAGGCGGGTCGGCTGCTGTTCGGATTGCGCCAGATAGTGCTCGAAGACCTTCGCCAGCGTGTTGCCGACGATCGGCACCACGCTCTGGTAGGGCGTCTCGGCTGTTTTCGGCTGCAGCGTCAGCACCAGTTGCCCATCGCCGAGCAGGGTGCCGACGCCGGCGATGTTCGTTTCGGCATCCGCGGCCAGCTCGCTCTTGGCCATGCCGCGCAGTTGCAGTTGTTCGTTGCAGTCCATCACCAGCATCGACACCGGGCCATGGCCCTGCAGCTGGAAACTCAGGCGCCCGGGCGTCTTCAGGTTGCTGCCGATCAGGGCGGTGACGGCCGCCATCTCGCCCAGCAGTTCGCGCACCGGCACCGCGTAGCTGCGCCGCGAGGTCATCGTTGCCCAGGACGGGCCGAGTTGCACCAGCACGCCGCGGATGTCGAGGTCTTCCAGCAGGAAGGGATGAATCGAATCCATTGGACTCTTGGACGCTCAGCGCACGAAGCTGTCGAACAGGGTCGGATCGAAACCCACCAGGATCAGTCCGGCCTCGTTTTCCGTCACCGGGCGGCGGATCACGCTGGAGTGTTCCATCATCAGCGCCACGGCCTGGCCTTGCGTGGTGATGGCCTTCTGCTCGGGCGTCAGATTGCGCCAGGTGGGGCCCTTGGTATTCACCAGCGTCTGCCAGCCCAGCGTGCGGCACCAATGGACCAGCCGCTCGCGCGGCACGCCCTGTTTCTTGTAGTCGTGGAATTCGTAGCCGATGCCGTTGGAATCGCACCAGGCGAAGGCTTTCTTCATGGTGTCGCAATTCTTGATGCCGTAGATTTTGATCATTGCAGGGCGTGGGGCGGAACCGGGGAGTGGGATGGCGAATCATAACAAACGGGGCATAATCGACCGCCATGGATAGCCCTATTCGCAGCGAGGCGCAGCAGCGCGCCGACGAGATCGGAATCTTCCAGGTGGAGCTGGCACGCCTGGAAGCCGAGGGCGTGCTGCGGCTCGATCCCGCCCAGCAGCAGGCCGTGCGCGAACACCACGCTACCCTGCTCGCGGGCTTCGCCGGTCGCTTCGACATCGACCGCGACCTGCAGGCCAAGCAGCTGTCGCTCGGCATGCGGGTGGCTTCCTTCCTCGGCGCGCTGGCGCTGGCGGCTAGCGTGTTCTTTCTTTTCTATCAATTCTGGGGGCACTTCGACGAGACCGCGCAGGTCGCGATCCTGCTCGCCGCCGCGCTCGGCAGCATGGGCCTGACGGTCTGGATCCAGACGCGCGACGCCTCGGGCTATTTCACCAAGCTGGCGGCGCTGGTGGCTTTTGCCTGCTTCGTGCTCAACCTGTCCATGCTCGGCCAGATCTTCAACATCACGCCCACCGACCGCGCCCTGATCCCGTGGGCGGCGCTGGCCTTTCTGCTGGCCTATGCCTGCGACTTGCGCCTCCTGCTGGCGGCCGGCATCTGCTGCGTGATCGCCTTTGTTTCGGCCCGCGTCGGTTCGTGGAGCGGCATGTACTGGCTGCATGCGGGCGAACGGCCGGAGAATTTCTTTCCCGTCGCGGCGCTGCTGTTCGCTTTCCCGATCCTGGTCGCGCATCGCCACCTCACGGGTTTTGCCTCCATCTATCGCATCTTCGGCCTGCTCTGCCTGCTGGTGCCGATGCTGGTGCTCGGCCACTGGGGCTACGGCAGTTATCTGGCCGGCTACGAGGGATTCGAAACACGCACCATCGAAGGCGGCTACGAGCTTGCCGGCTTCGTCGCCAGCGCGTTGGCGATCTGGCTCGGCGCGCGCCGGCAGTGGCCCGATACGGTCAACACCGGGATCACTTTCTTTGTCATCTTTCTCTACACCAAGTTCTTCGACTGGTGGTGGGAGCTGATGCCGAAGTATTTGTTCTTCCTGGTGCTCGGCCTCGCCGCGATCCTGATCCTGATGGTTCTGAAGCGTCTGCGCCGGGTCGGCCAGAGCGCAGGGGAGGGCGCGCGATGAAGCTCACGCCCTGGAAGACGTTCGCGGCCGGCGCGCTGCTGATCGTGCTGGCCAATGCCGTGGCGCTGACCGGCGTCTATCTCAATCGCAGCGGCGAGCCCGATAGCCGCCTCACGTTCTCGCAGCGCGAACTGAACCTGCCCTGGGGCTGGGGCATGGCGAAGGAGAACAGCGGCATGGCATTGCGGCTGAACTGGCGGGTTATCGACGCCAGCGCCGGCGAATACTTCGGCGGCGGCTATGGCGTCAGCGGCGGCACGCCGGAATGGCTCGATGAAGTCCGGATGGCGGCGCTCGGCTTCGACACGGCCGCGCCGGCGGAAGGCACGGCGGGCCGTCGCCGCTTCGAGCGAGCTTTGCCGCGCGAAGTGTTGCTGGTGCTCGAACTGGCCGGCCCGGCCTGGCAGCAGGCGCTGGAACGGGCGCAGCAGAATGCCGCCCGCCATGAAGCCGCGCGACTGGCGAACGCCGACAGCAAGGAGTTCGCCGCCAAGGCGAAGCGCGCGCAGGAACTGCTGAAGCTCGAGGAGACCCAGAACAGTCGCCTCTTCGCCATCGACGCCGGGCTCGACCGCACGGTCTTGCGCGCCAAATATCCGGATCGCAGCCGCTTCCTGATTCTGAAGGCCACGCTGCGTCCGCGGCTGGTGGTGCACGACAAGAAGACGCGGGTCACCGGCCATGTCAGCGCGCTGGCCGTGACGCAGACCAACGTGCCGCACGCCCTGCGCCCGCTGCTGGAACCGGCGTTGGCCACCCGCCGGCGCACGGCGGGCGATCCCGGCGCGCACTTCGAGGCGACGCTTGCGGTCGGCCAGCGCCTGGAACCGTGGCTGGAGTCGGTGCTGGCGGCACGGTAAGAAGCGTTTTTGCCGGGGCGAACTCGCCCCAAACACGGCATAATCGGCGGCATGAATACATCCACTTTCCTGCGCCGTGTCCTGCCGGCCTTGCTCCTTGTCGCCATCGCGGTCGGCGTCTTTTTCTGGACCACGCGTGCCAAGCCGGTGACGGTGGTGCTGAAGACCGTCGATCGCGGCAATGTCGAATCCACTGTCGTCAATACCCGCGCCGGCACGGTCGAAGCCTGCCAGCGCACCAAGCTGTCCACCATCATGGGCGGACGCATTGAATTCCTCGGCATCAAGGAAGGCGACAAGGTGAAGAAGGGCCAGCTGCTGATGAAGCTGTGGAACGACGACCAGAAGGCGCAGCAGACGCTGGCCGAAGCCCAGCGCGCCTCGGCGATGCAGCGCGTGAAGGAGGTGTGCACCACGGCCGCCAGTTCGATGCGCGAGGCCGAGCGCCAGACCTCCTTGCGCGGTCGCGGCTACGTTTCCGAGGCCAGGGAAGACGCCGCGCGCAGCGAGGCCGACGCGCGTGGTGCCGCGTGCAACACGGCGCGGGCCGACATCGTGCAGGCCGAAGCGCGGATCAACGTGACGAAGGTCGAGCAGGGCCGCATGGTGCTCTACGCGCCCTTCGACGGCACGGTGGCGAAGATCGTCGGCGAACTCGGCGAGTATTCGACGCCCTCGCCACCGGGCGTGCCGACGCCCCCGGCGATCGACCTGATCGACGATTCCTGCCTCTACATCAACGCGCCGATGGATGAGATCGATGCGCCCAGGATCAAGGCTGGCCTGCCGGTGCGCGTTTCGCTCGATGCCATGCCCAAACAGCCGCTGAAGGGCAAGGTGCGGCGCGTGGCGCCCTATGTCCTGGCGGTGGAGAAGCAGGCCCGCACGGTCGATGTCGAGGTCGATTTCGAGATGCCGGCGACGGGACACCTGCTGGTCGGCTACAGCGCCGACGTGGAGATCGTGCTCGACACGCGCACCAATGTGCTGCGGGTGCCGACGGCGGCGCTGATCGAGGGGGGGCGGGTGATGGTGTTGAACGCGGACACCGGCAAGCTCGAAGAGCGCAAGGTTAAAGCCGGGACCGCCAACTGGGAGTTCACGGAAATCGTCGAAGGGTTGGCCGAGGGTGAGCGCATTGTCGTCTCGCTGGAGCGCGAGGGCGTGAAAGTCGGCGCTCGCGCCACGGCGGCGTCAGGCGAAAAATAGAGAGCATGAGCGTCATCCAGCTTGCCGGCATCGAGCGCGTCTTCCATCTGGGCGACAGCACGGTGCATGCGCTGACCCATCTCGATGTCGGCATCGAGGCCGGCGAATACGTGGCGATCATGGGACCGTCGGGCTCCGGCAAGTCCACGCTGCTCAACCTGCTGGGCCTGCTCGACCGGCCCGATGCCGGCTCCTATCATCTCGAAGGCCGCGACGTCACCACGCTGTCGCCGGACGAGCAAGCCGCCGTGCGCAGCCGGCGGATCGGCTTCGTGTTCCAGAGTTTCCACCTGGTGCCGCGCCTCACGGCCGCGGAAAACATTGCCCTGCCCATGATGCTGGCCGGCATTCCCGCGGCGGAGCGGGCGCAGCGGGTGATGCAGGCGCTCAAGGATTTCGGCCTCGACCAGCGCGCCGACCATCGCCCCGACCAGCTTTCCGGCGGCCAGCGGCAGCGCGTCGCGATCGCGCGCGCGACCATCATGCAGCCGGCCGTTCTGCTGGCCGACGAGCCGACCGGCAATCTCGACCGCGCCACCGGCGATGAGGTCATTCACTTGCTGGAAGTCCTCAACCAACGCGGCATGACCCTGATCATCGTCACCCACGATCCGAAGATCGGCACGCGGGCGCGGCGGCAGTTGATGATGGAAGACGGGGAGCTGCGGCACGACAGTGCCGCAGCTCCCCTTCGGTCCGCGGACGACAATCCCCCCAGCCCCCTTTCCGGGAAAGGGGGTGACGGTGTTTCGCCGGCGGCGCCGGCCCCGGATACACCGTCCGCTGCGACCTGAAGCGACGCCATGCGCACCGCCGACGTCCTGCGTTTTGCCCGCGATGCGGCGGCCGGCTATCCGCTGCGCACCTCGCTCTCGGTGCTGGCCATGGCCATTGGTGTGGCGGCAGTGGTGGTGCTGACCTCGCTCGGCGACGGCGCACGGCGCTACGTGGTCGAGCAGTTCTCCTCGCTGGGCAGCAACCTCGTCATCGTCCTGCCGGGACGCTCGGCGACCGGCGGCTTCAGCCCGGCCAATGCGATGACCTCGACGCCGCGCGACCTGACGGTGGACGATGCGTTTGCGCTGACCCGGCTGCCCTCGGTGCGGCGCGTGGCGCCGCTGACCGCGGGCAACTCGGAGATCAACGCCAACGGGCGACTGCGCGAAGTTGTGGTGGCCGGCACCGCCTCGACCTATCTCGACATACGCAGCTTCAAGATGGCGCAGGGACATTTCCTGCCCGAAGCCGACTGGAGCCGCGGCGCGCCGGTGGCCGTGATCGGCGCCAAGATTCAGGAGGAGATTTTTGCCGGGCGTCCCGCGGTGGGTGAACTGATCCGCCTCGGCGACCGGCGCCTGCGCATCGTCGGCGTGCTGAAGGCCACTGGTCAGGGGGTGGGGGGCCTGAACACCGACGAGATCGTCTTCGTTCCCGTTGGCGTTGCCCAGAGCCTGTTCAATACCAATAGCCTGTTTCGTGTCCTGATCGAGGCCAGGAGTCGCGGCGAGATAGAGGCCGTCAAGCGCGAGGTGACCGCAATGCTCAAGGCCCGTCACGGCGAGGAAGACATCACGGTGATTACCCAGGACGCCGTGCTCGCCACTTTCGACAAGCTGCTGCGCGCGCTGACCGCCGCGGTGGCCGGCATCGCCGCGATCAGCCTGGCCGTGGCCGGCATCCTGGTGATGAACGTGATGCTGGTGGCGGTGACCCAGCGCACGGCGGAGATCGGCCTGCTCAAGGCGCTCGGCGCCCGGGGCGCCACGATCCGCGACGCCTTCCTCGCCGAAGCGGCGATGATTTCGCTGGTCGGCGCGCTGACCGGCTACGGCCTGGGCCTCTTCGGCGCCTTCGTCCTGCGCCAGATGTACCCGGTGTTTCCCGCCTATCCGCCGGATTGGGCGGTGGTCGCCGCCCTGGTCACCGCACTCGGCACCGGCCTGCTGTTCGGCATCATGCCGGCGCGGCGCGCGGCGAGGCTCGATCCCGTACAAGCGTTGATGAAACACTGAGATGCTTTTAACAGACTCTCTTACGCTGGCCATCCGCGCCATCAGCGCTCAGCGTCTGCGCAGCTTCCTGACCCTGCTCGGGATTGCCGTCGGCATCGCCGCGGTGATCCTGCTGACCTCGATTGGCGAGGGCATTCACCGCTACGTGCTGGCCGAATTCACCCAGTTCGGCACCAATGTCATCGGCATCCATCCGGGACGCACCAAGACGGGTGGCGGCGCGACGACCGGCCTGCCCAGCAGCGCCAGGCCGCTTTCGCTGGAGGATGCCGAGGCGATGAAGCGCCTGCCCAACGTGGTCGCCGTGAGCCCGAGTGTTTTCGGCAACGCGGAAGTCAGCGGCAACGGCCGCCTGCGCCGCGTATCGGTCTACGGCGTCGGCTCGGAGATGCCCTCCGTGTTCAAGCTCAAAGTGCGCAGCGGCCAGTTCCTGCCGGCGGACGAGGCCGGCGCCGCCCGTGCCCAGGTAGTACTCGGCTCCAAGCTGAAGAACGAACTCTTCGGCAGCGAAAACGCCCTCGGCACGCGGGTGCGCATCGGCGGCCTGCAGTTCCGCGTGATCGGCATCATGGAACCCAAGGGCCAGTTTCTCGGCATCGATCTCGACGATACCGCATGGATACCGGCGGCACGCGCGCTGGAACTGTTCAACCGCGCCGGACTCAACGAAATCAATGTCGCCGCGGCCGAAGGCGTGCCCGCCGCGAGCGTGGTGGCCGCGGTCAAGGAGGTGATCAAGGCGCGCCACGGCCGTGAAGATGTCACCATCATCAGCCAGGAGGAAATGCTGGCCACGCTCGGCGGCATCCTCGATGTGCTGACCATGGCCGTCGGCGCGCTGGGCGGCATCTCGCTCCTGGTCGGCGGCGTCGGCATCGTCACCATCATGACCATCGCCGTCACCGAGCGCACCAACGAGATCGGCCTGCTGGTGGCGCTCGGCGCGCGGCGGCAGACCATCCTCGGCCTCTTCCTCGGCGAAGCCGTGGCGCTCGCCGCGATCGGCGGCGTGGTCGGCCTCCTGCTGGGTATCGGGCTGGCGCAGACGATCAGCTTCTTCGTGCCGGCGCTGCCGGTGCATACGCCGATCTCGTTCGTGCTGCTGGCCGAAGCGCTGGCGGCTTCCATCGGCCTTGCCGCCGGCGTGCTGCCCGCAAGGCGTGCGGCCTTGCTCGATCCGGTGGAGGCCTTGCGGACGGAGTAGGGCAGGCGTCAGCCGGGAGCCGGTATCCGGTCGAGTTGCCGGCGAAGCGATCGAGGATTGACGGCAGCGCCGGGAAGCGATAAATTTTCTCCCGATTGCTTCAAACTAAGTGGTGCAGCGCATTCGCGCTGCGGGTCTTTGGCAGGTCGGGCCGCCTGCCAGTTGCGTGTTTTCACGCGACTGGAGGCTGCCCGGATGCTCATTCCTGCCAAGTTCGACTCCCATTCCTTCGAAGACGGTTCGCCGCTGCGATTGTGTCGGGTCGTCGGGGCGCGCTTTGCCCGGCGTCCGCTGCCCATACGGACGCGTGCCCCACCCGCCTTGAAACCCGCTTCCCGTTCAGTCCGGAAATTCATTCAACATCGGTTCCAGGGAAAGGATGAGCCATGACCAAGCCGTGCAGCAAGTGCAAGGGGGAAATGTCGATGCAAATTCTCGATCCATTCCACGGTGAGGAAGGAGACTTGAAACTGAGCGTGCAGCAGATGCCGTCATTGATCTGTTCGCAGGGGCACAAGCGCTTCATTCACATCGAGTTTGCCGCCCAGCTGATGGACTTGATGGCGAGTCCCGAGACCTTCAGCAGCATTCCGGGCGCCGCGAAGAAGGGGCTCTTCAGGAAGCACTACCACTGCCCCGGCTGTGATGTCGAACTGCCGGCATCGCCCACCGGCCGGGAGACGCTGGAGGTTGTGGCGGACCTGAGCAATGCGGAGCCGTTCAAGGTCGTGATCGAGGTTCCGGTCTTCCAGTGCAGCGGGTGCGGCAAGGTCAGCATCCATTCCGCCGAGGAGTCGGGAAGGCTGGCGTTCAAGGCTACGGAGCACGCCTATCGCTCGATAGACATTCATCCGACCTGACCAGGGAGGACGATGCGGTTCGGCGTCGCGGCGATTTTCATGACGCCGCAAGACGACGTACCGCTAGCGCCGACTCCCGGGTCTGAAGGGCCGGGATCGGGCAGACGCGCGACCTTGCTCGATCCGGTGGAGGCGTTGCGGAAGGAGTGAGGCGAAAGTCGGCGCTGGTGGGACGACGATTTCTGCTGTCATCGAACGCAATGCAAGGCTGGTTCCATATCGTGAACCTAAATCGTTGGCAAAGTTTTTGCGGCAGCAATATCCATTTACAATAGCGACACTGACACAGCAAGTCTGATGAGGAGCTTTTTTGAAAAAGAAACCTGCCATTAAGGTCGCCGCCCCCGACTCAGTGTTCAACAAACCGCTAACCTTTGATGTCGGTGGAATTTTGAAGTCGGTTATTCAGGGGGCCATTCACACAGCCACTGGGAAGCTTGACGATCTTGCGGACGACGCTGCAGAGGCGGCCTCAGCAATCGGCATAGGCAGCTCGCCTAACGAAATCGCTTTTGGATTGATTAGACGATCCTTGGTGAGTGCATTGCTCGAATTGCTTGAAGAATGTGCCGAACAAATTGTCACAACAGAGGGAAGTGACACTGATCACCTTTTTAGTTCTATAGAGATTCCGTTAAAAGAGAAGGAGTATGAGATTTCGCGCCGCTTCATTGAGGCGCCATCTACGCTATCGATACTTGGCGATATCAAGGAGCTTCTGAAGGAATGGCTAGAAAAGAATGGACTGAGCCAACCTGCCGCCGATTCGATTTCTAACAAGCTGCCAGCCTATTTCACGCTCGCACTAAATAATGAATGGATGGAAAATCCAAAGGCTTATAAGACCCTTCTGGATGCTCTAGATACGCCATTCTCAAACGCTGGTGAACGAGTTTGGTCTTGGGCAAGATACAACGCGTTCCTGGAACGGCGGGCAAGCGAAAGCGTATTTGGCGAATCGTTTAGTCTGCGCGACATTTTTATACCTCCAAATGCATACTACCTTCAACAAGATGCGTGTGAGAGTGAGGTGGACTTGGCTCAGGACAGAGACGGGGAACAGGTTAAGGTTGTCGTTTCACTAAAGACTGAGTTGGAGAACTGGATAAGACACAAGGGGACCAATTCATCAATTCGAATCGTGAGTGGAGGACCTGGTGCAGGAAAGTCGTCATTTGCACGCATTTTTGCTGCCGATACAGCGAGGCTAGGAATTTGTAGGACCCTTTTTATTCCCTTACATTTGGTTGACCCAACTCGGAACCTTGTAGAAGAGGTTGGTAGATTTGTGCGTGATGAAGGGTTAATCGGATACAACCCTTTAGAACCTAGCGAAGATCAGGACTTATTGATTATTTTTGATGGATTGGATGAGTTGGCTAGCCAAGGGAAAGCAGCAGCCGAGACTGCTCGCGCGTTCATACGAGAAGTGGAGCGAACGGTAGAGAAGCGGAATGTAGGTAACCCGTCTCGCCTCCGCATTCTGATCAGTGGCCGAGAATTGATAGTGCAGGAAAATAGTTCTGAATTTCGACGCCAAGGACAGGTTCTCAACCTATTGCCGTATTTCGTGCCAAAGGACGAAACGACTTCGACGCGGGCTAGGGCCAACGATGACAGCAAGTATTTAGACCCCCAGAGTTTGCTCGATACCGATCTTCGCCATCGATGGTGGCAAGCCTATGGGAAATTGAAGGGGCTTGACTATAAAGGGCTGCCAAAGGAACTACAAACTAAAGAGCTTGAAGACGTAACGTCCCAGCCTTTATTGAACTATCTCGTAGCCCTAAGTCTCTCGCGTGGGAAGCTTGATCTGACAAAGAAAGTCAACCTAAACGAAGTCTATTCTGATCTCGTTACCGCGGTTTATGAACGCGGATATGAAAAGCAGCGGACGCATCTCAAGATTAGGCATATGGAGCTCACTAGTTTTTGGCGAGTCCTAGAGGAAATCGGATTGGCGGCTTGGCACGGGGATGGTAGGTCAACAACTGTACGAGAAATTGAAGAGCATTGCAGGGATAGCGGCTTAGGCTCGCTATTAGATGCCTTTCAAGAGGGTGCAAAAGCAGGAGTGACAAATCTTCTTGCCGCATTCTTCTTCCGTCAATACGGCCAGCGTAAAAGTGGCGATCCAACTTTTGTATTTACGCACAAGAGCTTTGGTGAATATCTGGCTTCGAAGCGAATCGTGCGCGCTGTCGATAAGATCACCAAAGAAATAAAGAATCGAAAGGAGAATCCGGATGAGGGTTGGGATCGCAGAGATGGGTTGGATCACTGGGTAAAGATTGCCGCACCAACAGCATTGTCTGAGTATATCTATGCCTTTATGAAGGATGAAATTCGGTTGAGATCTAGGAGCCAAATTTCATGGTGGCACGAGGAGCTTGTTCCTATGGTTTCCTATGTCATAGATCACGGACTACCGACGACCTACATGTCTTCGACTACGTCGCTCGACACGTTGTATAAGTCGAGGAATGCCGAAGAATCGTTTTTTGTTGTTATGAATGCTTGTGCTGAGTACCTTGGAACGGTGTCAGTGGTAACACTCGAACAAAAAACTAGTTTTGGTTCTTGGCTAAAGCGTATTCAGGGGCAGCGTACAGGTCCAGCTTCAGCGCTAATACAGACTTGTCTCTCATATCTTTCAATACCGAATCAATCATTGGATATGCTCGATTTGTATGGCGCAAATTTGACCAGCTCAATTCTTGATCGGCTTCCCATACATTACACATGCATGGTGCGGGCAAATCTGACCAATGCATCATTGAAAGGAACCCGATTGGGTTGGGCCGTGCTGGATTCCGCGCGACTGGACTTCGCTGACATGACCGGGGCGAGGCTGGATTTTGCGGAGTTGCGGGGGGCACAGCTAGAAAGGACAATATTGAATGATGCGAGTTGCCGTTCTACTTCATTCCGCAATGCCCGGCTTGGAGGAGCAAGCCTAATTAAGGCGGAATTGAGAGGTGCTGACTTCGGCAGAGCAGTGCTGAGTGGATGTGACTTTACTGGCAGCAAGGTATCTTCCGCCGAGTTAGCAGATGCGAAGATCGGAAGTGGTAATAAGGGGTTAGAGCGCACAGCTAGGAGGGCAAAGAGGTCGGCTCGGAAGGGCACGCCAATCGAACCTCAATGACCGTCGAATAATGAGTGAACACTGGCACTATTCGAAATTGCAAGGGGCTGAGGAAGGCCGCGCTTTTCGCAAGGCCTTTCCAATGGAGTATTGGCAGAAACAAGGCCAGATTGAATCGCCAAGCCTGGACAGCATGCTTGACCGATCAAATGGATTCTGGTCACATTTTTCTGTATTTGCGGAAGCGATGACAGCCTAGCCCAAGTCTTTTCTTGGCAAATAGGCGCATTGGTGAGTCGTATCCGCCGTATTGCCAGCGCCGACTTTTGACGGTTCGTCGAGTACTGTCAAACACGGACAGCGACATAGCCGATTACTTCCGTTCAAGACTTGATCTTGCTTGGGCCGTTCGCAAGTCAGTCTTTGGCGCGAGCGGCGTGGTAATGCACTTGGGCGCGCGGTCACGGGCCCGTTGACAGTCCGATAGCTTCGGCTCGACTCTGGCGTAGTTGCGTACGGCCCTATTGGCATGCTGCGACGGATAGGGGTGTGCAATGAGGCAGCGAAGCGTCGACCGCGCGTAGAATCTATCGGGTCGAAAATCCAGATCGGTAAACTGGGCCACCATGCCGAACGGCGGCAATACACTTCAGGAGAGCGTTGCCCTGCAACGCGCGGCGCTGAAGAAAATCATCGAGGAACCGCTGCGTTGCGCGGCGCAGGCCAGTGCGGCTGCCTGGGGCAACCGCACCGGGCTCAACGCCGAGCTGGCCCGATTGTTCCCCAGCGTGCCCCATTGCCGCTACCTGTACGCCATGAATCTCGATGGCGTGCAGATTTCCGACAATGTCAGCGCCGCCGGCGTCAACGAGGCCGATTTCGGCCGCGACCGCTCGCATCGGCCCTACATGCGCGAATCCCAGCCGGCCACGGGTTTCCTGCTTTCTCACTCCTACATCACCCTGCGCGAGCGGCGCCCCGGGCTGACCGCGATCCAGCTGGTGCGCAACGCTACCGGCGCTGCGGTCGGCTTTCTCGGCGCCGATTTCTACCTCCACGACCTGCCGCTGACGCGGGCGCGCTTCGAGGAGAAGCGCCAGTGGCGGCAACTGCGCGGCGATCCGTCGATCCGCAGCCAGGTCTTCCACCAGACCCGCAGCGAGAGCGAGATGGACCGCCAGTTGCCCACCGTGCTTGGCGTCGTCGAGGAGCTGATGGTCGATCACGGCATGTATCACATCATGCTGCACTTCTCGAGCAGCCGCGCGGTGTATTGGACGCTCGACGATCCCTACCGCTACCGCCTGTTCGATATCCATGCGCTGGTCGATGCGGACACCTGCCTCGCCTATCCGAAACACCCCTATCCGGCCAATGCCCTGGTGCCGAGGGAGCGCATCCGGGCCATCCTCGATACGCTGAGTTCGCTGCGTTTCATCGACGAGACTTTTTATCTTCGCACCGGCACGCTGAATCTCTTCAACGGCATGGTCGGCCTGACCTTCTCCTGCGACGGTTCCCACTACATGCCCTGGGACGAGTTCCTCAAAATGGATGTGGCGTTCTGGCTGGGGACGGTGTAAGAATTTTCCCGGGCTTACTCCCGGATCGAGCGGTATTGCGCCGTCATGCGGTGCGTGGCGCCGGGCGCCAGCTGAATCACGTCATCGGCGGCGTTGGCGGTTTCGACGCAGACCATGCCGGTCCAGCCATCGGGGCCGAAATCGCCCATCTTGTCGGCCTTCTCGATCCACGGATTCCATACCACGGTGGACCGGCTGCCGGTGCTGGTGACGAGGATGCGGCGGCCCAGCACCGGGTCGTGAATCTCGCAGTGGCCGTGGCTGGCGAGGTAGATGCGGTCGGTTTCTCCGGCGAAGTCGACCGCGCCGCGCTGCGTCTTGCGCGCACTGCCGCCCACCTTGTCGATGTAGGCGCAGGCGTCGAGTCCGGTAATCATGGCTTTGCGGATGTCGCCGATCTCGAAATAGGTGTGCAGGGCCTGGCCGAGTTCGAAGGGGCTGTTGCCGGTGTTGGTGGTGGCGAGTTCGACCTCGAGCTCAGGGCCGACGGTGACGATGTTTCTCACGGTCGAAGCGTGCGGCCATTGCGCGCGGGTGGCCTCGGACTGGACCAGTTCGAATTCGAGGCGCACGCGCTGGTCAGGCAGGAGTGCGGCGTCGAGCAGTTGCCACGGCACGGTGCGGGCAAAGCCGTGGCCGGGGAACTGCGCGTTGCCCGGATGCGCGCCGAACCAGGGCCAGCACACCGGCACGCCGCCGCGAATCGATTTGCCCGGCGCAAATTTGGCGAGCTTGCTGAGCCAGATCAGCGGCGCATGGCCGGCCGGCTGATAGCGCATGACATGGGCGCCTTGCAAGGCGATGCTGGCGGTGGCGTCGCGGGTGGTGACATGTGCCACGACGAAGCCGTCGGGCAGCTCTTCGAAGGCAAGAAAGTCGGCGATGGCGAGACGGCGATTCAGTTCAGCGGCTTGGCTCATGAAGTGTGTTCCGGAAAATTGTGGGGCGGGTGACGGCTATGATACGGGTTCGCCTGGACCTCGGAATGCGTCATCCACAGGCCTTATCCCGGCCCTCAAGATCATGAATACACACAATCGATCCCGCACCATCTTGCTTGGCGCCTGCCTGGCGCTGCTGTTCGCGCTCGGCGGCTGCGCCACCAATCCGGTGACGAAGAGGACCGAACTGAAGCTGGTGTCGGAGCAGCAGGAAATCAGCATCGGGGCCCAGCAATATGCGCCGAGCCAGCAATCGGCCGGCGGCAAGTTCATTCTCGATCCGGCGCTGACGGCGTATGTCAACGAGGTGGGGCAGAAGCTGGCCAGGGTCAGCGACCGGCCGAGCCTGCCCTTCGAGTTCGTCGTCATCAACGATTCGGTGCCGAATGCCTGGGCCCTGCCGGGCGGCAAGCTGGCGGTCAATCGAGGGCTGCTGACCGAGCTGAAGAGCGAGGCCGAACTGGCCGCGGTACTGTCGCATGAAATCGTGCATGCTGCCGCGCGTCACGGCGCCGGGGCAATGGAGCGCGGCATCCTGCTGTCGGCCGGCGCCGCGATCATTTCGGTGCTGGCCGCGGACAACAGGCATTCCGACCTGATCGACTTCGCGGCGGCGGGCGGGGCGACGCTGCTGACCTTGCGCTTCAGCCGCGAACATGAGCTGGAAGCCGATCACTATGGCATGGACTACATGGTGCGCGCGGGCTACGATCCGAAGGCGGCGGTGGAACTTCAGGAAACCTTCGTGCGCCTGTCGGGCGACAAGTCGTCCGGCTGGCTGGCGGGGATGTTCGCTACCCATCCTCCTTCGCAGGAGCGCGTCGACGCCAACCGGAGAATGGCTTCGGCCCTGCCGGCCAATCTGTTCCGCGGCGAGGATGTCTACCGGCGCAAGCTGGCCTTCCTGATCAAGTCGAAGCCGGCCTATGCGGCGCATGACGAAGGCCGCAAGGTGCTCGAAAAGGACCCGGCGCAGGCGCTGGCGAAGGCGGATCAGGCGATCAAGCTGGAGCCGCGCGAGGCGATGTTCCATGCCCTGCGCGGCGATGCCCTGAAGAAGCTGGGCCGCGTGGCGGAGGCCGAGCACGAGTATGGCGAGGCGATCAAGCGCAACGACGACTACTACGCCTACTACCTGAACCGCGGCCTGACACGCAGCCGCCTCGGCAACAAGGCGGGGGCGCAGAGCGACCTCGAACGCAGCAACGCGCTGCTGCCGACGGCCGCCGCGCATTATGTGCTGGGCAATCTGGCGCAAGGCGCCAACAATCCGGCGAAGGCCATCGAGCATTTCCGTTTGGCGGCCGGGTCGGACTCGGAGGTCGGCAAGCGCGCCGGCGCGTCGCTGGTCCGCCTCGATCTGCCGCGCAATCCGGGCAGCTATGTTCAGGTGGAGCCGGTGGCGGATGCCAGCGGCAATCTCGGCCTGCGCGTCACCAATCGCAGCCCGATTGCACTGCGCAATCTGCGCGTTGCCGGCGCAGTACCGGGCAGCAACTTCGTTCGCGAATATTCGCTGCCGGGAACTTTGAAACCGGGTCAGGCGACGGTGGTGGCAATGGGCGTGAAGCTGTCCGACGTCAAGGTCGGTCTCAACCAGGTGCGCGGGCAGGTGCGCAGTGCCGATTTTGCCGAATAAGCGGCCGAATGGATTTGGCCTAGACCAAGCCGTTCATCAGTTGCACCATCACCGTATCGCCAGCGCCGACTTTCTCGCGTTCGTGTTCGAGCACGATGAAGCAGTCGGCGTCGGCCATCGAGCGCAGCACGCCCGAGCCCTGCGCGCCGGTGGGGCGCACGCACCACTCGCCGTTTTCCTGGAACAGGATGCCGCGCTGGAATTCGGTGCGGCCACGGCCCTTCTTCATGGCCTCCACGCAGCGCGCGGGAAAGGCGGGGAAGGGCGGCACGGGATCGAGGCCGGCCAGCTTGAGGATCGCCGGCCGCACGAACTGGTAGAAGGTGACCATCACCGCCACCGGGTTGCCCGGCAGGCCGAACAGCCATGCGCCGGAACCCTCTGCGCCGTCGGGTTGCGTTTTGCCTATCCGGCCGAAGGCCATCGGGCGGCCGGGCTTCATGGCGATTTTCCAGAACGCCACTTCGCCGAGCTGGGTCATCAGCTGCTTGATGAAGTCGGCCTCGCCGACCGAAACGCCGCCGCTGGTGATGATCGCATCGGCGCAGCCGGCGGCTTCGCGGAAGGCCGCTTCGAGCGCGGCCGGATCGTCCCTGACCACGCCCATGTCGATCACGTCGCAGCCGAGCCGGGTGAGCATGCCCCACAGCGTGTAGCGGTTGCTGTCATACACGGCGCCTTCGGTGAGTGGCGCCCCGATCGAACACAGCTCGTCGCCGGTGGAAAACAGCGCGACGCGCACGCGGCGGCGCACCGAGACTTCGCCGATGCCGAGCGACGCGATGATGCCGATCTCGGCCGGGCGCAGCTTTTTGCCGGCGGGTATCGCGGGGCGGCCGGCCTGCAGGTCTTCGCCGGCGCGGCGGGTGTTCTGGTCGCGGCGCTGGCCGGGTGGGATGATGACGGCATCGCCCTCGACGCGCGTCACTTCCTGGATCACCACGCAGTCGACACCTTGCGGCAGGATCGCGCCGGTCATGATTCTCACCGTCTCGCCAGCGCCGACTTTGCCCTCGAAGGCGCGGCCGGCGAAGGCGGTGCCGATGTTCGTCAGGCGCGTCTCGCCCGCAGTTTCGTCGCTGCCGGCGAGGTCGTCGAAGCGCAGGGCCCAGCCGTCCATCGCCGAGTTGTCGTGGCTCGGCACGTCGATCGGCGAGATGACATCCTCGGCCAGCACGCGATCCAGCGCCTGGCGCACGAACACCCGCTCATGGCCGACGACGGGGTTCAGCAGGTCGAGTATCAGCTCGCGCGCGCGATCGACGTGCAACGAATTGGGGTCGTAGTTGTCGGCGCAGGACAGGGTCTGGAGTATTGAAGTCATGAGGTGGCAGCGAACAGCGGACTAACCGCCGATGTAGGACATTTCGATTTTGTCGCGGCCGGGCAGGGCTGTGGCCGCGGTGCGGATCTCCGAATAGCGGTCGTCGCGGCCGCGCCAGACGGCAGCGATTTCACGGCGCAGCGCCTCGTCGCCGGCACCCTGGCGGAGCAGGGCGCGCAGGTCGTGACCGCTCTGGGCAAACAGGCAGGTGTAGAGCTGACCCTCGGTGGAGAGGCGGATGCGCGTGCAGGTGGAGCAGAAGGCCTGCGTCACCGAGGAGATGACGCCGATCTCGCCCGCACCGTCCTGGTAGCGCCAGCGCTCGGCGACTTCGCCGGGGTAGTTGGCGTCGATCGTTTCGAGCGGAAACTCGGCGGCGATGCGGGCGATCACGTCGGCGGATGGCAGCACTTCGTCCATGCGCCAGCCGTTCGAGCTGCCGACGTCCATGTACTCGATGAAGCGCAGGATGTGGCCGCTGTTGCGGAAGTGGCGCGCCAGCGGCAGGATCTGGTCGTCGTTGCTGCCGCGCTTGACCACGCAATTCACCTTGACCGGTGCGAGGCCGGCGGCCGCGGCGACAGCGATGCCGTCGAGCACGTCGCCGACCGCGAAATCGACGTCGTTCATGCGCTTGAACACGGCGTCGTCGATGCCGTCGAGGCTGACCGTGACGCGATGCAGGCCGGCATCCTTCAGCGCCCGTGCCTTCTTCGCCAGCAGCGAGCCGTTGGTGGTCAGCGTCAGTTCCACCGGTAGCGCGGCCAGCTGCTCGATCAGGTTCTCGATATGCCGGCGCAGCAGAGGCTCGCCGCCGGTGATGCGGATCTTCTCGACGCCCTCATCGACGAAGATGCGCGCGACGCGGACGATTTCCTCGAAGGAGAGCAACTGCTTGCGCGGCAGGAAGGCGTAGTCATCGCCGAACACTTCCTTCGGCATGCAATACACGCAGCGGAAATTGCAGCGGTCGGTGACCGAAATGCGCAGGTCGCGCACTCGCCGGCCGCGCTGGTCGATCAGTTCGCCCTCGGGCGGCACGGCAAGGTCGCGGCCCGGCGGCAGCGTGGCCCTGACCGCTCTGACGATAGGGATAATGTGCCCTTTGCTCATTGTCCAACTATAAGCTGGGCATGACTTCGAGACAACACCCGCGACGCTCATGACCCAAGCCGCTGGCGTCGCGAACTGCGAAGTGCATCCTTCCGTCAGTCCGGCTTTCGTGCAGGGCGCCTGAGCAGCAGGGAAGGGTTGTCCTTGACCTTTTCTGTCAAGCCGCCAACGCTGGTCACGACTTTCTTGACCTGGTCCTCGATGGCCGAGAATTTCTTGACCAGTTTCGGTAGCTCGTCGAGCATGGCATTGAGGCCGGTTTTTTCGGAAGGAATCTCGGGCACCTGATTTTCTGGCGTGACCGCAAGCAGGGTCCTCGCCGCCGGATCGCCGCCGTTCAGCTCGATGAAGACCACGCCGGTGATGCCTTTCAGCGTGAGGCTGGCCCGGGTGTCGGTCTTGACCGGCGCTTCCTTGCGCAACCTCACATCGACGCGCACCAGACGCGGATTCTCGGGATCGATGGCCATGGACTTCACCGTACCGACATCGACGCCGTGGAATTTCACCGTATCGCCGGCGGTGAGTCCGCTGACCGACTCAGGAAAATTAATGCGGTAGATCACATCGTCATGGCGGCCGCTGCTTCCCAGCCACACCGCGAATAGTGCCGCGGCAATCGAGAAGACGATGATGAACAGCCCCTCGAAAAAGTAGTGTTTGTCAGTTTCCATGGCTGGTTTCCCTTGCTTTCATTGCGCCTTCCGCGCGCGGCCCGTGAAAAAAATCGTGAATCCACGGATGGTCGGACTTCATCAGCTGGTCCGCCGTGTCGACCGTAACTGTCTTGTCGACCAGCACGGCAATGCGGCCGCAGACGTTCAATAGCGTGGTGAGGTCGTGGGTGACGATGACCACCGTTATTCCAAGAATCTGGTTGAGCTGCAGGATCAGCGCGTCGATGCCGCTTGCCGCGATCGGGTCGAGGTCCGACGTGGGTTCGTCGAGGAAAAGTATCCTCGGATCGAGCGCCAGCGCTCGCGCCAGGGCCGCGCGCTTCACCATACCGCCGGAAAGCGCGGAAGGAAACTTGATGCCGCTGTCCGCCGGCAACCCGGTGAGCGCCAGTTTCATTGCCGCGATCTGTTCCTGCTGCCCGGCCGGCAGTACCGTGTGTTCGCGCAGCGGCAGCATGATGTTCTGCGCCACGGTGAGCGAGGAAAACAATGCGCCTTGCTGGAACAGCACGCCGATGAGCGAGGCCCTTTCCGAGGCACCGATGGATTGAACCGGTTTGCCCTTGAGCAGCACGTCGCCGGCATCCGGCCGGTGCAGGCCGGTGAGGGTCTTCAGCAGCACCGATTTGCCAGAGCCCGAGCCGCCGGCGATGCCGATGATCTCACCGGGCATGACATCGAGGCTGAGTTTGTCGTGTACCACCTGCTTGCCGAAGCGATTGACGATGTCGCGTGCGGCAAGGATGGGTTCGGCATGGCCATGTGACCGGGTCAGGGCGTTCATAGGCCGAGCTTTTCGAACAGGATGGAAAAGAATGCGTCGAGCACGATGACCAGAAAAATCGATTTCACTACGGCGCGGGTGGTCTCCCGCCCGACACTCGCCGCCGAGCCGGTGACGCGCAGCCCGTGCATGCAGCCGATGACCGCAATGAAGAAGGCAAACACCGGCGCCTTGACCAGGCCGACGAACAGATCCTGGCCGTCGACCACCTGCGGCAGGCGTGTCAGGTACTGGGTCGGCGATACATCGAGCAAAAACTGCGCAATCGCGGCGCCACCGACCAGGCCCATGACGTCGGCAAAGAAGGTCAAGAGCGGCAGGGTGATGACCAGCGCGATCACCCGCGGCACCACCAGTACCTGCATCGGTTGGATGCCCATCACCTTCAGGGCATCGACTTCCTCTCGCGTTTCCATGACTCCGATTTCGGCGGTGAAGGCGGAGCCCGAGCGGCCGGCGACCATGATCGCGGTGATCAGCACGCCCATTTCGCGCAACACGGATACGGCCACCAGGTTGATGGTGTAGTCCTCGCCGCCGAAGGGACGCAGCTGGGCCACGCCCTGGTAGCCGATCACGATCGCGATCATGATCGCCATCAGGCCGATGATGGGCAGCGCATGAATGCCGGTTTCCGTGATGTGCCGCGAGATCGACGCCGGGCGCAGGCAAGCCGGGTGCAGCAGCGCGTTGCCGGTCCAGCTTGCGGCGCGCCCGACAAAGCGGATGATTTCGATCACTTCGTGGCGCACATCGTGCGTGCCTTTGCCGAGCTGGATGATGAGCTGGCGCCAGCGGGGAACGCTCTTGACTTTCGGTATCGGCTTGAGCTCGAGCCCGTAAATGAGATCGAGCAGTGCGCGGTGTTCGGCGCGGACTCCAATGAGCCCCACATTCCTGTCGCGCAGACCGCAGAGGAACAGGGCGCCCGGCGTGTCGAGGCTGTCAAGCAAGGCAATATCGAGTTGGCGCGTCGCCCCTGCCTTCGACCACCCTTTCAGGGAGTTTTCGGCGGCGACCAGCGTCGATATTTCAAGAGCACCCGCCAGCGCACGGCGATCACCCTCGCCGCTGACGACAAGCGCGGGCCGGGACGGGCTGGCGGAAGTTTGCTGCGCGTTTGCGGGCACAGGGGTCACGGTTTGTACGAGGCTCCACGAACTTGGAATCGGCTGAATGATTCAGACTCGATCCTTCCACGCGTCGATACCGACGCGTCGTAATCGAACGCAGAGTATTCGAAACGCCGGTCGCGTTCGGTGCGCTAGCGTACATGCCGGACTGTCAGGGGCGGATACGCATGCAGAATGCGCTGTGTCCGCCTTTCAAACCAGCAGCGACCCCAGATCGAAGGCAGGATCGGCCGCTTGCTCGGGCGTGGGCGCGATGCCCTTGTCGAAGAGCTTGCGGCCGTTCATGTGATCGGCCGGCTGGTTCAGCGAGTCGATCGCGATCAGCCTGCCGGCCCGGTAGTAGTAGGCGGAGAACTTCTGCGTGGTGGCGTCGCCGCGCGTGACCATCCGGTCGAAGCCGGCCGTCAGGCCCAGCATTTGCAGCTTGACGTCGTATTGATCGGACCAGAACCACGGCGCCGCAGTGAAGGGTCGTTCGCGGCCGAGCAGTGCGGTGGCGGCGGATTTGCCTTGCTCCAGCGCGTTCTGCACGGATTCGAGCCGGCACAGGCTGCCGTCTTCCAGGCGTCGCACGGTGCAGTCGCCGGCGGCGACGATGGCCGGGTCGGAGGTACGGCCGCAGGCGTCGACCACGATGCCGCCATCGACTTCGAGGCCGGCGGCCCGGGCCAGTTCGGCATTGGCAATGATGCCGATGCCGACCAGCACCAGGTCGGCGGGAAACTCGCGGCCGTCGTTGGTTCTTACCGCGGTGATCCGGCCGTCCTGGCCGACCAGTTCCGACACCAGGGCACCGAGCACCACTTCTGCGCCGTGGCGGGTGTGCAGGTCGAGGTAGAACTGCGAAATCAGCGGCGGCACGACGCGTGGCATAAGACGGTCGGCGGCTTCCAGGACGGTGACCTTCTTGTCCTTTCTGCGTGCCACGGCGGCGACTTCGAGGCCGATGAACCCGCCGCCAATGATCACGACGTTCTGCGCCGTCTCCAGGGCTGCCACGATCGCTTTTGCGTCGTCCAGCGAGCGCAGGCCGTACACACCCTGCCAGTCGGCGCCCGCCAGCGGCAGCGGACGCAGGCGCGACCCGGTGCATAGTGCCAGGCCGTCGTAGGCCAGCGTCGAGCCGTCGGTCAGCGTGACCTGTTTCGCGGCACGGTCGATCGCCGTAACGCCAGCGCCGACTTTCAGCGCGATGTTCTTCTTCGCCAGCACTTCCGCGGGGCGCATCATCAGCTGCGCTTCAACGGTCTCGCCCAGCAGAAAGCCCTTGGACAGCGGCGGACGCTGATAGGGCGCGTGCGCTTCGTCGCCGATCAGGGTGATGCTTCCCTCGTAGCCTTCGGCGCGCAGCGTCTCGGCGACCGTAAGTCCGGCCAGACCGGCCCCGATGATGATCATCCCGCTCATGCGTGTGTCTCCAGAAAATGGCTATTCGCCATTGCGGATGATATTGCATCGTGCCGCTGAAACACGCACGGCATGCCGGACGAAGAAGACGGCCTCATAGGCGACATACCTGCCGTTCAAAAAGAGCGGTGTGATCGGGCTTTCGGGGTCTGGTCATGGCCGACACCTGATTCGGATTCGCCCTCGGATCAATAGGTTTCGACGTGGTAGCGGCCCTGTTGCAGGAGCTCCGTCCGCAGTGATTTCCAGTCGAGCCCATGGCGGCCGCAGATATCGCTGAAGGCCTCATCGACTCCTGTCTCCATGCCCTTCAAGCCACATAGATACAAGTAGGTGTTTTCGTCGCGCAGCAGATGCGCAACATCGTCGCCGCGTGCGCGGATGAGATCCTGCACGTACTGCCGGGCTTGATCGGGCACACGCGAAAACGCCAGGTTGATGTCGATGAATTCCTTCGGCAGGCGGGTCAGCGGGCCGAAGTAGGGCAGTTCGCCCGGGGTGCGGGCGCCGAAGAACAGCATCACTTTGCCGTCCTCCTGGGGCAGCGATTTCCGGCGCCTGCGCTCCGTCATCGCCCGCATCGGCGCCGAGCCGGTGCCGGTGCAGATCATCAGCAAGTTGCTGCCGGGATGGTTCGGCATCAGGAAACTGGTGCCGTAGGGGCCGACGACGTTGACCTTGTCGCCCTTCTTCAGGTCGCAGAGGAAGTTCGAGGCCACGCCGCTCACCGGTACGCCCTCGTGATCGGCGGTGACCCGCTTCACCGTGAGCGACAGGTTGTTGTAGCGCGGACGTTCGCCGTCACGCGGGCTGGCTACCGAATAGAGGCGCACATGATGTGGTTTCCCGTTGGCATCGAGCCCCGGGGGCAGGATGCCGATGGTCTGGCCTTCGAGCACCGGAAACGAGGCATTGCCGAAGTCGAGCACGATGTGGCGGATATCGCTCGATGCATCCTCCGCCGTCAGGCGAAAGTTGCCGCTGACGTTCGCCACGGCAGGCTTCTGGATCGAATAGAGGTTGACGTAGGGATGCGCGGCCGACCACGGCGGAGGGGCGACGCCGCCCTGGCCGGACGTGGATGCCGCGGCAATCCGCTCCACGTCGTCGGGAAGGGAAGCCGCCGTGTCGCCAGCGCCGACTTTCGGGCTTTCGTCGAGAACGGCCTGCGCTGGCAGC
>VBWA01000123.1 GCA_006218025.1 Rhodocyclaceae bacterium | reverse complement strand
TCGATCAGGTTCGCGCCGGGCGGAGTAGCGTACTGCTCGTCCCCGGAGACAACAGTCTCTCTCGAGGTGCAGCGTACATGTTGTGTACCTACACTCAGTGGCGGAAGTGCGGCGGCGGCCGAGATAGGCTGCTGCGTGGATGCGAGGTGCGCCGCGGGGCTGGCATGAGAATGCATCGTCAAAACCGGCAGAGGGTATGCCGTGATTACATTGACGCTCGGGCCGGGTAACATCGCCGGACCGGCAGTGGACGCCGGTAAAGGCATCGACGCCGGAGTAGCGCCAGCGATAGACCTCGCCCTTTGAATGCCGGCGGCTGACGCCAAAGTAGGCGGCGCCGGCAAACGCCCATAGTCTGCCTCTGAGTGCTGGTGCCCGGGAGTCTCGAGCCCGGGTGTGGCAACTTGTGAAGTGTGTGAGACAGTCACGGAGGCAGTTTGTGCACGCGCTGCCGCTGCAGCAGCGTCAGCATTGCGGTGCTCCTGCCGGGTCCGTGGTTCCCGAGGTTGGGTCGCTACGGGCGGCCCTTCCATCCGCTGTACACCCTTTTGCATTTCCTAGTTCTCTCGGAGTTGCAGATGCGAAGCAAGTGCCGGCGCTAGACTCTCAGGGAAAAGCGCCGAAAGCTCGGAGTAGAAAGCGAAAATGGATTATGCCAAAAGGATCACGCGTAGGCGGCGCGGGGAACACCGCGTTTGCAGAATGTCAAGCTCTGCGGCTGGTATCGACTCTTCTTGCTCAATCGACGAACTGGTTCGTGCAGGTCGTCTGCGAACACGGTTGAGCAAGAGAGTATTCTGTATTCCACTCCCTTTCCAAAGACCTTCCTCTCTGAGGGTCTGAGGCTCTTTGGTAGGACACGGCACCAGTTGTAAAGGGCCGATGTGCCGATATAGGGAGTTCCTCTCGTTGTGTGTTTCGAGTAACTCTGAAACTAGCACTATGATTACGCGCAAGCAGTGCTAGAGGAAATCAGAGTGGAATCTGACTCTCGGCGCCGGCGGACTGCTGAGGCAGGTCAACGCCGGCGGTAGCGCCGGTGTAGTCTGATTCCGGGCCGGCGGGCGCCGGTGATGCGGTGCGCCGGTGCGGCGGGCGCCGGTGACGCTGAAGGTCTCGCACAAGCTCT
>VBWA01000122.1 GCA_006218025.1 Rhodocyclaceae bacterium | reverse complement strand
CGCTCACCACCGGCACCGGCAACGACAAGCTCCTCGGCGGCGAGGGCAACGACATCCTGATCGCCGGGGCGGGACACGATCACCTGAATGGCAATGGCGGTGCCGATACCCTGACCGGGGGCGCCGGCAACGACCAGTTCATCATCGACAATCTGGCGGGCGTCGATACGATCACCGATTTCTCGGCTGTCGACGACGCCGTGTTCCTGGTCGGCGCCGATTTCGGCAACTACGTCGCGGACAGGGCGGCGCGCTTCAAGCTCACCACCGGAACGCTCGACGCCGACGACCGCATCCTCTACAGCCCGACCACCGGAGCGGTGTACTACGACGCCGACGGCAATGGCGCCGCCGCGGCCGTGCAGTTCGCCACGCTCAGCGGCGCGCCGGCCGCGAGTTACCAGAATTTCTACCTCAACCCGACCAACGCGCCGATCCTCGTGGCGGATTCGGTGGTGACGGCGGAGAGCAGCCCGGTCACCATCGACGTGCTGGCCAACGACTACCTTCCTGCGGGATGGAAACTGAGGCCCTTCCTTACCTACTCGGTCTCTGCGTCCAGCGGCAGCGTCGCGAGCAATGCTGAAGGTCAGCTGGTGTTCACCCCGGGAACCGGTTACGAGACCCTCGACCCCGGACAGTACGGCACGGCGACCATTACCTACTCGGTCTGGAACGAGACCACGTTCGCCTCCATGCAGGGAACCGTGAATGTGACCCTCACCGGGGAGACGGAATTGCAGGCCGGAACGGCCGGCAACGACACCCTGATCGGGACCGCCTACGGCGATACCTTGCTGGGCAATGCCGGTAATGATGCGCTGATCGGCCACGGCGGCAATGACACGCTGACCGGTGGCGCCGGAAATGACGCGCTCGAAGGCGGGGGCGGCAGCGACACGGCAATTTTCACCGGAAATTTTGCCGGCTACACCGTCACCAGCGCCGGCATTGGCCGAGCGACCGTGGTCGACAACACGCCCGGCCGCGACGGCACGGATGCCCTGGGCGAAATCGAAATCCTGCAGTTCGCCGACGGCCCGCGCAGCGTCTCGTCCTTCCTTCCGTCCCTGGCCGCCACCCTGAACCTGACCACCGCGCAATCGGACGAAATCCGGAGTTTTTTTGACGGG
>VBWA01000121.1 GCA_006218025.1 Rhodocyclaceae bacterium | reverse complement strand
CTCTGTACAGGACAAAAAATAAGTTGATGCAAGGAACTCGCTGAAGAGCGATCATATCTCGTTGACTCTTAAACAGCGAGGTACAATGAAACAGATCAGCGAGTTACAAGATACTTTATCCCATTTTCTAGATTGGAACAAGGCACGCCTTAACTGCCTAGTACAGATTCTCCAAGCGCTCTTTACCGTCCGAACGGTCAACTTGACTCAGATCGCTACGGCCTTTCGAACACAGGCAAAGGAAGCGTCCTCATATCGGAGAATCCGTCGATTTTTCACCGAGTTCTCCTTTGATATAAGCCGTATAGTTTTTGTGGTGCTCCGGCTATTTCCTCTAGAGGGCAAATACTTGCTGATTCTCGATCGAACGAACTGGAAGTGGGGCAAGACCCCCATTAACATTTTGATGCTCTCAGTAGCCTATCGCGGTATTGCTATCCCCCTTTTCTGGGCCGTGCTGAATCTGGAAGGAAACAGCTGTCCAGAAGACCGAATTTCTATACTACAGCGAGTCCTGCAACACTTTGGCATCCAGAAGATCGAAGCTCTTTTGGCAGACCGCGAATTTGTGGGAAAAGCATGGTTCCGGTTTCTGATCGACACAGGGATCCCGTTTGATATTCGGATCAAGCAAAATGCCATAGTGCAAATCGATGCAAATACTGCGATACCAGTAAAGCATTTGCGCAGATATCTTGGTCTTCGAAAAGTCGTGAACCACCCCGTCAATCTATGGGGGTATTCCCTCTACATATCTGTTGAAAAACGAAAAGGAGCCCAAGAAGCACTGATCATCGTATCCAGCCGGCAATTTGAAGATCCTCTAGGCATGTACAAGAGACGTTGGGAAATCGAAACGCTGTTCGGATGTCTTAAGAGCCGTGGGTTCCGCATGGAGGATACACACATCGTCGATGCGGACAAGATCGAGAAATTACTGTTCGTGCTCGCTATAGCGTTTTGTTGGGCATACCGTACTGGGGATATTAGAGTACAGGAGGAGCCCATAGAGATAAAAACACACGGGAGACCAGCAAAGAGCATTTTTCGCTGGGGGCTGGATCTGATCCGTCGGGCGATTTTTGCGAACACTGATCTGAGAAATTTTCGGGAGCTCTTGACGTGCTTTATTAGCTTAAAAAC
>VBWA01000120.1 GCA_006218025.1 Rhodocyclaceae bacterium | reverse complement strand
TACCAAGGGAGTGCGTTTTGCTTGCCCTGAATGCGGACAGGAGCATGCTGTTTATGACCACTCTGCCGAGCGCGTTTGGAGGCACTTGGATAGCTGCCAGTTCATGACCTACCTGCATGCCAGCCCTCCGCGCGTGTCGTGTTCTGAGCATGGCGTTCGACAAGCGCGCCTGCCATGGGCGGATGAGGGAAGCCGGTTTACGCACCTGTTTGAGGCGCTGGCGGTGAATGTGCTGCTGGCGGCCAACATCGAACGAGCCGCAGGATTGTTGCGTATCAGCTGGGATCAGGCTTGGCATCTGATGGAACGCGCAGTGTTGCGTGGGCGAGCTGCCAAGGGAGATACCTTGCCCAAGCAGATCGGCGTGGACGAGAAAGCCATCGCCAAAGGACATCAGTACATGACCTTGGTCTGTGACTTGGACAAGGCGACGGTGGAGTACGTTGGAGAGGGGCGCCGTGAAGAAAGTCTGTCTGCTTACTTCAACGCCTTTGGTACGGAGCGTTGCGCAAGCATAGAAGCGATCAGCCTCGACATGTGGCCGGCCTTTATTAACGCCTGCCGAGACGGTGTGCCGGAGGCGGATGGCAAGATGGTGTTTGACCGCTTCCACATTATGCGCCATATCGTCGAGGCGGTGGACAAGGTAAGGAAGCAGGAGCACAAGGCACTGATGGATGAAGGAGACACTACGTTGGTCAAGAGCAAGTACCTGTGGCTGACCAATCCGTCCAACATGACCGATCAGGCCCGTGCGCGCTTCAGGGAGCTGCAAAATAGCGAGCTTAAAACGGGCCGTGCTTGGGCGCTCAAGGAAGTGCTGCGGGAATTGTGGAGTTACTCCTCTGCGGCCTGGGCGTTGAAGTTCTGGAAGCGCTGGTACTTCTGGGCGACGCACAGCCGCTTGCAGCCCGTGATCGATGCGGCCAAGTTGATTGCGCGGCACTTGCCGAATGTATTGACCTATTTCAAACATCGCATCACCAATGCTGTGGCTGAAGGGGTGAACTCAAAGATTGCAACTGTACAAAAACGTGCCTGTGGATTCAGGAACCGTGACCATTTCAAGATCGCCATCTATTTCCATTGCGGCGGCCTTGATCTGTATCCGGCTCAGGTTACCCACGGGAAAGTCTGATGAACC
>VBWA01000119.1 GCA_006218025.1 Rhodocyclaceae bacterium | reverse complement strand
GCCGCCTTCGCGGATGGCGAAGCGCAGCTTCTCCTCCATGGCGATCGGCACGATCAGCGCGACTTCCATCGTCACATTGTCGCCCGGCATCACCATCTCCACGCCCTCGGGCAGCGTGACGATGCCGGTCACGTCCGTCGTGCGGAAGTAGAATTGCGGGCGGTAGTTGGTGAAGAACGGCGTATGGCGGCCGCCCTCTTCCTTGGTGAGGATATACGCCTCAGCCTTGAATTTCGTATGCGGCTTCACCGAGCCCGGCTTGCACAGCACCTGGCCGCGCTCGACGTCCTCGCGCTTCGTGCCGCGCAGCAGGCAGCCGACATTGTCGCCCGCCTCGCCCTGGTCGAGCAGCTTGCGGAACATCTCGACGCCCGTCACCGTCGACTTCACCGTCGGACGGATGCCGACGATCTCGACTTCCTCGCCCACCTTGATCACGCCGCGCTCGATGCGCCCCGTCACCACCGTGCCGCGGCCCGAAATCGAGAACACGTCCTCGACCGGCATCAGGAACGGCTGATCCTTCGGACGCTCCGGCTGCGGGATGTAGGCGTCGACCGTCTCCATCAGCTTCAGGATCGCGTCATGGCCGATCTCGGGGTTCTTGCCCTCGAGCGCGCACAGCGCCGAACCCTTGGTGATCGGAATGTCGTCGCCGGGGAATTCATACTTTGAGAGCAGCTCGCGCACTTCGAGCTCGACGAGCTCGAGAAGCTCCGGATCGTCGACCATGTCGACCTTGTTGAGGAACACGACGAGCGCCGGCACGCCGACCTGACGAGCCAAGAGAATGTGCTCGCGGGTCTGCGGCATCGGGCCGTCGGCGGCCGAGACCACCAGGATCGCGCCGTCCATCTGCGCCGCGCCGGTGATCATGTTCTTCACATAATCGGCGTGGCCGGGGCAGTCGACATGGGCGTAATGGCGGTTCTTCGTCTCATATTCGACATGCGCCGTCGAAATGGTGATGCCGCGCGCCTTCTCTTCCGGCGCCTTGTCGATCTGGTCATAGGCCGTAAAGGTCGCGCCGCCCGTCTCCGCCAGAACCTTGGTGATCGCCGCCGTCAAAGACGTCTTGCCATGGTCGACGTGCCCAATCGTCCCAATGTTGCAGTGCGGCTTCGTGCGTGAAAACTTTTCCTTGGCCAT
>VBWA01000118.1 GCA_006218025.1 Rhodocyclaceae bacterium | reverse complement strand
CACTGCAATATCGGCACCATCGGTCACGTCGACCATGGCAAGACTTCGCTGACCGCTGCCATCACCAAGGTGTTGGCCGAGACCGGCGGCGCCACCTTCACCGCCTACGACCAGATCGACAAGGCGCCGGAAGAGAAGGCCCGCGGCATCACCATCTCGACCGCGCACGTCGAGTACGAGACCGCCAACCGCCACTACGCCCACGTCGATTGCCCCGGCCACGCCGACTATGTGAAGAACATGATCACCGGCGCGGCGCAGATGGACGGCGGCATCCTGGTGGTGTCCGCCGCCGACGGCCCGATGCCCCAGACCCGCGAGCACATCCTGCTGGCCCGTCAGGTCGGCGTGCCGGCCCTGGTGGTGTTCATGAACAAGTGCGACATGGTCGACGATCCGGAACTGCTGGATCTGGTCGAGCTGGAAGTGCGCGAGCTGTTGAGCAGCTATGATTTCCCCGGCGACGACATTCCGATCGTCCGTGGTTCGGCCCTGTGCGCCCTGGAAGACAAGCAGCCGGAAATCGGCCGCGAGGCGATCCTGGCGCTGATGGCCGAAGTCGATCGCTACATCCCGCAGCCGGAACGTCCGAAGGACAAGCCGTTCCTGATGCCGATCGAAGACGTGTTCTCGATCTCGGGCCGTGGCACCGTGGTCACCGGTCGCGTCGAGCGCGGCGTGGTCAAGGTGGGTGAGGAAGTCGAGATCGTCGGGATCAAGCCGACCGTCAAGACCACCTGCACCGGCGTGGAAATGTTCCGCAAGCTGCTCGATCAGGGTGAGGCCGGCGACAACATCGGCGCCCTGCTGCGCGGCGTGAAGCGTGAAGACGTGGAACGCGGTCAGGTTCTGGCCGCTCCGGGGTCGATCACCCCGCACACCAAGTTCACCGCCGAGGCCTACATCCTCAACAAGGAAGAAGGCGGTCGTCACACCCCGTTCTTCACCAATTATCGCCCGCAATTCTACTTCCGCACCACCGACGTCACCGGCATGGTTTACCTGCCGGAAGGCACCGAAATGGTGATGCCGGGCGATAACGTGTCGATGACCGTCCAGCTGATCGCCCCGATCGCCATGGACGAAGGCCTGCGCTTCGCCATCCGCGAAGGCGGCCGTACCGTCGGCGCCGGCGTCGTCGCCAAGATCATCGAGTA
>VBWA01000035.1 GCA_006218025.1 Rhodocyclaceae bacterium | reverse complement strand
CTGGCTGTGCAAAGCCAGCCGTGGGCCGCGCAGCGGATGGGAGGGGCGGGCCTTCAATTTGCCCTTCGCGTGTTTCATCTTCTGTGGGTGGTGCTCGGTGCCATGAGCGTCAAAGTATGGGCAGGGAGGCGGCGCGCTGCTTGAGTTCGGTGCGGGCGGCCTTCCACTCGGGGTAGAGCGAGCCGACCACGTCCCAGAAACGCGCGCTGTGGTTCATTTCCAGAAGGTGGGCGACTTCGTGGGCGACCACGTAGTCGCCGAGGTGCGCCGGCATGTGGATCAGCCGCCAGTTGACGCGGATGCCGCCGTGCGTGCTGCAACTGCCCCAGCGCGTATGCGCCGACGACAGCGCGAGCTTGGGCAAGGCCAGATCGAGCTGGCCTGTGAAGTAGGCGAGGCGTTCGCCGAAATGGGTAAGAGCTCGCTTCTGCAGCGCGCGAACGGCCAGCTGGCCAAGGTCGGCCTCCGGGCGTGCTTCGAGGACCAGCAGCTCGCCGACCCAGCGCACCCGGTTGGCGCCCGGCAGGACGCGCACTTCGGCTTCAGTGTCGAGCAGCGGAACGCGTGCGCCGTCCTTGATCGTGAGGTGGCGCGGCTGCGTGGCATGGGCGAGTTCGCCGAGTTTCTTCAGCACCCAGTCGGCGTGGCCGCGAACAAAAGCCTCGATCTCGGTCAGTGCGATGCGATGGGGCGCGCCGATGCGCAGGCCGCGCTCGTCGATGGTCATGGAAAGGCGCTTGGCGCCGCTCTTGAGCCGGTAGTCGATGATGCGGCCGCCGATCAGCAGGTGCCGCGTCTTTGCCTCTGGCGGCGGCGAGGGCAGGCGGAATAGCTTGAGTTGTTCGAGAAACATTGTGTTGGTTTAGTTCGCGGCAAACGGGGTGCCGAAAAGATCGAAGCCTTCGCCTTCCGGCGGCAAGGTGGCGATCGCGCGGGCGATAGCCTGCTCGATGACCGGCATCGGCTGTTCGATCAGGCGCCAGTTGCAGCGCAGCGCGTCTGCGTTGTGCACCTCTACCCAGTGGCCGCGTGCGGCGAACGAAAGCGCCAGGCGCGGCGCTCGCCGTCCCGCCAGCGCCAGCGCGGTGCGTCCCTCCAGGAACTTCTGTTCGATGACCTGTTGCAGAAGTCGCTTGGCTTCTTCGCGCAGCCAGGCCTCGGCCCGGTCCTGAATCTGGCGCGGCGTGGCCTGGGGCGGCAGCGGCAAGTCGAGGGTGTTGCCTTCGCGCAGCGCTTCCTTGTGGCGGGTGCCGAGCACCAGACGCAGGCTGCCGCCGAGGAACGCCAGCGTCGCGCCATCGTGCCAGCGACTGGCAGGATCGGGCTCGCTGCTGTCGAGCTTGAGCGTGAGTTGCGGGCTGCGGCCCGATGCAATGTTCATGGCGAAGCCTCATAAAGTTGTGGGCTGATGCGGCGCATTTCGGCTTCGATCCAGGCCTCGGCGCGGTTCGTCACTTCGTTCGCCGTGAGTCCCGTGGGATCGATCACCGGGCCGACGCTGACGGTGACGGTGCCGCACTTCTTGAACAGGGCGTTGCGGCCCCAGAACTCACCCGAATTGAGCGCCACGGGAACCACCGGCGTGCCGGTCTCGACGGCAAGGTGCGCGCCGCCGATCTTGTAGCGGTTTTTCGAACCGGGCTGCGAGCGGGTGCCTTCCGGAAAAATGATCACCGTGTAGCCCTTGTCGAGACGATCCCGGCCCTGGTCGACCAGCCGCTTCAGGCTGGACCGGCTGGCGTTGCGGTCCGTCTCGATCATCGGAATCGAGGCCAGCGCCCAGCCGAAAAACGGCAGGTACTTGATCTCCTTGCGCCAGACGAAAACGGTGTCCTTGAAGACCGCCTGCAGCATGAACGTTTCCCAGGCCGATTGATGCTTGCACAGGACGACAGCCGGGCGCGCGGGAATGTTTTCTGCGCCGACCAGCCGGTAAGGAATGCCGAGCACATGCTTGATCAGCCAGATGGTGAAGTTCACCCACGGCACCACCGTCTGCCGCCGCATGTGGTGCGGCAGGGGGCGGCAGAGGATCACTCCCAGCGTGTAGGGCGGCGTCACCACCAGCAGGATCAGCAGGAACAGCAGGGAACGGAATACCGCCATCAGTGAGCTATGTGCGCGGCGGCTGCGGCAAGATCGGGAAACACCAGCGTATCGGCCGGCAGCGCCGGATCATCGACGGTCTTGCGGCCCTTGCCGGTCAGCACCAGCATCGGCTGCGCGCCGACGGTGGCGGCAACCTGCAGGTCGCGCAGGGAATCGCCTATGGCCGGCACACCGGCGAGATCGGCATTGAAGCGTGCGGCAATTTCGCGGAACATGCCGGGCTTCGGCTTGCGGCAGTCGCAGTTGTCGGCGTTGGTATGCGGGCAGAAGAATATCGCGTCGATGCGCCCGCCGGCCTGGGCCAGCGCTTTCAGCATCTTGTCGTGAATGGCCATCAGCGTGTCCGTCTCGAACAAGCCGCGGCCGATTCCCGACTGGTTGCTCGCCACGACTACGCGATAGCCGGCCTGGTTGAGCCGTGCGATTGCGGCAAGACTGCCGGGGATCGGCTTCCACTCCTCCGGCGACTTGATGTACTGGTCGGAGTCGTGGTTGATCACGCCGTCGCGATCGAGAATGACAAGTTTCATGATTCCATTTTCCCCAAGGTGAGCAGGGCGACACGGCGAAACACGGACGCAAAAGAGGCTTTGTTTGTCACGCCGTGCCGCCTTGTTCGCCCCGACTAACTGGAAAGCCTCGAAATATCGGCGACCCGGTTCATCAGGCCGGCGAGGCGCGACAGCAGGGCCAGCCGGTTGCTGCGAATCTGCGCGTCCTCGGCCATCACCATGACGCCGTCGAAGAATGCATCGACCGCCCCACGCAATCCGGCGAGGGTTTTCAGCGCGGCGGTGTAGTCGGCGGCGGCGAGCTGGGCTTCGATGCCGGGCGCCGCAGTCTCGACTGCGGCGAACAAGGCCTTCTCGGCGTCTTCCTGCAACAGCGCAGGGTTGACCGCCGCACCCGCTTCGCCGCCCGACTTCCTCAGGATGTTCACGATGCGCTTGTTGGCGGCTGCCAGGGCGTCGGCTTCGGGCAGCGCAGCGAACGCCTTGACGGCAGCCAGCCGTGCCGGGACCTGGTCGATCCGCGCCGGGTCGAGCGCGAGAACGGCGTCGACCGCGCGGTGATCGTGCCCGGCGTCGCGCAGCAGGTTGCGCAGGCGCTCCCTTAGAAAGTCGGCGCTGGCGCTACGCCAATCCCCGGTGAATATCTCGGGCGCGAAGCCCGCGGCGGCAGCGTCGATCAGTTCCGGCAGCGAGAGCGGCAGCGGCGTCTCCATCAGGATGCGCAGCACGCCGAGCGCGGCGCGGCGCAGTCCGAAGGGGTCCTTGTCGCCGGTCGGAATCTGGCCGATGGCGAAGAAGCCGATCAGCGCATCGAGCTTGTCGGCCAGCGCGACGGCGCAGGCGACCCCTCCCACGGGCAGCGCATCGCCGTTGAAGCGCGGCTGATAGTGGCTCTGGATCGCGTCGGCGACTGCGGCCGGCTCACCATCGGCCAGCGCGTAATAGCGGCCCATGATGCCCTGCAGTTCGGGAAATTCGCCGACCATGTCGGTGACCAGGTCGGCCTTCGCCAGCAGGGCCGCTTGTTCCGCCTGCATCGGGTCGGCGCCGATGCGATGCGCGATGGTGGCGGCCAGCCGCACCAGGCGATCGACACGCTCGCCCTGGGTGCCCAGCTTGTTGTGATAGACCACCCGCGACAGCTTGCCGATGCGCGCCGAAAGCGGCGTCTTCTTGTCGGTTTCGAAGAAGAACTTGGCATCCGCCAGGCGCGGACGGACCACGCGGGCATTGCCGGTGACTATGTTGGTCGGGTCCACCACCTTCATGTTGGAAACCACGAGGAAGCGGTGGGTGAGTTTGTCACCGTCCATCAGCGGAAAATATTTCTGGTTCGCCTTCATGGTCAGGATCAGGCATTCCTGCGGTACGGCGAGAAACTCGGGCTCGAAGCTCGCTTCATACACGGCAGGGAATTCGACCAGCGCCGCGACTTCATCGAGCAGCGCGTCGTCCCGCACCCAGGTCAGCTTCCCGGCGGCACGATCGAGTTGTTCGACGATCATGGCGCGACGTTTGTCGAAGGAGGCGATGACGCGGCCCTGCTTTTCCAGAATCGCTTCGTAATCTCCGGCGCGCGGAATGTCGATCACGCCGACGCTCATGAAGCGATGGCCGCGCGTGACATTGCGGCTGGCAAGGCCCAGCACCTCGCCGGAAATGGTTCTGGCGCCGTGCATCAGCATCAGGCCATGCACGGGTCGAACGAATTGCGCCTCGCTGGCACCCCAGCGCATCAGTTTGGCGACCGGCAATTTTTTCAGCGCGGCTTCCACCATTCCGGCCAGAGTTTCGTCGATGCGTCCGCCTTTCCTGCTCATGCGCGCGACGAAATAGTCGACCTTGCCGTCGCTCTGCTTTTCCAGTTGCGCGAACTCGACCCCGGCCGAACGCATGAAGCCTTCGAGGGCCTTGGTCGGCGTACCGTCAGCGCCGACTCCTGACGATACCGCCGGACCCTTCTTCTCGATCACGCGATCGGGCTGGCTCTCGAGGCAATCGTCGAATTGCATCGCCAGCCGGCGCGGCGTGGCGAACCAGCGCCCCTCGTTGCCGGCCTCGATGAAGCCGGCCGTGGCCAGCGACTTTTGCATCTGCTCGCGGAAGGACAGGCCCAGTTTGGCCAGCGACTTCGGCGGCAGTTCCTCGGTGAGGAGTTCGATCAGCAATGTCGCCTTCATGCCGCGGCTCCTTTGAGCATCGGGAAGCCGAGCCGTTCGCGCGAGTCGTAATAAGCCTGGGCGATTTCGCGCGCCAGCGCGCGCACGCGGCCGATGTAGGCGGCGCGCTCGGTGACGGAAATGGCGCCGCGCGCATCGAGCAGGTTGAAGGTATGCGAGGCCTTCATCACCATCTCGAAACCCGGCAGCGGCAGGCTGAGGCCGATCAGGCGCTTGGCCTCGGATTCGAATTTCGAGAACTGCGCGAATAGCCAATCCACATCCGAGTGTTCGAAGTTGTAGGTCGACTGCTCGACCTCGTTCTGGTGATACACGTCGCCATAAGTGACGCCGGGCGCCCAGACCAGGTCGAAGACGTTCTCCACGCTTTGCAGATACATCGCGAGGCGCTCGATGCCGTAGGTGATCTCGCCCAGCACCGGGCGGCAGGGCAGCGAGCCGACTTCCTGGAAATAGGTGAACTGGGTCACTTCCATGCCGTTGAGCCAGACTTCCCAGCCCAGGCCCCAGGCACCGAGCGTCGGCGATTCCCAGTCGTCCTCGACAAATCGGATGTCATGTTCGGAGGTGTTGATGCCGAGCGCGCGCAGGCTGTCGAGATAGAGTTCCTGGATGTTCGGCGGATTGGGCTTGAGCACCACCTGGTACTGGTAGTAGTGCTGCAGGCGATTCGGGTTCTCGCCGTAGCGGCCGTCCTTCGGCCGCCGCGAGGGCTGCACGTAGGCCGCGCGCCACGGCTCGGGGCCGATCGAACGCAGAAAGGTGGCAGTGTGGAAGGTACCGGCGCCGACTTCGATGTCATAGGGCTGGAGCAGGACGCAGCCCTGTTTGTTCCAGAAATCCTGCAGGCGCAGGATGATTTCCTGAAACGTGGGTTTTTGGTTCATCGGGAAACCCTGTGAATTCGCAAAAGCAGCGATTTTACAGGGTTTCCTTCATGGGCTTGAGGTGCGGCGCCGCAGGCTGCCGCTTGAATGCCGTCATCGCAGACTTGCCGGAATCGCACCCAGGCCCTGCGTATCTTCGAGCGGCACCCGCACACAGGCGGCGGTGCCGCCGCCCGGCCGCGCCGCGAGTTCGACTGTCCAGCCGTTGGCGGTGGCGAGCTGACGCACGATGGCGAGCCCGAGTCCGCTACCGCCGGTGCGGCTGCTGCGCGATGGCTCCAGACGATAGAAGGGCTGGAACACCTTTTCGCGTTCCTCTTCGGCAATGCCCGGCCCCCGGTCGAGGACGCAGATTTCGACAATGTGGTCCGCCATGTGGTATTCGATGTCGATGATTTGTCCCTCGCCGTAACGCTGCGCGTTGTCGACCAGGTTGGAGAGGATGCGCTTGAGCGCCAGGGGGCGTACGCGCAGGTGGCAATCGGGTCCCTTGTGGCCGCGGATCTCGGCACCCCGGCGCGAAAATTCCATGGCGACCTCGGCCAGCAGGTCGCACAGATCGAGTTCCACCGATTCCTTTTCGACGAAATCCCGGCTGACTTCGAGGCAGCGGGCGATCAGCTGGTTCATGCCCTCGACGTCGCGCAGCACGTGCTCGAGCAGTTCCTGGTCGAATCGTTCCGATATCATTCCCAGCGCCAGCTGGATACGCGCCAGCGGCGTGCGCAGGTCGTGCGAAATGCCTGCCAGCAGCGTGGTGCGGTTGGTCAGCAACTCCTCGACCTGTTCCCCCATGCGGTTGAACTCGCGCGCCAGCGTGGCGAGCTCGGTTGGCCCGGTCTCAGGCAAGGGTTCGCCGCGCTGGCCCTTGCCGATGTGCTGGGTCGCGGCAGACAGGCGCGACAGCGGTGCGATCAGCCAGCGCGCCAGCCAGGTCGAGGTGATCAGCGTGACGACCGTCCCTACCGACAGGATCAGCAGCATGGCGAGCCAGGGCTGCACGTCGACGCGGCTGGCCGGAAAGCCGACACGCACCTTCGCCCCTGCTGCGGGCAGATCCGCCCAGTACCATTGTTCGCCGTCCTCGGCGCGACTGGTGCGCAGTTCGATGCGTTCGCCGGCACGGACGCTCAAGGCAGATTCGAGCAACTGGAAATAGGGAAGCTGCCGGGTGAAGTCGACCGCCTCGCCGGGTGGATCCTGCACCTGCAGGCGGTGGACGCGGCTGATGCGCTCCTGCAGCCAAACCCGCTCGGCGACCGGTTCGGTTTCCCATGACTCGGCCGTGTCTACCATCAGCGCGGCAAGGTCATTGGTGGCGTGGCGACCCAGCGGCACCAGGGCGAAGTAGGTGATGACGGCGATGGTGAACATCTGGAAAGCAAACGACACCAGCGCGATCACCAGCGCGGTGCGACCGAACAGCGTGCGCGGCGCGATCATGCCTGGCCGGTGTCGCCGCCAGGTGAAAAGAGATAGCCCTCGCCCCAGACCGTGCGCAGGTAGACCGGATGGGTCGGATCGGGCTCGATCTTGCGGCGCAATCGCGTGACGCGCACATCGACCATGCGGTCGAAGGGCCCCCGCTCGTAGCCTTTGAGCAGATCGACCAGGGCATCGCGGCTGAGCACGCGGTCCGGATGCTCAAGCAATATCTTGAGCAGGGAAAACTCTGCGCCCGATATCTCGATTTCCTTGCCGTTGCTGGTCAAGCGGCGCGCCTCGAGATCGACCTCGAAGGGGCCGAAGTGGCGCAGGCGACCTTTTTCCTTCACCGGCTGCCGGCGGCGCAGCACCGCCGCAATGCGTGCCAGCAACTCGCGATGACTGAAAGGCTTGGGCAAATAGTCATCCGCCCCGACTTCGAGACCGACGATGCGGTCGACTTCTTCACCGCGTGCCGACAGCATGATGATCGAAGGGGTGCCGGGTCCGCTGAGTGAGCGTGCCAGCGACAATCCGTCCTCGCCCGGCAGCATGACGTCGAGCAGCAGCAGATCCACCGCGTGGGTCGCCAGGTGGCGCTTCATCGCCGTGCCGTCGCCCACCCCCGCTGCCTCATAGCCGTTGTCTGAAAGATAGCGCACCAGCAGCGCGCGCAAGCCTTCATCGTCATCCACCACCAGTATGCGTCCGCGGCATTCAGCCATGGCTCTGACGTCCCCTTGTAACAACTTGTAACACCTGCGGCCTCCATGCAACACCTCGGAAACCGCTCCTCCCTAGTCTTGCGGAAAACATAACACAAGCGAGGGGGAGATGATGATTGGACGTGTCGCGGCGCTTGCCGCACTCATGCTGGTAACTGCACAGGCCGGGGCCGAGCAGGTCGGCGCACGGGCCAAGGGCGGTTTTGCGGAATCCTTCTTCATGGAGAAAATTCCGCGGGGCGAAGCCAGGGCGACGGCGGAAAAGCTCGCCAGAGCGGTGATGGCCGCGCGCATGATCATTTTTGCCTATGCCGGCAAGATTGTCGATCCCATGCTCGGCGACAAGGGGCTTTCCGGCGAAGCTCTCGAAAGCCAGTGGCGGTCCGCCGTCGAGCCCGACTTGATCGACGCCTCGCCCAACCAGAAGAAAATCTTCGAGAAACTATTCTGGGCCGGTCGCCAGGTGATGGACAACAACCAGGAACGCATCAACACCAGGGGCGTGGGCTGGAAGAATTTCCTGCCGGCCAAATGGGAGCGCGAAATGGGTCAGGTATTTGCGGCCCGTACCGGCATCGTCATCAAGCAGCCGGGGCGCGCCTACCGCAGCCCGATGAACGCGCCCGACGACACCGAGCGCAATGCGCTGGAGCATTACGTCAAGGCCGGCCATGGCGAAAACAAGCCGCTGACGAGCGTCGCCAAATGGGGCAAGCAGGAGGTGTACCGCCACATGGAACCGATCCGCCTGATCCCGGCCTGCCTGGGCTGCCATGGCAAGCCCAAAGGCGAGCCCGACATGCTCGGCTTCGAGAAGGACGGCCTGGAAGCCGGCGACCTCATCGGCGTGATGAGCGTGACTGTCGGCGTAAGCGATTAATCAACTTGTTCAAGGCGACGCGGCCGGCGGAACGCCGCGGATGCCCCAAGTCACACCATTTTATAAAGGAGTCAAGCATGTCCATGAAACAAAAGTTTGTTGCCACTCTCGCTGCTGCTGCAGTCTTCGGTGCCACAGTCGCTGGTCCGGTTGGCGCGGCAGAGCAGGCCAAGGCACCCGCCAATGGCGCCACGTATCCCAGCATCGAGAAGACGTCGGCGGATAGCCCAAAGCAGCACAAGATGAGCCCGGAATTCCAGGCTCAGGTGAAAAAGCTGCCGCCGGAGTTCGTGCAGCAGTTCAAGAAAATGACGGCCAAGCATACCCGCTACAGCGAGGAAGCCACGGCGCGCCAGGTGATGATGGAACTGCTCTCCGATGTCCAGTGCACCACGGCCGGACTAATGGTGGAGAACGGCGAGATGGTCGCCGACTGCGCAGTTCGCGCCTCCCGCCACCGCTGGCCGAAAGGACACCTGCTGGCCTACGTGAAGCTTGAGCAGATCAACGCCGACTCGCTCGCCACGCTGCCGAAGATCAACGAACAGGTCGAAGGCGGTCTCGAGCGCGTGGCCGAAATGGCGCTCAAGAAGGACTTCGTCAGCGCCGGCGCTGAAATGGGCAAGGTGCTGAGCGGGTGCTCGAGCTGCCACAGCCTGTTCCGCTTCGGCAAGGGCGAGTCTCCGCACATCGTCGAGTAAATCAAGCCAGCAATATCGTCAGCAAGCGTCGCCATCCACCAATATCAGGCGGATGGCGATCACAAAAATGCATTTTTTTCATCGTCTCGGGGAGGAGAAGATTCATGGGAAACAACGGAAAGTTGTTGGTATTGGCCGCCGCGGTATCCGCGACGCTGGGTACGTCGGGGCAAGCTGCTGCCGCGGACTGGGTCATGGCGCAGGCGATGGAGCCGCCGACCACCACGCACAAGTTCTTCGGCGTGGCACAGGCTTCATATACGAACTACTACGGCTGCGACAAGCTGGAGGGATTGCGCAACGTCGGGCCGAATGCGTTCTCGCTGCTCAATGGCAGCTACAACGCCATGTGCCGGGTCGGGCCGGAATTCCATGACAAACAGTCCGACTTCAACCTGGACAACCTGGCCATCGGCCTGCGCGGCAATCTGATTCCCGGCAAGATCAATTACTTCGTGATGGCCAATGCGGGCATGAATGCGGCCAACTACAGCCCTCTCGATACGAGCCGTGCGCACACGATCAGCCTCACCGACGCGACGATGACCTTCAGCTACATTCCCGGTGTCCGCGTCCGTGCCGGCCTCATGCGCAAGCCCGGACCAGAGGAGATGTACCAGGCCATCGACAGCAACAGCTACATGTGGCCAACCGACTTCATCGCGCGCGTGCAGACAGAGAAATTCGTCAAGGTCAACGCCAAGGGCAGGGCCGTCATTGCCGGCCAGGGCTACGCTCCTGCGGCCAAGACCGGCTACGACGCCGACGCCGGTCGCGACTGGGGTTTCCAGTTCTTCGATGCCTTCAAGGTCGGCAAATGGACCAGCACCTATGCCGTCATGGTCGGCAATGGCAGCGGCATCCACAAGATCAAGGACTACAACAGCGAAAAGGATCTCAACCTCTATTTCTCCACCGAGTACGACCTTCCCGGCGGCAAGGGGCCCAACAAGCACGGCATCAAGGGCTACGTCTACCATCAGAACGGCACACGCAATTTCGAGATCGCTGCTTCGGGCACGCTGAGCCAGGACTTCGATTTCACCCGCCACGGCGGCGGCGTCAAGGCGCTTGGCGAGATCTTCGGCGAGGGGCGCGGCACGCACCGGCTCGGGCTCGACCTGATGTACGCCGACGGCATGATCTTCTATACGCCGACCGGCAACGTGGTCGACGAGGCTTTCGGCGGCCAGGTCCAGATCGCTGCCGAGAAGGGCAACAAGGCACGCGGCCTCACGCTTGACTACGGCTACTACCTCAACGACAAGTGGAATTTCGGTGTTCGCTATGCGCAGCATGACATCCTCTACGCCACCATCGGCACCGCCACCTGGGGGGCCAGCGACAAGCGCGTCATCAAGCAGCTCACCTTCGCGGTGAACTACCACCTGTCGCCGGCGACCCGCGTGACCTTCAACCTGGAACCACGCGACGCCAAGGCGCCCAACCCCAATGCCAACGCGATTAACGAGGCCAACTCGCAAATCGTGGTCAACGCGGTTGGCGCACGTTACGGCCTGCAACTGACGCATCAGTTCTGAGTCGGGGCATGACGGTGAAAACAGCCTCTGCTGTCGTTGCCATCATCCTGGGACCGGTTCTGGCCATGCCGGCCGGCGCGCAGGCGCCGGCCGACTACTCGGTCTACCCGTGCCTGAGTTATACCCTGGCCTGCGGCAAGATCGCCACGCGCAAGCCGCAGACGAAGACGCTCGCGGGCGTCCTCAACGGCAATGCCGAGAAAGGCAAACAGCTCGCCCAGGCGCGCGACCGGGGCAACTGCCTGGCCTGCCACGTCATGAAGGGCGGCAGCCAGCCGGGCACGCGCGGGCCGGATCTCAGTCACTACGGCAACGCTGGGCGCACCGACTCGGAAACCTATACGGCGGTTCACGACATGCGCACGCGCAATCCCGAAACGCTGATGCCGCCCTTTGGCGCCAACGAAATCCTGAGCGACCCGGATATCCGCGACATCGTCGCGTTTCTCCAGGCTTCCAAGTGAGGGCCGCAACCATGCGACTGAAGTTCGGCACACTCGCCATTGCCGCCGTGGCTTCGCTCGCCTCCGCTGCGACGGTCATCGCTGCCGGCGACGAAGCTTACCGCGAGCACTACCCGCAAGCCCGCATCGACCCGGCCAGGGGAGTGAACGGGGACATCGGCTTCAGCGACACGCTGCCGTACTGGCGCAATGAGGAAGAAGTCGAACGCAACGCCAAATGGGTCGGTGATCCGAACGAACAGTGGAAGCTCAACTGGAAATTCATGGACCTCGATCGCATCGACCTGCATCCGGGCCACCTGGCGGTGGACGAAGGCGAGGCGATGGTGGCAAAGCTCACCAAGCGCAATCCGGCGTTTTTCTCCTGCCTCGCCGACGGCGCCGCGAAGCTGGATGGGTTGGCGGCGGGCTATCCGAAGCACGACGCGACGCTCGGCCGCATTGTCACCGTGGAAAGCCGCATCGAGCATTGCGCGAAGACCGTGCTCAACGAGGATATCCGGCAGGGCACGCCACCCAACAACAAGATCGCCGTGTACTTCAAGTCGCTCAGCGCCGGCACGCCGATCCGGGTGGACATCGGCGACGGCAAGGTGCTGGAGGCCTATCGGCGCGGCGAGAAACTCTTCTACGTGAAGACCGGCCAGCTAAATTTCGCCTGCGCGTCCTGTCATGTACCGGGCAGCATCATGGGTCACAAGCTGCGCGGCGAAACGCCGACCACGCCCTTCGCCGACGCTGCGCACTATCCGACCTATCGCACGCCGGTCGGCGCCCTGGAATCGATCCAGGAGCGCTTTGCCCGCTGTCTGGGCCAGATGCGTACTGCGCAGATCAAGCCAGGCGATCCGGCTTTCATGGATCTCGAAGTCTTCATGACCGTGCTGTCCAACGGCTACCCGGTCTCGGTTCCCTCGGCACGCTAGTCCGGGGTTTTTCTTGGAGTGAAATTGTGGATCAATTACGCAGGTTGATTTTGAAAGGCGGCGGCGCCAGTGGGGTGCTCGCAGTCGCCCTCGCGGCGGGACTGCTGCGCCCGACCGGGGCCTTTGCCGCCGATTGGAACAAGACGGCATTCGAGTCGAAGGCAATGGCGGATGCGCTGAAGAACATCGGGGCGGCAGGCGCGGCGGAGAGCGCCGAGATTCTGATCAAGGCGCCGGATATCGCAGAGAACGGCGCCGTCGTCCCGATCGAGGTGACGACCCGCATCGCGGGCGCGGAATCCATTGCCTTGCTGGCGGAAAAAAATCCATTTCCGCTGATGGCCTATATCGATCTGACGAATGGAGCCGAGGCATACATCAATACCCGATTCAAGATGGGCCAGACCTCGGTCGTCAAGGTTGTGGTCAAGGCGGGGGGCAAGAGCTACATCGCCAGCCGCGAGGTCAAGGTCACCATCGGCGGCTGCGGCGGCTGAATACGAAAGGAATATCAAATGGCAGAACCCATGAAAATCCGCACCAAGCTCGTTGACGGATCCGCCCACATCGCGGTGCTGATGATCCATCCCATGGAAACCGGTCAGCGCAAGGATCCACGCAGTGGCCAGGCCTATCCCGCCCACTTCATCCAGAACGTGACTGCGACGGTGAACGACAAGGCGGTGCTGGTGGCCCAATTGGGCCCCGCGATTTCAAAGAACCCACTGCTTGGCTTCCGTGTCAAAGGTGCCAAGGCTGGCGACAAGCTGGCGATCAGCTGGGAAGACAACAAGGGCGAACGCGCGCGCGCCGAAGCCGCGATCGCCTGACCTGCACATAGTCAAATCCATGAAACCAAGACACCAGAAATTTGTCGCGACCGTCATCGGCGCGCTCTGCATGGCCGGCGTTGCGCTTGCTGCCGGCCCGGCCAAAACCACCAAATCCAAACCCGCCGCCGACCAGCGTGCATCGCTCGTCCTGCTCGACCACGAGCGTCATCTCGTGCTGCAGGAAATGCGCAATTTCCTTGCCGTGCTGCAGACCATAACCGATGCCCTGCCGCGCGAGGACATGAAGGAAATTGCCCGCGCGGCCCGTACCATGGGCAGCGGCGCTGCCAACGAAATTCCTCCCGTTACCGTGGCCAAGCTGCCGGAGGAATTCAAAATGTTGGCTGGCGGCGTGCATACCAGCTTCGACCTGATCGCCCTCGACGCGGAAAGCCTGGGCGATCCCAAGCACACCCTATCGCAGGTCGCCGAGATGCTGCAGAAATGCAATGCCTGCCACGGTATCTATCAGGTCAAGGTGGGTACGGAAGCTCGGACGAAAAGCAAGAAACTGAACTGACGGAAAGTCTTTCGCCACAGGAGAGCATCATGCAAACCCAACGCCTCGCCCTTGTTGTCGCCGTTCTCGCCAGCCTCACCGCGGCGCCCCTGATGTATTCGACGGCGGCGGTGGCGGCGGACGCCGCGGTAACACAGCCCAAGGAAGGCTGGTACAAGGCGCTGGTCGATTTCGACTTCATGCGCCAGAACGTGGATATTCCGCTGAAGAAGGGCGTCATGATCATCGACTCGCGGCCGGCGGCGCGTCAGTACGATCCGGGACACATCCCCGGCGCGGTAAACATCCCCGACAGCCAGTTCGACAAGCAGGTCGCCAAACTGCCGGCCGACAAGACCACCCAGCTGCTGCTCTACTGCGGCGGCGTGGATTGCATGCTGAGTCACAACTCGGCGGTCAAGGCCGAGAAGCTCGGCTACACCAACATCAAGGTCTACCCGTCCGGCATGCCCGACTGGAAGGCCAAGGGCGGGCCGGTCTCGGTATCCGCCGCGCACATCAAGATGCTGATCGACGACAAGGCCGCCTACCTGCTGGTCGATGCGCGACCCAAGCGCGTCGCCGACAAGGGCATGATTCCGACTGCCGTCAATATCTCCGACGCCGAGTTCGACAGGAACCTCGACAAGCTGCCGGCCGACAAGGCGACACCGCTGATCTATTACTGCGGCGGCCTTGAATGCGTGCTGTCCGACAAGTCGGCGGAAAAGGCCAGGAAGCTCGGTTACACCAATGTCCTGACCTATCCGCCAGGCTATCCCGAGTGGGAAAAGCTGCATGCCGCTCCGGCGGGCGCCCCGGTGCTGGCGGCAGGCAAGGAAAAGGGCTCGGTCAGCGTCGCCTCCTTTGAAAAGACCTGGAAGGAGAATCCCGGCTCGGTAATGCTGATCGATGTGCGTGACGCGAAGGAGTTCGCTGCCGGCACCATCAAGGGATCGGTCAACATCCCGATGAACGAACTGGAGAAGAAGATCGCGACGCTGCCCACGGACAAGCCGGTGGTCTTCGTCTGCGGTACGGGCGCCCGTTCCGGCGAAGCCTACGACACGGTGAAACTGCTCGGCGGCAAGGTCCAGGCTTCCTTCATCGACGCCGACATCAAGTTCAATGCGGACGGCAGCTACAGCATGACCGAGAAAAAGTAGCGCTCACCTGGCCGGCGGCCACACCAGCCCGGGTTCTGCTCCCCCGCAGCCGCTTCCGGTATCATCCGCGCCAGTGCAACGACAGGCAAAGGGGTGGTACCGTGGATCATCAAGTCAGCGTAGTGTTGAAGAACGGCGAGCGTTACGATTTTCCATTGGGTGCGGACGATCTGGCAGCTTTCGAGCCCGCCGCCGCGCGGCACTGGATTGCCGAGTCCTTCATGAAGGAGGGGCTGGAAACTCCGAATCCGATGGGGAAACTGCTGCTGGTCGACCAGATTCTGATGCTTGCGCTGAACTTCAAGCCCGCCGACTACAACCCGTTGACGCCCGAGGCGCGCCGTTTCCTGTGCGCCGCTCTCCAGGCGATGGGACGGCCCAGCCTGACCATTGACCTGGCGGCTTACAAGCTCTGAGCTTTGCGGCCGCGCAGTGCCATCAGGCAGGCGCCGATCGCGATCAGCAGCGCCAATAGATTGCCCCAGCGGGCATAGGGCGTCAGGCCGCTGCGCCCCTGGGCTTGCACCACCAGTGCATCGGTGACGAAAGGCGGCAAGGCAGCGGCGACGGTGCCGTCCGCAGCCACCATGGCCGTCATTCCGGTGTTGGTCGCGCGCAGCATCACACGGCCGGTTTCGATGGCGCGCAACTGGGCGATCTGCAAGTGTTGCGGCTGTGCCAGCGAATCGCCAAACCATGCCGTGTTGGACATATTCACCAGCAAAGTCGCTGCCGGCAAGGCGGCTAGCAGTTCCTCGCCGAACAAATCCTCGTAGCAGATGTTCGGCGCGATGCGCAGACCGGCGACGTCGAGCGGTTGCTGTCGCGCGGGGCCGGCGGTGAAATCCGACATCGGGATGTGCGCAAAGCGAAAGAACCAGGCAAAGCCAGGCGGCGCGTATTCGCCGAAGGGCACCAGATGCCGCTTGGCGTAGGCAGTTGCAGCGAGTTCCGGGGTCAGCGTGACCGCGCCGTTGGTGTAACCGCCGTCGCTGGTGCCGATGGCGACGCCGATCAATGCGTCGCCGTGGCGCGTGAGGCCGCGCAACACGTCGCGCGGGACTTCATTGAAGTACAGCGGCAAGGCGGTTTCGGGCAATACGGTGAGCGTTGCGGGGTGGGCCTTGGCCAGGCGCAGGTAGGTGTCGATCGACAGCGGCAGCCGCTTCGGGTCCCACTTGAGGCTTTGCGGCACGTTGCCTTGCAGCAGGCTGACCGTGACTGGGCTGCCTGCCGGCTGCGTCCAGTCCATGCCGCGCAACAAACCGCCGAAGCCGAGTAGCAGGAGTATGGACACCCATATCCCCGGCTTGCGCCAGCCGGTGACGCTCATTTGGCCGACAAGCCCGCCGATCAGGGCGACGATGAAGCCGACGCCATAAACGCCAAGCACCGACGCCCAGCCGGCCAGCGGGCTCGGCGGGCTCTGCGAGTAGCCGACGGCCAGCCAGGGAAAGCCGGTGAACAGCGTGCCGCGCAGCCATTCGCTCAGCGTCCACAGGCCGGCGAAGAGCAGGGCATCGCGGTGTGCGTTGCTGCGCCAGCGCAGGAACAGGCCGCCAACCAGCGCGGGAAACAGGGCGAGATAGAGGCAGAACAGCAGCGTCGCCGCGGCCGCGAGGGGCGGCGCCATGCCGCCGAATTGCGAGAGGCTGACATAGATCCATGAGACGCCGAAGAGGAAGCAGCCGGCGCCCCATGCCAGGCCGAGCCGCATGGCTTCGCGTGCGGTGCTTGCCTTGCGCCAGAGATGGAACAGACCGCCCAGCGCGAAAGTCGGCGCTGGCCATACGGCGAGATACTGGTCGAAAGGCGCGAAGCCGAGGACGCACAGGGCGCCCAGAGCTGCGGCGGCAAGCGTGGCAACGGCCGGTCGCCGCAGTGTCATTCGTCCGCGGGGTGGGGGGCTGACAGCGGCAGATCCTTTTGCGGATCGACCAGAAGGGTATGCACGCGGCGGCTGTCGGCGCGCAATACCTGGATGCGCAAACCGCCGACGCTGACCACTTCATTGCGCTTGGGCAGGCGCCCAAGATGATGGATGATCAGGCCGCCAACGGTATCGAAATGCTCGTCCGAAAACGCGGTGGCGAACGCGGTGTTGAAGTCGGCAATTTCGGTCACGGCCTTGACGCGATAGCGGCCGGTGTTGTCCTTGACGATGTTGTCCGCGGTTTCGTCGAAGTCGTACTCGTCTTCGATGTCGCCGACGATCTGCTCCAGCACGTCTTCGATGGTGACCAGCCCGGCCACGCCGCCGTATTCGTCGACCACGATCGCCATGTGGTTGCGCGATGCACGGAATTCCCGCAGCAAAACGTTGAGCCGCTTTGACTCGGGGATGAATATCGCCGGCCGCAGGGTGTCGCGCAGGTCGAACTCCTTGCCGGCGAAGTAGCGCAGCAGGTCCTTGGCCAGCAGTATGCCGAGCACATCGTCCTTGCTTTCGCCGATGGCGGGAAATCGCGAGTGCGCGGTTTCCAGCACGATCTCCACGATCTGCTCGGGCGACTCGTTGATATCCACCACGTCCATCTGCGCGCGCGGCACCATGATGTCGCGCACCGCCATGTCTGCAACCGAAAGCGCGCCCTCGATGATCGATAGCGCATCGGCGTCCATCAGGTGGCGCTCGTAGGCGCCATGCAGCAGGGCAAGGAGTTGTTCGCGGTCTTCGGGTTCGCGCAGCAGCAGCGAGGAAAGCCGTTCGATCAGACTGGGTCTACTGGAAGGGTCCATGCTTAACGAAGTGAAATGACTCGTTCGGAGCGACCGGTGATAATCGAGCCAAGCGAACTGATCAGTAGCCTCCCCGTGAGGGGAGGATGGGAGGGGCGGGCCTTCAATTCGCTTTTCGCGTGTTTCGTCATCGGCGGATGACTTTCACTATCATGAAAGTTAAGCGTAAGGATCGGGGTAACCAAGAGCATCCAGAATTTCGCGCTCGGCCGCTTCCATGCGGTCGGCATCGTCGCTGCCGGTCTCGTGGTCATAGCCCTGCAAATGCAGCATACCATGCACAATCAGGTGGGCGAAGTGGGCTTCCAGAGGTTTTCCCTGTTCCTGTGCTTCGCGTTCCACCACCGGCAGGCAGAGCACCAGATCCCCGCAGAGGCGCGCGCCGGATTCGTAGGGAAAGGACAGCACGTTGGTTGCGTAATCCTTCTGCCGGTAGTCGCGGTTGAGGCTCCGGCCCTCTTCGGCTCCGACAAAGCGTACGGTCACTTCGGCAGGCGTGGTACAGGCTGCGCGCACCCAGCGACGAACCTGCGGACGAGTCGGCGCCGGGCCCTTGCCGTCGGGATATTGAACCGCAAGGCGCAGTTCAGGCAGGCGGGGTCTGGCGGACGGTGCCATGCTTCTCGTAGGCATCGACAATGCGCGCGACCAGCGGGTGGCGCACGACGTCGGAGGCATCGAAATCGGTGAAAGCAAGGCCGCGTACGTCGGCGAGAATGCGGCGTGCTTCGACCAGGCCGGATTTCTGTCCGCGCGGCAGGTCGATCTGCGTCACGTCGCCGGTGACCACGGCCTTGGCGCCGATGCCGATGCGGGTCAGAAACATCTTCATCTGTTCCGGCGTGGTGTTCTGCGCTTCATCGAGAATGATGAAGGCATGGTTCAGCGTGCGTCCGCGCATGTAAGCCAGCGGCGCAATCTCGATGTTCTGCTTTTCGAACAGTTTGGACACCTTTTCGAAACCCATCAGGTCGTACAGCGCATCGTAGAGCGGCCGCAGATAGGGGTCGATTTTCTGCGCCAGATCACCGGGCAGGAAGCCGAGCCGCTCGCCGGCTTCGACCGCCGGCCGGGTGAGGACGATGCGGCTGACCAGGTCGCGCTCGAAGGCGTCGATGGCAGAGGCGACCGCCAGATAGGTCTTGCCGGTGCCGGCGGGGCCGATGCCGAAGGTGATGTCATGGTCCTGGATGTCGCGCAGATACTTTGCCTGATTCGGGGTGCGACCATGCAGGTCGGCTTTTTTCGTCAGCAGTCCGGGATTCGGCTGCGCTGCTGCATTGCGGTTGCGCGTGACTTCGATCAGGCCGAGCTGGAGTTCATCGATCGACAGGGGTTCGCGCGCCTGTTCGTAAAAATGCTGCAAGGCCCTGGCGGCCAGTCGCGACTGCGCTTGTTCCCCGTTGATCCGGCAATTCTGTCCGCGCCGGCTGATGGTGACATCGAAGGCTGCCTCTATCTGGCGCAGGTTCTCGTCCAGCGCGCCGCAGAGGTTTTGCAGCCGCGCATTGTCGAGCGGTTGCAGGGAAATAGTCAGCGGGCGGGACGAAGTGGTCGGCGACTTGGTCAGGGTATCTGCTCCCGGTAATTGATCTCTCAAGCCTGAACGCCAGCGTCGGCGACTTCGGCAAGCTTGACGACTTCGCCGCGCAGACTGTGGGGCAGGGCGGCGGTGATCGTCAGATCGATAAAGCGGCCGATCATGCGTTCGTGTCCGGCGAAATTGACCACGCGGTTGTTGTCGGTGCGCCCGGCCAGTTCGCTCGCATCCTTTCTCGCATGGCCTTCGACGAGGACGCGCTGCATGGTTCCGACCATTGCCTGGCTGATCTTCAGTGCCTGCGCTTCGATGGTCTTCTGCAAACGCATCAGTCGGCGTATTTTGGTTTCCTGCGGCGTGTCATCGGCCATGTCGGCCGCCGGTGTTCCGGGGCGTGGGCTGTAGACAAAGGAGAAGCTGTTGTCGAAGTTGAGCTCCTCGACCAGGCGCATGGTCTTTTCGAAGTCCTCTTCGGTTTCGCCGGGGAAGCCAATGATGAAGTCGGAAGAGAGCGAAAGATCGGGCCTTGCCGTCTTGAGCTTTCGGACCAGCGATTTGAATTCGAGCACCGAATAGCCGCGTTTCATCGCGGCCAGGATTCGGTCGGAGCCGGACTGCACCGGCAGGTGCAGATGAGAGACGAGCTTCGGCGTAGTGAGGTAGGTGTCGATCAGCCTTTGCGTCATTTCGCGCGGATGCGAAGTGGTGTAGCGGATGCGCTCGATGCCTTCCATTTCGGCCAGGGTCTCGATCAGGAAGGCAAGGTCCGCGGCCAGGTCACCGTTGTCATCTTCATCGGTGGCGCTCCCGAATTTTCCCCTATAGGCATTGACGTTTTGGCCCAGCAGCGTGACTTCGCGCACGCCGCGAGCGACCAGTTCCGTGATTTCAGCCACCACGTCGCCCAGCGGGCGCGAGACTTCCTCGCCGCGCGTATAGGGCACGACGCAAAAGCTGCAGTACTTGGAGCAGCCTTCCATGATCGAGACGAAAGCCGAGGTTCCCGTAACGCTGGCGGGAGGCAGGGCATCGAATTTCTCGATTTCGGGGAAGGAGATATCAATCTGCGCCTTCCCGCTGGCGCGGCGTGCGGCCAGCATTTGCGGCAGGCGATGCAGGGTCTGCGGGCCGAAGACCAGATCGACGTAAGGCGCACGGGCGACTATCGCCGCGCCCTCCTGGCTGGCGACGCAGCCGCCGACGCCGATCACCAGATTCGGGTTCAGCTGCTTCAGGTGCCTGACCCGGCCCAGGTCATGGAACACCTTCTCCTGCGCTTTTTCGCGCACGGAGCAGGTGTTGAACAGGATGATGTCGGCTTCCTCGGGGTTATCCGTCTTGACCGCGCCGTCGCTGCCCGCCAGCACGTCGGCCATCTTGTCGGAGTCGTATTCATTCATCTGGCACCCGAAGGTGCGGATGAACACTTTCTTTGCCATCGTCGGTTGCGGGAAGAAATGAGGAAGAGGCGAGATTATAGAACGGTCGCAGCGGGCGTCTGTTTGCTACCATCGGCAGGATGAAACCTGCAGTTATTCTTCTCTCCGGCGGTCTTGATTCCGCCACGGTGCTGGCCTTGGCGCGCGAGCAGGGTTTTGCCTGCCACTGCCTGTCGCTCGATTACGGGCAGCGTCATGGCGCCGAACTGCAGGCGGCTGCGCGCGTGGCGGCAGCGCTTGGGGCGGCCGCTTATCGCGTGTTGAAGCTCGACCTCGGCCAGTTGGGCGGTTCGGCCCTGACCGACAGTTCGATCGCGGTGCCGACCGGGGGAGTGCAGCCGGGCATCCCGGTGACCTACGTGCCGGCGCGCAACACCATCATGCTGGCCCTGGCACTGGCCTGGGCCGAGGTGCTGGGCGCCGGGGACATCTTTGTCGGCGTCAACGCCGTTGACTACTCGGGGTATCCGGATTGCCGGCCGGAATTCATTCGCGCTTTCGAGAGGCTCGCCAATCTGGCGACCAAAGCGGCGGTCGAAGGCAGGCCGCTCAAGGTACATGCGCCGCTGATCGACATGAGCAAGGCGCAGATCATCGCGCAAGGCGGGCGGCTGGGGATCGATTACGGGCTCACGGTGTCCTGCTATCAGGCCGACGAGGACGGGCGCGCCTGTGGTGTGTGCGACTCCTGCAGGCTGCGCAGCGAAGGCTTTGCCGCCGCCGGCCTGGCGGACCCGACCCGTTACGCCGGCGGCAATTGATTGCCATTATTCGGACGCAAAGAACACTGATTCTGCGTTCTGGCCGTTATTCTAGAATTGCCGGTCGCGCAAAGAGTTAGGCACGTTTAGCCACACTCAGGGCTTGGGGGAGATTCATGGAATTCACTATTCATCTGCAGATTCTGGGCATCGTTTTCGTCACCGGCATCATCATGGGGGCGGTGGCCAACAAGACCAACTTCTGCACCATGGGAGCCGTTTCGGACTGGGTGAACATGGGCGACACAGGGCGTTTGCGGGCCTGGATGCTGGCCATTGCGGTGGCCACGCTCGGAGTTGTCGTACTCGAGGCGTCGGGCAAGGCGGCCATCGGTACCAGCACCTTCCCTCCCTACCGGACTCCCAATCTGGCGTGGCTGCGCTACGTGTTGGGCGGGTTGATGTTCGGCATCGGCATGACCCTGGCGTCGGGCTGCGGCAACAAGACGCTGGTTCGCCTCGGCGGCGGCAATTTGAAGTCCCTGGTGGTTCTGGCGATTGCGTCGGCCTGCGCCTACGCGATGCTGTGGACCAACTTTTACGACACGGTGTTCGGCAGCATGATGTCGGCGACCACGATCAATCTGGCCGCAGCCGGCAAGACCAGCCAGGCGCTGGGGGACCTGACCGGGCTCGGCAATGCGGCGTTCGGCGCGGTGCTGGCCGTGGCGCTGCTTGTCTTTGCTTTCTCCTCGCGCGACTTTCGCGGCAGCTTCGACCACATTCTGGGCGGCGTCGTGATCGGCCTTGCCGTCATCGTCGGCTGGTATGTCACCGGCGGGGCGATGGGCGTGGCCTGGAAGGAATTCGCCGATTTCGCCGATGTGAAGCCATTGCGCGTGGAGACGCAGTCCTTCACCTTCATGAGCCCGATGGGCGACCTGGCGCGCTACGTGATGAACCCGGCCGATACCTCGCTGATCAACTTCGGCATCATGGCGCTGGCCGGCGTGATCGTCGGCTCCCTGATCTATGCTTTGATTACCCGCAGTTTTCGCATCGAGTGGTTCGTCAATCGCGGCGACTTCGCCAATCACGCGGTCGGTGCGGTGCTGATGGGCATCGGCGGCGTGTTGTCGATGGGTTGTACGATCGGGCAGGGGATTACAGGCGTTTCGACGCTGGCCCTGGGGTCAGTACTCACATTGATCTCGATCGTTGCAGGCGCCGCCGGCATGATGAAGTACCAGTACTGGCGAATGATGCAGGAAGCCTGACTGGCGGCCTGTTCACCTGTCCGTAGCAATTGTCGGTCGAACCACTTCGTTAATTGGCATTTGACAGCGGCTTCGACCATTGGTTAGAATGCTCGGCTTTCCGAGATGCGCATGGGCGGATTCCATCCATTGCTGCGCGGGCCGGGTTATCGAAGCAAGCAAGGAACACGAGAATGAAAACATTTTCCGCCAAGCCGCAAGAGGTCCAGCACGACTGGGTTGTCGTCGATGCCACGGACAAGGTGCTCGGCCGTCTGGCTGCCGCGATCGCACATCGGCTGCGGGGCAAGCACAAGGCCATCTACACGCCGCACGTTGATACCGGCGACTACATCGTCGTGCTGAACGTCGAAAAGCTGCGCGTTACCGGCAACAAGGCCGAGGACAAGAAATATTATCGCCACACCGGCTATCCGGGCGGCATCAACGAAACCAACTTCACCAAGCTGCAGCAGCGTTTTCCGGGCCGCATCCTGGAAAAGGCCGTCAAGGGCATGTTGCCCAAGGGCCCGCTGGGCTATGCGATGCTGAAGAAGATGAAATGCTACGCCGGCGCTGCCCACCCGCACGCCGCCCAGCAGCCGAAGTCGCTGGAAATCTAAGGAGTTCTCATGGCAGTCACCCAATATTATGGTACCGGGCGTCGCAAGACCGCCATTGCCCGCGTGTTTCTGCGCACCGGCAGCGGCAAGTTCGTGGTCAACGACAAGCCGGTCGACGAGTTCTTCTCGCGCGAAACCGGCCGCATGGTCGTGCGCCAGCCGCTGGAACTAACCCAGCACACCAGCACCTTTGATATTCTCGTGAATGTCGAAGGCGGCGGCGAGTCCGGCCAGGCGGGTGCCGTGCGTCACGGCATCACCCGCGCCCTGATCGAATACGATGCAACCCTGAAGCCCGCCCTGTCGAGCGCCGGGTTCGTTACCCGCGATGCACGTGAGGTCGAGCGCAAGAAGGTCGGCTTCCGCAAGGCACGCCGGCGCAAGCAGTTCTCGAAGCGCTAAGCTTCAGCGGCCGTATCGCTGTTGCGCAAAAAGCCGCCTTCGGGCGGCTTTTTAGTCTGTGGGTTACCATCAACCATTCGCAGGTAGGAGCTTGGCATGATTAAGGCGGGTATTGTCGGAGGTACGGGCTACACGGGGGTGGAACTGCTGCGCCTGCTGGCACGGCATCCCGGGGTTGAACTTGCAGCCATAACTTCGCGGGGCGAGGCCGGAACGGCGGTTGCGGAGATGTTCCCCAGCCTTCGCGGTTCGGTGAGCCTGAAGTTCTGTGATCCGAAGGACGCTCCGCTGCATGATTGCGATGTGGTGTTTTTCGCGACCCCGAATGGTATAGCGATGCAGCAGGCTGCTAGCCTGCTCGAAGCCGGGGTGAAAGTCATCGATCTGGCGGCGGATTTTCGTATCAGGGACGTGGCGCTCTGGGAGCAGTGGTATGGCATGAGCCACGCCAGCCCGGAACTGGTCGCCGAGGCCGTGTATGGCCTTCCCGAGGTGAATCGCGAGCATATCCGCGTGGCGCGGCTGGTGGCGAACCCAGGCTGCTACCCCACGGCCACACAACTTGGTTTCCTGCCGCTGGTGGAGGCGGGTTGCATCGACCTCGATCATCTGATCGCAGATGCCAAGTCGGGCGTTTCCGGGGCTGGGCGCAAGGCCGAAATAGGTACTCTGTTCTCCGAGGCGTCGGACAATTTCAAGGCTTATGGAGTACCGGGCCACCGTCACCTGCCTGAAATCCGGCAAGGACTGGCGCGCGCCGCCGGCAAGGAAGCGAGCCAGGTCGGGTTGACCTTCGTTCCGCACTTGACGCCGATGATTCGTGGCATCCATGCGACCTTGTATGCCCGTATTACGCGCGAAGAGGATTTTCAGGCCTTGTTCGAGCGGCGCTATACCGCCGAGCCTTTTGTCGACGTGCTGCCGCCAAAATCGCATCCCGAGACGCGTTCCGTGCGCGCGGCGAATACCTGCCGGATCGCGTTGCATAGACCACAGGGCGGGGATACGCTGGTGGTCCTCTCGGTGATCGACAACCTGGTGAAGGGGGCTGCCGGGCAAGCAGTGCAGAACATGAACATCATGTTTGGTCTGGACGAATGTTCGGGTCTTTCGCAAGTTCCCGTCTTGCCCTGACGCTGAGGCGGCTACGCAGCCGCTTCGGTATCTCCGCACCGCGTGTCTTGGTGCGGACGCATCTGCCGTGGTACTGGCGGGCGCTGTCTGTCGTCATTCTCGCCGGCGCTTCCCTGGCTTTGGCTGGCTGGATTTATGATGCCGGACAGCGATTTGCCGGCTTTCACCAAGGCGCGAGCGAGCACGAAATCGCCGGAATGCGTGAGCGCATTGCGCAGTTGGAGACGGACCTGGAAGCGGCGCGCAAGGTGGCCAATGCCAGTGAAAGTCGCCTGCGGATCGAGAGCACAGCGCAGGAGCGGCTGACCGTTCAGATTAGAACGCTGGAAGAGGAAAACACGCGCCTCAAGTCGGATTTGGCAACGTTTGAAAGCCTGGCGGGGGGAGAAGTCGGCAATTCCGGGTTGGCGATCAGTCGTCTGCAGATTCTTCCCGTCGGTGGTGGCGAATATCGCTATCGCCTACTAGTGGCGCAAACCGGCGAGAAGAAAGACAAGGAATTCAATGGGGTGATCCAGCTGCTTGCGACTGTGCAGCGCGGCAAGGAGACTGCTATGATGCAGTTCCCGGCCGCCGGGGATCCCGCGGCGAGCCAGTATCAGGTGAACTTTCGCTATTTCCGGCGCTTGGAAGGTACGTTCAAGGTGGCCGCCGAAGCGCGAATCCAGCGCGTCGAGGCGCGTTTGATCCAGGATGGTGTGGTCAAGGCTAGTCAGAGCGTGGCTCTCTGAGCGGCAAGAAACCAGTACAAATCACGGACGAGGAGCTTCAACAATGTTCGGCAAGAAAACCAGCAAACCGCAAGGCCGCATCGATAGCCTGATCGGCGCAGGCACGTCCCTGACGGGCGACGTGATTTTTACCGGTGGCCTGCGCGTCGATGGAGAAATCAAGGGCAATGTCAGCGGAACCGAGGGACAGCCGGCAACCTTGGTGATCAGCGAGCACGCCCGGATCGAGGGCGAGATCTCGGTTTCTCACCTGGTCATCAACGGTACTGTGATTGGGGCGGTGCATTCAAGCGATTTTCTTGAACTTCAGAACCGCGCCAGGGTCACTGGCGATGTCGAGTACAGTACGATCGAGATCCATCTCGGGGCGGTAGTGCAGGGCCGACTCGTGCATCAGGGCCTGCCGGCGAAAGCGGTGGAGTTGAAGTTGGCCGCCAGCAATTGACCTTCTGCGCTATTGCAATCATAATTACTGGACTTATTTAGTACACCATTGCAGAATTCCCCAGGAGAACTCCATGAACGCACCCACCGAAATGCCTGCACCGCTCAACTTCACCGACAACGCGGCAAGCAAGGTCAAGGAACTCATTGCCGAGGAAGGCAATCCCGAACTGAAGCTGCGAGTGTTTGTGACCGGCGGCGGATGCTCCGGTTTTCAGTATGGCTTCACTTTCGATGAAGTGACCAATGAAGACGACACAGTGATGGAAAAGAATGGCGTGTCGCTGCTGATCGATCCGATGAGCTATCAGTATCTGGTCGGTGCCGAAATCGACTATTCCGAAGGGCTCGAGGGTTCGCAGTTCGTAATCAAGAATCCGAACGCCCAGTCGACCTGCGGTTGCGGATCGTCCTTCTCGGCCTGATTCGCTGGCTTTAAATGAAGGGCGCGGGGTCATGGCCCCGCGCCCTTCTATCTTCTGCCACGCCTTCAGACCGGATAAATGGCGCCGAGGATTCGCGGCCCTCTGGCTCCCGTGACTTCCGCAAGATTTCCCGCTTCACCATGCAGGGTGCGCCACGCCAGCCAGGCAAAGGCTACCGCTTCGACCCAGTCAGCCGGCTGACCCAGAGAGTCGGTGCCGGCGACACGGCAATCGGGCAGATGGCGCAGCAGGCTGCCCATTAGAAGCAGATTGCGTGCGCCGCCGCCACAGACGAAAAGCTCGTCAGGCTTGCCGCACCAGCGACCGATAGCTAGCGTCGCCGCCAGCACGGTGAGTTCGAGCAGCGTTGCCTGGACATCCTCTGGCCGTTCGCTGCCCTTGAGATGGCCCTCGAGCCACGGCAGGTTGAATTCGTCGCGGCCGCAACTCTTGGGTGGGCTTGTGCTGAAGAAGGCATCAGCGAGCAAGTGCTTCAGCAGCTCTGGAAGTACTCGTCCCTCGCGCGCCCAGTTTCCGGCTTCATCGTAGTGCAGCCCCTTGTGGCGCTCGATCCAGCCATCCAGCAGCAGATTGCCGGGTCCGCAGTCGAAGCCCCGCACCGGTTTATCGGGGTTCAGGTCGGTCAAGTTGGCGATGCCGCCGATATTGAGGATGACCCGGTGTCGCCCGGAATCGCCGAATACTGCGGCATGGAAAGCCGGCACCAGCGGCGCGCCCTGCCCCCCCGCGGCTATGTCGCGGCTGCGAAAATCGGCCACAACGGATATTCCGGCAAGCTCGGCCAGCAGTGCCGGGTTGTTGAGTTGCACGCTGTAGCCGGCTGCGGGCTGGTGGCGGATGGTCTGCCCGTGGCACCCGATGGCTGCGATGTGGGCCGCATCTGTACCGGCCCTGGCGAGCACCTGGCGCACGGCTTCTGCGTAGCAGTGCGCCAGTTCGTTGGCCAGTAGTGCGGCTGAATGAATTTCGTCGTGTTGCGCAGTTTGCAGTTGCAGGGCCTGCTGGCGAATGGCGGCCGGATAGGGCAACCAAAAAGTGGCAAGGGTGTGCGGATGGCCTTCCGAGAAGTCGACCAAGGCGGCATCGACGCCATCGAGGCTGGTCCCGGACATCAGCCCAACGACCAGCGACCCAGCCGATGCCATGTCAGTCAGCTTGGGCGAGCTTGAATCCGCGAATCAGATCAAGGCGTGCGAGGTGGGCCTCGGTTCGTGCCCGGAACAGGCCAAGCTGCTCGGACATCATTGGCGGCGCGCTGGGCAAGGCCATTGCCAGCGGATTCTGATGCACGTCGCTGACGCGGAACTCGTAATGCAGGTGCGGGCCACTTGCCAGGCCGGTGGCGCCGACGAAACCGATGATGTCGCCTTGGCTGACTCGGGTGCCTTTGCGCAATCCGGCCGCAAAGCCCGAGAGGTGGCCGTAGAGTGTGGTGTAGCGACTTTGGTGGCGCAGGACGACCACCTTGCCGTAGCCTCCTTGTACGCCGATAAACTCGACCACGCCGTTGCCGGTCGCCTTGACCCGGGTGCCTGTCGGCGCCCCGTAGTCAATGCCCTTGTGGGCGCGCCATTTCTGCAATACGGGGTGGAAGCGCGCGGAGGTGAAACCCGAGGTGATGCGCGAGAACTCGAGCGGCGACCGCAGGAAGGCCTTGCGGATATTTTTGCCGTCTGCGGTGTAATACCCGCTGCTGTTTTCTCCGCCGGCGGGATCGGCGAACCATGCGGCACGGTAGGTCTTGCCGTTGTTGACGAACTCGGCGGCGAGAATGCGTCCACTGCGTACGGCGCGGCCGAGGTAGTTGATCGATTCGTAGATGACCGCAAAGCGGTCGCCCTTGCGCAGATCGCGATGGAAATCGATGTCGCCGCCGAAAATGTCCGCCAGCTGGGTCGCTACCGAGTCGGGAATCCCTGCCGCATCGGATGCGCCGAACAGCGAATAGCGAATCTCCGCAGTTTTCATGACCACCTGGGTTTCCATTGGCAGGACTTGCTCCGAGGCGGAAAACCGATCGCCATCAGGTCCGACCTTGCGTTCGACCACCAGGGCTTGATCCTTGCCGCCATTCAACGGGAAAACCAGAGTCTGCAGTTCGCCCTGAGGGCCTGTCCGTGCCGTCAGATTCTTGCCTGGACTGAGCTGGCGAAACAGGGTTTGGGTGGAGGCGTTGCCTTTGAGGAAGCCGACGGCTGCCGCGTCATCCACACCCAGACGTCGCAGCAATTCCATTACGGTGTCGCCGCGCTGGACGCGTTCTTCGCGCAGGAAGCTCTGGTCACCGTCTGCAGCCGCGGTGAGGGAGGGCAGCGCCAGCTGGTCGACCACCTGCTGCCGGGGAATGTCGTCCAGACGGGAGTCGGTTACGGTGCCAAAGGCCGCAACCATGGTGAACAGCGAAACACCGACTACTCCAGCGCCCGCCCAGAAATGCCCGGGGCGTTCGAATCGGAAGTCATGTAGTTGCGCTAAAATCCCGCTCTTGTTTTTGTGCAATTGGATGGGCGGACCGTCTTAAAAGTCGGGTGAGTGTAGCAAAAATCCCCCCACCGTCAAATCGGGTTATCCAACATGGTCGATATCGACTCCCAACTGGCTCTCATCAAGCGTGGCGCCGACGAACTGCTGATCGAGTCCGAACTCGTCGAAAAACTGAAGTCCGGTCGTCCCCTCCGCGTCAAGGCGGGCTTCGATCCGACAGCGCCGGATCTTCATCTCGGGCATACCGTGCTGATCAACAAGCTGCGGCACTTCCAGGATATCGGCCACCACGTGATGTTCCTTATCGGCGACTTCACCGGAATGATCGGAGATCCGAGCGGCAAGAATACTACGCGCCCGCCGCTGTCCCGCGAGCAGATACTGGAGAACGCCGACACTTACCGCGAACAGGTGTTCAAGATACTCGACCCGCAGAAGACCGAGGTCTGTTTCAACTCGACATGGTTCGAGCCTCTCGGTGCGGCAGGCATGATCAAGCTTGCCGCCCGCCACACGGTGGCGCGCATGCTCGAACGCGATGACTTTTCCAAGCGCTATAGCGGCGGCCAGCCCATCGCCATCCATGAATTTCTCTATCCGCTGTGCCAAGGATACGACTCAGTGGCGATGAAGGCGGATGTCGAACTGGGCGGCACAGACCAGAAGTTCAACCTGCTGGTCGGGCGCGAGTTGCAGAAGCACTACGGCCAGCCGCCGCAGTGTGTCTTGATGATGCCCCTGCTCGAAGGATTGGACGGCATTAACAAGATGTCAAAATCCCTCGGCAACTACATCGGCATTGCCGAGTCGCCCACCGAGATCTTCGGCAAGCTGATGTCGGTCTCGGACGAGTTGATGTGGCGCTATTACGAACTGCTTTCCTTCCGGGCCAATGACGAGATCGCCCGCTTCAAGCGCGAAGTGACCGAGGGACGCAACCCGCGCGATGTGAAGGTGCTGCTGGGGCAGGAGATAGTCGCCCGCTTTCACTCGCCGAAGGATGCTGAGGATGCGCTGGCCGAGTTTGAAGCGCGCTTCCAGCGCGGCGTTCTGCCTGAGGATATGCCCGAAATCAGCGTTGCAGCCGGGTCGCTGGCCCAGGTGCTTAAGGCTGCCGGGCTCACCCCCAGCACGTCTGACGCCCTGCGCATGATCGATGGCGGCGGCGTGCGTATCAACGGCGAGAAAGTAGGCGATCGCAACACGGCGCTGAGCGCTGGAGAGAGTGTCGTGCTGCAGGTGGGCAAGCGAAAATTTGCCCGTGTGACCCTCAACTGAAAAGATTTTTCGGCGACATCTGCTGCTCTGCAAAAAAAAGACGGTCAAAGGTATTGACCGACGGATTTCGGTCCGTATAATGCGCCCCTCTTCGCTGCCGGTTGTAACAAAGCAGCAACGTTCTTTAAAAACCAAACAACCGATAGGTGTAGGTGCTTGCTGTGCTGGAGGTGGTGGC
>VBWA01000117.1 GCA_006218025.1 Rhodocyclaceae bacterium | reverse complement strand
CTAGTGTCCTGACTCTCAATTGGCGCCCAAAAACTCAAGCGGCGTCGGCGGTGACGAGCGCCGCGCGGGCCCGATGGATTTTTTCAAGGATAGCCTCGCCTTTCGCCGTCCACTTATAGGGACGCGGATTCGCGTTGCGCTCGGCGAGATAAGCATTGATGTCGTCGACGAGTTCTTGAACCGAGGCGAAGCTACCCGAGCGGATCACGTCCTCGGTGAGATCGCGAAAGAACCGCTCGACCAAATTGAGCCACGAGGACGATGTTGGGGTGAAATGCATCTTGAAGCGCGGGCGCTTCGCGAGCCACGCCTTCACCTTCGGATGCTTGTGGGTGGCGTAATTGTCAGCGATGAGGTGGATATCGAGGCCCTTCGGCGTCTCGCGCTCGATCTGCTTCAAGAAGCGCAACCATTCGACATGCGTGTGGCGCGCTTCGGTGCGCGCGATCAGCTTTCCTTCAAGATAGTCGAGCGCGGCGAACAGCGTGGTCGTTCCGTGTCGCTTGTAGTCGTGCGTCATCGTGCGCGGATGACGCGGGCCAAGCGGCAGGCCGGGTTGCGAGCGTTCCAGCGCTTGGCATTGGCTCTTCTCGTCGCAGCACAACACCAGCGCCCGCTTGGGCGGATCGAGATAGAGTCCGATCACGTCCCAAAACTTCTCTTCGAAACTTGGATCGTTCGACAGCTTGAACGTCTCGACGACATGCGGCTTCAAGTCGTTCTTCGACCAGATGCGTTGCACACTGCTCGGCGAGACGCCGGCGTGGCGGGCCATGCTGCGCACGCTCCAACGGCTTCTGCCTTTCGGCGGCCGGGTGACCTCGGCCACGACGCTTTCGATCTTTTTCACGGGCAACGAAGGCTTGCGGCCACGTCCCGCCGCTTCTTCGAGGCCGGCAAGCCCGCGCGTCTCGAAACGTTTCGACCAGGTCGAGACGCGCTTCGCCGTCGTCTTCAATCGCGCAGCTATTTCGGCGACGCCAATGCCTTCGAGCCTCAAAAGAATGATCTCAGCCCGTTCGCGCTCACGCACCAAGCAGGTTCGCGAACGCAACCGACGTCGCAACTCTTCCGCTACCGCTGCCTCCGTCTCAAGCCGCTTGATCGGCCGCGCCATCGGGCCCTCCGCCATGCAAATCAATCTCAAACCAATAATAGTCAATATTTGAGAGACAGGACACTAG
>VBWA01000034.1:61714-62168 GCA_006218025.1 Rhodocyclaceae bacterium | reverse complement strand
ACCGGCACAGGGGCGGTCGATCTCTCGGCTGTGGCCAGTGGCTACGGCGGCTTCGTCATTGACGGGCAGTGCGCGAATGACCGCAGCGGCTGGAGTGTCGCCAGCGCCGGGGACGTGAACGGCGACGGGTTGAGTGACCTGATCGTCGGGGCGAAGTACAGCGACCCTGCCGCCGGCAGCAGTGCCGGCCGCAGCTACGTGGTGTTCGGCAAGACGACGGGGGGCGCCATCGACCTCGCCGCGGTGGACAGCGGCAGCGGCGGCTTCGTCATCAACGGGCAGTGTGCGAATGACCGCAGCGGCTACATCGTCGCCAGCGCCGGGGACGTGAACGGCGACGGGTTGAGTGATCTGATCGTCGGGGCGCATCGGAGCGACCCCGCCGCCGGCACCGATGCCGGCCGCAGCTACGTGGTGTTTGGCAAGACCGGCACAGGGGCGGTCGATCTCTCGG